>CALVAO010000010.1 GCA_944325515.1 Candidatus Gastranaerophilales bacterium | reverse complement strand
TTTAGAAGTTTAGTAGTTTATAAGTTTAGGAGAATTTAAATTCGCTTTCGCTCATAAAATTGGTTTAGAAGTTTAGTAGTTTATAAGTTTAGGAGAATTTAAATTCGCTTTCGCTCATAAAATTGGTTTAGAAGTTTAGTGGTTTATAAGTTTAGAAGAATTTAATTTTTGCTTACACTCAAAATCTTTTATTTATCCTTTAACTTCTACTAAACTCCTAAACTTCTCAACTACTCAACTACTCAACCTTTTTCCCCTCTCTCTGGGGTCAAAAATTCTTTAACCTCAAAGAATTCTTCCATTTGCTGAAGTCTTGCAAATGTATCGTAATTATTTGTCCTCCAGTTCAAAGGACAAATTGAAAGTACTTCTACAAAAGAGAACCCGCCGTTTTGTACGTTCTTTAAGCCCTTAACGAATGTTGATTTAAGTTTCATTACATTAGAAACAGAAGAACGTGCAACGTATGATTTTTCTTTGTCAGCAATAGAAGCTACCATCTCCGCTGCTTTTGCAGGCTTACCCGTAACCGAGCAGTCTCTGCCGTACGGCGTTGTTTCGGTTTTCTGCCCCGGCATTGTAGTTGGTGACATCTGACCGCCGGTCATACCGTAGTTAGTGTTATTAACAACTACTATCATTAATCTTTCACCGCGGACTGTCGCATTAACAAGGTGCTGCGCGCCTATTGCAAGACCGCCGCCGTCACCCATATATGCAATACCGATAGCTTCCGGATTAGCTCTTGTAAATCCGTAAATAACCGGAGTTGTTCTCCCGTGGTGAGTCTGGACAGTATCTAAATCCATATAATTCCACGCAAGAAGCGAACATCCTATATCACATCCGAAAACAGTTTTTTGTTTTATACCTAATTCATCAACCGCCTGCGCTAAAGCCTTCAACGTAATACCATGACCGCATCCTGGACAGAACTTGCTTGCTCCGACTTCCGCATTCTGTGCTTTCGGTAAATTAGGCGGTAAAGTTAATATTTCTGACATATTGTGGTATCCATCCTTTCTGTTTTAAAAGTTGTTTTTAAGTTTATAAGTTTAGTAGTTTAGCAGTTGAGAAGAAATTTTAAGTTTTTAAATTTATTCAATTCGTTTTAATTGGGAATTCCTTAATGCATTCAACATCCTTGAAATTTCTTCAACTCTCAATCGCAATGACATATAATCTTCATCAGTTATATAACCTATTTCATAAGCAATAATAAACGTAACCCTCTGCAATATTAGAAGATATAGAAATAACTGCTCTTCTGATCTGAGAAGATAAACCATATAATTCTTCCTTTGGAAAAGCTAAAGTTGTTTTATAAACCTGTTTTGCCAACTCTATTGCATATTTCCATACATCTAACTTCTCAAAACTATATACATGATTTTTAACTTCTCCTAAACTACTCAACTTCTAAACCTCTAAACTGCATTTTGTCATTTCTTCTACTTTATTCACAATATCATCGCCGGTAACTCCGACGCCCATTTTGAATAAAGTATCGTATGGAGTTGTAAGTCCGTAGAGCTTTTCAAGCACCATCTGCGCTAATTGTCCGTTTGCAGACTCCGTAAACAGAATTCTCTTAGCTCTTTGAACAGCTTCTCTTAAAGGCTTAACCGCAAGAGGTCTGATTGTAATCGGTCTGAACAAGCCTGCTTTGATGCCTTTTTCTCTCAGTTCATCAATCGCGGTTCTTGCAGAACGTGCAACAATACCGTGAGCTATAACAAGGATTTCAGCATCTTCAGCTTTATATTCTTCCCATTCTTGAACCTCTTCGGACATTTTTTCATAATCCGCCTTATAACCTTCAAGAACATCCATAAGTTCATCTTCCATATTATAAGTGTTTCTGAGATGGACAGATTTTCTGTCAACTCCGATTTCTCCATCCGCAAGAAGATATTTTTCTGTTGGAACCATTGTAATTCCGCGTGTTGCAGGGTCATAAAGGGTAACAGGCTCTCTCATTTTACCTTGATAACCGTCAGCTAAAACATAAGTCGGGAATCTGTATTTCCAGGCTGTATTGAATGCTTTAATCATATAATCATATAAATCTTGATGTCCGGCTGTTGAATATACAATTCTAAATCCTTCACCGTTTCCGCCAAAGCATGTTAATCTTGTTTCCTGCTGAGCATATATAACAGTCGCTGTAGATGGTCCGCCTCTTTGCATAACTGCACAAACAAAAGGTATTCTCATCATTTCTGCCATTGATTGTGCATCCTGCATTATTACATTTCCCGGACCTGCTGTTGCAGTGAAAGCTCTTTTTCCGGCTAAGATTCCGCCAATTGTAGAAAAACCTGCAGAAATTTCATCTTCAGTCTGCAAAAATCCTGCACCGGTCTTAGGAAGCAATTTACACCACGTATGCATAATTTCATTTTGAGGTGTAATCGGATAACCGTACATAAACTCAGCTTCTGCCGAGTTTGCAGCATAAGCAAGCACTTCATTGCCGGTAAGGAACATTTTAGTGTCTTCTTTAATAAGTTTGTTGACCATATTAATAACCTTCCCTCTTAAAAATCCACACCTATATTTTACTACAATTTAGCAGTTAAGAAAAGAGGAATATATGAAAAATGCTTTAAAAATCAGAAAACTCTGTAAGAACAGGTTGTTAGACTTTCTATAGGATTATCTGTAATTATGGCGCTTCTTTTGTATGCGTCTTGTGCGTTTTTAATAATTATCGCCTGCTCAGTTGTATATCCGTGTTTTAATGAATTGTGTACAATATCATCAGACCCGATAGATGATGCTGAAAAAGAGGAGACAGTCTGCGGCTTTTGCGTTGAAGTATTTTCCGCATGTTCTTTATCAGTTTTGACATTTAGCCTGCTGTCGTGAGCCGGAGTTGTTTCCGGCATTTCATATATAATACGAGCTTGTTCTCTCGGTTGAAAATAGTCACGGGAATATACTCCTCGCTGGCTGTCTTCATCAACCTTATCAAAAGGAGTATGAGCATTTATAGTAACTTGTTTTGGCGTAAACGGCGACGTCAACTGTCCGTAAATTGTCGTCGGGGAATACGGTCCGATTGGTTCTGTACTCATAAGCAATCTCGAATATATTTAGATAATATACTTATATACACTCATTATATAATATTTTTCATCCTCTCAAAAGTCTATTTTTATTAAAATTTTACAAAACTTAATGTTTTTGTATTGACCCCATGTGGGCAGAATGAGATAATCAAAGTATGAATTATTATAAAAAATATACACCATATTTATTTCTGTTTCCGGCAGCAGCGGTTTTGATTGTATTCTTTTTTATCCCGTTTTTTCAGACATTCGGGCTTAGTTTTTTTGATTATTCTTCAAGTCTTTATAATCCGAATTTTTGCGGTGCTGATAACTATATAAAACTTTTGAAAGAGCCGGTATTTTACAAGGTTATGTTTAATACTTTTATGTATTTAATTATAGCAGTTCCGTTTCTTGTTATTTTTCCCCTTTTTCTTGCAGTCTTAATCTGTCAAAAAATTAGAGGGATAACTTTGTATAAAATCCTGCTTTATCTTCCGGTAATTGTATCTATTGTAGTTGCTGCAATTGCATTTAAGTGGCTTTATGCAAGTCAGGGAGTTTTAAACTATCTATTATCACTCTTTAATATAGAACCTGCGGGCTGGCTTGTGGACACCAGATGGGCATTGTTTTCTGTAGCTGTAGTTACAATATGGAAAGGCATCGGGTATTATATGATGATTTATCTTGCTGCTTTAATGGGAGTTCCGCAGGAGTTGTACGAAGCGTGTGATATAGATGGAGCTAATTTTATTACAAAACATCTTACGGTGACAATTCCGCATATAATGCCTTCTATTGCGCTTGTTTCAACAATAAGCACAATTTCGGCGATGAAAGTTTTTGCGGAAATTTATGTTATGACAAAAGGGGGACCTTTAAATTCTACCAAAACCATTGTCTATTATATATATGAAAGGGCTTTTGAAAATCTTGATTTAGGATATGCTTCTGCTCTTGCTGTTGTATTGCTGGTTGTTGTCATGGTATTTTCGTTGATAAATATTTTGTGTTTTGAAAAAAATAAATATGGTGATATTTAATGAAAATTCTTGTGGCGACAGATTTATATCCTGTGAAAGAAGATGAGAAGAATACACCGAAAACAATTAAATTATTTGTTGACGGCTGGAAAGAGTGCGGGCATGAGGTTAAAGTTATAAGACCAAACTTTATGCTGAATTCTTTTCTAAGAGCCAAACCGTTTTATAAAAGCCAGATATATAATGATGTGGAAAATATTAATTATATTATGCCGTTCATAGGTAGAGTTCAAAATAAGATTAAAACACGGTTTCAGCCGGATATTGTAATTGCTCATATGCCCAGTGGAATCATTTTTGCAAATAAACTTAACTATCCGTTTGTTGCAGGAGTCCATGTCTCTGATTTAGAAGTTCTGACTAAGCCACTCTATTCTTTTTATTTTAAAAAGGCGTTGGAAAAGGGATATGAAAATGCAATAAAGATTGCCTGCAGGTCAGAAGTTATAAAAAACAAATTTCTCAAACTATATCCTCAATATAAAGATAAAACTTTTGTTTGTTATTCCGGAATTGATAAAAATATTATTATAAAAAGAAAATGGCAAAATAGAAAAAAAGTTTTAACCTGTGCTAACCTAATCAAACGAAAAAATATCGATAAAGTTATACTTGCCTGTGAAAATCTTAATGTAGAATTGAAAATAATAGGCGAAGGCAAAGAGCTTAACAGACTGAAAAAACTTTCTTCTAAACCTGTTTTTTTAGGGCACTTAGAGCACAACCGTGTTTTAGAAGAAATGAGAAATTCTGACATATTTGTCCTTCCCAGTCAAAATGAAACATTCGGAATGGTGTATCTTGAGGCTATGGCATCCGGATGTATAACTGTATGCAGTGAAAATGACGGGATTGCAGGTATTATAAAAGACGGGATAAACGGTTATTTCTGGAAAGATGATATTATAGAAAAAATATTAACATCTGATAACCAGAATAAAATTCTTGAAAACAGTTATAATACGATAATAAATTATACAAAAGAAGCTGCCTGTAAGAATTATCTGGAGTATATCAGAGAAATTTAAAAAAATATTAGTTAAAATATAAATTGTAATCCAACATATGTTCTTTTTCTTTTTTATTGTATAATTTACAATTAAAGGGACATATAGATTTTACCGAAATAAAAAAGGAAAAGAGATTGAAACAATCACGATTAACAATAGCGATTTTTATAGCACTATTTCTGGGCGTTATAGTAGGCTGGGCATTCCCGCATTTTGCAGTTAGGCTTCATGTTCTTGCTGAAATTTTCTTGAGAATGGTCAAAATGATAATAGCACCTCTTTTATTTGCTACACTGGTTGTCGGAATTGCTGGGCACGGTGATGTCAAAAGTCTGGGAAGGCTCGGTATAAAAACAATTGCTTATTTTGAAGTTGTAACAACACTGGCGTTGTTTATAGGTCTCGGGTTTGCAAATCTTTTTAAACCAGGTATCGGGATTGCTAATATTGCTTCTGATAATACAGGTTTGACAAGAATCGTGCAAATGGCGTCTACGACACATCACAATTCTTTCGGAGAACTATTATTAAGCCTTTGTCCGACAAGTATTTTTCAATCGATGGCAGAAGGAAATTTGCTGCAAATTGTTGTATTTTGCTTATTTTTCTCGCTTGCAATCTGTGCTGTCGGTAAGAAAGCACAGCCGGTTATTGATATATTAAATTCGGTTGCTTCCGTAATGTTTAAGTTTACTGAATATGTTATGTTTTTTGCACCTGTCGGTATATTTGGTGCAATCGCATATACAGTCGGCTCAAACGGTATTGAAATCTTATTTAATTACGGCAAAATTATATTATCTTTGTATGCGGCGCTGGCTGTTTTTGTACTTCTTGTTCTTATTATAGTATGCAGAATAGTAAAAATTTCTGTAAAAGCACTGATAAAAGCCATACAAGAACCTGCTCTTCTAACTTTTACAACTGCCAGTTCAGAAGCTGCTCTTCCAAAAGCAATGGCTATAATGGAAAAATTTGGTGTTCCGAAATCAATTGTGGGCTTTGTAATGCCGACCGGCTATACGTTTAATCTGGACGGCTCTACTCTATATCTTGCAATGGCAGTTATATTTTCCACTCAGCTTGTAGGAATACACCTTACTTTTGAACAACAGCTTGTTATTATGTTTGCATTAATGCTTACAAGTAAAGGTGTTGCAGGTGTACCGAGAGCTTCATTAATTGTTCTTGCAGGGACTTTAACAAGTTTCAATATCCCTATTATTGGGGTTGCAGTACTTTTAGGAATTGACCAAATCCTTGATATGGGTAGAACTACGGTTAACTTAATAGGAAATTGTGTTGCAACAGTTGTTATTGCAAGATGGGAAAATGCTTTTGATTACAATAAAATGGCAGAGTTTATAAAAATGAAAAATCTTAAGACCAATACTTTAACTAAAATCAGACAAAATGTTAGTTTCCAACGAGATTTTGGTGCTAAGACAGGTACAGATGGATAAATAATATGAAAATTATTAAATTTTCAAACCGGCTTATTTATGATATTTTAAAAATGATTAAAGAATAATGAGGTATAAAATGGAATATAAAGAAACGCTGAACTTACCGCAAACGACTCTTGAGATGAGAGCAAATGCTACCAAAAAGGAACCGGAAACTCAAAAATTCTGGGAAGAGATAAATGTTTATGAGAAAAATCTGGCTCAAAGAGATAAAGCTAATAAGTTTATTCTTCACGATGGACCTCCATATTTGAGCTCCGGCAAAATTCATGTAGGCACAGCGTTAAATAAGATTCTTAAAGATATTTTGATTAAATATAAATCAATGAAAGGCTATTATGCACCTTATGTTCCAGGTTATGACGGGCACGGGCTTCCGATTGAAAACGCTGTCGTTAAAAATATTAAAGGCGGAAGAGAAGCACTTACGCCCGCTGAATTGAGAGAAAAATGCAGAGAGTATGCAAATGAAAGTCTTAGAGGGCAAGAGTCTGAATTTAAGCGCCTCGGTGTTTGGGGTGATTGGGAGCATCCTTATTTAACTTATGCACCGGAATTTGAAGCTGAACAGGTTAGAGTTTTCGGTGAAATGTATAAAAAGGGTTATGTTGAAAAAGGTTTAAAACCAGTTTACTGGTGCGCTTCCTGCGAAACAGCGTTAGCTGAAGCCGAAGTTGAATATGCAGACCATACATCAACTTCAATTTACGTACGTTTTAAATTTGATGAAGAGAGTGCTGACAGAATTATCAAACTCTTAAATTCATCTGATAAAACTCTTAATCACTCAGTCACTCAGTCACTCAGTCACTCCATTTATGCCGTTATCTGGACAACAACCCCGTGGACAATTCCGTCAAATATGGCAATAAGCTTACATCCAAGATTTGAATATACTTTCTTTACTTATAATAATGAGGTTTATTTTATTGCTCAAGAGCTTCTTGCAAGTTTCTTAGAAGGTGTCGGCTGGGAAGAAAAAGATATTAAAGTAATAGGCTCTGTTAAAGGTGCTGATTTAGAGCTTTTAAATACAAAGCATCCTTTGTATGACAGAAAATCACCGATAATCCTTGGCGAGCACGTAACACTTGATGCCGGTACAGGTGCGGTTCATACAGCTCCCGGACACGGTCTTGAGGACTACGAAGTCGGGGGTAAATACGGTATTGAAGTATTTTCTCCGCTTGACAGCAAGGGAAGATGGACTGAAATTGTCGGAGATAAAGACTTAGAAGGAGTTCCTTATTATAAAGGCAACAAAATTGTAATAGAAAAACTTCAAGCTTGCGGTGCTTTGCTTGCAGCATCTGATATAAACCACTCGTACCCCCACTGCTGGAGATGCAAAAATCCTGTAATCTACAGAGCAACTCCGCAATGGTTTGTAAAAGTCGACAAATTCCGTGACAAAACTTTAGAAGCAATTAAAGGGGTAAAATGGATACCTGCAAGCGGTGAAAACAGAATTTCTAACATGGTTGAAGGACGTTCTGACTGGTGTATTTCGCGCCAGAGAGCGTGGGGTGTTCCTATTCCGGTATTCTATTGTGAAGACTGCGGAGAGGCAATCGTCACAGACGAAACTATCGAAAATGTTGCAAAAATCTTTGAAAAAGAAAGTTCTGATGCATGGGTTAAATATACTGCAGAAGAGCTTTTGCCGGAAGGTTTTGTATGCCCTAAGTGCGGTAAAAAACATTTCAAAAAAGAAACCGATATTATGGACGTATGGTTTGATTCCGGTGTCACCTGGAGAGCTGTTGTCGAAAAACGCTCTGATGTTTTAGGACATACTCCGGTTGATATGTACCTTGAAGGTTCAGACCAGCATAGAGGCTGGTTCCAATCCTCACTCCTTACATCTGTTGCAGTTCAAGATAAAGCGCCTTATAAATCGGTCTTAACTCACGGATTTGTATTCGGCGAAGACGGAAGAAAAATGTCCAAGTCTTTAGGAAACTATATAAGACCTGATGATATTATTAAAAACTACGGTGCCGATATTTTGAGATTGTGGGCTGCGTCAGTTGATTACAGAAACGATACAAAAATCGGTGATAATATCATAAAACAGCTTGCGGAAATCTTTAAGAAAACACGCAACACTGCAAGATTTTTGCTCGGTAATATTTATGATTTTGACCCTCAAAAAGATTATGTAAAATATGAGGACTTAAAACCGATTGATAAGTTTGCGCTGCATAAATTAAACAAAGTTGTTGAAGAAGTAACGGTTGCGTTTGAAAACTATGAATTCTACAAATATTTCCAATGTCTTCAAAACTTTGCAGCAGTTGATTTGAGTGCATTCTATCTTGATATCGTAAAAGACAGGCTTTATACAGCAGGTAAGAAATCGCTCTCAAGAAGAGCATGCCAGACAGTTTTGTATGAAACGTTACAGGTTCTTGCTAGAATTCTGACTCCTGTAATGCCTCATCAGGCAGAAGATATCTGGCAAAATACTCCCGAATGCCAGAGAGGCGGCTTAGAAAGTATTCTGCTTGCAAACTGGGTGGGGGTAAATAAAGAATGGGAAAACGAAAAGCTTGAAGAAGATTTTACAAAAATCTTAAAAATAAGAGAGGTTGTAACCCGTGCGATTGAACCATTAAGAGCTGATAAAAAAGTCGGAAGCTCGCTTGAAGTTGCTGTTTATGTAAAATCAGAAAATGCAGATGTTTTAAAAGCTAATGAAAAGGATTTAGCGGATATATTTATCACATCGCAGGCTTATGTAGTAGAAACAGCACCTTCTGAAATCTTGAACGAGTACACAGAAGGCGAAACAACAGTTTGGGTGACAAAAGCTGAAGGTGAAAAATGTGAGCGCTGCTGGAAATACAGAAAGCTTGGTGAACACGCAGGATATGAAACAATTTGTTCTGATTGTTATGAGGCAGTAACGGAATAAATAACTTCAAAAAAATGGCGGAATGCAAATGCATTCCGCCATTTTTTTATAATTCTTGGCTTAATAAAAAGATTCCGGTATTCAACAGGAGCTATTTATTTTTACAGTTTATGCCATTTTTGCCCTTATTCGTTCAATGAGTTTAGTTACACTGTCTTTTTCTTCCTGCGGAATATCAAAATTAATATATTCTTCAAAGTATTCTATTGCATCTTCATAATCATTTCTTGCAAGGAATAGAATTCCGACTTTTTTGTACGCAAGCGTAAATTTATCGTTTACGGCAATTGCTTTTAAATAATTTGATATTGCTTTATCAATCTCATTATTTGCTTCATATGCTTGAGCGAGCGCGTAATACAAAAGTTCATTATTCTCTTGATACTCAATTACATTTTCAAAATTTGAAATTGCTCCTTCGTAATCTCCGAGCTCGAAACAGACATGACCTAAATCATAATACGCATCATAGTTTTCCGGCTCACCATCCAGTACCCGCTCTAATTCTTCAATCGCATCTTCCCATCTTTGGTCTTCTATATAAACTCTTGCAAGCAGATGCGCAATTGCCAGATTATCCTGCAGTTCATAGCTGCCACGCTGCAATGTACCGAGCGCGGATGGTAAATCTCCTGCCTTATAATACAAGTCCGAAAGATTAATATATGCCTGTGCCATCTCCGGATCAAGTTCCAGAGCTTTTACATAATAATTTTCTGCCTGTTCAAAATTCCCGACGCATGAATATGCAACACCAAGATTATTATAAACATCCGCATTATCCGGCTCTGTTTCCAGCACGGAACTAAAGGCATCTATTGCTTCTTCATATTTACGTTCCTTAAAAAGACTCATAGCCTTATCGATTTTTTCAGACATTACAAATCCTCTTCCTCTTTTGTATCTACATTGTGAATAATTGTTCTTACATTACCTTCGGCAACAAAATCCTTCGGATTCATTGTCATTTTTATTTTATCTGCAATAATATCCTTATCCTGCTGGACAATTTTAGAACGACCTATAAAATAAACTTCATTCGGTTTATTTGTTTCTGCATCCGGAAATACCGAAACTTTAGGACCCTGTGCATAGTAATCGTCATACCAGATTTTTACATGCCCGCTGCCGATATAAGAATTCTGTTTTTTATGATACTGCTGGTAGTCGGAATGAATTACCAGCTTTTTGCCGTCATCAGAATATGCAGTTGTCTTTGTATTTCCTGTAACACTCATTTCTTCCGTAATCGGGTTATAAACAAAATGGTGTCCCTCTGAAACATTCTGCTCCTGTTTAACTCTTGCATTTCCGATTAAATCGATTTTTTTAAGACCACCTTTTTCATCTGCTATAATAACAGCTTTATCAGAATATGTGTCGATATCTTTATACTTAATTGTAACTGAGCCTACTGCAACCATTACACTGCTTTTTGTATCATATTCCTGGCTGTCAGCATTGATAATAACAATAGGCGTATTGCCTTCAGTAATAATAGATTGCGATTCGCCTTCCGCTCTTACAATTTTATTGATTAATGAAAGCTGCAGAATATTTGCCTTTACTTCACGTTTTTTATTCTCGTTTACTTCATACGCATAAGGCTTGTCATAAAAAGTAGCTGTATCGAGTTTGTTATTACGTCTTATTGTAACATCAGCTCTTGAACCTTCAACTGTAAGGTTATCAAGCTTAACTTTTACGCCTCCGTCAAGTTTAATCTTCTTTTCTTTATCCGAAAAAGTCTGGGTTTTGGATTCTATAATCAAATCCGATGAAAAAACCGCTAAACTTGATAATATTAACAATAAAAATATTAATATCTTTTTCATTAAGCTTTCTCCTTACTATACAATTTAGTTTGTGTTTTGCCAATAATTTTGAATTTTTCATATCCGGCGCTGATGACACCTTTTTCAGCTGTTGCAGTCATTTCTTTATTCTTTTTAATTAAAACATGACCCTCTGCAACAGTTTCTTTGTCAGAACCGGACCAGATAAGTTTATCCGTGTTCAATGAAGTGCCGTCTTCAAGAACAATAAACGTATTATCATATAAAGTAATAACACCGGTTTTTTCATCATAAGTTCCCTTAGATGATTGAAAACTCATTGCGACTTTATTTTCTTTATAAAAATTTCCTATAACATTATTCAGTGTTGCAATACTGTGGTCATTACTGTAATGTCCGGTTTCGCCGTATATTTCAAAATACTTTTGTCCGTCTTTCGTTTCTGTAATAATAATTCCTACAGCATCTACTTTCTGTTCGTCTTCATTGCCCTTTAACTGTGCTCTATTGAAATTGCAGGTTATAACACCGGCAGATATAAAAGCCCATGACATAACAAAAATAACAGCGAGTACTGCTATCAAATAAGATCGTTTCTTCTTATCCAGAGCTTTAAATCTCTCATAAATCTTTTTAAGATTTTCCATAACAATATCTTATCACAGCAGGGTGGAATTGTATATAGAAACAGAATTGTTTTGAATATTTGAAATATATGCTAGTGCGCAAGACAAGCTTCAATCCACTTGTTAATATTAGTTAAGTGATTTTGATTATATACTGAATATCCGGCTTGTATGGATTTTTCTATAATTCTTTTATGTCTGTAAAAATCTCTTAAGGCAGCTTCTTTTTGATTTAAATAGAATTCGCATTGTCCCCTTTTAAAGTAAGCATCCGTATAAGCATACCTAACATTTTCAATTACATAATCAAATGCTTTTTTTGCCTCTTCATATCTTTTTAATTTTTTATTGCAGTCACCAACAACATCATATAGACCGACGTCATCTTTTTTTACAAATATCTTTCTTTTTGCATTATGGTATGCAGACTTTTTATCCAGTACGGCGATGCCTTTATTTGCTTCAATTATAGCTTTTTCGTATTGTTTATTTTTTTCATAAGATAGTGCACGGTAATAATATAATCTATAATCATCGTCATGAATATTTAAAGCTTTATCATATTCTCTGAGGGATTGTTCGTACAAATTATTTTGATATAATTCATATCCGTGATCAATAAAAGACACATATTCATTCTTTGTAAACAACTGAATATTTGGTACCAGTAAAAAAATATAAAATACAAAACCGATACAAAAGAAGAATAATACAAATAATGTTGTAATAAGTCTTCTGCTCTGTGCATCAAGCTGCATAAAATTAATCCATTCCCGTTTAAAATAAGAAATCCTTCTGCCATACATTGCATAGTGTTTTACATCTTCTTTTGCTGCCTCAGAATTGCCTATAACTTCATATGTAAAATTCGGCAGATTTTTTGCAAATTTTATAAAGCGGAGCATAAAATCATAACTGCAAAATGTAAGTCTTGCCGTCGGATTTTCTTTAAAAGATATAGTTTTATCGTCTTTTGTGCGTATTTTTACCTCTGTTTCACAGAAAAGAAATATAGAATTTGAGATTTTAGCTCTGTTTGCGTTTAACTTTGCATGAACACTTTCAATATCCGTCAGCTTTATAGCCTTTTCTTTTACTATATTATTTTTCTTTCTATAAACTACTGTTAGTGTATCATCTGACAAAATTAATTCTGAAACATATCTTTTACTACTATTAGCATTGCTTAGCCATAACGGAATAAAAAAGGCAGCTGCGCCAATAAACCCCATAACTTCTAATTTGTTATGAAAATTCAGATAGCCGTTGAATACAAAAAAAATAAAAAGAATGCCTAATGCAATAATAAAGAGTGATATTAACAAGGCTGCTGCAATTGTTAGTTGTTTTTGTACTAAAATTTTTTTCATAAAATACATCCTTTTAGTTTTCCGGTGCTTCGATTTTAAATATAACTGGGCGTAGTCCGTCATTGCAAGAACAGATTGCAACTCCTGGTTTTCGTATCCAGTCGCCATAATAGAACAGTTCGTCTTTGCATCCGCCGTGAGCAAGAGTGAATACATATTGATAAATTGCTTTCCACGCTTCATTGCAAAATCCCTGCGGACATTCCCAATCTGCATAGAAAACTTGTCCTTCTTTTAATAAAGGGCAGGCACCGAGTCCTTCAACTCCGTATTCTTTTGCAAGCTCTTCATCAAAATTTCTCTTAAGTACGGTTATTTTACATTTTTTCATAAGTTAACCTCATATTACAATATCAATTTCTTTTCCGATTTTTTCAATCATTGGCTGAATTTTAGCATTCAATTCTTTTTTTGTTAAATAAGGGTATTCTGCTGTAATTTTATGAATATTATCTGTAGCTTCTTTAATTTGCGGATATTTATTCATAATTTTGTCACCTAAAATTTTAGCATAATAACGATATCCTTTTGCGCCAGTAGCTTTAAAAGGTTTGTCATTAAGAGCAAAAATAACTTTTTTTAAACCATTAGTGCCATCAGAATAAAAAATTTTTTGCGACGTTGTTTCTAAAACTTCAGCCGTATTAAGTTTTGCATTAAAATTTGGACTTGAAATTTCTTGTATTAACATATTACATAAACCTGTTATGTTCTTTTTCCCACTCAACAGAAGTCATTCTTCCGTGTCCAGGGTAAATAAGCGTTTCCGGAGGAAGCGTGAAAATTTTTGATTCAATACTGTCTACAATCTGGTCAAAATCTCCGCCTTCCAAATCACAGCGTCCAACTGATTCTCTAAAAATGGTATCGCCGGAAAAAAGCTTTCCGCCTGTTAAATAACAGACTCCGCCCTGCGTATGTCCGGGAGTATGGATTACTTTTATATCCGTATTACCCAGTTTTAAGACATCCCCATCTTCCACAAAAATATCAATTTTGGGGATTGTAATATTTGGCATTCCAAACATAGGCATATACTGATTAGCTTTTTCTAACCATCCTAAATCAGCTTTATGCATTACAATTTTTACATCCGGATTTTGTCTTATACCTGCAATATGGTCAAAATGACCGTGGGTAAGCAGAATATATTTGAGTTTTGCACCCTGTCTCTCGAGTTCTTCATTAATATCACTATCAACAGCGGAACAATCAATAAGCGCAGCTTCTTTAGATTCTTCATCAATTATAAGATAGTTATTATTATCAATAGGCGGTTCAATAAATGTTTTTAAAATCATAAACTAATTTTAACACAAAATTTATTATTTTATTATTATATTACCCGTCTTTTATTTTTTAAACCTTCTAATATAGAAAGTACCTTAAAATTCTTTTGCAAAGTTGTATTTATCATTTGATTTTGTTTTGCAGTTAGGCGTTTTTTACAGATATCAAGCAGCTTATCCGGAGATTTAATCAACTTTGTGTGAAAGATAATAAGCCATAAAACAAAGTTATTAAACTCTGTTTTTAAGTCTTCAGTAAGCCCCGATTTTTTAATCATCTTTTTTACCGAATCTATTGCTTGAAATATGCATAAATTCTTATTTGAAACAACCCGCGTTGCTGATTGATTATGAAGAGTATAATTATAAAAAGGTTTTTCTATATATCCGATTTTTTTAGCCTTTAATGTCGCTCCAAAAACAAAATTCATATCTTCTGCAAGACTTGATTTTGCAAAGTATAATTTATTATTTTTTATTAAATCCTTTTTATAAAATTTGTTCCACGCAGCAGGAAAAAGCTTGCCAAAAACTCCGGATTTAATATCTTTCCAGTTAAAAAGTTTATTTTCATGAATATCATATATATTTTTTAAAAAATCTTTTATATGTATATTATTTAAACATTTTCCATTTTCATCACATCTGTTGAAATCAAAGACAAGCATATCGCAATTTTGTTTTTCAGCCTCTCTATACAGTGTTTTTAAAGTATTTTTTTCAATCCAATCATCCGGATCTAAAAAGGCAATATATTCGCCTGCAGCTTTTTTTAATCCGTTATTTCTTGCACTTCCAGCTCCTTGATTATTTTGGTTAATAATTTTTATACGCTTATCTTTGAGGGCATATTGCTGCAAGATATTTAAACTCCTGTCTTTTGACCCGTCGTTTACGCAGATAAATTCTGTTTCTTTTAATGTTTGTCCTCTTAACGAATCCAGTGCTCTTGCAAGATATTTTTCTTGGTTATAAACAGGTAATATTACAGAAACTTTTATATTGTTTTTACTTTTAAAATTTGTATTTGATATTTTGGGTGCATAAAATACGTTCATAAAAATAGCCTTATAAATTAAGAACGGGCTTTCTTTGAAAGCCCGTAATTTTTAACCTACACAAGACAGATGACCGTTCTTTTCTTTTTTATCAAATTTTGGCGTAAGCCATCCTGTCTTATATCCTGCATATCCAAGCCCAGCAACAGCAACAGCACTGCCTGCAATGATGGAAGCTTTTTTATGAGCTTTAAACCATGCTTTTATGCTGCTGTTTGTTTTTGATTTTGAGTGCGGTTTTGATATATTTGAACCTATGACATCGTTTTTATTAGAAATATCGTGTGCATCTTTCTTGAACTGCTGTCTATATAGTTCACCTGTAGGAACTTTTGACCTTGTAATAATCTGATTATTTTCCCACCCTGTTTTAATATTTGCTTGATTTTTTAGGATTGTTTTAGCAACATCATCGTTGCGGTGAGTAATTAAACACCGTTCCAAACATTCGGCGATATCATCTGCCATCACAGAATCACGCAGTTTTCTTAACGCATTTTTGTAATCTTCATTGACATTAAGGAACAGCTCCATTTTTTCAGCGGGAATTTCACCGCCTATAACAGTTCTATACTTTGTGGAAATTTCATTTTTTACTTTGTTGTATACTTTATTAAAAGAATTTTTAGCATCTTCATTAGCAGATTTTAGCATATCTTCTCTTGAATCAAAATATTGATGTTTTGTCTTAAATGCATCTGCCAGTGCAGCTTCATCTGCAATAGCAGGATCAAAATTCTTTTGTCTTAAACCTTGACCATTAGCAACTATAGGTGTACATAGCATTTTCTTTGCTTCAAGGTCAGTTAACTCACAAGGAGCCGTTCTTGATGGAAATATTGCCGTATCACCTATCCATGCCATTGGTTCACCAGGAGCAAAGTCATCTAATAACATAACTCTACCTTTAAACAACGGATCTTTAGTTAGCAATTCTGCTATATCTTTTACTTTTTGTCCTTCCACTTTGTCGTTATTTAAATCACCGCCCATAACAAGTAATGTGTCTTTGTCACCGGTTTTCTGTACATAATTTTTAAAGCCGTTTAAAACTTCATCAAATGCTTTCTGGAAATCACCACGCCCCCAGCTTACAACAACCTTAACATCTTCGCCTTTTTTAAGTTTTGCGACATATTTGTCAATATCAATATTCTGCACAACGGGCATTTGTCCAGCCATACCTTTTCTAATCATGGAAGTTCCTTCTCCAGGTTTACTCCAAGCATTTGTTTTGGAATTAAAATACTGGGCATTATCATACTTTGAAGCAAAACGAGTAAGAAAATTTATTTTATTTTCATTCTTGATTTTTCTCAATTGTTCAAGGGTAAGATTTTCGCGATCTTTTTCCGTTAGCATTTTTAAAGGTTCTATAACTTCTTCTGTACCATTTGCAAGTTTAATTTTTTGAGCAGAATTATATCCTCCCAGTCCAACTTTGGTAAAAGCAGTATTATTGGAGTTATGAGGATTTGTCAGCCCTATTGCAATTCCTTTTTCTGCTAATATTTTCATATCATCATATATGTATGGTGCGATTTCTTTATTTTTTACAAGTTCATCAAGATAACCTTGAGATACAACTCCAAATGTTTGTAAATATCCTTTTTTACCATAGTGAATAGGAATGCTGATAGCAGAGCATTTATTTTTGGCATCTAAACTCTCAAGAATCTTCTTGAAGAAAATATCTTCCTCTTTGCCGCCAGTAACAATAGCTTTTCTTAAACTTTCAGATTTAGTTAAAGCCTCTAGTTCTTCCGGGGTAAATATATTTAAATTTACAACCATACTTCTGGGAGAAGTTATACCAATATATCCATCTCCAAGGTTATGCCCAATCTGCATTGGTTTTTTACCTTTAAAATATTCTAAACCTTCAGCATTTTTCTGTGCCATATAGTGTGTTGTATAAGCTGCTTGTGAATCTGAACAAATTACAGTACCCGGGTCAAAATCTCCCATCTTTTTAGAAATGTCTTCCATACATTCAACAACAGCTTTATCAAATTTAGCATAGGGATCGCCATTCCAGGACCTTACAATATCCTTAACTTGAGAGGAATATTGATTTGCAGAATACGGTTTTGGATCATATGCAGTCGCTTCAGTAAATATCATGAATACATCATCAGTAAAAGGTTTATCATTTGCATCTGCAACAACTTTTAAGAGTTTGACAGGCGCATCTTTCTGCATCCCCCAGTTCATCTTTTTATCAGCAACTTCTTCTAAAAGCCAGTAATCTTTTCTGGCTTCTAAAGCTTCCTTAACAGTTGTTTTTGATAAGTCCGCTTTAATATAAACTGGCTGCCCGACTTTGTTTTTTAGAGGATGTCCTTCTGGAAGCCCTTCTGGAACTCGAGGTATATCAACGCTTATTTTTTGAAAATCCGCTGCATCATCAGCACATTCATATTTAACAAGACCATTATAGAAAGGAGTTACAAAAACAGCTTTGCCTTTGTCTGAAGAGGATGCATTATTTAAACGTTGGTAATCTTGAACAACGGTTGCAACACCACCAGCTTGATTAAAAGGTTTGCATTCTGCTACAACATGCAAGACATGATTTTTGTTCCCGCCCTTAAACGATATTACACTCATACCTTGAGGAACATTTAAATCTTGAGGTTCCGGATAGTTTGCCTTCACTCTTCTTGCATTGGATGCCTTTAGGGCAGAATAATCAGTACTGATTGCGTTAATCTTCATAAACGACTCCTTACACACATAATCTATCTATATATATAAAAATCCACACATAAAAAAAATTAACTCTTTTTTCTTTATTATTAAGAAATATTAAGTAAATTTTTATTACAATTTCTTATTTCATCGTATCAAATAATAATTTGTTTTCAATAGCACTGATGGTCAATTAATATAAATTTTTGTAACAAATTCTATTTACAATTATTTGATGTTGGTAGTATATTGACTAAAAAGGAGTCATAAGAATGAACATATCACCAATCAATAATTCACAATCTTTTAAAGGACTATGGGGCAAAGTTTCTGAAACCGGCGATGTAAGCGCACACAACTGTATAAGATTTGTTACTAAAGATTATTATCCTTTTAAAGATGAAACACCGGAAGAAATTAGTAATGTAGAACGTTTTAATAAAAAACATTATGAAGCTCAATGGTTTGAAACAGGTGGAATAAATGTAAGAGAAGATGTAAGTGTAGAAACTAAAAGACCACTTAATTTTACAAAGAATGAATTTGAAAAATATAAACTGAGTAATACCGGAACAAAAACGCCGGAAGCCATTACGCATCCTGTTGAAAAAGAACTCGTTGCAAAAGGGCTGCTGAATTATTTGAATAATTATAGTGAATATAATAATGAAATGGTAAAACGCAGCAGTTTTGGTTATAAAGCAAAAACTTTGTTAGACAAATTAGTTTTAAAACTAAAACGACTGTAAAGTTTTGTAACAATAATTGGGTTTAGGTTGGCTAAAAAGGCAATTTTGAGAAAAATCATGACTTTATATAGATAAGGTTAGATAAATATAGGTTAGGTAGGTCATGATTAATAATATTACGACTATGGACACGCGTCCGCAGATGGCGGTTGCGAAACCAACAGCGTCTGTTCAGAGTATGGGGATGCCGCCGATACTCGGATTTAAAACTCCGCTATTAAAACAAAAGGCGGATATACGTGTTAAGAAAATTAAAAGGGGTGATAATATAATAATCCCCGGTATTATTGACAGTGATTATGTTGATATAGTAGAAGAGACCGTAAAGTTACAGGATGATAATGATAATTTCTTTACAACTCTTGGTGCCAATGCTCCTGTAATAAAACATAAACGGCAGTATTTGAAAAACTGCTATATAATAGATTACATTCAATCCCCTAAGCCTCGATGCGGGCTTGGAACCGAAGCTATAAAATCTCTTGCTGAAAAAGCCATGTTTGATACAAAAGCCGAAGGGCGTATTGTGACTTTTTCAGCACCGATGATAAAAGAATCTTCGCCTGCGCTGTTCTTTTACAAATTGGGATTTAGGTTTACCTCGCCGGAAGCAAATGATTATATGGAGGAATGTCTGCGTAAAAAAATTCCGGATATTCCGCCGCAGACCGGCATGATGTTTTTGCCAAAATCGCGGCTTCATAAATTATTAAGATATGGAGAACTGTTCTAAAATGATAGAAGCTCATTATACAACTGATACAAAGATTAAACGGACAAAAACAGCTGCAGCAGAAGCACCTGCGGTACTGCCGAAACACACGCTCTTTTCTGAGCAGGATGCCGGAAACAAAATCAGAGCTATTAATACAGATATATATGAAGGTGCAAAAAAGGAGAAAACAAAAAATGATTTTAATAAAGCTCTATATTTTAAGATTTTTGGCGGAGTTACTCTGCTTACAGCAGGTATCGCGGGTGTACATAAAATAAGAAAGTTCTTTAGAAAATCTTAATTAGCTAACAAAGAAATTTGTGTTAGAATTAAGAGAGATTGAAATGTTAAGGAGCTTAGAAGTTTAGCAGTAAAGAAGATGTTATAAAAAAATATTAACGATAAAAACGTTTTATACTGCGAAAATAATCTAAATTTTTCTAAACTACTCAACTCCTCAACTACTAAACTAAAAATAAAGAGAGGTATATATGTGCGGGATTGTAGGATACGTTGGAAATAAAAAAGCTGTAGATATTTTGCTGGAAGGGCTTACAAGCCTTGAATACAGAGGATATGACTCATCCGGAATAGCGGTAAATATTGATGGAAAAGTTGAACTTTTTAAAGCAGCAGGAAAATTACAAAATCTTAAAGATATTGTAGAGAAGAGTTATACAGAAATTTCTAAATCTACAATCGGCATCGGACATATTCGCTGGGCAACACACGGTGCACCAACTGTTGTAAATGCACACCCGCATTCCTGTAACTGTGGTAAAGTAGCTGTTGTTCATAACGGAATTATTGAAAACTTTAAGGAATTAAAAGAAAAATTAGAAAAACAAGGATGTACTTTCCGTTCTCAAACAGATACAGAAACTATTGCGCATCTGGTTGCAACAAAATACGGTGAAGTCCATGATTTGACAGAGGCTGTAAGATTAGCGACCAGAGAGATTGAAGGGGCTTATGCGCTTTGTGTCATCCATCAAGACATAAAAAATACAATTGTTGCAACGAGAAGAAATGCACCGCTTGTTGTTGGGTTAGGTGAAAATGAAAACTATGTCGCATCAGATGTACCCGCATTAATAAAATATACTAAAAAGGCTATGTATCTTGAGGATAACCAAATTGTAACATTAACACCAAATTCAATAAAATTAATTGATATTGATAACAATCCGGTAGCCCCAAAAGTAGAAACTCTTCCGTGGGAGCCGGTTGCATTAAGTAAAATGGGATATAAACATTTTATGCTTAAAGAAATTCATGAACAGCCGGATGTTGTAAGAAATGTGCTGTCCGGTAAGCTTCGTGCAATTGATGAAAATGTTATTTTAAAAGAAGTAACATTAGATAGAGAAAAATTAAAAGAATTGAGTCGTATTCAAATTGTTGCCTGCGGAACATCATTGCATGCGGCAATGGTTGGAAAATATTTGATAGAAGAATTTTGTGATATTCCTGTTGATGTAGAACCTTCAAGTGAATATATTTACAGGAAAACTATTACTGACAAAAATACACTTGTAATCGGAGTTTCACAATCCGGAGAAACAGCAGATACAATTACTGCAGTAAGACAGGCAAAAAATAAGGGTTCTCATATATTGATTATTACAAACCGTCCGGACTCAACAATGGCGCGCGAAGCTGACAGTTTAGTTCCTGTTAATGCTGGTATTGAAGTTTCTGTAGCGGCTACAAAATCTTATATGGCGCAATTGATTTCTTTCTATCTTCTCGCAATTTATATTGCTGAAGTCAAAGGTGCAAGTGATTTAAGTGAATTGAAACATGAATTAATAATTCTTCCTCAAAAGATTGAAAAAATTCTTGCTCATAAGGAAGAAATTCAAAAATGTGCAAGAAAGTTTGCTAATTCCAAGGACTTTATTTTTATTGCACGCGGAATTAATTTTCCGACAGCATTAGAAGGTGCGTTAAAACTTAAAGAAATCAGCTATATTAATGCAACAGGTTATACTGCCGGCGAACTTAAACACGGACCGATTGCAATGCTTGATGAATCTATGCCGGTACTTTCGATATTGATGAAAGGAAAGGTTTACGATAAAATTCTTTCAAATTCAGAAGAAGCAAAAGCAAGAAATGCAAGAATGATAGCTTTAACTGATTCTGAGGATGAAAAATTAAATGAACTTTTTGAAAGTATAATAAGAATTCCGGAAGTTTCTGAAATTCTTTCTCCAGCACTAGCGGTTGTTCCTTTGCAGCTGCTGGCATACTACATCGCAGAATTCTTAGGTAAAGACGTAGATCAGCCGAGAAACCTTGCTAAATCTGTTACTGTAGAATAAGCAAAGTGCTCGTTCTTTGGTAATGAAATAATGTTTGCTATAAGCACAAAAATTTTTATAACAGGTTATCTTCAATTTATCAAATGATAGATTATTTCAAACTGGATGAAAATAGCAAATTGTAAATTTATTTTCTAATGTAACACAATACATATTGTGTTACATAACTCTATAATACACTATTTTCAATACTTTTGCAATATCAAATCGAAAAATTTGTTTTTCAAAACCTGTAATCTTGCTATTTACATATATTCTAAAGAAATAAAATTCTTGAATACTATATCTAACAATGCGCACGCCGCGAACGTGATGCGTAAGCATCGATAGTGAGCGAAAGAGAACCGGCTTGCCGGTCAAGCCCTGGAGGGTTAAATCAAATTAACCTCAATGCCCGTAAGGGCATAGAAAACAGCCGTTTCTTTTCTCTTTCTTTCCGTCCCTTTCTTTCTCTTTTAATGCCAAAAAAGAGAAAGAAAGGGACAATAAGTATAAAACATAGATATTAAGCTAATTTTAACCATAAAATTTATTTTCTAATGTAACACAATATGTATTGTGTTACATTAGGCAAATAAAAGCCAATAGTAAAGGCTTATAGCATCTTAATATTGACTATTTGATAAAACAAAATAAAAAAGGAGAGCTTAAAATATGAAAAAAATCGGATTTACTCTTGCGGAAGTGTTGATTACTTTAGGTATAATCGGTGTAGTTGCAGCATTAACTGCTCCTGCTCTTGTGCAAAATGCAGGGACTGCTAAAATAGGACCGACTTTATCTAAAGTGGTTGCTACATTAGAAAATGCTCATGAACAGTTATTACATGATGAAGAAGCTTCAGACCTTGCAAAAATCGCTGAAACAAGTGATGAATATTTTGAACTTTTAGCAAAATATATTAGCGGTGGTTCTTTTATTGGCAGTGATAGCTATAAAAGTAACCGTGTAATATTTACACCTACACAAACTTTTTGGAATAAGCAGCCTAGTAATATAGATTGGTCAAAGTATATCGAATTTAAATTTTCAGATGATATATCGTTACTTACATTGAAAGATTTAATGAATAGTGATACAGGAGCTGTTGGTTCATATAAAGGTCGATTTACAGATTTATATATTGACATTAATGGAATAAAAAGAGGTCCAAATATTATGGGTAAAGATATTTTTTATTTTGATATTGATAGAAGTGGTCAAGTTGTTCCCTGGGGGAGTAGTGCTCAAAATTTCCGTTCAACGGGTATTATTCCTACTTATGATGATGATAATGCTGGTTCTATAGCCTGTACAGAAGACAACGTCGGTGATGGTAGAGGCTGTGCCGCTTCAATTTTTGAAAATAATTTAAAAGTAATTTATCAATAAAGCATATATAGTATAGAGGTAACCTAAAATCGGTTGCCTTTTTTATTCTTAGACAATTAATTTGCATTTTATGGGATTAACTCAATGGAACTAAAAGTGTCATTCTACGCGAAATATTATTTGTAATATTTTGCAATTTGCAAAATATAAATTAAAATTAAAAAAAGTATTTGTTTGTTGTTTATCTTTGTGCTAAAATCCAGATGCTAGGATTTTATTAAATTCAATTTTAGAAAGAAGGAGAAACTAATGGCTGAAAAAAGAGTATGGCTATTTAGAGAGGGTAATGCAAACATGCGTAACCTCTTGGGCGGCAAAGGTGCTAACCTTGCTGAAATGACAAATTTAGGTCTTCCGGTACCTCCGGGACTTACTATCACTACAGAAACTTGTATGGATTACATTAACCACGGCAACAAAATGCCCGAAGGTTTAATGGATGAAGTAAAAGCTGCTCTAAAGGATGTTGAAGCTCAAGCCGGTAAAAAATTCGGAGATACTTCAAATCCTTTATTAGTATCTGTTCGTTCCGGCGCAAGAATTTCAATGCCCGGTATGATGGAAACTATTCTTAACTTAGGTTTGAATGATGAAACAGTGGAAGCTATGGTTAAATTAACTAACAACCCGCGTTTCTGCTACGATTCATACAGAAGATTTTTAACCATGTTCGGCTCAGTTGCTTGGGAAATGGACAGACAAAAATACTTCGAATCAGAAGTTGAAAAGGTTAAGGAAAGAGAAGGTGTAAAGTCTGATACGGAAGTATCAGCAGAAGGCTGGAAATCTCTTATTCCTATCTACAAAAATGTAATCAAAGAAGTTACTGGAAAAGAATTCCCGCAAGATCCGTATGTTCAGCTTCAAGAAGCTATTGAAGCAGTATTCCGTTCTTGGAATATTCCTCGTGCAGTAGCTTATAGAAACATGAACAAAATCGACCACAATTACGGTACTGCTGTTAACGTTCAAACAATGGTATTCGGTAACATGGGCGATGATTGCGCAACAGGTGTTTCTTTCACACGTAACCCTGCAACAGGTGAAAACAAGTTCTACGGTGAATACTTGACAAATGCTCAAGGTGAAGACGTTGTAGCAGGTATCAGAACTCCGAAACCGATTGCAGAATTAGAGCATGAAATGCCGGATTTGTATAAACAATATGTTGACATTGCTAAAAAACTTGAACTCGGTTACAAAGATGTTCAAGATATGGAATTTACTATTGAAAGAGGTAAATTATATATCTTACAGACACGTAACGGTAAAAGAACAGCAGCAGCTGCAGTAAGAATTGCCGTTGAAATGTGCAAAGAAGGTATTATTACTAAAGAAAGAGCTATTCAATTAGTAGATCCTTATACTGTTAATCAGATTTTATTACCTTGCTTTGACGCTAAAGCAATGGAAGAAGCTCATAAGGTTGCACACGGTGTAAACGCTTCTCCGGGTGCTGCTGTCGGTAAAATCGTATTTGATACGGAAGAAGCAGCTCAAAGAGGTGCAGCAGGCGAAAAAGTTATTCTTGTAAGAATTGAGACCTGTCCGGATGATATTCACGGTATGGCAGTTGCTCAAGGTGTTCTAACACTAAGAGGCGGTGCTACATCCCACGCAGCAGTTGTTGCAAAAGGTATGGGTAAACCATGCGTTGCAGGCTGCGAAGATATGAAGATTGATCTTGAAAATGAAACATTAACAGGTGCAGACGGTACTGTTTACCACAAGAACGACGTTATCTCTTTAGACGGCGGCAAAGGTCTTGTTATGGACGGTGCTGTTAAGCTGGCTGATGCTCAAATCGATGACAACTTCACAACATTCTTCCAGTGGGTTGATGAAATTAAGACTATGAAGGTTGAAGCTAATGCTGATACTCCTAAGGATATCGCAAATGCGCTCAAATTCGGAACAGAAGGCGTTGGGCTCTGCAGAACAGAGCATATGTTCATGGATCCGGACAGATTACCTTGGGTACAAAAGATGATTATTGCAGGTACTCCGGAAGCAAGAAAAGAAGCTTTAGACCATCTGCTTCCTATGCAGTATTCAGACTTCTATGCTATGTTTAAGGCTCTTGGTTCCGGCATGCCGATGACAGTAAGACTTTTAGACCCGCCGCTTCATGAATTCTTACCTTCTAAGGAAGATTTGATTGCAGAAGTTGCTACTCTGAAAGCTCAAGGAAAAGATTCTAAAGAAAAAGAAGAATTGTTAAGCGTAGTTGAAAGCTTATCTGAATCTAACCCGATGATGGGCTTAAGAGGCTGCAGATTAGGTTTAACTTATCCAGAAATTAATGAAATGCAGGTAAGAGCAATCTTTGAAGCTGCATGCGATGCTAAAAAAGAAGGTGTTGATGTAATTCCTTACGTTATGATACCTCTTATCGGTCATGTAAACGAGTTAAAGGTTGCAAAAGAAATTCTTGAAAGAGTTGCAGAAAATGTAATGAACGAAAAAGGTATTAGAGTTGATTACAAATTCGGTACTATGATAGAAATTCCTCGTGCAGCATTGACAGCTGATGAAGTTGCTGAATATGCAGAGTTCTTCTCATTTGGTACAAATGACTTGACTCAAATGACATTCGGTTACTCAAGAGATGATGCTGAAGGTAAATTCTTAAAACGCTATGTTGAACAGAAAATTCTTCCGGCTAACCCGTTTGAAACACTTGATACAAAAGGTGTTGGTAAATTAATGGAAATGGCTATGGAAAAAGGTAAGGCTGTTAATCCGAAACTTCTCGGCGGCGTTTGCGGTGAACACGGCGGCGATCCGGATTCTGTTAAGTTTGCTTACAGAATCGGCTTGGATTACGTATCCTGCTCACCGTTTAGAATTCCTCAAGCAAAACTAGCTGCAGCTCAAGCAGTTGTTGAAGGAAAATAAAACGTAAACAAATAGAATGTAAGCGGAAGGCATTGTCTTCCGCTTATTTTTTATCAAATAAATAACTTGCCGCAGGCATTTTGAACAGTATAAATATCGAACGGACCCCGATCGTATTTATAAGGCAAACATTTTTAAATTATTATCGATAATCTCTTGTGTTACACCGATATAACGCAGGGTTATGTCCTGTGATGAGTGATTTAGTATTTTTTGCAAAAGGGCAATATCTTTAGTCTGTTTATAGAAATGGTATCCGAATGTTTTTCTTAGAGAATGTGTTCCTGTGTGGTCTAAGCCGAGAACTCTGCAGGCTTCTTTTATTATTCTATAAGCCTGTACGCGTGTTATTGGTTTATTTGATTTTCTGCTTTTAAAAAGATATCGGCTTAACGGCTTGCGTTCAACGTATTCACTGATAAATATTCTGATTTCTTTAGGTATTGGAAATTTTTTTGTTTTTCTGGTTTTTCGTTCTCTTATTTGTACAGAGTCTTTATCTTTTACGTCTTTAACTTTTAAATATAGTAAATCTGAAACCCTCAAACCGGTATTAATTCCCAGCAAGAATAATAAAAGATTCCTTGTTCCGCTTTCATTCAAAACTCTTTTTACTGCATTAATGTACTCTTTTTCCCTAATGGGGTCTACAATGTTCATCTTTTTCATCCTTTCATTTTTATTAGTAATTTATCAAGAAAATTAGTCAGCACCCTAACCACTTGACCTAGGTCTTTTTACTAATATAAAGTCTGAAAAAGATTTTTTATACCTTACCAATAAATTTTATATTGTAATCGCTTACAAGTTCTTCATGTGCAAGTACTGTAAGGTTTTGGATAAATTCTGATAATATTACAAAAACCATATGCCTTATATCTAAAGGCACTACAATTATAGGGTTAGTTATTTTTTTTGATTTAGAGAATTTTATAATTTTAGTTACAATATTTTGTACATCATCAGCATCAATTCTTATTATTGCTTCATCATCTTCTTTAAAGAATGAATATATTTTATCCAGTATTTCATCGGAAAATTCAATAACTTTAAGTTCGCCGTTTTCGGAGAGGTCTTTTATTATGTGTCTGGAAAGTGCCAGCCTTACTTTATCAAGCAAATCTTCTTTTGTCGGTTCATTTGCGTAATCATTGATTTTTTCAAAGATGTAAACAATATTTTTTACTGAAACTTTTTCTCTTATGAGGCATGTTATGAGATATTTTAAATCAGAGGCTGTAATAAAGTCCGGAATTATATTATCAACCAGGAACGAATTGGTTTCAATGACTTTTTCTATATATTTGTTAATGTCGTTGTAATCCATAATATCGGAAACTTCTTTTATAGCAACATATTCAATTGCTTTACCAATGTATTCCGATGCGGTCAGACCTTGAACCCAAAAGTCTTTAACTTTGTCTTTTTGAATCCAGACCAGTTTTTTGCCTGTAATATCATCAGTCAGAATAAAATCATCTTCTGTAATTTTATAACCTTTGATATCATCCTTATAAAAGGCTATACATTCCGGAAAAACAATAGAGCGGAAAACTTCAATATCATGAATTTTTATATTAAATTCATTTTGAAGTAATTCATCGCTGTTATGAAAATGGATATGCGGAATAACATAGCCCAGCTTTTCTGTTAAATCTTGTCTTACTTTTACTGTTTCAGCCAGAAGGTTGTCGCTTTCTTCCATTGAAATTACCTGCAAAATTTCTTCCGACAGATTTACTACAAACTTTTCTTCTTTAATATTTGAATACATAGTAGTCGGAGAAATTTCGTTTATCAAGGCTTGTTTTAAGCTGTCTAACTGTTTTAATTCATCAGACATCTGGTTATTTAGTTGTTTTTTCTTGTCTGGCGATAATGTTTCACTTTCTAGCTGATTTTTAATTTTCTTAATTCTTTCTTTCTGGTTTGCAATCTTAAGCTGAATTTCTTTGCAGGAAGCATAAGGGCTGGACGGTGCCGCTAGCATTTTTTCCATACGATATTTGAAATTTGTAATATTAACTATATCGTCAAGATCCGTAGTATCTTCTTCTTGTTTTTCACGCATAAAGATACAATTAAAATCAAAAGAACTGTCGGTTTCTACTTCATGCATTGTATATAAATCCCAGCCTAACTCAGACATTTCATTTAAAAGAGCTTCTAAAGCTTCTTTGTCATCGGTCGGTACTGATTTTATAACATATTGCATTTTTTTATTATACATCTTCGTCCTCATTTCCAATGATTTTATAAATTAAGTGATTCTGCGATGGTTTGCTTTCATTTATACAAAACGCTTCATCACAATATCTCTGAGCTATTTTCGTTTTATCAGCATCGTTAGAATAAATTGTATAAAGTGTTTCACCCTTATTAACATATTCTCCGCTTTTTTTATTTAAGAAAATGCCTACGCTGAGATCTATGGGACGATTGTTCCCCTCTCTGTTTGCACCTAAAATTTTTGCTGCGTGACCGATTTCGTGCGCATTTATATGGTGGATATAACCATTCTTTTTAGATTCGCATTCGACTTTAAATGACGGCAGAGGAAATATATCGTAGTTATCAATAACCTGTGAATTTCCACCCTGTGCAATTATAAGTTCTTTAAATTTATTCAACGCTTTACCGGAGCTGACAAGTTCTTTTAAGTATTTTAAGGCTTCCTGTTCATTATCATATAAATTTAGTTTTAACAGCGCTGTTGTTGCAAAAAAGTATGTCAAATCCGCCAAATCTCCGTTTTTAATATTACCTTTCAAAAATTCAATCGCTTCAATGACTTCAAGTGAATTACCTACAGCTCTACCTAAAGGTTCTTCCATAGAAGTAACAACAGCTGTTATGGATTTGTTTAAAGCTCTTCCTATATTTACCATTAGTTTAGATAAGTGTACAGCCTCCTCCGGTGTTTTCATAAAAGCCCCTGAACCGTATTTTACATCAAGAAAAATATGAGCTGCTCCGGATGCGATTTTTTTAGAAATAATAGAGGAAGCTATCAAAGCCTCATTATCAGCTGTCGCGGTAAGATCTCTAATAGCATAAAGTTTTTTATCAGCAGGTGCGATTTCTTCAGCTTGAGAAGCAATCACCGCACTTATATTTTTAATTTGATTAACAATAGCTCCGGTTGTTAAATTAGTGTTCAGTCCCGGTATTGATTCTAATTTGTCTACAGTGCCTGCCGCATATCCAAGACCTCTATCTGCTATTTTTGCAACCGGTATGCCTGCCGCTGCAAGCAGGGGAATTAATGTTATTGTAACTTTATCCCCTACTCCGCCGGTAGAATGTTTATCAACAATTAGACCGCTTAATTCTCCAAAATCAACTTTTTTTCCGGAAGAAGCCAGTGCAAGAGTCAAATTTGCTGTTTCGTCTTTTGTTAAGCCGTTAAAACATACAGCCATAAGCCACGCTGCAATCTGGCAATCCAGAATAGAACCGTCCATCAGAGAGTTTGTAATAAAGTTAATTTCTTCTCTTGTATGAACTTTTCCGAGTTTCTTTTTTTCGATTAAGTCGATGAAATTCATTATTTTTTAGCGCCTTTCAATTTTGCAATAACGCTGTCTGTAATGTCAACTCCGCCAACAAAGACTCCTCTTACATCCATAATAGCATCGAGCTTTTGTTCTACCATAACTGCTTTTGCAGCATCTTTTATTTTAGTATAAACTTCCTGCTCTCTTTTAGTTTTTAAACTAACGTAAGCCTGTTCTTTTTCCTTAAATTCCTGTGCAACTTTTGCTTCAAAAGTTTGTTTCTTTAGCGGAGTATCGAGAGCTTTATATTCTTTTTCTTTATCTACTAAAAATTGCTGCATTTCTAATCCTTTGGCATCAACTTCTTTAGTAACCTGTTTAGCATAATCATAGTTATCAATTACTTTTACATAATCAATGTACCCGATTCCTCCTGCATTTGCGATACCCGTAAAAGCAGCTATTGCTAAAACTACCAATCCTAATTTTAATTTTTTCATACAAAACCTCCTATATTTTATTATTATACACTATTTTAGTACATCATGTCACCAACCCCGAAGGTGAAGTAACCGTTAGGTGAACCGTTCGGACCCGGATTTGTCAGCGGGAAACCATAGTCTACCGAGAGCGGTCCTATACCGGGCATATTGATTTTTAAACCAATACCGGCTGTAATAGCTTGAATTGGTCTGTCATACAAAATACTTGATATTGTAGGATCAAAGACTTTACCTGCATCAACCCAGAATGTTAATCTTAAATTCTGTAAGAAATTAACTTTTAGTCTGTCTACAAAAGGTATAGGTGTTGCAAGCTCTACAGAACCCATAACAAATGCAGTACCTGTACCAACACCGTTTACTTTGTAACCTCTTATTGTATAAGGTCCGCCTAAACGATAAGCCATAACTTCCGGTAAATCAGAACCATGTACTGTAATACCGCCTCTGCCGGTAAATGTAAGCGATGATTTCTTAGCAATAGGTATGTATTTTTTTGCCATACCTGTCAAACGACCGTTTGTTTTTCCAAAACCATCAAGTCCGAAAGCTTCTTCATATCGGACAGACGCTAAAGCACCTCTTCGCGGCGTTATTGCAGAATCTCTGGAATCATATGCCAGTCCGGGAGCTATCCTTAGGAATAGACCGCCGTCTAACTGTTTGGCTCTCTCTGCAATATTCAAATTATGGCTGTTATATAGATTAGTGATATTGTGAATATCTCCTTCGCTTAAGTGTATGTATTCAACGCCTGTAGTTAAAGTTGTCGACAGGTTGCGGTTATATTTTAATCTGTGTGCAATGGTGCCTTCAATACCAATTCTGCGTTCTATCGCCAGCGGAATCTGGTAGCTGCCTAAATCACGAAAATATATTTTACTCATTAAAGAATTATCTGCATTTAAGAAATGAGGTTCAAAAAAGCTCAATTCAGCTTGATAATTCATATGGTTTTTGATTGAAGAGTCGCTCATCAAAATACCGGATCCGACAAGACCTGTAAGAGATACCCTCTGGTTCATTCCTCTAAAGTTATTATCAGAAATACCAATAGACCCGAAAGCACCTGTAGCAGAGTCCAAACCGCCACCTACTGATATAGAGGCTGTTCTTTGTTCTTTAAGTTCAATTGTTATATCAAATAAATCCGGATCTTCTTCCGAAACTTCAATGGTTCTGTTTACATCCTTAAAAGCCTGTGTGGAGTATAATCGTACCAGATCCTGTTTTATCTGGTTTTCATTGTAAACAGTTCCCGGTTCGGTCATTATATTACGTTCTATAACATATTCTTTGGTCTTCTCATTACCGGTAATCATAATTTTATTAATCTTACCTTCTGTAATGCTGAGATTTAGCGTACCATCCGGATCATCATATATGGAATCTATTTTTGATAATATATATCCCTTTGAATAATAACACTCATTAATCTGCTCCATCGCTTGATTAATAGCCGTAATGTTCTGAGGTTTTCCTTTTAACGGCAATAAATATTGCATAATTTCATCTGATGAAACAACAGTATTGCCTTCTATTGTAAAATCCGTGACAGGAATATTTTCTTCCAGTATTATCTTTAGTGAAATTGTTCCGTTTGGATTTTTAACCGGAATAGCCTTCATTTTTTCGGTAAAATAACCGAGTCTGTAGATAGTTTTTAAATCTTGCTGCATGGCGTCTTTATCGTATAAATCGCCCTTTTGGAGTGACATTTTGGACAGTATGTATTCCGGTTTGATAATATTAGAGCCTAAGATTTCTATATCATTAATGTATGCAGTGTTGCTGTCGTATGTGGATTCTTCCATATAATCAAGCTCTGCGTCAGTTTCTTCTGCAGAAAAGGCAATAGCTGGTGTTAATAAAGCCCCCAGTACCAATATAGATATTATGAAATTTTTATATAAATATGACAAATTAGTCAACTATCCACTCCACAGCGTTACAAACATTATAATACCATAAATATGTAAATTTCAAAAATATGTAAACATGTAACATGCGATAAAGTTGACCTTTTTTATCAAATAGTTATGTCTCAATCGGATGGTTTTATTTATGTTATAATTGATAAACAGTTAGTTTTGAAAAATATGGAGCGTTCATGATTGATTTCAACGGTTTTGTACATTCAAATGCAATTACGGTTTCAGCAATAATACTTATTGTTTCATATATATTTATAGCAGTAGAGAAAGTACCAAAGGTTACGATAGCTTTAATCGGTGCGGTTGTAACGTTGCTGCTGGGGCTGCTCTCCCAGAATAAAGTCACAGATGGAGAGTTTGATTTCGGATACTTTATCAATTTTGTAGATTTTAATGTTATTTTTCTTTTAGTTGCAATGATGATTATAGTGAATATTTCATCACGGAGCGGAATGTTTAACTGGGCAGCGAATGCCATGCTGAAGAAAACCAAGGGACATCCAAAGGCAGTATTGGCAGCACTTGCTGTATTTACAGCTGTAGCATCAGCTTTTCTTGATAATGTAACTACTGTTATACTGGTAATGCCTGTTACGTTCGTAATTGCCCGTGAACTTGATATAAGTCCAATGCCGTTTTTGATAACTGAAATTCTTGCATCAAATATTGGCGGTACAGCAACATTAATAGGAGATCCGCCTAATATTATTATAGGAAGTTATGCAGGATTATCTTTTGCAGATTTTTTAATTGAATTAACTGATATTGTAACTTTTATTCTGGTTGTTACAACAATTCTTCTTGTTTTTATGTTTAGAAAACAGCTTGTTGCAGATGAAGAAAAAATGAAAAAAGTTTCTATGCTGGATAATTCGCAAACAATATCAGATAAAACTCTGGCAATTCGTTCCGGAATAGTTCTTTTGCTTGTAATTGCGGGGTTTATATTGCACGATGTAACCCATATACAAACATGCGTTTGTGCTATGGCAGGTGCAGCCTTTTTACTTTTGTTTGAAAAACCGGAGAAAATTTTTCATGAGATAGAATGGAATACAATATTTTTCTTTATAGGTTTATTTATTATCATTGGCGGCTTTGAACATGCCGGAGGTATAAAGATTATGGCACAATGGCTTCTGGATGTTACGAACGGTTCTCAGCAAGCTGCTTCTATGATTATAATATGGGCATCCGGTATTCTTTCCGGTATTGTAGATAACATTCCGTATACAGCAACAATGGCACCAATGCTTGTGGAAGTTCAAAATAATATGGGGGCTGAATATACAATGCCTTTATGGTGGTGCTTGTCTTTGGGTGCATGTCTCGGCGGGAACTTAACCATTATTGGAGCAGCTGCAAACGTGATTGTTTCAGAAACAGCTTCTGCGCATGGATATCCGATAAAATTTATGTACTATCTTAAATACGGCGTAGTTGTAACTTTTGTATCTTTGATTTTAAGTACAATATACATCTGGTTAAGATTTTTAATATAGACTCCCTAACAAAATCCTAACATTCTTTTTTATTTATAAATGGAGCTCTCTTCTAATAACGGATGTGAGTTTGTAATTACACTTCCTTTATGTTAAAATTATTTTTTCTAATAAGGAGATTTGTATGAAATATTCAACAGACGGAACACAATACCATATCGGTTTAAAAGAAGGAGATGTTGGAGAATACGTTATTCTTCCAGGGGATCCTAAAAGATGTGAAAAAATAACAGCTTATTTTGAAAACCCGAAACTCGTTGCAGACAGACGTGAATTTACAACATATACAGGTACTTTAAACGGCGTAAAAGTTAGTGTTACATCAACAGGTATCGGTGGACCGTCTGCGGCAATTGCGCTGGAAGAACTTGTTAAAGTCGGAGCAAAATATTTTATACGTGTCGGAACATGCGGCGGTATGGATTTAGATGTAAAGAGCGGTGATTTGGTTATAGCAACAGGTGCAATAAGAATGGAAGGGACTTCTAAAGAATATGCGCCCATAGAATTTCCTGCTGTTGCGAATTATGATATTGTAACAGCATTGATAGAGGCTTCAAGAAAATTGAATATGCCATATCACGTCGGTGTTGTAGAGTGTAAAGATTCTTTTTATGGTCAACACAGTCCGGATTTGATGCCTGTAAGTTATGAGCTGAATAACAAATGGAATGCCTGGTTAAAGCTCGGTTGTCTGGCTTCGGAAATGGAATCTGCAGCGCTGTTTATTGTTGCAAGCTATTTGAAAGTTAAAGTTGGATCTATATTTCTTGTTGTTGCAAATCAAGAAAGAGAAAAGCAGGGAATGGAGAACCCTGTTGTACATGATACGGATTCCGCAATAAAAACGGCAGTAGAAGGCATTAAAATATTAATAGCAAAATAGGATAGCTTGACAAATTATTCTAAATACGTTAATATTTCCTTGTATCGATATATCGATACAAGGAAATATTTTATGTATAGAAAATCTTTAGTAAATCTGAATAGAAGTTGGTGGCGCGGGTTAGTTTAACTACCCTTATTTTCCACTGTTCTGTTTAGTTTTTGGGTAGTTAAAGCCTAAAGGGGTTTTGTCTGCTCTCAAATACTTGTGTTAACGATTGTAAATAAAATCTCTTACAAAAGGCAATTAAAAAGTTTCACAAGTTTTAGGGAATAAGAGTCATGACAAAAGTTAACAACGATAATTTAATAAATAGTTTACCGAAAAAACTCAAGCCTGCTGCTAAATTTGTAAGACATCAAGAACAGGCTTCCGGACTTTCTACATCCCGTTTTATACAGGATGTTTCAACCTGCTTGATTCCAAAAGCTGTTTTTTCACGAAGTCTTGCGGATTTGACGGAGAATACATTTCTTGAAGTTTCAGAAGAAACGCTTATTTATCTCGTGCCTGCATTATTAGGTGAGAAGGTCGCTAGAAAGTTGTTTTCAAAAGGACTTGATAATAATCTAAAAAAAGAAGTTGCAACAACAGGGGTTGAACTTATAAATAAAGGAGGGAAGAATAATAAACAGGTATTGCCTGTAAAGGCTGCTATTGCTCTTGCCGCAATGGCAATTCCGCTTACGGAATTTTCTTTAAACTATATTAAGAATTTAATGACTTTAAAATTATTTAAAAAAAGCGATTTTAAAAATATAGCATCTTTAGAAAATAATCAAGAGGATATAAAACATCAAGAGAAAGTCAAAAAAAGCGCCCAAAAGCATATTGCTCTTGCCGGAGGGCTTTACGCAGGATGTCTGGGGCTGGCAGGAGTTCTTGCCTCAAAGGGTAAAAATTCAAAAATTCTTCAGAAAGTTTCGGAATTTATTGTAGCTCCGGGGAATAAGCTATTCAAAAATTCTCCTAAAGCAAAAGATTTTGTAAACAAATATTTTTGTATGGATTTTGCCAATCAAAACGGCAGGTTATGCTTAAGCAAAGGACAGCTTACAACTTGTGTGCTTGTTGGCGGTGCAGGGTATTTCGGAGCTTCTGCTGATAGGGGAAAAGAAAATTTGAAAGAAACTGCAACAAGATTTCCGCTAGTGGCTCTTTATGTGATAACAGGAAGTGAGCTTGTAGAAAGAGGATTTAGAAAGCTTCTTCAAAAAATGGGCAAGTGTAAAGATTTAATTGATAAAAATTTAAATGTGCCGGATTTTGATAAACTTAGCAAGCTGGCAGAAAAATTGGCAGAAAAAAAACATACTACGGTTGAAAATGAGTACAGGTCTCTTGTAAAACAAAAGATTTTGATAAAAGGCTTACCTTATATTTTTTCGATAGGCGTAATGGGCTTTTTTGTCGCAGGCATGACAGTTCATTTTACAAAGAAACGTTATGAAAACGCACAAAAGAAAAAGAGCATAATTTAGAACATTTTGTATATAAAAAATATTTATAGCAGGGCAATAATCTGCCCTATTAAGGGCAGATTATAACACATTTATATTATTGTTTTGAGATATTCAATAATGTCATCAGATTCATACATTTGTATATTTCTGTCTTTGTCTACTAAAAATGGTACTTGACGCTTTCCCCCCATTTGTATTAAAGCGTCTTCTGATGCCTTATCCTTAATATCAATTTTGTTGTATTTTACTCCTTTTTCATCAAGAAATGCCATAACTTTTTTGCAGTACGGACAGGTTTCTAATATAAATAAATCAATCATTTTGCCCTCCTTTTAATATATTTTGAAAAAAATATAAAATAAAAACATTCTCCATGTATCCCTTTTTTGTGTTAACATAAAAGCGAGGTAAATATGTTAAGACAATTTTTAAATTCAAAAATACACAGAGCTACTGTAACAGATGCAAATCTTAATTATGTAGGCTCTATAACAATAGATGAAGAATTTTTGGAATTAGCAGGAATTCTGGAATGGGAAAAGGTCGAAATATTGAATATTAATAATGGTGAACGTTTCCAGACATACGCAATAAAAGGAAAACGCGGTTCTAAATGTTTCTGCTTAAACGGTGCTGCTGCCAGAAAGGCACAGCCTGGAGATAAAATTATTATTGTGACTTATGCACAGCTGACACCGGAAGAAATTAAAACTCATAAGCCGGTAATCGTTCAAGTCGGAGAAAATAATGAAATCATCAGATAAAATTTTTCTAAAAAAGAAGAAGAAAAAATTTGAGATTGATATTAAAACGATGGGGGTTAACATCGACAAGAACGAATATTATGAGATAGTGAAATCTAACTCTGCCCATCCGGAAGCAGGCTTATAGAAACGTCTTCAGTCTAATATTTTAACTCCGCAGCCGGAACCGGTTCCATAATTATTTATTCTGCTGCAGCTGCCAAAAGGACTTGAATACTGGCTGACAGAACTGTTTCCATATGTTGTTGGATAAGGTGTACTTCCGAAACTTGAGTTAGAAAAAAATGGATCATTATCAAAAGAGGGAGTAAATCCTGTCATCTGACCGCTAAAATAATTTCCTATATTCCGCCAGAAAGAAGTTTTATAGTTTTGTTTGGGGCGGGATAATATTGCTGTCCTTACATTATCATAGCGAGTATTTATATCACCGTTTTGTATTGCCCCGAAAGCTTCCATCTCTAATCTTTCTAACCGTTCTAAATCACTGTCGCGATTATAGTTTTTATTTAAAGTATATTTTTCTAAAGCACCAAGATCCGAAAGTGACGATGTTGTATAATATCCTCTGTTAAAAAAACGCCTCTGCGGATATGAATTATAATACCTTCTGTTATTATAAAGACGATTATAATTGTTATAATGTGACGGACGTCTATAATTATTGTGTCTAAAACCTCGTGAGGGTCTGTTGTAATAACTTCTGTATGCAGGTGTTCTTGTTACAATAGTCCTTGCCTCAACAACAAGACTAATGTTTGAAACCAAAATACCTAAAAGCAGAATAAGTGAAAAAATAATACGATACATAAAATCCTCCTGTAGATATTAAAAAAAGCATGCAGATATTTTGCTATTACCCTGCCGGTTATAACTTTAAGGCATATTTAATAAATTCCTATATATAGAGGATAGCTAATTGTTAAGAAAACGTTACAATAGAATAAACATGTGTTAGGACAAGAGGGATGGAACAGGAAACATCTTACAATAAAATTAAAAGAGCTACGAACGAAGAACTTGCTGAAATGTGGACGCGCTATTTTGCTGATAAAAGCAATAAAGAGCTTCGTGATGCACTTATCCTGCAATATATTTACCTTACAAGATATGTAGTCGGTCGTGTAAAAGTTGCTTTGCCTCCGACTTTTTCGTATGAGGATATTTCAAGCTACGGTGTTGAAGGTTTAATCGATGCAGTTGAAAAATATACCCCGAAAATGGGTGCAAGGTTTGAAACTTATGCTCTTGTAAGAATTAGAGGTAATATTATTGATAAAATACGTTCTCAAGATTTTCTTCCGAGAAGCGTAAGAAAAAAAATTAAAGATGTAAAAGAAGCCCAGGAATTGTTAAAAAAACAGTTTGGACGTGCGGCTACAAATACTGAAATAGCTGATTATCTCGGAATGGAACGGGATAAAGTCGAACAAATTCTTTCAGAAGATGCTACTGTAACTTCCATTTATGATAAAAAAGGCGCATCAGACGGAGATATAGAAATCATTGATACAATTCAAGATTCTCATAATCTTGCGCCGCACGAAAAACTTGAAGAAAAGGATGTAAAAAAAGAACTTGAAAATGCCTTAAGAAGGCTTCCCGAAAGAGAAAGAACAATTATGGTGCTTTACTATCATGAAAATATGACTCTTAAAGAAATCGGAGAAGCTATAAATGTTTCCGAATCAAGAATTTCACAGCTTCATGCTCAAGCAATTATGAAGCTTAAAAATCTGTTGAGTGAAAATCGTTCGGAAAGACTAAAGAGAAGTATTATTTAGAAATTTCAAAACCCTGTCCAGTTTTTCACTGTAAGGAATTTCTACCGTTATTTTTTCTCCGTCATATGGATGCGGGAATGTTAATTTATAGGATTCAAGAACCTGTTCATCAGTTTTTATTTTCATTTTGCCAAAACCATACAGAGTATCGTTATATACGGGATGCCCTATGCTTGCCATATGCACGCGTATCTGGTGGGTTCGACCCGTAATTAGCTGGAGTTCTATAAAAGCAGCGTCCTTGAAACGTTTAATAACCTTTACTATTGTAATACTTTCTTTTCCGGCATCATCTATGCACATCTTATTTGGCTGACGCGGGTTTCTGCCAATAGGCTTGTTTATTTCAAATTCGTCCTGCTCCGGTACTCCGCGGATAACTGCATAATACTTCTTTGTTATATTATGTTCTTTCATCTCTTTTGCCAAAAATTCATGTGCTCTGTTATTTTTGGCAATCATTAAAAGTCCGGAAGTATTCCTGTCTAACCTGTGAATAATTCCCCTTCTGTATGCTCCGTTTATATCGGAAAGTTTGTCGCCGTATTTAAATAAAAGAGCATTAACAAGCGTTCCTTTATTCTCGGATACGGTAGGATGTGTAAGCATACCAGAAGGTTTGTTTACGACAGCCATCTCATCATCTTCATAAACTATATCAAGAGGAATGTCTTCCGGTTCTATATGTATTGTATTACCTTCAGTATCATCGAAATCAATTATGTCGCCATCACGTATTATGTACGATGGTTTTACTATACTGGAATTTACTTTTATATTCCCTTTTTTTATAGCGGACTGTATTTTGGAACGCGAAATGTCCTGCATACATTCTGCAAGGTAGCTGTCCAGTCGTTTGTCTTCTATTAATTCATCAATAATTATTCTCATAACTGTTTTTTTGAATAGCTGTTTTTTATTATAATTACAACTATAGCAAAAACACTTATATTTATGAAAATATCTGAAATATTAAATACAGGAAAATTTACAAAATTTAATTTAAAGAAATCTCTTACATAGCCTAATGTAATACGTTCATACAGGTTGCAGGATATTCCCGCAATTAAAAGAGCTGCCCAGAATAAAGTTATTACAGAGGTTTTTGATAGGTGTTTAATTAAATAAGCCGTTATTCCAAGAATAGCAGCGAGCGAGAACACTATCAGAAAAGTTCTTGAATCTTGTAATATACTAAAAGCTGCACCGGTATTCTGAACAAAAACCAAATCAAATACGGAATTACCTCTAAAATTTGCCGCATATTTCAGTATTATTTCAGAAAAATATGTATCAAATAAGATAAAAAATATAATCGATATTAAGAAATATATTAATTTACCTTTCTTTGACATTATTATCCTCTTTTTGCGGCGGTGTTACGTTTACCCTTGTTATCTGGTATCCAAATCCTGTAAGGCTTAGTTTAATGCTTAAATCGGTTATATCAGCTCTGGTAAGTCCTATTGAAGCTATAATATATTCATTGACATTATCTGAATTGGATACAAATAATCTCTCCAGAATATTATCTTCTGGTAATTTTCTAAACACTTCTTTTGCCTGTTTCTGCGGATATTCAACTTTATCCATAGCGATAGAGGCGATTGCAATAGAATCCTTTGGAGGAATAAACTCAAGCGAAGCTGTGTATTCTGTATTTGCAGGAATTTCTTTGGGAGCTGTGAGTTTTATATCCAAGTCCATTGCTTCGCCGTACAATAAAGACGTATCTTCTGTTAATACACTATCAGATGTAACTTTCCATTTGCCGTCTATTTTCTTTAAATAATAGATGCTTTTTGATGCACTTTTTAGTTCTCCGTCCATTTTTTCGGAAACAGGAACTTCTGCATAAGATGTTTCAGTAACATTCACAACTGCAGAATCTTCTTTTATATCAATATCATTGATTTTAATATCGTATTGAATCCTGCCGTATAAATCCCAGGTTTCTTTTACAAGCTTAGAGTATGTTTCAAGATTAAAACCGTCGCCGCTTACATAATTCTTATCATAAGTTGCTATAAATTTGTTAAAGTTGGTTCTATTTGCATACCAGACTTGAGAGTTCAGTAAAGAACGTATCTGTCTGGTATCATTTAGCAAATGAAGTTTATATATAAAAGAATTCTCTTCTGCTGCATATGCCGGTGATAAACTAAATAATAAAAATAAACTAATAATAAATTTTTTCATAAAATAATTATACTCTAAAATCTATCAAACTAAAATAATCTAAACATAGGAGAAGACTTTACTTTTGGCGGAACTCTATGTTATAATTAACTAAAAACAGGAGTGAGCATGCCTAACGTGGATCTGGATAATGAGTTTATTGAATTGTTCTATAATATAACAAATTCAAAACCCCCGCAAAATATAGAACTTTTGGATTTAAAGAAACAGCTTATCAATATAGTTGATACTTTAAAGGAATTAAACAGCAACGCTAAAAAACCTATTACAAGCAAGGCTATCGGTTCAACAGTGTCTTCGGAAGAAGAGCCTACCGGACCGGCTATTTTGATAGTTGATGACCTCGGGGTAATTACTTATCAGCTAAAAGTGCTTTTATCACAGTTTGATTATGACATCGACTGTTCACAAGAAATCTATGATGCTGTCAATAAATATAAGAAAAGAAAATATGAATACGTCGTAATGGATTTGTTTATACCGACGGAGCGTGAAGGTTTTATACTCTTGACAGAACTAAAAAAACTGGCTTCTGCTGCAGGTGTAAAGACTACTATCGGGGTTATAACTGCATCTCCAAGAAAAGAAATTGAACAGCAATGCAAAGCACGAGGGGCTGACTTCTTTTTAGAAAAAAACAGCGATTGGCAGAGTGCCCTATACGGTATTATGGATGGATACATTAATTCCGGTAAAGATGATGAGGATGATTATTAAAGATGGAGCAAAAATCTCTATTTTCCGTTATATCCCCAATCATGGTCGGTCCATCAAGTTCCCATACTGCAGGTGCTGTTAGGCTCGGACTTATGGCAAGAAATATATACAATAATGAATTTACAAAAGTAAAATTTATTTTGTACAATTCTTTTGCTACAACAGGTTTCGGGCACGGCACAGATAAGGGGCTTCTAGCCGGAGTTCTGGGGTATTCTGTAGATGATTCCGGAATAAAAAATATTTTTGATAAAGCCTCCGGAATAGACTATTCCTATGAGTACAGAGAAGATATTTCAAGACATCCAAACTCAGTAGATATTATATTTGATGATAAAATGACTATTTCCGGTGATTCTGTTGGTGCCGGAGAAATCAGAATTAATAATATTAACGGTTTTTCTGCTAATATAGACGGTTCGTATCATTCTATCCTTTTAATGTATAAAGATCGTCCCGGAATGATATCTAAAGTAAGCGATATTATTCAAAAACAGGATATTAATATTGCTTCTCTGCATTGCGATAGAAGTTCAAAAGGAGGGGCTGCTTCAATGTACCTTGCTCTGGATATTCCTGTCGGGGATGATATTGTAGAGAAAATAAGACAGATAAAAGATGTTTTTTTTGTAACCAATGTTAGGAAGTTAAAATAATGCCGATTTTATCATTTTCAGATTTAGCAGAAGAATGTAATAAGCAAAATAAATCAATATATGAAATTGCACAGGAACAAGAATCAGTATTGCTGGAAGACACTGTAGACGTTGTAAGGCTCAGAGTGCTCGAAGATTTACTTGCAATGAAAGATGCAGTAAAAAATGGACTTCATTCTACAGAAAAATCAATAAGCGGATGGTGCGGTGATGATTGTGCGAAACTTATTGAAAGATATAATCACAGGCGTGCGCTTTTCGGAAAAACTTTTGAAAAAATAATAACATACGCTCTGGCAACAGCAGAAGAAAATTTAAGAATGGGACGTATAGCAGCTTGCCCGACTGCCGGTTCATGCGGCATAGTCCCCTCTGCAATAATTGCAGTTGCAGAAGAAGAAAAAATTACAGAAGCAGAACAAATTAACGGGCTTTTAACAGCCGGTTTTATAGGTTTATTAATTTCTAACAAGGTACAGCTGGCAGGTGCGGTTGCTGGCTGTCAGGCTGAATGCGGAGTGGCATCCGCTATGGCTGCCGGCGCTGTTTGCCAGATACTTGGTGGAGATACTAATCAGATACTACAGGCTGCTTCTCTTGCTCTGAAAAATATTCTGGGATTAACCTGTGATCCTGTCTGCGGACTTGTAGAAGTTCCTTGTATAAAAAGGAATGCGTTTCTTGCAATACATGCCGTAACTGCAGCAGAGCTTGCTTTATGCGGTGTTGAGAGCAAAATCCCTCTGGATGAAATCGTAGACACTTTAAAAATAACAGGTCAATTGATGTCACCTTTGCTAAAGGAAACTTCACTCGGCGGTCTTGCAAAAACAAAGACTGCGCAGGAACTTGAGAAAAAACTTTTTAAGAATAAAAAAATGACTATTTAAATTGTTCTAAAAATCTTTTATCATTATTAAAGAACAATCTGATGTCGTCAATAGCATATTTCAGCATTGCAAGTCTTTCAACGCCCATGCCGAATGCAAAACCGGAATATACATCCGGATCAATACCGACGCCTTTTAAGACATTTACGTCAACCATACCGCTTCCGAGAATTTCAAGCCAGCCGGTTCCACCGCATATACGACACCCTTTCCCCTGGCACATAATGCATTGAACATCGACTTCGGCAGAAGGTTCTGTAAACGGGAAAAAGCTGCTTCTGAAACGGGTTGGTCTTGTAGCGCCAAAATACAGTCTTATAAATTCATTTAATACACCTTTTAAGTCGCCGAAAGTAATGTCTTTATCAATGTACAACCCTTCTATTTGGTGGAAAAAGTTGTTTTTCCGTGCATTTATATTTTCGTTTCTGTACACACGTCCCGGGGCTATAACCTTAATAGGCGGGCGCTGATTTTCCATAACATGTATTTGTGCGCCTGATGTTTGGCTTCTTAGTACAACACCGTCCATATCTTTTACATAAAAAGTATCCTGTACATCTCTTGCCGGATGCTCTTTCGGAACATTTAACATATCGAAATTGTAATATTCAGTTTCTACTTCGGGGGAAAGTTCCGGTGCTACAACAGAAAAACCTAAGTTCTGGAAAATAGATACAATTTCATTTGTTGTTTCTGTCAATGGATGTATTTTACCCTGCGGAATAAATTTACCGCTCAATGTTATATCAATACGATCTTTTTGAAGTTTTTCATTAAGTTCTTTCTGATAAAAAACATCATGTTTTTCTTTTAAAAGGGCTTCAAGGTCCTGCGTAATTTTATTTGCTAAGGCGCCGACTGTACGTTTATCTTCATCTGACAAATCTTTCAGCCCTTTTTTTATAGAATTAAACTCGCCTTTTCTGCTCAAATATTTTAATCTGATTTCGTCAATATCACTGATTGATTTAGCATTTTCAATATCTGATTTAGCAGAATTGTAAATATTTTCCAGTTGTTCTTTCATACTTGTTCTCCCTTAAGTCAATGATACCGCACTAAATTACAAAAGTAAAGAATCTTGATTTTTTGCGCTGATACATTAAAATATTTGTATGTTAAAGAAGAGCTTTTTAGTTTTATTATTAATGTTTTTTCTCCTGCCGGTTATTGCAGAACCTGTTGATAACGGAGGGCACGCCGGAACACCGCCGGGATTTTATGATGATATAGATCCGGCATCACTGGATAAAGAGGATGACATTATACCTCAACAGACAGAAGAAGCTGCTGACAGTCCGGACTATACTCAGCAAGAAGTAATTATTCCGGAAAAAACAAAGCCGGATAAAGATTATGCCCAAATATACAATAGTCTTGAAATTGCAGATTTTTCCTATTTGCACGACATTGATCCGGATCAGTATTATGATTTAAAAGATGCAACATGGTCTGTTTACCCTTTATTGAGGCTAAATTCGCCTATATATTTTAAAAGTATTACAGTAGAGCCGGGCTATTATCTGCTGACACCTAGAGAACACGAAGGAAAATGGTATATGTTATTTAAGCAAAACGGTCTTGTAAAATATATTATACCTGTATATGAAAGAGATTATACACCGGAAATGTTCTATGATGAACATATTCCAAAACCAAAATATACCTGGGCTCAAAAGGTGCATATGGGCTTTCTGGATTTTATCGGTAATTTTAAGAGTACAAAGAGAAAAACTCCGGTTCAGACCTATTTGGAAGTAAATGATCTGGAAAACTACTTTGTTTCCATTATTATCTATTACGGTGCTCACGAATACCATACAATTTTCAGAACAATAAAGCTTTAGTTTGTGTCAAAATATTAACAAAATTGAAAATTTTAGCCATTTTTGTTACAATTCTTAATAAAAGCGAACAAAAAAGGCAATTTTTTTATTCTTAAATACTTTATATATACATAAGAGATATTTAAGAATAAGAGAGGCATGAAAATGACACACAAAGAAAAAATGCGATTTACTGTTATTACTAATCATGAATTGGAAAATAAAGAAAAAGAGAAAGATAAAGAATTATCAAAACACGAAAATTATCAAACAAATCCACTGCGGGAGAAATTGGTAAAATTTGTGAATAATGACAGCGGACATAAATTTAGTGTCGAGGACTTATTGAGGTGGTAGCCCAAAAGTTCTGAAATGGCAGGCGGAAAAACGGAAAAGGAATGTATCAAATAAAAAACAGAATATACTTAAATTTTGACAAAACTCAAAAAAGCGGTATATGTAATTATTTAAGAGCGTTAGTGAAGCAAAATTTGAATTTAACTTGTTCGGATATACTGAACAAGTTTATTGAGGATGAAAAATATTATCTGGAGCTTAATGCGTCAAGATTTCCTTTTCTTGAGGAAGTTATAGATGACAGTGAGTTTCTGAGGGATACGGAAGATTATATAAAAGAATGTATAAAATATTACGAATATAAAGAGAAACAGCGTCCAATAATAGAAGCGAACAAAGAATTTGAGCGGAAAAAACGCAAGTTTTTACAGGAAGTTAAAATGTCTAAAGAAAAGCCTACACAAAAACAGCTTTACTATTATGATAGATTGTGCAAAAAATATTCTATAGAAAAAAAAGATGTAGAAGAGTTATCCAAACTTGATTTAAGAAATGAAATAGAAAGAATTTTGAATGAACACTCAGATGATTACAAAATTGTTGATTGATGCAGGAATTGAGCCAAATGAAGCCAAACTTGAAGTCAGAATGCTGCTGGAACATTTTTGCAAATACACAGAGCTGGACAAATGCAAAGGTATAATGCCGGATGAGGTGCAGCTTTCTATTTTAAAGGAAAAAGTTCTGGAAAGAATTAAGGACAGAACTCCGGTTCAATACATAATAGGTGAATCGTATTTTATGGGCGAGTTTTTTAAAGTGACTCCGGATGTACTTATTCCGCGTGACGAAACGGAAATTTTGGTACGTGAAGCAATAAAAAGAATAAAAGAAGAAAATTTGCACAATGTTCTTGACATAGGAACCGGCTCTGGTTGCATAGCCTGCATAATAGCTAAAAATACGGATGCAGTTGTTCTTGGAGTTGATATTTCATCGGATGCTCTCAGAATTGCTCTTGACAATGTAACAAAACTTGGAATTAATAACAGGGCAGTTTTTAGAAAATCTAATCTATTTGAGAAGGTTAGAGAAGAAGAAAAGTTTGATATTATAATATCCAATCCGCCTTACATACCAATAGGAACAGAATTATCTCCGGAAGTTAATAAGGAACCTGCAGTGGCTCTCTTTGCCGGTGAAAACGGTTTAGAATATTACAGAAAAATAACAGAACAGGCTCCTATGTATTTAAGAACCGGCGGGTGGCTTATGTTTGAACTTGGTATTGGTGAGAGCATGTATGTAAAAGAATTTATGAAAAAAGATTTCAAAGATATTACTGTCGAAAAAGATATGGCTGGTATAGACAGAATTATTTACGGCAGAGTTAAAAATAACTAGATTTTATCCTTATATTTTTCATAAAATTCTTCAGCGTTAAGTTTTATAATGTTTTTATAAACACCGATTAGCGTTAATCTTTCGCATATTGCAGGGTTAAGTTTTTCATCTTTGTATTTCAGCAGTCGGGCTTTCATTTCGTTATAAAAAGCTGCTCTGTCAGAGATATTAGATTTAAAGAAAAGATGCGCGAACTGCTTATATTTGTGCTGAAAGAATGCATATTTATATGCTTCATAATTATTAGTTTCTATCAAAAGAGCTTCAATTTTATCAATAATACTGAATATGTCGAAAACATGTTCAGCCGGATTTTGTGTTACAGAATTAATATTTGAGCATCTATAATAATACTGTGGATTAGGGTTAACTATTATTGATTTTGCATTTATCATTGTTAAAAAGAAAAAATATTGGTCTTCAAAAATCATATTTGCAGGAAAAAGTTTATTATCTTCTGTTTTAGTAGTTAGTGATTTTAAAAAAGACATGCTATAGATTTTATTAACAGCTGACATGTTCCCGTGAAACGGGTTTATATTATCATTAAATGTATGTATGCTGTTTTCATTTTTATGGTTATTCCAGCTATCTATTGAAAAAAAGTATTTTGGCAGAATATCTTTGCTGCTTGGATTATATTCACATACATTAAAGATATATATATCAATCTTTTGGCAAAGATTTACAAAGTTTTGATATAAACATAGAGAGACCCTGTCATCAGAATCAATAAAAGAAACATATTTGCCGCCTGCGACTTTTAAACCGTTGTTTCTGGCTTCTCCAGCTCCGGAATTTTTTTGGTGCAGTATAATAAATCTTTTGTCTTGTGCAGCATAATTCTTTAAAATTTCTAAAGAATTATCTGTAGAGCCGTCATCAACGCATATAAATTCAAGATTGTTATATGTTTGCAAACGGAGCGAGTCAAGGCACTCTTTTAAATATTTTCCGGTATTATATACGGGAACGATTACTGATATTAAAGGAGTTTTATCCATTTTTAAGCCTTCTTTCAAAATCCCTAAATTCATTATAGCTTTTGTCTAGGATTTCTTTGTATGCATAATAGATATTTTTTCTCTCCAAAATACTCATATCAAATTGGGAAAAATCTATATTGCCATAAGTTTGTTGAAGCATTTTGAACATTTCTCTTTTTGTACTTCCCTTAGTTTCAAGCGTTCTTATAAGAGAATTTTCCATCTGGCTTATAAGAAGTATAGTTTTATATTTTTGGTACTTTCCGCAAGATTTGAAGATTTCTGTGACCAGTTTATTAATTTCAAATATATCAATAAAATTTTTACCGGCAGTTGTGATAATAGAGTTAGCACTTTTTCTGTAAAAGTACAGCGGGTTAAAATCGAATGATATTTTTTCTGCATTTAGATAACATTGTGCAAAAAACGGCAAGTCTTCAAATATAAGTCCTTCCGGAAAAGAAAATTCTTTTATAAAATCATGCCTGTACATTTTTGCCCAGGCGCTGTGTATTAATTTGAGAAAAAATTCCGCCCCCAGATCTTCTTCATTAAAAACAGGCTTTGAAATATGATTTTGAAAATCTTTTATATTTGGAAGCTCCCAGAAAAAATATTTATCCGGATAAACTTGATAGACGTATGAAAACATATAATCACTGTTATTTTCAGTAATATTTTTATACATTATATCAAGTGCTGCAGGTGATAAAAAATCATCAGAATCCACAAATGTTATAAATTCCCCGCTTGCATATTTAAGTCCTGTATTTCTTGCAGAAGATAAACCTTGATTTTTTTGAGAATATATTTTAATCCTGTTATCCAGTTTTGCATACTGCCTTAGTATATTTATACAATTATCCGGAGAACCGTCATTTACGCAAATAATCTCAAAATCATTAAAAGTTTGGTTTAGCAAACTATCCAGACAGATATCAAGATAGTTTTCAGATTTATATACAGGTACAATAATCGAAACTTTTGCCATAAAAAATATTTTACACGTAAATTCTTTATATGACCAGACGTAAATATTTGTTTTTTATTTTTATATAATACTTAAAACTTTTGTCCAACTATCTATATATTTACCGCCCGATTTGATAATTTTTTTTTGAACTTGTGTGCAATAACATGTTTAAGTCAAATTATAGAGGAGGATTTATGAGCAACAGCATTTACACTGCTCCGGTGTATAAATTAGCAGAATTGAATAATCTATTTATTGAATTAACAGCTAAAAACTGTAACCAGCGATGTTCCGGATGTTATATTGATTTCCCGATGAATAAAAATGTAAAAGATTTTATTTCTGTTGACAAAATAAAAGAAGCCCTAAATGATACTAAATTTGAAAACTTGTACTGTATATATCTAACCGGAGCAGAACCTATGACCCATCCGGATTTCAACAGTATACTCCGATTGTGTTTAAAAAGATGCAATGTATGTATTTGTACAAATGCAAGTTTTCTAAATGAAAAAAAGATAAGATTTTTAAAAAAAGTTGAGGATGAAGGAAACAGTCAAATATTTTTCAAACTCTCGCTGGTACATTTTAATGAACTTGAAAGTGATAAAGTAAAGTACAGAGGGCATTACAGGCAGACAATATTTGCACTGAAAACTCTAAGCCGGTATAATTTTACATCTGTTCTTACAATACAAAATTATTATAATATTGATGAAAAAGAAATGACAGAAAATTTCAACCATATTTTCAAAGAGCAAGAAATTTTTAATACGGATATTCAAATAACAGCCTCTCATCCATCATTTTCAGACGAGAATTTTTGTAAAGCTTCTATAAGAACAGACTGCATGAACGGGCGTATTTTATGCCAGACCGGGATTTACTCATGTCCGTTTCTTGCAAATGATTACAGAGGCAGATGCGGCAGCTCTTTTAAAGATTTTTCAAAATCAATAACAGCAGAAACAGATTTTTGTGCAACATGCTCAAAAAATAACAATTACATTTTTACAATAGGCTAAATCTCCTTATATAAACCTTATATAAGCGTACTCAAAGGGTTTTGGGGGCTGCAATATAGTTAACATTTGTAACATTATTCCGTTGTATTAATACTTAAGAGTTACTTTTTTGATAAAATTATGTTATAAATAATAATGTAAAAATATATATTCAAACACGAGAAATGAACGGAGGCAAAAATGTCAGTAGGACAATTCGTATTTATGTTGCACAGTCACCTGCCATATTACAGAATGGCGGGAATGTGGCCATTCGGAGAGGAAAACCTCTACGAATGCATGGCAGAAACTTATGTACCTCTGCTTAATGCTATTTCAGAATTATATGATGAAGGTATTCAAGCAAAATTAACTGTAGGAATTACACCAATTCTTGCAGAACAATTAAATGATGAACATTTGCAAAATGGTTTTGTTGAGTACATAGATTCGAGGATTGCTGCGGTATCTAAAGATTTGGACAGATATCCGGATCCAAAAGTAGCACATTCTCAGCATTTAAAATATCTGGCAAAATATTACTTTGACTGGTGGAACAAGTTAAGAAATGATTTTGTTAATAAATACGAAAAAAATCTGATTAAATATTTCAAAAAATATCAAGATTTAGGATGTATTGAAATTACAACATCCGGTGCAACTCATGGTTTTTCACCGTTGCTTGCTACTGACAGCAATTTAAATGCGCAATTCAAAATAGGACAGGATACAACTAAACGATTATTTGGTAAAAAGGCAATGGGTGCATGGCTTCCTGAATGTGCATACAGGCAGGGTTATGAATATGTAGGAAAAGACGGTAAGAAGCACTGGCGTCCAGCTATTGAAGTAACTCTACAAAATAATGATATACAATATTTCTTTACAGAATCTCACGTTATAGAAGGCGGAAATTCCATCGGTAATAGACGTGTTATAGGTATGTACGGAAACATAGAATATATTCCGTTACCGGAAAGACCTGCAACCGGGTACGATACATATTCTGCATACTGGCTTCCGGATGCTCAAGTAGCGGTTATGGGACGTAATGACAGAGCTGGATATCAAGTTTGGTCTGCAGCTGATGGATACCCGGGTGACGGATGCTTTAGAGAATTCCACAAAAAAGATGATAAATCCGGCATGCATTACTGGAGAATTACATCTCCTACAACAGATTTGGGAGATAAAATGTTATACGATCCGGTTCTTGCTATGAATAAAGTAAATGAGAATTCAGATCATTATACAACATTGATTTATCACTTATTAAATGATTATAAACTTGCAAAAGGTCATGAAGGGCTGGTAATGGTATCTTTTGATACAGAATTATTTGGTCACTGGTGGTTTGAAGGCGTTGAATTTATCAAACAGGTTATCAAGAAATTCCATGATTATCTGCCGGAAGTTGAAAGACTTACTGCAGGAGAATATATCAAGAAGTATCCGCCAAAAGAAGCAATACAAATCCCGGAAAGCTCATGGGGACAGGGCGGTCATTTCTATGTATGGATGAACCACTTAACAGAATGGATGTGGCCGATTATTCATTCCTGTGAAAAACGTATTAATGCTATTGCTGATAAATATCCGAATATACCGGAAGATAAGCTGTTACACAGAGCATTAAACCAGCTTGCCAGAGAAAATCTGCTTCTGCAAAGTTCTGATTGGCCGTTCTTAATTACAACATGGCAGGCAAAAGACTATGCAACAGACAGGTTTAACGAACATGTTGACCGTTTCAGTGCTATTGCGGATATGATTGAATCCGGCAATATTGATGAAGGTAAACTTGTAGAAATTGAAGCTATTGACAATTGCTTCCCTGTAATAGATTATAGAATTTATCAATCTGTTGAAGAGGGAGTAATTCCGCAGCAAGAAAAGAAACTTGCTCCATTGTATCAATAGAAATAAGATTAGATTAAAAAGCCGGATTTATAAATCCGGCTTTTTGTTGTATAGACGGCAGAGCAAAAAAATGATAAAATAAATATATTGATAAAAGAGAGAGGAAAAATTTATGAAAAAAACTGGTTTTACACTTGCAGAAGTCTTGATCACTCTTGCAATTATTGGTATAGTATCTGCACTTGCAATGCCGGCACTGGTGGGCAGCTATCAAAAATCCAAGGTTGCTCCTTCTGTCAGAAAATTTATAAATACTATGGAAATTACCAACCAGCATATTTTAGGAGAGCTAGAATCATCAACGTTAACATCTGCGGTATCAGATGTTGATGATTATCTAGATGTTGTAGGAGAATATGTTGAAGGCTCAACAGATGGAAAAACAATTTCTTCATTGACTTTAGCTCCTAAAAGCTATTCTGGTTCTTCTGACGGTTTACCGCAGGGATTTGAACAGCAAAAAATCTTCAATATGGCAAGCGGTGAGGCTTTCAGCGTAGAATTAGTAACAAATAGTTCGACTATTGCTGCAGCAAAAGCACGTGCAAAAGGTTCTTATAAGGGCGAAGTCGGTCATATTGTCTATGATTTAAATGGTTTTGAAACAAAGCCTAATCGTCTTGGTCGTGATATTTTCTGTTTTGTATTAGATAATGGCGGCAAACTGCTTCCAGAAGGCGGACTGAGTCTTTCAAGAGCATATACTTCTGCACAATCGGAGGATGAAGAAGACGGTGGTGAAGAGGCAGCATCAACGGCAGAGCAGGAGTGGAAAGACGGCTCTGATAAATGTAACGCGGATGAAGTTACATCAGGTGTAACTTGTACTGGTTCCATTATGGATAATAATTGGAAAGTTATTTATAAATATTAATCAAGTAACAAGAAAAAATAAGAGGTTTCATCTGAAACCTCTTATTTTTTTTACATTTTGAATTTTTCTAGTTTTCTACGACTTCAATTCCCTCATCAGAAACAAATTGTATACCAAATTTTGCTCTGAATAAATATTTAACTGTATTGCTCTGGATTTCATACATCATTTTATTAAAGAGGTCATAGGCTTCTTTTTTGTATTCAATTAACGGGTCTTTTTGTCCATAGGCACGAAGACCTATACCATCTTTTAGCATGTCTATGTTATGAAGATGATCAATCCATTGATTATCTACAACTCTAAGAAGAATATCTCTTTCTAAAGAACGCATTATATTATTTTCAGAAAATAGTTCCTGTTTCTCAAAAGACGGATCATATTGCTCAGAAATGGTGTTATAAAATCCGATAATTTCTTCTTCATGCTCTTTATAAGCTTTGAGTGCAGCTTCTCTTAAAGAATCATATATTCTGGGATATCTGTAATTTTTGATATCATCTACCGTTATATAGGATAATTGCGGTATTGTTGAATGCAGCTCCTTAATAAGAGTTTGCAAATCTTCTTGAATATATTCTTCCGGATTCATTTCCGGTGTAATATAACTCTTTAGAAGTCTGTCAATTTCTCTGTCTATCATATATTCAATATCACTTCTTAAATCTTTGCCTTCAAGGACTTTGCGTCTTTGGGCATAAAATTTTTCTCTCTGAATGTTCATAACATCATCATATTGAAGAACATTTTTACGAATATCAAAATGATATGTTTCAACTTTCTTTTGAGCGGATTGAATTTGTCTTGTGATAAGAGAAGATTCTATTGCCATATTTTCTTCAACATTAAGCATATTCATTAATCCGGTAATCTTATCTCCGCCAAAGATTCTCATAAGGTTATCTTCTAAAGAGAGGAAAAATCTTGTAGAACCGGGGTCGCCTTGTCTTGCAGCACGACCTCTCAATTGGTTATCAATTCTTCTTGACTCATGTCTTTCTGTGCCTATTACATGTAAGCCGCCGAGTTTAACGACCTGTGCGTGTTCTGCTTCTGTAATTTTACGTGCATTTGCAAGGGAATCCGCTTTTAATTCTTCATATCGTTCATTATCCGGAGTTATACCCTTTTTATCGAGTTCTTCTTTTGCAAGAAATTCTGCATTACCGCCTAAAAGAATATCAGTACCGCGTCCTGCCATGTTTGTAGCAATTGTAACAGCGCCGACACGTCCGGCTTGAGCTATAATATATGCTTCGCGTTCATGTTGTTTTGCGTTCAAAACATTATGTTTAATACCTTTTTTATTTAAAAGAGCTGAAATATATTCGGATTTTTCAATACTTACAGTACCAACAAGAACCGGTCTGCCGATTTTATGTTGTTCAATAATATCATCGACAACCGCATTGTATTTAGCTTTCTCTGTTTTATATATAACATCAGGATAATTTATTCTAATATCCGGTTTATTTGTCGGTATCGCTGTAACTTCAAGGTTATAAATTTTGCCGAATTCAGCTTCTTCTGTCATAGCAGTACCTGTCATACCGGAGAGTTTCGGATATAATCTGAATAAATTCTGGAATGTTATACTTGCAAGAGTTTGAGTTTCGTCTTGAATTTCAACACCTTCTTTTGCTTCTATTGCCTGGTGAAGCCCGTCAGACCAGCGTCTGCCCGGCATCAAACGTCCGGTAAATTCATCAACAATCATTATTTCGCCGTCTTTTACAACATAGTCGGTATCTTTAATGAATAATTCTTTTGCTTTCAGTGCATTTAGTAAGTCGTGTGCGTATTGATTATTAATATCAAAAAGGTCTTTACAACCTATGATTTCCTGCGCTCTATCAATCCCGTCTTCTGTTAAGATTACATTTTTATTTTTTTCATCAACTTCATAATCTTGATTTTTTTCTAGTTGCGGTGCTACTTTTGCCATAAGTGTATATGTATCTGCGGATTTTTCAACACGACCGCTTATGATAAGAGGGGTTCTAGCTTCATCAATAAGAATACTGTCCACTTCATCAATTATTGCGTAATTAAAAGGTCTTTGAACAAGCATTTCCTTTGAAGCAGCCATATTATCTCTTAAATAATCAAATCCGAATTCGTTATTTGTACCGTATGTAATGTCGCAATTGTAGGCATCACGTTTACGGTTAAATTCATCTGCATCATGTTGATTAGAAAGAATTACTCCGACAGAGAGCCCGAGGAATTTATAAATTTTTCCCATCCATTCGCTGTCACGTTTAGCCAGATAATCATTAACAGTGACAACATGTACACCTTTTCCTGTTAATGCATTTAGATATGCAGCAAGAGTTGCAACAAGAGTTTTACCTTCACCTGTTCTCATTTCTGCGATATGTCCGTTATGCAGAAAATAAGCACCGATTAGCTGGACATCAAAATGTCGCATATTTAAAACTCTTTTACCGGCTTCACGTACTGTAGCAAAAGCTTCCGGCAAAATTTTATCCAGAGCTTCTTTTTCAAGAATTCTATCAGCCTTTTCATTATCCGAAGTCGGTCTTTTGGCAAGTATTGCCTTAAATTCATTAGTTTTTGCCTTTAATTCACTGTCAGTAAGTTTTTCAAATTCCGGTTCCAGCGCATTTATGTGATCAATTATACCCTGTATTTTCTTAACTTTTTTTTCATTAGGGTCACCCAGTAGTTTCAGTAAAAAATTTATCATAGTAATCCTCTCCAATTACTTTAAATAATAGCATAAACAGAAAAAAATAACGAGAAGCTGTCAAAAATTACCTGCACGGGCAGTTTAAACTATTAATAGAAAAATTATTTTAAATCATTAAATTATATGATGTAATACTAACGCCAGCCCTCTATAATAAAATAGGGGTTATAATATCCAAGATAAAAGGAAGTTTTTATATGCCAATAGAAGGATTTGATTATAAAGGTTTCGCAGCCTCGATGGCAGAGCAGGCAAAGGAGCTTGTTCCAAAAGATTTACAGGATAGAGAAAAAGAATATATTGTTAAAACTCTGGGTAATTTTACTCTGCTTGCAGGAGAAGCTCTATATAATGATACTCAGCTGAACTTGACTCCGGAACAGGCGGTTTTCATAACCCAGATTATTGCTGAATGGTCTTTTCATAAATCAATTGATTTGATTCATTCCGGCATATTACCTCAATACTGGGATAGTATTATGCAAAAAATCGCATTTACTATTTTTGAAGTTGCAAAACAGGCTGTAATAAGAAAAATCCCGCAAGATCAGCTGCTTCAAGCTGTAGAACACCATGTTATTAAGGTGTATAAGTCAAGCATAGAAGAGCTTGAAAAAAAAGGTATTATTGATGAAGAAATAAAAAATCGTGCGGAAAGCCAATCTAATATTGATGCCATGGCAAAACAAGCTCAAGAAGAACAAATGCGGCAGAAACAGGCAGCTGCAGAACAGGCAGAAAAAAATCTGGAAGAGGCTGAAAAACGCAGGGCTGAAAAACGTAAGCAGAGAAGTATTGAAAAGCAAAAAGCTTCAATGCCGCAGGGAATTACTAACAAGCAGATGAAGCTTATGACGCTTGCGCTTGTGCTGAAGATTTTATCTCAAGATAAAGTTACCACAATATTAAATAAATTTGATTCAAATGATTCGCTTGCAATTTCACAATATATGAACATGGCAGACTTAGAATCTCATATAGACGGTGATTTAATATCCGGATGTCTTAAAGAAATGAAAGATTTTCTGCCTGTAAAACGAAAATTAACAAAGGAAAATGTTCTCGGAGATTTGTTAAGAATATACAGGTCAACTCCGAGAGAAAAAATTGAAAAAATTGTCAAAAATGAGCGTCCGCTGGTAAAACGCTTTCTGGCTCAAGCTTATGACGGAGAATATTCGGATTTGCCGCTAAGAGTTGCCGGTATTGTTGCACAATATGTCGAAGATAGTATATAATAAAAATCATGATTATTAAAAAATCTAATCAAAAACTAAGGGAGAGGAAGAAAACAGAAGATTTAAAACCTGCTGATATTCAGCAGGAAAATTCCGTTGAAACCGCAGAAGAGTTGATTCCTCAAGCACCATCTGCACCTCCGCCGGCTCCAGAACCGGAGATTGATTTATTTGATATTGAAAATATTGATTTTTCTCAAAGGCAGGAACGCAGGAGAGGATCCCGTAGAAGAGGATACAGAAGAATCGATGATAGAAATCTTGTTTCCCGTGCGCAGGAAGAAGCTGAAAATATAAAAAAATCAGCTTTTGAAGAGGGGTATCGAAAAGGACTTGAACAATCTGCTGCAGATCTTGAAAACTTTCGTTCAGAATTGTCTAATTTTATGAATGCCAAAAAAGATGTGTTTGAATATATAGCACCGGATATTCTTGAGATTAGTGTTGATATCGCAAAAAAGATCATTAAAAAGGAAGTGGAAAGTGACCCGCAGGTTTTAATAAACACAATTATTGATGTTTTGAAAACCGTATCGAAGAGTGAACCAAAGATAAATATAAGAGTAAAACCGCAGGCTGTTCAGTTTATCAAAGATACACTTCCTAACATTACATATCAATACGGGATTGATGCCAAAATAAATATTGTATCAGACCCTTCAATAGAAGACGGCGGATGTATTTTCCAAACAAATAACGGTATCGTAGATGCTTCAATTGATACACAGTTGGAAATTATAAAAAAAGCTCTGGAAGGAATTTAAAATATGGTTGCAAGATTTCAAAAAGGAGGAAATAACAAAATTTAATGGCAGCTGAGGGACAACAAAATAAACCTATAAGTGAAATATTTCTTGCACTCTTTGTAATGACGCTGATATTAATCCTCATTATAGAGATGCCTAATTGGGTTATCAATTTTTCCATCAGCTTGAATATTACCCTTGGTATTGTTTTATTGATGATATCATTGTATGTACAAAAACCTCTTGAACTTGCGGCATTTCCTTCTATTATTCTGTTGGGAACAATGTTCCGGCTGGTTCTTTCTATTGCTTCAACCAGACTTATATTAGCAAAAGGAGATGCAGGAGAAGTTATTCATGCTTTCGGAACATTCGTAACCGGCGGTAATATGATTGTTGGCGGCGTAATCTTTTTGATTATTACCGTTGTGCAGTTTATGGTAATCACAAAAGGTGCTGAACGTATCGCGGAAGTTGCAGCACGTTTTGCTTTAGACGCTATGCCAGGTAAGCAGATGACAATTGACGCAGACTTTAATGCCGGTTTGATTTCTCCGGAAGAGGCTGTAAAAAGACGTGAAGATTTACAAAGAGAATCCAGTCTATTCGGTTCAATGGACGGTTCTATGAAGTTTGTAAAGGGTGATACCATTGCAGGTATCATCATTGTATTAATAAACATTGTAGGCGGTCTGGCAATAGGTTGTCTTGTTAATCAAATGCCGATTGCAGACGCCGTTAACAAATACACTGTATTAACCATAGGTGACGGTCTTGCATCACAGCTGCCTTCGCTTTTAATGTCTATAGCAGCAGGTATCGTAATGACACGTGCTTCTGCCGGTAATACATCTCTCGGTGGTGATTTAACAAACCAGATTATGGCAAAACCGTATTCTCTGTTTTTTGCTGCCTTATTCTTAGGTTTAATTACTGTTACATCACCTATTACAGGTCTTCCTTTCCTGCCGTTCTTGCTGTTTACTATAATTCTTGCAATTGCAGGCTTCTCTGTATTGGTTAACGCCGATGTTCAATCTCAATTGGGGCAATTGGAAAGCGTTCGACAGAATATGCAGGATTTGGTTAACCCGAATAAGATGTACGAAAGACTGGGTGTTGATGTTTTGAGCTTGCAGGTTGGAGCAGGCTTGCTTGTTATTGCCGATCCAGATCAAGAAGGACAATTACTTGCTAAGATAGCTGCTTTACGTCAAAGAGTTACTGACGAATTAGGTTATATTTTGCCTAATATCCGTATTATGGATTCATCTGCACTTGAAGCAAATGAGTATGTTATTTCTATACGTAATAACGTCGTTGCTTCCGGTTATGTTTATCCGGGAAAATATATGGTTATAGCCGATCAATGGGATTCTGTTAAGAAGACTATTCCGGAAGATGCTATTGTAGGTGTTGATCCGACCTATCAGACGCAGGCTTACTGGATTTCTTTAGAAGATGCAAAGGCTACCAAAAACGTTACAGCAGTTGATGCAACAGATGTACTTGTTACACACCTTCAAGAATGTGTAAGAAAACACGTTGATGAAGTAATGACCAAAACTGATGTACTTAAACTTATGGAGCTTGTCCGTTCTCAAGATCCTACACTTGTTAATGATTTAGTTCCGGCAATTATTTCAACTTCGGATTTGAGAAAGATTTTTGTAAACTTAATCAGAGAAAAAGTTTCAATAAAAGATATTATATTTGTATTTGAGCGTTTATGTGATTATGCAAGATTCTCAAAAGAACCAGATATTTTGTCAGAACGCTTGAGAGCAGCTCTGGGGCGTCAAATTTGTTTAAATAACGTAGATAAAGACCACGTCTTGTATGCGCTGACTTTATCGCCGGAATGGGAAAAAACTCTTGATGACAGCTGTCAAAGAACAGAATTAGGTACAATGTTCCTTTTAAATCCTATGCAGGTACAGGATTTGATTGAATCGACTGCAATGACTCTTATGCGCGCTCACCAATCAATCGGACAACAGCCTGTAATTTTGTGTTCACCAAGAATAAGGCTGCCATTGTATCAACTCCTTGAAAGACATATTCCTACCATTGTTGTAATATCTTATTCGGAATTAATTACGGATATTAAAGTTGAGGCTGTTGATACAATAGGAGAAAATAGCGGCTATTAATTAGTAAAATCAACTCTAAGATTTACCCGATATACTCTGTTCGCTTTACCCTCTTGATATGCTTTATTTATGTGTTAATATTTAATCAAATCCAGCTTGATGAAGGAGTACGTATCGTGAAAAAAACAAGTTTTATACTTGCAGCAGCACTGATTTTAATGCTTAACAACGCAGTTGTTACGGCACAAACTCCGATTGAAAAAACCATAGAAGCATATACTCAAGAAATAGAATCAAATCCTAATGCTTCACTTGCGTATTCCAATCGAGCATCAATGCGGTTTCTGAAACAAGATATTAAAGGTGCAATTGCGGATTTCGATAAAGCAATACAGTTAAATCCGAATAATCCGGAACTTTATCTTAACAGAGGTTATATTAAGCAATTAATTAATGATTTAGATGGCGCAATGAATGATTACAATCAAGCAATTCAAATCAATAAAAATTTTGCATATGCTTATAATAACAGAGGTGTGTTAAAAGTTGCATTAAATGATATAGAAGGTGCAATGAAAGACTATGCAAAAGCGTTAGAAATCAACAGCAGATACTCGGATGTTTATTATAATCGTGCAAATTTAAAATATATGCTGAGTGATAATGAAGGAGCATTGGAAGATTATAATAAAGCTATAGAACTCAATCCAAAAGATGCAGAAGCATATAACAACAGAGGGGTTGTAAAAAAGAGGATGAATTTTAATGTTGGAGCTTTAAGCGACTATACGCAGGCTATAGCTCTCAATCCTAATGATAGCATTGCCTATGCAAACAGAGGAAGACTAAAAAAATTATATTTTGATAACGAAGGTGCTGCAATAGATTTGGATCAAGCAATTGCACTTGCTGAAAAACAGGTATTTATTAAAAATGTAAAACCGCTCCTGTCTAACGAAAGTTATATAGCGGCTGTTCCGGCTCCGCCTAAAATAATATCGAATTATAATACCGGAGATGTTATAGCAGAAGCTACTCGGAACACAGCAGAAAATACGGTTGCCTATAATAAAGTTTCAAATAAACCTTCTGTAGTACCAAAACAGGAAACTAAAATTGCTGTAGCACCTAAAACTGAACCAAAACCTGTAAAAGAAACCGTAGCGCCACAGCAGCCTAAAAAAGAGCCGGAAAAAATTGCTGCTATAAGTGCAGGTGTTGCAACGGTTCAAGCGGCTGCAAATCCGGTCATCACTACAACTGCAGTCAAGAAAAACCCTACAACGAATATAAAATTAGCAGAAAGCTATTACATAAGAGGGCTGCAGAAATGTGTTCTAAGGGATTTGCAAGGTGCAGTTGCTGATTTAAATAAAGCGATAGAAAATAATTCTAACTATGCTGATGCATATTACTATAGAGCTGCAATACGCAAAGAATTGGGTGATACAGAAGGATTTAGGAGTGACTACTCAAAAGCAATCCAGATTAATCCTTCCCTGCAGGCTTTCAATGATTCTAATTGTCTTTCATTAATATCCGGATAAACAAAGGAGAATTATGTATATAAATAATACAACTTCACCAACGTTTGGTAAATTTATACGAATAGATGGAAAAACAAAACAACTTAAGCGTTTGAGAGCTCAATTGAGAGAAAAGTCATATTCATTCACATCACTAATAGAAAAAAAACATGACAAGCCTTCTAGATTGTATTTAATAAGCGGAAAAGATATCAATACATTTGTAGATTTAATGGAAAAAATTCCTCATTTCAGAGAATTGCGGTCACATATAGAAAAATATATGCCTAATAAGCCGCAAAAATTTTCTATTGAAAAGGCGAAAGAAAAACTTGCTAAAGGGCAGTTGTTGAAATATTGAGAATAGTCAATAAATAATTCTTGTATAAGCCTGCACGCGATAGCCGCTTAACTTTTAACTTAAGGTGTGAAGATTTTAAGGTTTTATTAGTTTATTAATAATTCTTAACAGTTTAGCAATTTTTTTCTACGATACAACTTTATATAAATATGTAGAAGTTATACTATGATGTTACGCCGAAAGGTTTTATATTATGCACATAAAACAATGCCGATTTCTTTTAAATACTTTGTCACAAACAGTACAAAAACAGAAATTGCCTGTTACACCTAAAATGCGCTCTCGTATATTGATAAATGCTGTTGCAGATACAAATCCATATAATGCGGAAATAACAATAAACAAATTTTTTAACTGTAAATTATTCAGACCATTAATAAAAAAGCTTATTAAGCACGAGTCCAAACATGTAGATCAATTACAAATTATGGCGAGATACATTGCAGGTATGGCTGATAACACAGAAAACGGGCTAAATAATTTTAGAAAATTTATTGCAAGAAAATACCCTTTGTATGAAGATATATATCCTTTTAACAAAAAATTTTACCAGGAATCAATAGAGTCTCGCGGAGTAATCAAAGAAGGGCATCCGCAGTTTGAAAAAGCAAAGGAATATATAAAAGCCTTCAAAGAATATCCGGATTTATCAATTCTTGACGATTTAGGCACATTAACAGATAAAGGTTTAAAAGAAGCTGTAAAAAATTTTTATAAAAAAATAAAACTTTATAGAAATAACCTGCTTGAAGTAGAAGCAAGAAGATATTCAAAGCAAAAATAATTCTTTGCATAGGGTGGGAGATGGGACGTTTCCCGAACCAAATTTTGAGATATTTTCAATTATTGATACAGATGAATGTCGGATTATTTATATAAGAATTGAGAAACTTTTAGCAGTTTAATATATTTTAGACTTGATTTATTGTATCTTTTTCGATACAATATAAGTATGAAAGAAATAATTTATTATAAGACTTATGATAATAAATGCCCTTATCTTGATTGGTATAATTCATTAGATAAAAGCGTTAGATTAATAATTGACAGAAGAATAGACCGCATAAGATTAGGGAATTTAGGTAAACATAAAAAATTCGACAATTTGACAGAAATAAAATTTGTTGAAGGTGCAGGTTATCGAATCTATGCATATGAATATGATAATGTAGTAATTATATTTTTATCAGCAGGAGATAAGTCAAAACAATCAAAAGACATTGAAATTGCGAAGAAATATTTACAAGAATTTAAAGAAAGGTATGAATAAAATGGATATAGAAAAAATTAAATCGGAAAACATAACTCATGAAGAACATATGAACAATGTTTTACAAGATATTGAATATCAAAAAATGTATTTAGATGCAGCTATACAAGAATTTATCACAGAAGGCGATTATGATTTATTTTTTCAGTCTTTAGAACAAGTTGTTAAAGCACGCATGAGTATAAGTGAATTTTCACAAAAAACAGGAATAACAAGAGCCGCATTATACGAAATGTTCAAGGGTGAACGAGTTCCAAGATTAGATACAATCGGCAAATTATTAAAAGAACTCGGCTTCTCTTTACATGTTGCTTAGTAAAGCGAATTTATAAAGCGTAAAATATTAAAACCCTCTCATAGAGAGGGTTTTAAAGTTAATGGGGCGCCTGATGGGATTCGAACCCATGCATATCGGAACCACAATCCGAGGTCTTAACCGCTTGACGACAGGCGCCATTGTTTACTATTTCAGTATAGCAAATAAAGATTATAAAGCAAGCGGTCGGAATATTTTATATTCCGACCGCTTATTAACTGATTTTTGTTAGTTTATACGTTGGAACATATAACCTATGCCGCGGGCAGTCAATATTAATTCTGGATTAGCCGGATCTGCCTCCAATTTTGAACGCAATCTGGAAATATGAACGTCTACTACGCGGGTATCAATCCTATGATCTGCAGGGTATGACCATACGTGCTGTAATATTTCATTTCTGGAATATGCTTGACCGGAATTATTAACCAGTAATTCTAAAAGGCTGAATTCCATGCCGGTAAGTCTTATGCGCTCATTCTTTCTAAATACCTGTCTTCTTGCGGTATCAATTTTTATTGCACCTGCAGTTATTATATTTTTGCCGTTTTTAGAAGCAACCGCAGGAGTTCCGGAAGAAGAGGATGCGGGAATAATGATATCTTTACTAATTGTTCTGCGCAAAACAGCTTTTACACGGGCTTCAAGTTCTTTGGGGCTGAATGGTTTAATCACATAATCATCTGCTCCAAGCTCCAATCCTGTAATCCTTTCGGATACATCACCCAATGCTGTCAAAATTATAATAGGGACATCTGATGTACGGCGAATTTCTCTTGTCACACCATACCCGTCCATCTTTGGCATCATAACATCCAATACAACTAGATCGGGATTTGTTTTATTAAAGACTTCCACAGCTTCTTCTCCATCTTCAGCTGTGACAACATCATACCCAACCATTTTAAGACGAGTTTCCAAAATTCTTCTGATACTGGCTTCATCATCTGCCACTAAAATTTTCTGACGAGTTTCTGTTTCACCCATCTCTTGTAATTCTTCATTTTCTGTCATGCTACCACCTTTAAACTTGTATTTACAAAAATTTGAAATTCTTAATATTTATACATATATCTTAATAGAATTTAAAGAATTTTGCAAGAGGATTTTAAAAACAAGATAAGACTTCTAATTTTAAATAAAAGTACTGTTATATACTATTTAAGTTCCTAAATGATTTTTCAACCTTATAAATCTTTACTTTTTGCTTAAAAAATAATATAATAATCTAGTTATATAAGTATATGAGAGGATTTATATATGAAATTTTATATGCAGGTGCTTATAGCGCTTGGTTTAGGACTTAAACGCAACTGGCACATTTTTGCAGGTCTTGTCCTTGGTGTAATTGTAGGTATCTGGCTGCACAAAGCCCCTAATCCTATTGTTATGACAACTTTAACTTTCATAGGGCAGGTCTTTATAAGGCTTATACAGATGGTTGTAATTCCATTAGTCATTTCGGCTATAGTTATTGGTATTACCAGTGTCGGTGACAGTAAACAAATTGGTAAACTTGGCACAAAAATGATTTGTTATTACGGAGTAATTACCATACTGGCTGTAACAATAGGTGCCGGACTTGCTTTATTATTTAAACCCGGAATCGGTGCCGCACATTATATAAATATAGATACGGCTATTGATATACAGGAGCAGGTCGCAGCTACTATTGAAGCTCAAAAGGGTAATCTTCTTAACATAATATTAGGCTTTATACCTAAAAATCCTCTCGCATCAATTGCAAGCGGTGATATGGTACCTATTATCGTATTTGCGCTAATCTTCTCTATAGCACTTGCTAAGGTTGGTGATATTAATAGACCGTTTGTAGGCTTTTTTGAATCAATTTTTGCAGCAACTATGAAAATTACGGATTGGATTATGTGTTTTGCTGCTCCCGGTGTATTTTCACTAACAGCTGTTGCAGTTTCCTCATTTGGTATTGATATATTCATGAGTATTTCAAAATATCTGGGTGTTTTGGCTCTGGGATTTGCCATTCAATTCTTTATTGTATATCCGGTATTTTTAAAAGTATTTTCAAAAGTACCTGTTCTTATGCTTTATGCTGCTATGGCTGAAGCTATGATGGTTGCTTTTGGAACAGCAAGTTCTTCTGCAACGCTTCCTTTAACGATTGCATGCTGTGAAAAACGCGGAATTTCTCATAAAGTTTCAAGTTTTGTTCTTCCACTGGGTGCAACGCTTAATATGGACGGCACTGCTATGCTTCAAACAATTGCTGTAATATTTCTGACTCAAGCTTACGGTGTTGAATTAACCCCGTTCTTAGTTATACAAATCGCAGTTTTAGCAATTATAGCATCTTCTACTTGTGCGGGAATTCCTGGTGCAGGCTTGATTACGATTGCACTTGTTCTAAATGGTATGGGCTTAAGTCCGGAGCAGCTGGTTGCAGGCTTTGCATTCTTATTCACAATTGAAAGAATTACGGACATGATGAGGACATTATTGAACGTCACATCTGATGCGGTTGTTGCTGCTGCTATTGCGGACAATGAAAATGAAATTAATTATGATTTATTGAATAATCCAGAAGAATACGGGGATATAATTAACTAAATATTTTAAATGTAAATAATAATAGCATAAAGAGACTGGACTAATATATCCAATCTCTTTTTATACATAATCAAGTTATGTAGTGCTGTCGTAGTATCATCATCAGATATTTTCTATTGTTTCTGTATAACTTTATGGATTACATAACTTATATTCCAAAAGAATTAGCACCTAAATTCTCAATGTAATCTACAAGAGCCTCACCATCAACAGCCTTACCTGCATAATCTCCATTTGCATCATAAATCTCTTGCCCTGTTTTTAATGCGTATTCCCAAAATTTGGCAGGTGTTAATTTGATTCCGTTTTCATCTGCGCATTGAAGTGCACAGGTATAAATTCCTGCTATAGTCGGAACTGTCCAGCTGGTAGAGTGCTGGCTATCATGTCTAAAAGATTTATTATTGCGGGCACTTGCAACAGTTCTATCACCGGATGCAAAATATAAGGTTTTTTCGGGGTTTGGTGAACCAAACATATCTATAGCTATATAGTTTGAAAAATCATCTGGATTTCCGGCTTGTTCTTTTTTTGCAATTCCGCCATAAGGCATTTCTGCTCCGGTAATCTCACTATCAAGCATATTTAAATCTGCTGTTACAACAAAAACATTATCATTATATAATTCTTTAAGTAAATTTCTAAATTCATCATAACCAGGCATATCCTCATCAAATCCCCAGCTTAGTGATACAACTCTGATTTTATCTTCCGGTTTTGCTTTTTTATTAATCTCAATAATTCTTCTTAGAGCCTGTAATCCATCTTTTTCATTATTTCCTCCTTTTGCAAAATATACAAGGTTAGAATCCGGCGCAGCACCGGTTTCATCACCTGCAAGTAGTCCAGCCGTAGCTTGACCATGAAAATCTGCATACGGGTATGAGCTTGCTTCTTCCATTACTTCATAACCTACAAGACTTGATTTAATGTCATCATGAAAAATAATTGGTGTATCTACAACAGCTACTGTAATATTTCTACCTGTATAGCCTTTATCATGTACCTTATTCATATTATTACCAACATGTTTACCTAATTCTAAGACTTTATCCGGCTCAAAATTTGGAGGTAAATTCTCCGGCTTTGTATTTTTAAAAGTTTCACTATCAAAGCTCAGATGTTTAATCATATATTTACCGTCTTCAGAATTAAAATTTATGTCAGAGGAGACGGCCTCTCCTTCCCTTGATTTTATATTAAATCTATCATTATCAACTTCTTCTTTTGTTAGGACTCTTGATACCTCATCCCATTCCCAATCTTGCGGAGCAGGAGGAGTTTCTAATTTATATGGCTTCTCTTGATTTTGAGGTTTGTTTTTATCGTGCTCAAGTGCCAAATTATAAAAGGTTTCGTAATCCATATTTTCTTTTATAATTTGTGAAAATATTGTATTCTCCTTTTGTGCATTTAATACTTCATCTTTCTGTAATATGCCATCTTTAGAGCTCTCTATTTTGAAAAAATATTCTTGAATTTTATTTATATCAACCATATTTTGTATAACGGTACATTTGCAAAAAACTTTAATATTTGTAAAAGTTTTGTTACATAACGATGTAAAGAAATGCTCATAAACAATTTGTAAAATATTTCTTTAGACTCTCTAATACATTGTTACGAATACCTTTAAAGATTACAAAAGTCGTGGAGAATTTGTTAATTTTTGTAACAATATATTCTATAATATTAAAGTTTTTGGAAAACGTGCCGATATAAAAGCATGTAAGATTTAAACTTTCTAATGTAACACAATACCTATTGTGTTACATTAGGGGGTTATTTTTTAGGCTGTAAGCCTTATTACTCTTACTTTTTCTTTATGTACTTTTCTTTCTCTTTTCTTTCGCATCAAAAGAGAAAGAAAAGTACGAAAAGAAAGAGAAAACCTGCGGCTGTTTTCTATGCCCTTACGGGCATTGAGGCTAACCTCCAAGGCTTGACCGGTAAACCGGTTCTTTTTCGCTCACTATCGATGCTTACGCATCACGTTCGCGGCGCGCGCCTTGTTTTTCTTTGTTTTTAGTTGTTATAATGTGCGATTTTCCTCTATTTTCCGGCGAGGGTAGGTGTTTGTGAATAAATTCTACGGTTTCATATGGTTTAAATGTGCATCATTCTTTGTTTTTGCCCCTAATGTAACACAATAGGTATTAAGTTACATTGAATGTTACTAAATATAAAACGAAAGGAGTATTTTATGAAAATTGAAAAAACAAATCAAGAGCTTACGCAGCCTGTTCAAAACAGACAAAGTATTGCTCCAAAAGAAAGCACTAATGAAAAATTAAGGGAAACTTTTACGCCGGCAGAAGTTTCAAAGGAGGTTGTTGAAACAAATAATAAACCTCCAAAATTGGATTTTAGTGGTTTCAAAAAAAGTTACAGGCAACATGCTAATGATTTTGCAAGAAGATCATTAAATGAAATTATTGATACTGCAAGAAGTTTTAATCGTGATTATCCAACGACTCCTTATATTATTGATTATGAGGCATTCCCTTTACCGGAAGATTTTGATTCTAAAAATTTTGGAGGCAAAGATAACGCTTTTGAATCTTGGAAAGATGCCGTAGTAGAATGGGTTGAGAATGCTAAACAAGATATTGAAGCCGCAAGAACCAAAAGTGCTGAAGAAATGTATGAATCAACCATCGAGACTATGACTAACGGTTTTTATGGTGTGTATATGCAAATGGGTTTAACAAGAGAATTTATTGAAGCTACCTGTAAAGAATTGAGTGGTGATATAAAAGCAGTACGCGCACGTTTAGACGAGGCTGTCAAAGAAATTAATTCAAATACAAACACTCAAGCTGCCAAAACAAGAAGAACTGTAGTAGCAGAAAATGTTAAAACCCGCGAGGAAGCTCATAAAGATTATTCATCTCTTCGTAAAGACGTAAATATAGGAAATCTAGAAACTAGAAATGCTATACATGATGAACACTATAAAACACGTGATACTATCATTAATGAAAATCATGAAACAAGAGAAGCTGTGTATGGTGATGGACATGAAACTCGAAATAAGATTGACGACTTAGTGCACGAAACCTTTCCTTTTTTAAACCCTAAACATGACCCTAAACATAAGTGATTAATTTTATAAATAATGTAGAACAAATTTATCATTAAGTTTGTTCTACATTATAATTTCTTTTCACATACTGATATAGCAACAGACAGGATGCGGTTCTTCTGTGATTAATCGCATCAAAAACTTTTACCAATTAAATTGTTTAAAATAAGCAATTTTATTTATCATCAAAATTCACAAACTTATGGTAATTATTCAATTAAGAGTAGCAGGTTAAGTCAATCTTATTACTTAGTAGACAACTGTCTGCTTAAACTTGCACAATAAGTACACTTCATCCCCTCGCCCCTTGTGGGCACTAGTGTCCAAATAAAAATATCACATAGCCACAGCCTTCAATCGAGTATTTCGCTTGAAGCATAAATGTAAT
>CALVAO010000009.1 GCA_944325515.1 Candidatus Gastranaerophilales bacterium | reverse complement strand
GCAACTAGAGAACATTCTACTGCTATAGGCAGTGGTGCACAATCTACACACCAAAACTCTACAGCGATAGGATATGGAGCCGAAACAACAACTACTAATCAAATTGTATTAGGTCGCACAAGTGATACTGTTTATATTCCAGGGAATCTTGTTGTTGGTGGAAATGCATATATTGGTACACGTATTACTCCAACTAAATTTAAAGATCGTGAATCTGGTGAAAGTACATCATTATTTCTTAAAATTTCTAATGGTTATATAAAAGCCGTTCGAGAAATACCTGATAATTCCAATGCCTTAACATTCGGTGAAAGTATAAATTATAACGACGTAACTTTAGATAAAGCATATACCTCTGACCGCCGTTTGAAGAATGTTGGAGAAAAATATACTGCAGGACTTGCAGAGTTTAAGAAGTTAGACTTCTTCCATTATACATTCAAAAAAGACGAAGCAAAAACTCCTCATGTTGGTGTAATGGCGCAGGATTTAGAGAAGGTATTTCCGGATGCGGTTACAAAAGGCGAGGACGGATATTTAAGAATCCGTTTTGAAGATATGTTCTATGCGGTTATTAATGCTGTAAAAGAGCTTGATAACAAGATTACGGAAATTGTAGAAAATATTACAGGTATGCAAAAAACTGTAGATGCACAACAAGAAATAATCGAAGAACTTCAAAAACAAAATAAGGAAATTCTTAAACAAAATGAAGAGTTGCAAAAACGCATAGAAAAATTGGAAAAGAATAAGTAATTAGATATATAGTTTTTAGCCTCTCACGGGCTATCGCGGGCAAAGTGCTTTGCACTTTGCCCTTTCTCTTGCAATAAATTTAGGAGGTTTTACATTGGTTAAATATAAATTGCTGGATAAGCAGCGCGAGTTTTTGGAAATTCCGCATTCTAATGCACTTGATGTCGCGATATATCAAGGCGGTTACGGAAGCGGGAAAACATGGTGCGGTTCACTTCTTGGAATTCTTCTTGCCAGAAAATACGCAGGAAGCCGCGGTTTGGTCGGTGCAAAAGAATATGAACTCGTTAGAAAAACTACACTTGTTTCATACTTAGATCACCTTGAAAACTTCGGCTATATTCCGGACAAGGATTATACATATAATAAAATTGATAAGATTATTAAATTTTCTAACGGCTCTGAAATATTGTTTTCCGCGCTTGAAGATCCAGAAAGGTTTAAATCACTGAACCTTCACTGGGCAGAAATAGAAGAAGCTTCACAAATACCGGATTCTTCGTTTAAGCAGCTCCTCGGACGTTTGAGGAATACCTATAGAGGCAGAAACTGGGTGGATTTCCGCTACCGTCTGTTCGGGCATACAAACCCGCAGGCGGATAAAGGATGGATATGGCATAGATTTGTTGAACAAAAAAAAGAAAATTACCGTCTAATAATTGCCCCTACTACAAATAACATCTATTTGCCCCCGCATTTTATTCAGTCTATGAAAGATAGTTTTGATGAAGAATATTACAGGATTAATGTTCTCGGTGAATTCGGCGATTATTCTTCCGGTCTGGTTGTAAAAGGTTTTGGAGAAGAAAACAAGCTCTATTTAAAATATAATCCTAATTTACCTCTTCATCTTACATGTGATTTTAATGTTGACCCGATGTGCTGGGCTCTGGCTCATAAGGATGATGATAATGTTTACTTTTTTGATGAAATTGTTATTGAAAAAACAACAACCCAGCAATGTATTGAAGAATTTTTAAGACGCTATCCGGAGCATAAATCTTCAATTATTATAAACGGCGATGCTTCCGGTGATAATCGAAGCACACAGAGTGAATACACAAATTATGCAATTATCAAAAATGCTTTGAGTGCATACGGTTATGAGGATGTGAAATTTAAACTGCGGGATTATAACCCGCCGATTTTAAACAGAATTTCTGCGTTTAATGCAAGGGTTAAAAACTCGAAAGGAGAAAGACATCTTTTTATTGACCCGAGAAGATGTAAATGGATACTTTATAATATTTATAACCTTTCATTTAAGGAAGGTTCAAGAATAGTTGATGTTCCGACTCACAATCAGATAAAAACAAATAGAGAAGCCAAATTTTTAGAACATCCTTTTGATGCAATAAGCTACCTTGTAGAATACTACTGGAGGCTTCGGGGGTAAAAGGGGGTAAATATATAAGTCAAGATGGCGAACAGACGTAGCAGGCAAGACCGATTAGGTCCTAAGGCAGAACAAGGAATATTACGAAAATTTTGCGCTCCCCATCCAGGGAAGGAGGGTGTGTAGACATTATCTACACACTTAATGCGTGCTAATTTGGTTTTGTCATTTATTTGGTTATTATAAAACATTTATCTTTTTCTATAACGAGATTGCCCCATCACCGCATCCGTAGTTTTCGATGCAGCCCCAAACACGGATGCACCTCTCCCGCAGGGATAGGAAGATTAGAGAACCTTTTACAACATAAATCCGGTTATGTTATCATATAGAAAAAAGGAGAGTTAATATGTTAACTAAAAATTCATCATTAAAAACAACATTTACAGGTGTTGACTTTTCAAAGTACACATCAAAAGTTTCAGAATTCGTAAAAGAATTCTCTTCACGCGCTAATCAGCCGGGAAAATTCTTAAATTGGGTTAATCTTCCTAAGGAGCAGATTAAAAGATTAGATGATATCTATTCTTTAGCTGAAAAACTCAAAGCACAGACAGGAGTTGATAAGCTTAGCGTTCTTGGTATCGGCGGTTCTAAACATACTGTAGAACATATGCTTGGAATTAACGGTTTAAATATTTGTGGAGATAAAATCTTCTTCTATTCAGATGTTGATTCAATCAGCTTAGAAAGATTTTTAGCAAAATTAAATCACGATGTTTTATCTTCAAACTACATGATAGCTTCAAAATCCGGTTCAACTTTTGAAACAAAAGACGGATTCTTAAGAATTCAAAAAATGCTTGAAGAAGCTTATATGGCAAAGGGGCAGTCAGAAAGCGAAGCAAAAAAATCAGCATCTAAACACCTTATTGCCGTAACTGATAAGAATGCAGAAAAGAGCGAACTTAGAAGAACTTCAAACGAAAACGGGTGGTTAGGTGATTTATATATCCATGATGACGTAGGCGGAAGATTTTCAGCTTTTGACGACCACGCTTTATTTACTCTGGCTTACGCCGGAATGGCTAAAGAAGATATGAAAGCTATGTTAGAGTCTGCTCAAGAAATTTCAACTCTTTCTCTTTCTGCAGATTTAGAAATGAATGACGCGCTAAAGGAAGGTATTTTCTGGGCAGATGCTAAATTAAACGGAATAGAAGCTTCTGTTCATCAGTATATGGGCTCTATGTTTGAAAATACTGTCTACTGGCATGCTCAAATGCAGAACGAATCTGTAAAAGATACTTTAAAACAGGTTGCAAAAGTGCCGGATGCAATGCACCACTCTGCAGAAGCTCATTTTAATCCTGCAAACAAATTAGTTTTTGCTCTTACGGTTCCATGCGACAAAGGAGTCTGCTCTGAAAATGCAGAAGCATATATCGGAGCCTTGACTAAATCATACGAGTCAACAGGCGCATTCTTTAAAGAATACGTTGAGACAACAAAACTAGGCTTAACTCCGGAAGCAGCAGGCGCTGTTACACAATTAAGAGCATATGCTACTGTTTATCAAGAGATTGTTGAAGCTGTTATGCAAAACAGAGCTCTTCCGGAAGTTTTGGACAGTGTACTCCAGCCGCACGTAGAATTCTATAAAAAGAACCTTAAAGGCGGAGTTGTTGTTCCGGGTAGAATTTCATAGAATTATGAATATAAGAAACAAAAACGACCTCGTAAAAACGGGGTCGTTTTCTGTTATAATAGCTCACAATTATCTGTTTTAATAATTTTATTTTTACTCCTTTGAGAAAGATTATCAGGTTCAAGTTTTGACAATATTTTATTTAAGATTTTTTATAAGAATTTACTGTATTTAATGGGGGCGATAAAATACAAAATATGGTATTTTATATTTGTGTGGATAAATCATGTTTCAATTTATTGCTCAATATCTTGAATACCTCGAATTAGAAAAAGGATTGTCACAAAATACGATTGACGCCTATAGGCGGGATTTGTCTGATTTTGCAGAGGACAATAGTGACATAAGGCTTATAGACAGGATAAAGATAAATACCCATATCCGTATGCTTAGAGAAAGAAAGCTGGCTCCAACAAGCATTATGAGGAAAGTGGCATCGTTAAGAGGCTTTTTTAAATGGGCTTCCTCAACGGGAATTATTGACAAAAATCCCGCTTCTACACTGGAGCAGCCAAAAACACCGCAAAGACTTCCGAAAGTGATTTCTATCAAAGAAATCGAAGAAATGCTGCATAATAATTTGTCGCCTTTAGAGCATGTAATGATGGAGCTGCTATACAGCTGCGGTCTGCGAGTATCTGAACTCGTTAATTTAAAAACTACCGATATTGATATGGCTTCAAAATATGTCCGCTGTTTTGGTAAAGGTTCAAAAGAACGAATTATTCCGATAGGTGAACAGGCTAAATCCATAATAAAAGAATATCTCCCGCTAAGAGAGTTGCTTCTAAAAAAGCATAATTTAAGTACTAAACGATTGTTAATATGTGATAACGGCAGGTTAATAAACCGCCAGGATGTTTATACGTTCATTCATAACCAGGGGAAATGCATACATAAAAACATTTCGCCGCATACATTAAGGCATAGTTTCGCAACACATCTTTTGGAAAATGGGGCTGATTTACGTGTAGTTCAAGAACTTTTGGGACACAGTGATGTTTCTACTACTCAGCTTTATACACATATTAGTAAAAAACGGCTTAAAGATGTTTATTTTGCTATAAATAATGAAACAATGCCGCCAGCGTCATAATAATGAAAATGAAATCCGTAAAATCCGGCTGACAGTATAGAATTTCTATACTGCACATTCGGTCGGCTTGCTTTTATTCATTGGGTTCCAGCTGTCATTAAGATTATTTTTGATAAGATTCTGATAATAATTTTCTTTATAATCAAGCATATCCATTTGTTTTCTCAAATTTTCCATCTGTTGATAAGCTTTAGCTTTTGTCTGTTTGATTATTTCATAACGCTCATTAATAGTTGAATCTCCTATGATGCATAAATCAACATAACGTTTTATTAATTTATTTTCCGTACCTACAGCGCGGAGACATTTAACAATTCTTACCCATTCCAGGTCTTGTTCTGAAAATTGTCTGATATTATTTTTGTTTCTTGTAATAAACGGGAAAAAACCGCTTTTAGCCCAAAATCTCAGAGTATGCTCCGAAACATCCATTTTTTCAGATACTTCTTTTATTGTGTACATATAATTCTGCTTACCTCCATTCGCCCGATTTTCGGATTTTAATATAAGTATCTTAACATTATTTAAAAAATAAGGCAATTTTTTGAGGCTAATATACTTTATATTAATATGTAACAAAAGTGTGTGGAGAAAATTTGCATGAATAAAGTTGAAATGATTAAAAGTCTGAGTTTTAGAGCATATAATATTACTGAACCAAACACAAAATCCTATACTACTAATTCACAAAAGCTTGAACAGGATTTGATGAGGAATGCTGCTCTCGGACAAAGTCAGATAAATTTCAAAGGCAGATTGTTTAATATTAATAAAAAGGATTTATTGTTTTTAAGTACATTAGCAGCATCATTCGGACTGTCGGCAGAGTATCTGGATAAGCTTAAGCAGACTTTGTCTGAATTTTTAAGTGATAATGATTTTAAATCTATGGATGAGCTGGCAGGTAAGAATTATATTCCGGAGCAGGTAGATTTGGCTGAAAAACTGCGCGCCGCAATGGATTTCAATGATGATAATGCAGATGATGCTGAAGACAGACTTTCTTTTATTATGGATATGGTAATAGAGCGATGTGAAGCCGGAGAAAATTATTTTCCGGAAATAAATGATTTCAAAGAAACTGCACAAATAAAAAAAGCAGAGGAAGTCATGTTAGGAGAAAATATAAAACGATATATAAAAATGGAAAAAGATAATGATGAAAGATTGATAAATGCACTAAGTACAACTTTTGAGCTTGATAATGACGATAAAAAGAAATTAAGAGAAATTATAGATACCTGCTTGAAGGACAACAAGGTAATTTCGCTTAAACAGTTTCGCAATTATGATGAGTCTGATGCTATCGTCGCTTATCTTGCCGGTATAATTACAGATGAGTTCGGACTTAGTGATTATGACAATATATTGATTTCTTCAGAAATTATAGAAAGGATTATGGCGGACGACGGGTATATCCCTAAGCTTAATCCGCTTGATAGAAATGAAGAAATTTCCAGACGGGATAAAACTGTTTTTATGGAGATTTTGGACGGCTATAACATAGATTTGCAAACACAAGAAAATCTCTACTTTGCAATGAAAGAAGATGCTTATAAGAATAAATATAGCAGTATTTTAGATTTGTTTAGTAACGGTAAGGATATAAATCAATATAAAGTAACAAGTTCTGTTTTGAACTCTCCGGAGCTTTATAATTATAAAACAGATTTAGTTATTGATTTTCATCTTGCTTTAAAAAATTTAGAAGCAATTCAAGAAAAACAGAGAGCTAAAGAATATGCTGCAAAATCCCGGTATTCAAAACAAAGTGCAATTATATGTCTTTTAGAAAAGCAGTGCGGATTGACACAGAACAGCATAGAAAAACTTTTGAATTATTTTAAAACTCAAAAGCTTGATTATTCAGATGCTAATGACAGATGGAAAGCTGCTTATGATATTTCGGACTTATTAAATATCAGCGGAAAGCAGGTAAATGAAATTATAAAGAAAATAAATTCAATGGATGAAGATGAATTAGATGAATATAATTTTAAGCTTAGTAAACTCATTATATCAAAAATAACGGAAGCTTAATTTATTAAATCTTTTACAGCTTCATATGCCATAAAAATTCCTGCACAGGACGCTACAAAAGGTGTAGATGACGGAATTATTTTATTAAACTGTATTTGTTCCCCGTTTAGCGTATTTATGGTTTCTGTTTCAGAAATTTTTGCCTGCACAAAAGGTTTTTCATCACTTGCTACAACTTTTATACCGTTTGTAATCCCGAGTTTGTGAAGCTGGTATAAAATATTTGAAACAAATGGAGCTTTTTTGTTATGAATTTCTGAGATATCTGAAACATACAGCTTTGTCGGGTCGATTCTGTTACCAGCTCCCATTGAAGAAATTACCGGAATTTTTTTTTCATAGCAGGCTGCGAGCAGACTTATTTTTGACCTCATAGTGTCTATGGCATCGCAAACATAATCTATATTATCAAAATTAAATTCATTGGTGTAAAAGTCGCATATAACATTGAGTCTTATATCCGGATTGATGTCTTTAATTCTGGTTTCAAATAAATCGGTCTTATACATATCAATAGTTGAATTTAGTGCTACTATTTGACGGTTTATGTTTGATTTTGATACTTTATCAAAATCAATGATGGTTAATTCTCCGACTCCGCTTCTTGCAAGAGCCTCTGCACAGTAGCCGCCCACACCGCCAAGTCCAAATACAGCACAATGAGAAGATGATATCCTGTCTTGAGCCTCATCTCCCCAGTACATAATATTCCTTGAAAAAATTTCTTTCATCTATTTTACAATGCCAAATCCAAGAAGAAATACACATATTATAAAAACTAACGCTACAATGCCGGTTAGTTTATTCAACCCTTTTTCTGCACTTTTTTGTGAAGAAAACATCTGGGCGGCATTTCCGATTCCTGCAATTCCATCACCTTTTGGCGAATGCATAAGGATTAAAACAATTAATAATAAAGATGATAAAACTTGTATAGTCCAAATAAATGTTAGCATTTAGTCTCCTTTTTAATAAAATGCGCCCGTTTAGAATTCAATTTGATATTATCAAATGTGTATAATCTGGCGGGACGTTTTGAAGATGATTTAGAAAACTCGTTAAGTTCTCTTAAGCCTTCTGTTGTAATAACTTTTTTTCTAAAATTACGCTTATCTAGTTTCTTTTGCATAATCATTTCATAAGCTTTTTGCATTTCAGTAAGCGTAAACTTTTCGTTTAAAAGCTGATACGCTACAGGACACATCTCAAGCCGTTCTCTTGTACGTTTCAGCGAGTATTCAATAATTTCTTTGTGGTCGAATGCCAGAGGCGGCAGGTCAAATACTTTATGCCATGCCAGATCCGGTGTTGTAACAACATTAAAGTCTTCAGCTCTTATTAAAGCAAAATATGCACAGGTTATAACTCTTGAAACGGGGTGTCTTAGAGGATCACCAAATGTATATAATTGTTCCAGATAAATATTGTCAACGTTTGTCTTTTCTTTAAGAACACGCATTGCTGCTTCGTCGAGATTTTCTGACATTCTTACATATCCACCGGGAATTGCCCATTTATCTTTAAAGGGTTCATTATTTCGTTTAACAAGAAGCACCTGCAGGGCATCATCTTTCATCGTTAGAATAACAATGTCAACTGTAATTTCATGTGTTTTAATTTCGTTAAACATCTTTCACCTCAGTTTAATTGTATTATAAAGAATAAAAAAATGTAACAATGCTTGAAGATAATAAGTGTATATTGTTACATTTTTTTGTATTTGTAGTGATAATATTCAATTAAACCTATATGAACAGCTGTAAGCAACGCCGTAATATATGCAATAGGTTTATGTTTTTTGCGAAAAGATTTGTTTTTGCTTGCTCCGCTCCAGACAGATAAAACTAAACCGGCAGTGGCTGCATAACCTGTTGTTTTGGGTGTAATATACTGATTTGATTTGAGCGGAGTGATTTTCATGTTTCTAAAATAGCATAAAACAATTAAAATAACAATATTCCATACCCTGCAAGACGTTTATTTTTGCGCTCTTTAGGATTGTTCTTTATAAAATTCTTTAACACTTTTCTTGCGTCAAGGTATCTGTGTTTTTTTAAATAAATGTTTGCAAGATTTATTACATAATCCATATTGTCCGGAGCTTGTGCTGTTAAATATTTGTATTCTTTTATTGCCAGTGTATCTTCACCTTGAGAAGTATAAATTTCTGCAAGAAGAAAATGCAGTTCTCCTGTATTTTGAATTTCCATGGCTTTATTTGTATAATCAAGTGCCATTTCTAAATGGTTGATATAAAAATATGATACAGCAAGGTTGTAATAAATAATGTATTTTATATCATCAGTATCTGCAAGTGTCAGCGCCTTTTCCAGATTTTTTACGGCTGCCGGATAGTTTTTCTGTGCAGCATAGCTTTCTGCTAAATCAATGTACCCTCCGGGTAATGTCGGCGCCTGCCATATGTAATTTTTTGCTTCCTTTATTTTAGAAGAGTTGACTTCATTGTCATCTCCAAGAACCAGATACGGGGTATATTCACTTTCCAGCTCATTGCTGTTTGTGATATCAGGTTTTATTTTGTATAAAAGTCTTAATGTAGTAATATCAGCTTCAGTAAGTTCAGCTCTGGAATCATTTAAAAGAGTATTATTATCTTTTGCCAGATACATTATATTTTCATCATCAAAACTGTGCCCCATAAATCCAAGTGCATGAAATATTTCGTGTAATGCTGTATTGTAAATCTGGTTTGAACTAAAAGCTGTTCCGTCCGGATTTTTTAGATAAAAAGTGATTTCCATTTTTTCCAATTTATTTAAATTTATTAAAGGAACTGTATAGGCAACAATATATTTTTTCCCAAATTCAATATCTTCAGCCTTATTTCCGACGAAATTAATCAAAATATTTGCATCTTTAGGATTATCAATTTTGGAAAAAAGAATCGGACCATTTTTTTCCCATTCTGCGAAAGCGTTGTCAATTTCTTTTATATAATCTTGCGGTGCTGAACTGACATTTTTATAGCAGTAAGTTACAGGCATTTTATTCCATCTAACGATTTTTTGGTTGTAAGGCGCCTGCTTTATATAATTATATTTGTATTTTCGATGTACTTCGCGTTTTAAATCATACAAAAAGAATTTTGATTTTTCAGAGGCTCTGTCATTAATATTCCCTTTAGCTATTTTAACAAGTTTTTCCTGCGATTCTACGGTGAGAGGGGAATTTATAATTGAATTGACATAAGTTTCCCTTAAAGCAGTGTTTTCATTCCCCATATAGAAGGATTTTTCATAAAACATCTGCGCCTTAGGTATATTATTACATTTATAGTAATAATTACCGATATGAGCATAGATATCTCCGGTATTTAATCTGAAATAAACTGCTGCTGATAAAATAACCAGCAGTATAGAATAAAAAATCAATTTGAATTTAGTCATTAGTACTCAACAGCATACTCTCTACAGGTTAATTTTAACATTTAATTTAAATATTTGTAAATAATTTTGTAAAATAACTTTTATTATAATGTTTTTTTTTGTTCTGAAATAATTAGAAATTTCTTTGAAGCGTTATTCAGGTTATTTTTCATTATAAGAAAGGATGAATCCGGCTTAGTAGCATGATGGAGCTTACTTTACAATACAAACATATGAAAAATAGAGCCAGTTTCAATTCAAATAAATTATTGCTATAAAATTAATTCCTGTATATAATTTATAGTAATTCTATTTTGGGATAATACTTTAGATAAACTAATAATTTGGAGGCAGAATGAAAGTCACAAAGATGCAAGGATGCGGAAATGATTTTGTAATACTGGATTACGATGCGTTTTTGAAATTAAATCTTGAAATGCCGGAAGCTGCAAAGAAACTTTGTGACAGGCACTTTGGAATAGGTGCAGACGGGCTTATTATACCGAATACCAATACTCAAGACGCTGATATCGGATGGTTTTTCTATAATTCAGACGGCTCCACAGCGCAGATGTGTGGTAACGGAATGCGGTGTTTTGCTAAATACGTATATGATAAAAAACTTGTTAAAACGAATGAATTTACTGTCAAAACTCTTGCAGGAATAATGACGCCTAAAATTATGGATGATGGCAATGTTCGGGTTAACATGTCACGACCGATTTTAGAGCCGGAAAAAATTCCATTTTTGCCGGCAGATAATCTTAATTACAAAATAGCTGTGAGTAATATAATATTTGAAGGTAATGCAATTTCTATGGGTAATCCGCATTTTGTTATTTTTGTATCACCGGAAGAAAACCTAATGGAACTTGCAAAAAAATACGGTCCTTTGATAGAAACAAGTGCAGAATTTCCGGAAAAAACAAATGTTGAGTTTATACGAATTTCATCAACAGACAAAATAGAACTTTGTGTTTGGGAACGCGGATGCGGCATAACATTAGCCTGCGGAACCGGTGCTTGTGCTGCCGTAGTAGCCGGCATACTAAAGGGCTGCCTTAAAAATTCGGTACAGGTTAAGCTCCCAGGAGGAATTGTAAAAATTGACTGGGCAGGCAATAAAGTCCATACAAACAAAGATGTCTTCTTAACCGGTTCTGCAGAATATGTTTTTACGGCGGAATTAAATTAGAAAAATCTTATTTTTATTTTTCTTGCAGAATTTTTGCAGAATTCTCTAAATTCTTCATCAAATCTTCATTACCCTTATCCAGCCCTCTATGCCTTAGAGCTTCAGCGATTGCTTTTGGAAAATTCGGAGCAATGCCTTTTGAAACGGCTGTATAATAATCCTTTTCAAAATCTTCACCGAGCCTTAATGACCAGTTGCCTTCCGTTGTACCCGGACGATTGTATGTTTTTGCGATTCCAAATAAATCCGTAAAGAATATTTGAACCCGCTTTGCAGGACTTGCAAATAGCTCTGTGAAACTTGCATTAATAAACTTTAATTTGTCTTCTCTCAAAGATTTATATATGTTTCTTATTTCAACTCTGCTGGTTCCTTTAGGAACTGTATCAAAAGCCAGATACTTTGTTTTATTCAAAAATTCTTCGGATTTATAATTTTTAAACAAATCATCAACATATTCAAGAAAAGATTTGTTGTCATGAGAGCCTATCATAATGGTATTTGCTTCTGGAGCAGTACCGCCTCTGTAGCCGAATTGTGTTACACTTATTCCGCCAAGTCCGAGTTTTTTCATAACCCATTTTACAGGATTTGTTACTTCGCCTAAATCTTCGCAAATGATGGAGGACTTGTCCAATCCGTATTTTTTCGCAGCTGGCAGAATAATTTTTGACATAATATCTGCATATGAACTATACCCATCTTTACGATATTTGCTCGCAGAATTTGTATAAATTCTGCCGGAATTTTGAGGTGTCATTTTTTCACTTACTGTATAAATAAAAGGATCGATAAGCCCTATTATGTGGTCTATGCGAACTCCGCCAGGGAAGCTTGCAAAATAATTCTCATATTTTTTTTGCATAATTTTACCGGCTTCACCTAATGTACCGTCTTTGTTAAAAATCTTATCCGGATCATAATATTTAAATCCCCATCTTTGACCTTCCAGAGAGAAAAAATCCGGCGGACAGCCAAGAGCTTTATCTTTCAGAAATAATTTCTGATTAACCCATTCCTCCACTGCAGAAGAAGCAACGGGAGAATCTCCTATAATACTTATTCCTGTTTTTTTTGACAGTTTATTGGATTTTTGGTTTTCTTTCTCCAGTATCATTTGTTCAAAAAGGTATAAGTCATATTCTTCTTTGTGTTTTTCTTTTAACTCTGCTATTCTTGATTTAGCTTCTTGAGAATTTGTATCTGTATAAAGTTCTTTATCAATACCTTTCCAGTCCTGCCAGTTTTTATTGTTATTTTCTTTACAAAGGATACGATATATAGCACTTTGTTCATACACACCTTCGTTTAACTTTTTAAATTTCAAAAATTCAGTGTTTAATTTTTCATTTTCTTTTGAATTATTGAAAGCTTCCTTTAATGCTATATCGTAATTTTTTCTTACATAATCGTAATCTACTCGGACAGGATCCGGATTGTTCTTTATAATTTTATTGAATGTTTCTCTGGAAAGAATATAGCCGTATTCATTAGAAGCAAGCTTTTCCAGCGGTATCATAAAAATATTTTTTGTATCTGCCTCCGGTGCGTAAGGAGAATTATCCATAGCCTGTCTCAAGTTATTAGGCTCCTGCTGAATATGAGAAAATGCATGTTCCTTTAAGAATGGTATAAGTTTGGAAGCAGTTGTTCTGGAAAATAAAGAACCGATACCGGTATTTTCATTTTTTACTGCCGGTGCGGATGCGTTATGCAAAATTAAATCAACCTGTTTGCCTAAAATCTGTAGTCCTTGATTAAGAGATGATGTGTAAATCTCCATCTCTTTTGAATTTGGTTTTCGCCCAAAAGCCGGGGTATTCCCAATGGCGGAAATTTTCATTATTAATTACTCCTTAATACACACATATAATTTGGCGATAAAACTCTATATCACTTATTATATCATTATATTACTACATAAAAATATATATGCAAGAAAAATTTTCTCTTGACTTAGAACAACTCTCAAGTGCTAATATAAATTTATAAATTATAGGAGAGCATATGAAAAAAATTTTATCAAGTTTATTAGTTTGTATTTTAGGAGGCAGTATAGCTATGGCACATGATTTTGAACAACCGTTCGCGCAAGGAGAAAAGAATCCTTATGGAGCATATTTCACAGGACAGACATATTTAGAGAGGCTTTGTGCATATGATGATATATTTAATTCTTCAATAGGAAACGTTACATTTGAACCGAAAGCCAGAACTAACTGGCATAAGCATTCCGGAGGTCAAATTCTGCTTGTGACTGCAGGTAAAGGAAGGTATCAAGAACGCGGTAAAGAAATACAAATTATCCAAAAAGGTGATGTCGTAAAGATTGCACCAGATGTTGAACACTGGCACGGTGCAGGACCGGACGGAATGTTTGCTCATATATCAATAGAGCCAAACCTCCCGAATAATAGTACTGAATGGCTTGAACCGGTATCTGATGAAGAATATTATGGAGGTGTAAAATAATGAAAGTTTTAATTATATCCTCATCTCCCAGAAAAGGTGGTAACTCCGATACTTTATGCAATAGCTTTGCAAAAGGTGCTGTTGATGCCGGACACAGTATTAATAAAATCTTTTTAAAAGATAAAAAGATTAATTATTGTACAGGATGCGGATTTTGTAATACAAACAACTATACTGTCTGTTCACAAAAAGACGAGATGTCAGAAATTTTAAATATAATGATAGACTCTGATGTTATAGTGTTTGCAACGCCGGTTTATTTTTACACGATGTGCGGTCAGATGAAAACTTTTATTGACAGGTGTTGTTCGAGATATACGCATATTTTAAATAAAAAATTCTATTATATTATAACTGCAGCTGATGATAATAAAGAGGCATTAAATCGTACGGTAGAAGAATTCAGAGGATTTTTGGACTGTTTAGAAGGAGCGGAAGAAAAAGGAATTCTTTATGGCTCCGGTGTCTGGGAAAAAACAGATGTAGAGAATACTCCATACATAAATGAAGCATATGAGATGGGTAAATCTATTTAGGAGGATGAGAGAGAATGTTAAGAAAACTTTTGATTATAGGAATAGCAGCTGTATTAATATCTGCTGTTTCTACAGTATCTGCAAAGGAGAATACAAATATGACTGAATTATACCAAATTACTGAAAATTTTATTAATAATGATGTTCCGACTGTCGGAAAACTTGACATGAAAATGCGCGAGCTTATAACAATTGTAGTGCTGACATCTAACGGACAGAGCGAGTATGTGAAAGAGCATGTTAATAAGGCGTTAAAAGCAGGTGCAAAGCCTGTTGAAATAAGAGAAGCAATTTATCAATGCGCGCCTTATGTAGGAGCTCCGAAAGCTCTTGATGCAGAAAAGGCAATGCTTGAAGTTTTAAAAGAACCTGTTGAATCTACCGGTACAGTAACTGCTGAAACACGTCAAGAAGCCGGTTTAAATACACAGGTGGAAATTTTCGGAGAAAAGATTAAAGCGATGCCGTCTTTGTATCCGGAAAACGAACAGCATATTCCGCAATTCCTTGCAAAATATTGCTTCGGGGATTTTTATACAAGAAAAGGATTGGATTTAAAGACAAGAGAACTTCTCACCTTATGCATGCTTGTATCAATAGGTGATACAGAAAGCCAGATAAAAGGTCATATTCAAGGTAATTTAAATATGGGAAATGATAAAGATACCATGATTGCGGCAATTAATCAGTGTCTGCCTTATATAGGTTTTCCGCGGACTCTTAATGCGCTTAAGTATCTAAATGAAATTGTACCGGATTAAAATTAATCTTTGTTTAGTTATAAAAAAGCGGGTTCAGCAGAAACTGAACCCGCTTTTTGTAGTATTTTAAGTAAAAAAGAAAAATCATAAAGCAAAGCTCAATTAGTATTATTTGTTAAGTTTAGGGAAGCTAATTTTTACCGGACAATGAAGGAACAAGAATAAAATTGCATACAGTCTAATCATTAACCGCTCCTTTTATTTTCTATCCCATTATGATATTCTAAACTTAATAAGACTATTGAAGAGGAATTAAAATGGAATTTAAATCAAAGATTAAAACTATTGAGTGGGTTGATACATATTCTAAGATGGTTGACCAAACGGTTATACCTTATGAGTATAAATTTGTAAATATTACATCCGGTGATGAAATGTTTAATGCAATCAGAAACATGATTGTAAGAGGTGCTCCGGCAATAGGAATAGCTGGCGCGCACGGAGTAATTTTATATGCACAGGAACTTGAAAAACAAAACCTTTCCCGCAGCGAATTTGTAAACAAGCTTATCGAAAAAGCCGAATACATGAAGACTTCACGCCCTACAGCCGTTAATCTAATGTGGGCATGTCAAAAGCAAATTGAAGTTATAAAAAATTCAAACGCTGATATAAAAGGTATCATTGAAGAACTTAAGCAAAACGGTATTAAACTTGAAAATGAAGACATTGAAATTAACAAAAAGATTGGTGATTATGGTGCAGAAGTCGTACCTGAAGGTGCAACGATTTTAACCCATTGTAACGCCGGAGCCTTAGCTACTGTCGGCTATGGTACTGCTCTTGGAGTCGTACGTTCGGCTTACGCAAAAGATAATACCATACAGGTTTTTGCTGATGAAACAAGACCCAGACAGCAGGGATCCAGAATAACAACATTTGAACTTGCTATGGATGGAATTCCTGTCACACTTATTACAGACGGCATGTGTTCTTATTTTATGAAAAAAGGTATGATTGATATGGTAGTCGTAGGTGCAGATAGAATTGCGGCTAACGGCGATACTGCTAATAAAATAGGTACATACACAGTAGCAATAGCCGCAAAATATCACAATATTCCATTTTATGTTGCAGCGCCTCTATCTACAATCGATATTTCCATTAAATCCGGAGATGAAATTCCAATTGAAGAACGTTCTCACGAAGAAGTTACACACATAAACGGCAAACCTGTCTGTCCGTTAAAAGGCGTAAATGTTATTAATCCTGGTTTTGATGTTACACCGCATGAACTTATTACCGGTATTATTACAGAAAAGGGAATTTTAAGACCGGACTATAATAAATCCATAAGAGAAATTTTTGTATAAAATTTCTACCGAACTATTATGGTAAAACATGCGGAAGAATCTAAAGGGCATTACAAATAATGAAAAATTTCTAATTAATTAATAAAGGCAGCACTTTATGGCTTCCATCATAGAATCCGGATTTGCCATATTCTTTCCTGCGATATCAAAAGCAGTACCGTGTCCGGGGGATGTTCTTATTATATCCAAACCGATTGTCATATTTACAGTTTTAGAAGCCGCAACAGATTTAATCGGTATCAAACCTTGATCATGATAGCAGGCAATATAACAATCATACGGTAGTTTTTCACCTTTTAAATATTTTTGCGCCGCATCAATAAATAATGTATCTGCAGGAAGAGGATTGGTTATATTAATTCCCCTGTTACGTACAGCTTCTATTGCAGGTGTCATGACAGTTTCTTCTTCGCACCCTAAAAGACCGTTTTCACCGGCATGAGGATTAAGTGCACAAATTGCAAAAGAGGGTTTCTTGATAAGCAGTTTATTTTGAAAATAGCTTCTTAATCGTTCAACTTTTTCAATAATTTTTTCTTTTGTAATATTTCCCGCGACTTCTTTAAGCGCACAGTGTCTTGTTAACAACAAAATCCTAAAATCTTTTGATACAAAAAGCATCTCTGCACGCTGACCGTTATGAGCTAAAAAGTTTTCCAGAACCTCTGTCTGTCCGTTAAACTTATGACCGGCAAGATTCATAGCTTCTTTTGAGGTTGGAGCTGTTACTATAAATTTGGGCTTTAATTCACACGCCTTTTTCAGTAGTCTGTATGCAAAATCACCGGCTGAAGCCGAAATCTCACCAGGACAAATTTTTTCTTCATACTCAAGTTCTACAATTTCATAATTATTGTTTATTCTTCCGTATGTATTCAGAACCTTAGAATTTGATACGATGACAATATCCCGCGCCGGAAGATTCAATAAATTTAAAGCTTTTATTGTAATCTCAGCGCCTATACCATTCGGGTCACCGGTTGTTATTGCTATTTTGTCAGAGTATTTGTTCATGATGCTTAAAATAATCTAAAATGTCTATTAAAGTTTTTGTTGTGCCAAGGTTTCCGGATTTAGTAACAATCCACCGTTTATGTATATCAGAACAGAGCGATATAGCAGGCGCAACCTCATCTACAAGCTTAAGTTCGTTAGCTCCTACAGCTTTACAGCATTTATAAGAGGTTTCTCCGCCGAGTGTTATTAATACAACATTTATCTGGCTTAAAACCCTGTGTGTTAAAATAGCCAGATAATCTGTTATCATTGCAGTAAGTTTTTCTTTTGTTAATTCTGCATTGAAAGAGTCTTCAGAAAACCCGTCAAAATTCGTAATCAGATGCGATGTATGCACAGTAACGGTAATTCCGCTTTTTAAATTAGTAATAATTCTATCAACCAGTTCATCAGAAACACCGTTGATAATATCCTTTATGTCAAGAGGTATAAAATTGACATTATCATAGTCGTCAGATTGTTCAAGTTTGGCAATCTGTTCTGCTGTAATATTAGTAGCAGTTCCGGACACAATCAATTTAGGCAGTTTTTCTAATTTGATAGAACATTCTTCTTTTTCAATACCGGAGAGCCAAAATTTACCCAAAACTTGTGCACCAGCAGCAGTTCCTGCCGGCAAGAGCTTTTTCTCACATTTTTTTATTGCCAGAGCTATCTGCTCAATATCTGTAATAGATGTTGAATCCGCAACAATAAGTTTTTTTCCGTCTTTAATCAGTTCATTAATTTTAATTAAAATCGGACCTGCACCGTTCATAACAGTTTTGAGATCAATTGTACCAACCAGATCTTTTTGTTTATCATCTAATTGAGATCTTAAAAGAGTCGGGACATGCGATTCTAATATAGGCGAATGCGGATCCATTGCGATTTCTGTCCTTCCTATCGGAACACCCTTCAACAGGTGGTACCCTCCGACAGTAATCCGTCCTTCCTGCGGGAACGCCGGTATTATAATTGACGCATCATAGTCAAGAATATCAAGCATTGTAAGAGTTTCTAATGCAATATGCCCTCTTAATGTAGAGTCAATTTTTTTGTAATAATAATCAAAAGAAAAATTTTCGATAAAGGATTTTACCGCTTTATCAACTTTTTCAACAGCTTCCCAGTCCTCACAATTTCTTGATTCAGTAGAAAGCGCCCAGACTTCTGTATCAGACTTATCGGCTGGGACACAGGCACTGTCAAGAAGGATTTTAGTATTAGCCCCTCTCACGTGAAACTGGAGCGCCGTATCATTAGCCCCCGTCAAATCATCTGCAATTATACCGGCTATATCAGAAAAAATCATTGCTCTGCGTCTCTTTTTGAACCTAATAATCTTACGTTATTTGCTACAATTAGAAATCTTTCTCTTTCTTCGCCTGTTTGATCAGTCCATTTGCTGATAGAGATTCTGCCGTCTACAACAACCTGGCGTCCCTTTTTTATATACTCTCCGGCAAATTCAGCCTGTTTATCCCAGACCTCAATATTATACCAGTCTGTAACCTCTTCTTTTGTTTTAGAATCCCAGCGTCCGACTGCAAGTGAAAATGTTGTTTTTACTTTTCCGGATTCAAAATATTTGATTTCCGCATCCTGTCCGGCTCTTCCAATGATAGTTGCAGTATTCATTTATATCTCCTTATATATTTCTAGTCTAAATTATAGCATATAATTCTTTAATATTTGTAAATTTTTATTTTACCGCTGGCAAAAAAATATTTTACGGGGTTTAATCTAAATAATATTAAGGAGAACTCATGCTAATACAAAAAGTAAATTCTGCAGATAAACCAATCTTACAATATTCCAAATCCGCAGACCAGAATAGAGGCAACATAAGTATTTCAAACAATTCAGCACCAAAAGAACTCCTCGGCGTTCCAAGAAGCTATATAACCTTTAAAGCCGAAGAAAAAGAGACAGATATACCCCTCTCAGAAAGTGCCGAAAACTTGCTTAAAATGTCCAGGTTAATTGCATCCCAAATGGGGCATGACGAGGTCAAACCGGAACACATTATTGAGGCTTCTATTCAATCTGTAGAAGCGCTGTTTGGACAGGCAGACGAAGAAGTATTAGCAGGTATGGAGCCAGATGAATTCCCGCCTTTATGCAAGCTTGCAAACATTACTGCAAGAAAAAATTTGTTTTTAAACAGTAAAGACATAAATAAATTCGTCAAAGCAGTCGAAGAACTCGCCGAAGATAATATGGCAAGACTACAGAATTTAACACCGGAAAATAATAAAAAAGAACTGGAAGACATAAAACTCTCCCCCTCATTGCAGAAAACTCTTAATACAATAAAAGACAAAACACCCATGGCAGACGCTTTCATGCTCTTGGGTTCAGCTTTTAACACACTGACAGAAAAGGGCGTAGATTTCCCGACAAAATTTTTGCAGACTTTTTCAAGCATAGCTCTTTACAAAGACCGTACAGCACTAAAGTCAGATTATCTAAAGTATTATGATGCCAGAGCTGTAGATGTCTGGAATAAGCTGGCGCTCGGGTCAAACTTATATATCACATACTCTGATAGAAAAGAAGCTGCCAGGCTTGCTTCAAGTATTGTTAAAACCATAAATGCCCCAAAACACGGTAGTTTTAGCAGTAAAAATACAATTGTTAATGTAATGGATGAAAATACAACTCCTCTTGAATTATGGAGTGAAGTCTTAAAGCACTGCGTTTCCGAGCAGGATAAGCAAAAAGTGTATATTGTAAATATGGATAACTTAATAAGCAACATTCCGGATTTTCAAAACAATGGATTTTTAAACTCTCCGGTTGTAAGTATCGCAAATTTGGAAGATCCTAAAACAAAATTTATCTTTCTCCAGAATGAAAACATATATTATCAATTAATGCAGGATAGAGTAACTAACCAGTTATTCTCCAACTGCCTTTTGCATTCCATTCCGCCGATACACAGCTATGAGGCACAGGATCTTCTGAGCAAAAACAGAAGCTTCCTAAAAGATATACAGACTCCTTTCACCAAAGAAGCTAAGGATAAGGCTGTAATTTATGCAGATAAAATAAAAGGCGTATATCCGGATAAAGCGGTTGACTTTATGAAACGTATTGCAGACTATTACGGCACTGAAAAGAAAAAAATTACAGAAAAAGATGTTGATGAATTTGCAATAATTGCACATAATTTATTTAATAAGAGCGAAGAAAATACCGGCATTATTTATGACACAGGAAAAACCCTTGCTTCTCTTTACGGAAAAGATACCGCAAAAAAAGATGCAGAAGCACTAGTAAGACAAATCAAAACCGGCAGAGCAGGTACAAAGGGAATAATTATATACTCTAAAGACGAAGAAGCCGGCTCCGGACGCCGTTACCTAGCTCAAGCAATCGCAGGCGAAGCAAAGGTTCCTTTTATCGAAATAAATACATCTGATTATGCGCTTACATCTGCTGACGGCTATAATACAAAAGACAGTCCAAAGACAGATGTACATAAAACTTTTGAAAAAATAAAAAAAGCTGCAGAACAAAACCAATATAAAACAGCAATTGTTTTCATTAATAATTTTGAAGAGCTTGCATTCTCTAACCCGTATCTTCCAGGATACAAACAGGCAATGTCGCAGGTTCAGAAAGAAATGGCAAACGCAGTAGGCGAAAGTGTAAATATTCTTGTTATAGGTTCAACAGATGAAGCTTATGCCGGTTATATTCCGCTTGTAGTGAGAGGCTTTAATCAAAACATTGCGGTTGACTCTCCTGCTTTTAATAACCGCTCAAGAAAAGAAATTCTGGTTAACAGAATTAATGAGATTAATCTTCCGCTTGCCTGCAAAACATCTGCAGAAAGGGATTATTTAATAAACAAGCTTGTAAAGCTCACTCAATACATGTCTTTTGTACAGATTAAATCAATGATAGAAAAAACAGAGCAGATAATGCTTGAAAGAAATAAAACCAAAGCCTCTATCGGCGATTTTATTGAAGCATATTTACAGCTTTGCACAGGAAGAACATCCCAGCCCCAGATGCCTGAGTATAACAAGCGTGCAACAACATCCCACGAGTGCGGTCACGCAACAAATCTTGAGGTTATGAGCGACCTGTTCAAACGGAAAGGGCGCCCATGGCACCAGTCAAGGGATGTTAATTTCATAACGCTTGACCCGCGCGGGAACTTCCTCGGTGCAGTTTTTGAAGGCAATACCGAAAATTCAGACTATCCGTTTGAAGCAATGTTTACTGATTTAGTATGCTCTTACGGCGGATATTCCTGCGAAAAAATGTTCTTCGGAATGGACGGTTCTGCAGGAATTTCGCAGGACTTAGCACAAGCCTCCTCTACAGCAAGAAGGGGCATCGAATATTTCGGCTTCGGCTATAATACCGGAAAAATATCTAACGCTACTGAGATTAAATCCGGAAAATACAATGAATCCGTATTCAGCGATATGCAGGTAATTTTGAAAAACGCGGAAATTGTATCAGACTTGATAACAGAAAACTACAAAAAATTTAATGAATGGTTCACTGATAAATACTCCAAATTAATCGGAACAGATGACTGCATGGTAGACGGAGATGACTTTAGAAAAGCTCTGTTTGCCTGGAAAAAGTCACTTCCTAAAGCAAAATTAGAAGAACTTGATATTATGGAAGATATCATTTTAGATATTATAAAATCAGCGAAAAACGGAAAAATTTATTATCATACAAAAAAAGTTCTGTAATTAAAAAGGGAGGTAATTAATTTAAAAACCTCCCTTTTTATTAACTTATTTTTTAGCTTCTTCCTTTTTCACCGGTGTTGGTGTTATAGGTTTTGCATTCTTTGGATCAAAGCTTGAATCTATGTACTCTATTTTAGCATTCTTCATTGCTCCTGCAGTGAAATTTTTAAGAACTTCAATCTGCTTTTGAGTTTCAAGATAGAATTTAATTTCGTCTTTTACCTTGTCGTACGGAGTTGAACCTGCTTCCATACGATCTGTTACTTTTATTATATGATAACCGTATGGTGATTTTACAACAGTTTCGCTAATTGTATTAGGTTTCATAGAAAAAGCTGCGTTTGCAAATTCTGGCACCATTGCTTCTTTCGGGAAAAATCCTAACTCACCGCCTCTTTCTGCACTTGCTTTATCATCAGATTTTTTCTGAGCAATTTTTGCAAAATCATCCGGATTTTGTTTTACTTCTGCCAGTATAGCTTCTGCTTTAGCCTTTTGAGATGCTAATTGTTCTTCAACCTGTTTATTTAATTCTTCAGTTGACATATCCGGCTTTTTAGCTTTTATTTTTTGAATTAATTCTATTGTATTTGCAGATATCAAAATATGTGAAGCTCTAACCTGTTCACCGTGAGTAAATTCATTTTTGTGAGTATCATAATATTTTTTTGCATCTGCATCAGTAATATTGATTTTCTCAAGAGAGTTTACAAGCTTTCTTATCTTAATCTGTGTCTTCAAATCTTCTGTAAACTGAGCATTTGAAATACCTCTCTGTTTAAGAAGACTGTTTAGTTCTTCTTTTGAACCCACTTTATCTATAACTGTTTTTAATTCATTTTGTACATCTTCTTCTGTTGCAGTAATTCCGCGTTTTGCAATTTCTGCATCTAACAGAGCTTTAACAATCAATTCATTGGTAATTTTTTCTTTGAATATTGAATACATCGGATTTTCATCAGATTTTACAAAATTCTTGGAACCGCCAAAAGCCTTTAAGAATGATTTATCAACGCTTTTATCAAATGCGCTGTCAAAATCAGCCTGTGTAATTACGGTATCGTTAACTTTAATAATTCCGTCTGCTTTGTGCATAAAAGTGCATCCGGAAAACAGCACTGTTGATAATGCCAAACACGTTAATAATTTCTTCATCAAATATACTCCTCTTATCTAACCAAGTTACTTTACTATAATAAACCAAATTGAAACAAATGTTAAATATATCTTTACTCTTCTTAATGATTTTGTATCATTTATTATCCTTCATATATTTTTCATACAAATCCGGACGCTTTGCTTTTGTTCTTATCAATTTTTGTTCAAGCCTAAATTCTTCAATAAGCTTATGATTACCGTTAAGGAGTACATCCGGAACCTTTAATCCTCTGTATTCTCTAGGTTTAGTATACTGTGGATATTCTAACAATCCATCAGAGAAGCTGTCATCATGGGCTGATTCAATTTTTCCCAAAGTACCCTCAATTTTTCTGGAGACACTATCTATAATACAAAGTGCTGGAAGTTCGCCTCCTGTTAGCACAAAATCGCCTATGGAAATTTCTCTGGGTTTAATAATTTCTCTAATTCTTTCGTCAAACCCTTCATAGTGCCCGCATAGGATTATAATCCTATCGTATTCAGCAAGCTCATTAGATATTTGGTCAGTAAAAGGTTCACCCTGGGGGGTCATCATTATTGTAATGCATTTTTCACTATTATTTCCCCCTTTATTTACCCCAACCGCTTCATAACAGTCGACATAAGGCTGGGGCATTAAAACCATGCCGGCACCGCCGCCATAGGGAGTATCATCAACTTTTTTGTGCTTATCAAGGGTATAATCTCTGGGGTTGTGGGTAACGACCTCAATTATTCCTTCTTCACTTGCCCGCTTCATGATACTAAAATCCATATGCGTGCTTATTAATTCCGGAAATAAAGTCAGAACATCAAACCTCATTCAAGAAGCCCCTCTAAATTGTTTATTTGGATTTTTCGATTTTTAATATCTACGGATAAAACAATTGCCTTAACAAAAGGAACAAGTGATATTTTCTTGCTCAATGTCTTTACGGATAACAAATCGCTTGCGCCGTTATTTGAAACTCCGACAACAGCGCCGACCTTTTTATCACCGTCATAAACATCCAGCCCGACAAGTTCATCTATTAAAAACTCATCTTCTTCCAGAAACTCTCTTGCAATATCTTCTGTGACAAATAAAAGCTTATTTTTATACTCTAAAATATCGTTTAAAGTATCAATACCTTTAAACTTAATAATCCCGCATTTTGGAGTAAACCTTAGACGTGAGATTTCAAGAAGTTTATACTCTCCGCCTTCTTGAACATAAACATCTTTCAGCCGGGACAAAAATTCCTCCCTGTTTTTAGAATAGCCTAATTTTGCCTCACCTTGAACGCCGTGGAAATTAAGGATTTTGCCTACAGAAACAAAGTTATTATTATTCTTCATCTTCTTTCTTCTTAGGCTTTCTTCCGCGTTTAGGCTTTTCTTCCGCTGTTTCAGCCGGAGCCGCTTCTGCAGTTTTTTCTTCAGCAGTTTCTTGCTTTGGAGCAGTCTTTGCCTCTACTGCAACAGGAACTTTTTCTTCAGAAGACGGTCTTGTATGCTTAGCAACCATATAATCTGCCGGTTTATCGGCTCTGTCTTCGTTCCATCTGTCCAATCCCATCTGAGCGCGGATGAGCTTAATGCCTACGTGGACTCTCCATTCATCCATCTTCAATTGCGCAGCAATTATTTTGTGGCAACCGATTGGAGGAAGCGGTAATAAAGGTTCGTACAATGCTTTTATTGCCATCATCTGATCCGGAGAAATCGCAAGTTTGCGTTTCGGGAACGGAAGCTTCGGAAGCATCATTTTCTGTCTTACCAGATTGATGCCGAAAAATACTTTTTGCGGTTCAATACCCAATTTTGTTCCGATTACTTCATGACAATCCGGATTCGGAAGCGGAAGCATTGCTTTATACAATACTTCAATTTGCTCCAGCTGTTCCTTGCTTATTAATAAAGGTCTTGCTGCTTTTTGCTTTTTAGGTCCTTGTTTTTTAGGCTGAGGTCTTACACTTGCATAGTTATTTTTAAACCCGCCTCTATTGTTATCAAATCTGCGCTGTGGTCTGTTGTTGTTATCTCTTCTTTGATAACCGCCCTGCTGACCGCCTCTGTTATCGCGTCTTTGGTAATTATTAGTCCTGTAGCCGCCCTGCTGCGGTCTGTCATAACTTCTTGGTCTGGACTCAGTGGAATAGGAACTATAAGAGCTATAGCTCTGCATAGGTTTCTCATCTGTTGATTCACTGCCCTTATCAGCGTATAAGCAATTAGGACATATAACTCTTTTGGGGTTCTTTGTTTCAAATTCCGCACCACACTTAATGCACTTGTTTACATACATAATAAAAGCCTCTTAACCAAATTAAATAAAAAATATCACTACCAATAAAAATCCTATCAATTAAAATAATATGAGATTTAATCAAAAAACTTGGAGTTGAAAAATCAACTCTACACATGCATTATAATATAACTCCTTATATTTTGCAAGAGGTTTGGGGAAAATCCTTAAAAATAAGTCCTAAACATTCTTTTTTGCGTCATTATTGGTGTATTTATCGGTAATAGCACCCAAGACTAATCCTCCGAGTGCAAACCCTAAAGCCTTTAAAATAATGGTTTGAATGTTATTGGCTTTACCATTTTCCATAAAGGAATGAATAATACCGCATCCTGCACCGAGTGCTGCTCCGTATTTTATACCGTTATTTGATTCATAGTAAGGATGCCTCTTCTTAGAGATTGCGATATTATCACTGCTTGCCAGAGCATTTTTTACTCCCGTCTGCTTTATAACTTCTGCAGTTTCTCCGGCTTTTTTATTTCTTAATTTATCTGTCAGCACCCCGCACCCTAACGTACATAATGCAGCCGCTGCAGCAAGGGGTATTGAAAATTTTTTGATAAATTTGTTATGTTCAAAAAGTTTAGGGTCTAGTTTTTCAATATTTTGTTTAAATCTGTCCATTAACCCTGTGCTGTTCAAAGCCTCTTCCATTGCTTTTATATCTTTTTCGCGTTGCTTTAATAATTCTTCTTTTGATACAGGAAGCTTTCGGGTTCCCCACAGCCAGTAAGCCGCTGCCGGAACAGCAAGAATACTGCCTGCAATTGTTCCGGTGTTGGTTTTATAATATGGTGTACCGTTCTCGTTTTTGCTCCATTTGCCTCGAAAAGCTTTAGCATTATAATTAGAGGTATTTACACCATTTACTTCCATTTCACACAAACCTTTCTGATTTACCGTTATAATTTCTATATTTACTAAGTATTATAAAATATCTTTTTTGACTGATTGTAAATAAATTGTTACAAAATTTTATTTTGTTTCAAAATTAACATAGTGCTTGGAATATTTTTTTGCGGTTTTATTAGAAAAATAATCAACGATTTTACCGTCTATCCAGCCGCCAAGAGCACCTATACCTGCTCCTAATAAACCTGTTAAAATCTTTTGTTTAGCACCAATTTTTGAAGAAAGTAAAAATGGCATTACTACTGATAATCCCAGCCAGCAGCCAACTTGGGTATAAAAACGCGTACCTTCAGAAGATTTATAATAGACTTTTCCTGTATCGGTAATATCAAGTTTCTTTATATCCCGCAAAGCCTTTGTTGTACCTGCGTTATTAATATAATCTTCTGCATCAGCTGTCTTTTGATTTCTCATTTTGTCAACATAAATACCGGTTGCAAGATTCAAGCCGGCTCCGAACAGGGTAGAAATAATCAAAGCTGATTTATCTCTTTTATTGCTGCCGTCAAACATATCCATAAACTGAGCGCAGGCTCCTACAACACCCATTATAGTACCGGCATTAGTTTTAAAATAAGGATTTCCTTTTTTTGTGCTATCCCATTGTCCTTTAAAGACAGGAGCACCAGTTATTATTTTGTTCATTTGATTAGATAAAAAACCGTAAAAAATATTTTTGCTTTAGTTTGTCCGGTTTATTTGTTCTTTAATTTCTTGAACTTCATATTTTAAGCGGTTAAGCTCGCATTTTACCGGATCCGGAATTCTATTATGCATAAGAACACCATCCGAATTCATAAACTTCTGCTGTACTACTCTCCCTGGTACTCCTACAACCGTACAGTGTTCTGGAACATTGTCAATAACTACGGAACCCGCACCGACTCTTGTGTTGTCACCTATGGTTATATTGCCCAGAATTTTTGCCCCTGCACCTATAATTACATTATTACCGATAGTAGGGTGTCTTTTGCCGTGTTCATTGCCTGTTCCTCCAAGAGTAACCTGCTGATAAATAAGGACATCATCACCGATTATGGTTGTTTCTCCGATTACAACCCCCTCTCCGTGGTCAATAAAAAATCTGCGTCCGATTCGGGCTTTTGGATGAATTTCGATTCCGGTAATAATTCTGGTAAGGTAGGAGATAAAGCGAGGAATAAACGGAATCCCCCAATAAGCAAGCTTATGCGCAATTCTATGGGAGATAAGAGCCTGTAACCCCGGATAGCAAAACAAAACTTCCGCAAGATTATTTGCGGCAGGATCTTTTTCATAAATAACTTTTATATCTTCTTTTATCTTTTTTATTGCTCTTATCAGCATAGAACCTCGTGATTTATTTTATATTCTAATTCAGAAGCTGTTGTTATTCAACCTTTTCAAATTTTAACAACTTTTTATTATTTATTCATTCCCCTTCTGTATTGTTGTAAAAATATAGCATTGATAAGAGATAATTGTTAGGCAGTTTTTAGTTCAATTTTATAACCTAACCCATTCAATAATTTTAAAGTTGTACTAATTTTAGGCTGGACCTTACCGTTTAAAATATCAGAGAGATTACTTCTATCCATATTCAATTCTTTTGCCAGAGAAGAAATCGCACCACGACCACGTGCTTTTACAACATGACCTAAAGAACGGATAAAAGCTTCAACGTTTCCGTCTTGTGCAAACTCTTCCAATGAAGTTTCAAGATAAATTCTTTGATATTCTTTATCCTGTAAAATTTTCTGCATGTATTCATCATGGCTTGTTGAATTTGCCATAACTTTATTCATATCTAAATTGAATTCTTCTGCAAAATCTGTCATTTTGAGTTCCTTTCAATAAAATCTTTTAAGTAATTTTCTGCTTGTTTTATTATTCTTGCTTGATTATCCTTGTTACTGCCAGCGACAATTAGTATAATTACATTTGTGAGGTCTTTATAATAGATTCTGTAACCTTTGCCTACAAAAAATCTTAGTTCAGACAGTAAACTATTTGAAAGTTTTTTATGGTCACCATATAAACCGTCAACTAAACGTTCTATACGATTATCAATTATTGATTGAGTTTTTTTATCAAGTGAATGTTTCCATTCAAGATAAGGGCAATTACCGTCAGCAGTTTTGTAATATATGATTTGTTTTAAATTTTCAGCCATAAGGTTATCTAATATTATTGTAGGGTATAACCTACAATATGTCAATAGGTATAGTTTATTTTTTTATAGTACGTATAAGCATATTCACCTACCAGATTGATAAATACCTTTCTCCGCTATCCGGAATAATTGCTATAATTAGTTTTTCCGGATGTTTTTGAGCAAGTTCTTCTGCTGCTTGAACATTTGCTCCGCCTGATATTCCACAAAAAATTCCGTGATTTTTTGCAAGCTCCTTAGCTTTCTCTATAGCCATATCACCTTCGACAGTCAGTATGCCATCCAATTCTGCAAAATCTGAAATTTCCGGTATAAAATTCGCTCCAATACCTTGAATTTTATGGCTTCCGGCATGTCCTTCCGTGAAAAGAGGGCTTTCAGCAGGCTCTACTCCATATACAAGAGAATTTTTTAAATATTTCTTTAATCCGTAAGCAGTCCCGCCGGTTCCAATCCCTGCTACTACTATATCAACAGTATTTCCCGTATCATCAAGAATTTCTTTAGCGGTTACTTCGTGCGCCCGCGGGTTATCAAAATTTGAAAACTGCATGGGAATCCAGCTGTTGGGATAAATATTTTTAAGCTCGTTAGCTTTTTCGACTGCTCCTTGCATACCATCCTCTGCAGGAGTCAGAACAAGCTCTGCCCCGTATGCTGAAATACTTTTTTTACGCTCTTCCGACATATTTTCCGGCATGCAGATAATAAGTTTCATTCCTAAAACAGCACAGACCATCGCAAGCCCAATGCCTGTATTTCCGCTTGTAGGTTCAATTATTATACTGTCTTTATCAATTTCACCCCTGTCCATTGCACTTTTTATCATTGAAAATGCAGCCCTGTCTTTTATTGAACCGGACGGGTTAAAATATTCTAATTTTAGCCAAATATTATCTTTATATATTACCATCGGTGTGTTACCAATGGTTTCCAGTATGCTATTATAAATCATATTATTACTCCAACCCTCCCCATTTAGGAAGGGAGTGTTTTATACTAATTTAGCAAACTTTCTTTTACCTGCCTGGAGCACTACATTCATATTTGGTTTAACCATAAATGACATGTCGGAAAGTTTCTCTCCGTCAATTTTTACTCCGCCGCCTTGAATAAGACGTTTTGCCTCGCCTTTAGACTGTACAAAAGAAAGCTCTACAAGAAGGTCTAAAATACTTTTATCATTTTCTATTTTAACACTTTCTATATCATCCGGTATTCCCTTGTTGGATACAACATTAATGAAATCTTCCTGTGCTTTTGCAGCCCCTTCTTTCCCATGATATTCAGCTGTTATAGTATAAGCCAGCTCCATTTTAATATCACGCGGATTTATTGAATTTGAAGCAATCTGTTCATCCATACGCATCAAATCTTCTTGTTCAACATCTGTCAATAGTGAATAATATCTGGTAATTAATGTATCCGGAATGCTCATAAGTTTACCAAACATGTCTTTAGCGCTGTCTGTTAAAGAAATACAATGTTCCGGATAAGTCTTAGACATCTTTACAACACCGTCAGTGCCTTCTAAAAGCGGAAGCATCATAACCAGCTGAGGATGTTTTTTGCCATATGCAGCCTGGATATCGCGCCCTAAAAGAGTATTAAATCTCTGATCAGTTCCGCCTAATTCTATATCAGAATCAATTGCAACCGAATCATAAGCCTGCATTAGAGGATAAAAGAATTCATGAATAGCAATCGGTTTACCTTCTGCATACCTTTTTGCAAAATCATCTCTTGTCATCATCTGAGCAACAGTAACCTTGCCGGCTAGCTGCAAAAGTTCTGTAAACGACATTTTATGAAGCCAGTCCGCATTATTAACAACTTCCGCATCAGATATATCAAGAACTTTAGACATTTGGTCGAAATAAGTTTTAGCGTTTGCTTCAACCTGTTCTTTTGTCAAAGCCGGTCTTGTTTCTGATTTTCCGGAGGGATCTCCTATCATAGCAGTTGCTCCGCCGACAAGCAGCACAATTTTATGACCCAATTTTTGAAATTCTTTTAATTTTCTCATAACAACAGTATGTCCCAGATGTAAATCCGGTCTTGTCGGATCCATACCGAGTTTTATCCTTAATGGAGTATTTGTATCATGCGCGTGCTGAAGCTTTGCCGCTAATTCTTCAAATCCGTTCGGTAAAACTTCTGCATTTCTAGTCAAGTGCTTTGCCTGCTCAATAAATTCTTCTCTTATTTCTGTCATATCTTAAATCCCCTTACTATTATCAATAGAGTACCAAAAATAAACTTTACCGTAAATATTTTGTTACAAAAAAGCAATTTTTAGATTAACATAGTTTTATAATAAATATGGTAAGTAAGATTATAAATTTAACACGTACATTTGTGCCCAAAGTAACGGCAAATTCTAAAGCTAATCTTGAAGCAGTAAATTCTATGCCGGAGATGGTACTAAATAAAATGCTGCGAAACGGCGATAAAAGCATTGTACATGTCGATATGAACCATTGTGCAGCGGCAAGGGTTTCAGAAAATGGCATAAATACAATTTATACGGATGCGCTTTGCGGATGTAATTCCGTAGGAGTTATTGCCAAATGTGTTGATGGAAAGCCCCTTGCGATACTATCTCATTATGTTCCTACAAATAATGAAGGTCAGCTAAAGGCTCTTGAGGCTCAACTGAAAAAATACGACTATTATATTGATAAAAACTATAAACCTAAACTGTTGATGAATGTCGGAGGATATGAAAAATCACCGGGGCAGCTTGAAACTTGTCCCAACCCTTTAGTCGAAAAAGTGAAAAATTTGGTTGCAAAATTTTTTCCCAAAGGAGCTGACACTAATATAACTCCTTATCCGACAAAAAAACGTGGAGCGTTCTTCTCTTCTGCTAACATTTATCAATTTGATCCGGCTGATGTTAACAAAGTAAAAATAACAACAGTAGGTGAAAAAGAAAAATTTATTGACTTGAATGTTTAGAAAATAATTCTGTAGGTTATGGTAAATCTGTGATTTACCACATCAAAAACTTAGGCAGAGATATGTATACAATCTGTTCCCTGCGGGCTTTACTGTAATAAAAATGTTTCGGTAATCTTAGATTACCAAAACCTATGCGCTTGAGTGAAGATTTCTTAACAAAATCTGACAATTGGGGCAATTATTTTTACTTAAATAACTTTATAAAACTATAAGGTTAAAAAATAAGGTAAAATTATTGAAAGTTAACACAGTTAAAAAAGCGATAAATGTATTTATCCCCAAAACTTCGGCTCAAAGGTTTATAGAAAAGCCGGAAATTATATCTATTTTCCCGGAAGATTTGGGAAAAATAAAATACGTCCATAATGTTCTTGAATACAAACCTAGGCAGACAACGCCTGATGAAGTTAAATCTCTCTTTATTGACGGCAAACTTGGTGATAATTATCTGAAAGATGAGATGAAAAGGATAAAATGGAAGTTACTTAAATCATCTTTCAGCGGTTTCTCAAACTTTAAGAAATGGAAACATTCGGTTAGTCTGTCAAACAAGCTTACAGAAAGCGACCTAGCGGATATTGCAGACTTTATGAATATGCATAACGGGAAGTTCATTAATCTCTGGCGCGGAACAACAGCCGGAGACAATATTCCAAATATAGAAAAGCTTGCACTTTTTGTCCGCAGCATAAAAAGAATAGATAAACTAAAATTCTACAAAAATCTTCCGGAAAAAGAGTGGGAAAATTGTATAGCCGGTATTATAAAAAAGCCCAGAGAAGTTGTTAGGGCGCTGATGGAATATAAGCTGGACTCAAGAAAAATAAATAACGCAATAAGTGACGGAACTAATTCCCAAGAAAATAAAAGACCAGATAAAAGCAATAGAAAAATTTCTAAATACCCAATCACTCAAAAATGATATGACTGTTTATCGAGGTGAAGGCAACTTCGGAATCTTTGGTTCAGTAATATTAGATGAGAAAAAGAATATTACACTCAAAGATGTTTTAGAAGATTTTACGACAGGAATTGAACGAGGTATATATAACCAAAATGATACAAAAAACTTTGCATATAATTATATGCTTCCAAATATTGTAAAACAAGAGCGTTTTATGTCAACAGCAATTGAGCCAAGTGCAATAGAACCATATGCACAGAAAGTGTATTGGACTATAAATGTTCCTAAAAAAACAAAAGCATCAATGATAGAAAGCTATAATGTAGAACGTGAATCAGAAGCAGAACTTTTAATACAAAAAGGCTCACAATTATTAATCAAAAATGCGGAATATGATTTTACAAATCGAAGATGGAATATATTGGCAGACTTAAAACAAAGTAATATTGCGGAAGGTTAATATTAATGTTATAATACAAAGGAGGTTTAGATTATGCTAATAAAAGCAATAAATGAATGCCAACATACTACGAATCAATCAATAATAACAAGAGTAAAGCATCATCTTGCTAATAAATTTAGCAAGCTTAAAACTCTTGCAAAAGATGTTTTTGAACGTGAAGAACAACAATATTTAATTATTAATGGCAAAAAGATTAAAGAAAAAGATTTGCCCAATTCTGTCACTGGACCGAGTGATTTAAAAGGTATAACTATAAAAAAAGTTGTTCTTTCGGATAAAGATATGCAAATTATGTCAAAAATGTCTTATGAAGAAAAAATAGCTTATCGGTCAAAGTTATTAGATGAAGGGAAATATAGAATAGAAGATTATTAATTATATTATGAAAATAGAGTCTGTAAAACCAACTGAAAATAGATTTATTAAAAAAATTAAGCAGGCTTTTTTAAATAGATTTAGCAAACTTAAGACTCTTGCAAAAGATGTTTTTGAGCGAACTCCAGATGAGTCAAAGTATTTTGTGTTAAATGGTAAAAAAAACCGTGATAGGGGTTTTTTAGGGGGACCAAGAGACCTGCCTAATTCTGTTACTGGTCCGAATGATATTAAAGGTTTTAAATGGGGAGAACTTATTTTTTCCCCTGAAGATGAAAAGAAACTTCAACAAATGAAAGGGCGTGAAGGTATAGAATACGTAAAGAAATTAATATCTGAAGGGAAATATTCGTTTGGAGAAACGAAATAATTACATATGAAAATAGACTCTATAAAACCAACTAAAAATAGATTTATTAAAAAATTTAAGCAAACTCTTTCAAATAGATTTAGCAAGCTAAAGACTCTTGCAAAAGATGTTTTTGAGCGAACTCCAGATGAGTCAAAGTATTTTGTATTAAACGGTAAAAAATTTCGTGATAAAGGTTTTTTAGGAGGACCACGTGAACTGCCTAATTCTGTCACTGGACCTAGTGATTTAAAAGGTATAACTTGGAATAGAATTGAATATTATCCAGAAGACATTGAAAAAATGAAAACAATGACAGATAGGGAATGTATTGAATATAAGGGGAAACTTATAGAGCAAAATAAATATAGACTCAGTAAAAAGTGTGGGGAATAACAATGAAAATTCACACAAAGAGACTCTTACAAAATATTCATATACTAGAATTAAAACAACGATGTTACAAAAAATTTAGCAAACTTAAGACTCTTGCAAAAGATGTTTTTGAATGTGAAGAACAAAAATATTTAATTATTGATGGCAAAAATATTAGGAAAAAGATTTACCTAATTTTGTAACTGGACCGAGTGATATCAAGGGTATCACTTGGAGTGAGTTAGAATTTTATCCAGAAGATTTAGAAAAAATGAAAAAAATGAAAACAGCGAGAGAACGTATAAATTATAAAAAACGGCTTATAGAACAACGACATTTTTATGAAAATGGTATTCTATAAAACTAACTAAAAATAGCTCAATAGGGTGCAAAACATTGCACCCTATTGAGCTTGATGTGAAATTATATAATTTTGTGTCATTGCGAGGACGATTAGTCCGAAGCAATCCAGCCTTTTATTAACTTTAATACTTTGGTGTATTATGAATTTTATTAAAATGTTAGCTCTGCAATAGCTCGTGAGAAACAATTTAAAGGTGGTAGCCGAAAATCAAAACTTGAATTAAGCGGTTAGCATTGTATTTTAGAATAAAAATATACTAGTTATTAATTGGATAGATTGCTTCAACTTAATCAGCCTCGCAATGACATAAAATAGACAAGTTCATTGACGAAGGTAAATATACTATTGGGAAATACGAAGTCTGGGATTAAGGTCTTATGCAAATCAATCAAATACAACCAACGCCATTTGGACAAAAACTTGTAGATATTTCTCTTACAGTAAGATGATTTATAGATAACAAAAGCGGAACTTGAAAAAATTCAAGTTCCGCTTCTTTTCAACTTAACACAGCTATAATTACAATTTGTAATATCACGTATGTCTGTCGACAATGTAAGAAAAGTCTTTTTGGTTACTTTGTCTACAGAAAAAGTAACTATACATTACCGTAGTAAGCGTCAATGTAGATTTTCTTGATATCAGACATCAAAGGATATGCCGGGTTAGCACCTGTACATTGGTCATCGAATGCCAATTCTACAAGTTCATCCAGATTATCCATAAATGTTTGTTCATCTACACCGAAGTCTTTGATTGATTTTGGAAGTTCAATCTTAGTCATCAAATCATCTACGGCATTAAGCAGTAATTGTACTTTTTCGTCATCATTATTACCGCCCAAACCAAGTTCATCAGCAATCTGACCATATTTAGCCTTAGCATTCGGGAACTTGTATTGCGGGAATATTGCCTGTTTGTGCGGTGCATCAGATGAGTTATATTTCATAACCTGTCTGATAAGAAGAGCGTTAGCTACACCGTGAGGTACGTGATACATTGCACCAAGCTTGTGAGCCATAGAGTGGCACAATCCTAAGAAAGAGTTAGCAAATGACATACCTGCAATTGTTGCAGCGTAGTGCATTTTTTCTCTTGCAAGCGGATCGTTAGCACCTTCTCTGTATGAACGTTCAAGATATCTAAAGATTAACTTGGTTGCTTCTAATGCGTTTGAATTAGTAAAGTTTGTAGCCATATTAGATACATAAGCTTCAAATGCGTGAACTAAAGCATCGATACCGGAAGCAGCTGTTAAACCTTTTGGCATACCATCTACAAAGTTCGGGTCAACGATTGCCATATTAGGTGTTAAAGCGTAATCAGCGATTGCATATTTTACGTGAGTTTCATCATCTGTAATAATAGCAAACGGAGTTACTTCTGAACCTGTACCTGATGTTGTAGGAATAGCAACCATTGTAGCTTTTTTGCCTAATTCCGGAATAGAGCAGATTCTCTTTCTGATATCCATAAATCTCATTGCGATATCTTCAAAGTTTGTATCCGGCTGTTCATACAATAACCACATAATTTTAGCAGCATCCATCGGTGAACCGCCGCCTACAGAGATAATTACATCTGGTTCAAACGGTCTTAAGATAGCCATTGCTTGATCAATTGTAGATAATGTCGGATCCGGTTTAACATCGAAGAATACTTCGTGGTCAATACCGATTTCATCAAGAACGTTAGTAATAGCGTTAACTGCGCCGGAATTGAATAAGAACCTATCGGTTACGATAAATGCACGTTTCTTACCTGTAAGTTCTCTAAGTGCTAAATCAACAGCACCTCTCTTGAAGTAAACTTTAGCAGGAACCTTAAACCATAACATATTTTCTCTCCTTTCAGCAACAGTCTTGTAGTTCAATAAGTTTTCAACGCCGATGTTACCGGAAACAGCGTTTTTACCCCAGGAACCGCAGCCGAGTGAAAGTGACGGTTCAAGTCTAAAGTTGTATAAGTCACCGATACCGCCTTGAGATGATGGTGAGTTGATTAAAACTCTGCAAGTAGGCATCATTTCAGAATACTTATCAATTCTGTCTTTTTTACGTTCATCAGTGTAAAGTACAGAAGTGTGACCTGCACCGCCTCTGATTACGAGGTGATGAGCTTTTTCAGCAGCATCATCAAAATCAGAAGCTCTGTACATTGTAAGAACAGGTGACAATTTTTCTCTTGAGAACGGATCTTCCCAATCAACTTCCGGTCTTTCAACAAGAAGAATTTTAGCATCCTCAGGAACTTCATTGCCGAAACCTGCAAGTTCTGCAATTCTGTGCGGTTTTTGACCAACAACATCCGGATGTGCAGTACCTCTTTTCGGATCGATTAGAGGAAGGTCGATTAATTTTTGTTTTTGACCTTCGTTTACAAGGTAAGCACCTCTGTATAAGAATTCGTTTTTAACTTCTTCATAAACACTGTCAACAACGATAACAGATTGTTCAGAAGCACAAATCATACCATTGTCGAAAGATTTTGACATAAGAATTGATGATACAGCCATTTTAATATCAGCAGTTTCATCAATAACAGCCGGAACGTTACCCGGACCTACACCTAAAGCAGGGTTTCCGGATGAATAAGCTGCCTTAACCATACCCGGACCGCCTGTAGCAACGATGCAAGCAATTGACGGGTGCTGCATCAAAGCGCTTGAAAGCTCGATAGACGGAACATCAATCCATCCGATAATATCTTCCGGAGCGCCGGCTTTAACAGCTGCTTCAAGAACAATTTTAGCAGCTTCAATTGTACATTTTTTTGCTCTCGGGTGCGGTGAGAAAATAATACCGTTTCTTGTTTTAAGAGCAATTAAAGATTTGAATATTGCAGTAGAAGTCGGGTTTGTAGTAGGAACAATACCTGCTAAAACACCTAAAGGTTCTGCAGCAATTTTAATACCGTTAATTTTATCTTCTTTAATAATACCGCAGGTTTTTGCGTTTTTGTGTTTGTTATAAATGTATTCAGATGCGAAGTGGTTTTTAATAATCTTATCTTCTAAAATACCCATGCCTGTTTCTTCAACAGCCATTCTTGCAAGCGGAATACGGGCTTTATCAGCAGCAGCCGCTGCAGCTTTAAAGATAGCATCTACTTTTTCTTGAGAATAAGTTGCAAAAATCTTTTGCGCTTTGCTGACTCTGGAAATTAAACCTTCTAACTGATCAAGTGTTTCAACTACATTTGATGCATTAAGAGATTTTTCCAAAGCGTCAACGTCTTTTTTTGTTTTCGTTGTCATATTAGAATCTCCTTTTTTAAGTACGGCTATATCAACATTGCAACACAAATGAAAAACATTGTCAACAAAAGCATTGAGGGGTTTTATGTGAATAAAATTTATATATTAAGCCTAAAATGCGCGTGTATAAATCAATTTAGCGAGTGTAAATTTTACACTCGCTAAAAAAGCTTAATAAATTCTTTATATTTTAAATTTTATATATTCTCTGTCTTAAAAGCTTCTCTAAATAAATTTGTATCAAAGTTAAATGCTAAATTATTTTCGCCTTCATTTGAAGATGTTTCATTGCTATTATTTTTATCATCTGATGTATAAGAAGTTTTGCTCATTTGTTCCCATTGATTTGTTTCAATCATACCGTTTTGTGATTGATATTCAGCTATTGCCTCTTCAAACTGGGCATTTGCATCAGCAACTGCAGACCATGAACCGGTAGCTGTAATTACAGGCTCTAAAGCCGAACCGTATTGTCCGACAAGTGCAACAAAACTATTACCTATTTCACCAACAGAATTGGTAAAATTAGATAGGTTTGAAAGGTTACTTCCCATTTCTCCTATGGCTTTAGTTAATGTTGAAAGTGTCGTAGCTGCTCCACTTATTCTGGTTCCACCGGCCATAGTTTGATCCATACCAATTTGAATCAATTTCGAACCGGCGGTTGAGCCAACAAACGGAATTGCACTGCTGGCAGAACCCATTGCAGTAGCTTTTTTACCGACAATTTCATTAGCACTGCCTGTAACAGATGTTGTTGTGCTGGTAACGCTCTGTGCAGCTCCTTCTTTAATAAATGATTGAAGTTCAACTGCTCCGTTTGTAATAACACTTACAGATTCTTCTATAAGACCGGATACGTTATTTGTAGAATTTTCAACAATATTATTTTGAGCTTCTATTTCTTTCTGGACTTCGCCGATTGATTCAACTAAGCCGTTAATAACAGATGCTGCTCCGACTAAAGCTTGTAAAGCTTCTTGTTTTGCTTCCGGAGAAGATACACCATCATTTAATATAGCTTTATTTTCTTCAATAATTTCAAGCTGTTCTTCTAACTGTTCTTGAGCTTCGGCAATTTGACCTTTATCACCGCCTAATTCTTCAATCTTTTCTATTGCTTGACTTATGCTTGTTGTATTGTTGGCAATATTATTTATTATCTCATTTACTTGTTCTTCTGTAGCTTGAGCAGATTCATCAGCTTTTTTATCAAGAGCTTCTGCATTTTTTTCATTCTTTTTAACTTCTTTAGTTGCTTTGCTGTTTTCATTAGTTCCAAGGCTTGTCAGCATACCCATTAAATTTTTAACAATATTTGATATTGCTTCAGCTTTTTGCTTGTTATTTCCATTAGCAGCAACCTGTCCTTCTTGAGCCAAGTTCCATACGCTATTAACAAAAGATGTACTAGAAGATGAGCCGCCGGCAGAAACACTTCCTGTGGAGCCAAGCTGACCAATTGCTTGATTTAATGTTGATTGTATTTGTGTTAAATCGAAATCTGGTGCCATCTTATACTCAACTTTCTTATAATACCATCTTATATATATAAAGTATGTAAAATATGCCTAATTTTAGGGTTTTTTGAAATTGTTACAAATCTTAATATATAATCTAGCCACAGAGCTTATAGACACAAGATGAGAATTATTGTACAAAAAAATTAATTAGTTTTGGGAATTTAGGAATATAGGGGCGTTTAAAAGAATGGAAATTTTTACTGAGCGGGAATTAGAGGTATTGTACTGGTTGATTATGGGATTAACAAATAAAGAAATTGCACAGAAATTGGTTATTTCAGACCACACAATAAAAGCCCATATTGCATCCATTTACAAAAAAATAGGAGTTTCAAACAGAGTTCAAGCTGCCATAAAGAGTTTTAAATTAGGTGCGATTGAATATTTTGGTATAGATACATATTAAAAGTGTATAGATTATAGCTTGGAAAAAAGCCAAAAATTAACAGACAGGCGCAGATAAAGAATAAAAAAGGAGCTTCTTATAAGCTCCTTTTCTTATATTAATGAATGCAGTTTAAGCATTTATAATACGTGTTTTGTCTTCATCGGTTACGCCCTTGATAGTCAAGTTAATTCTGCCTTTATCATCAATCTTTATGACCTTAACTATAACTTCATCGCCGATATTAACATGCGGTTCTATTGTTTCGATTCTTTCCTGGCAGATTTGAGAAATATGAACCATACCGTCTTTACCGCCGCCGAGTTCTACAAAAGCTCCGATAGGAATAATTCTTACAACTTTACCTTTTATAACCATACCGACTTCCGGCTTAAAAGTTAAGTCTTGAATCATCTTTTTCGCTATTGCAGCACCTTCCTGGTCATTAGAAGTAATCGTTACTACACCGCTGTCTTGAATATCAATTTCAGCGCCGGAAGCATCTATAATAGCACGGATTTGTTTTCCACCCGGTCCGATAACAGTTCCGATATCTTCAACCGGAATTGTCATAGTGGTAATGCTTGGTGCATATGGTGACAGATGATCTGCCGGTTTAGTAATAACTTTTCTCATTTCGCCTAAGATATGAAGTCTGCCTTCTTTTGCTTGTGCCAAAGCTCTTCTTAAAGTATCATTAGCAATACCTTTAGCCTTCATATCCATTTGAAGTGCTGTAATACCGTCATCATTACCTGTAACTTTAAAGTCCATATCGCCCAGGAAGTCTTCAATACCTTGGATATCTGTTAAAACAACAGGTTCTCTTCCGGGTTCAGTAATCATACCCATTGCAACACCGCCTATCATGCACTTTACAGGAACACCGGCATTCATTAATGCCATAGATGAACCGCAGGTTGAACCCATAGAAGTTGAACCGTTTGATTCAAGTACATCAGATGTTACGCGGATTGTGTATCCGAATTCTTCCTGTGAAGGAAGTGCCGGAACATTAGCTCTTTCTGCAAGATTTCCGTGTCCGACTTCGCGTCTTCCCGGACCTCTTAGAGGTTTAACTTCACCTACTGAAAAACCAGGGAAGATATATTTGTGCATATAAGTTTTTTCAGTTTCCGGATCAACTCCGTCTAATTCCTGTTTCATACCCGGTCCAGCAAGAGTTGCGACAGAAAGAATCTGAGTTTGACCTCTTGTGAATACTGCAGAACCGTGAGCACGTGGAATAACACCGACTTCGCACCATATAGGACGAACTTCATTAGGTTTTCTGCCGTCTGCTCTAACGCCTTCATCAAGAATCATTGCACGCATAATTTTCTTTTCTGCAGCCTTGAATTCTTCTGCAACAAAATCAATTCCTGTTTCTTCAATAATTTGATGAATATAGTGATCTTCTGGAAGTGCTTCAACTTTTTCTTTAACAAGTTTTTTAGCTTCTTCAAGCTTATTTTGTCTATATTCTCTGTCAAAGTTGTGATATGCATCAAAAATCATATCATGAGCAACTTCGTCTATAATATTTTTAAGTTCTGTTGTGTCGTAAGGGTTAACAAATTCTTCCTTAACTACGCCGCAAGCCTTTGCGAATTCGACTTGAGCTTCACACTGTTTTCTGATTTCAACCTGTGCAAATTCAACAGCTTCCATAATATCATCTTCTGTTACGAATTTACATCCTGCTTCAACCATAATAACGCTATCGTGCGTACCAGCTACAACGATATCCAAATCGGATTTATCTGCCTGCTGGTGAGTCGGGTTTGCAATAAGCTCGCCATCGACTTTTGAAACTCTTACAGCCCCGATAGGACCTTCAAATGGGGCGCCAGACAGCATTAGTGCGCATGAAGCTCCTAACATTGCCAGTGTGTCCGGCTGATTTTGCTGGTCATAACTGAACAATTGGGCTACGATTTGAATATCATTTCTATATCCTTTGGGGAAAAGGGGTCTAATAGGTCTGTCTATCAAACGTGAAACAAGAATAGCTTTATCACTGGCCTTGCCTTCTGAACGGTTGTAACCGCCGGGGATGCGCCCTATTGAAGACATCCTTTCTTCATAATCAATAAGAAGCGGGAAAAAGTCTATCCCTACTCTTGGTTCTTTACTAACTACGCAGTGAACAAATAACATTGTGTCGCCGCAGCGAACAGTAACACTGCCGTTTGTTGATTTTGCATACTTACCTGTCTCTACAGTGACGGTTTTTCCGCCGATTTCTAACTGAAAACTTTTTGTTTCCGGTACCATTTTTCCTTCTTTCTCCGGCTGCTCGAAAGCCGGATTCTTCCATAATACTATACTATAATCTTTTCATTTCAATTATAGTATAAACATGGTAAATTCGCAAAAAGTCCAATAGATTAGCCGTATTTTATTTATTTTCTACCGGTTGTATATCTAATTTTGAAATAGTTCTTGTAGCTTTTGCAAATTTAAATGTTCCGGGAGGGGTTGTTAATGCTAAAGAAGCAGCAAAACCGGCAGACAGACCGACTACTATACCAGTAACTGTTGCTAGAATCTGTTTAATTGTAGAAGCCTTTCTCGTAATGGCAATAGGAATTGCTGCACCGATAAGTCCGCAGACTGTAACGGCTGTCCTTGATATGGTGCGTCTTTTTTGTATATCTTTTTCTGAAGAGTTTTCCAAAACATATTTTTGAATTTGCGGAGCAGAAGACATTACATCTCTGTATGCCTGTTCAAATTTTGCGGTATCAGAAGTATTTACAGAGAGCCTTCCATTTTCCTGCCCTTCCGAATCAATAACCCTGTATATTGTTCGTCCATTAGGCGATTGTCCTATTTTTTGTATGTTACCATAAGGATTTTGTTTGCAGCTTATAGAATTGCAGATATTCACTTTATTAATCATACACACCTTCACACTCTTATTTATATTATACAATATAAAATCCCCTAAATTCAAGATTTTGCTAGTTTGTAAAAAAAATGTAACATAAAAAATATCCCGCATATTAGTTCATATACGGGACATTTTTATCTGTTGTTAATCTGCATAGCATGCTAACGTTAAGCTGTTTCTCAATTTTGTTAATGCGCGCATTTCAGTCTGTCTGATACACTCTTTAGTAACACCATAAAGCTTGCCGATATCTTCCAGAGTTGTTCTTGCAAAATTTTCAAGACCAAACCTCATTTTTATAACAGTCTGTTCTCTGTCCTTTAATGTAGAAACAACGCTTGACAAATCCTTCTTCAATTCTTCATATTCAATGTCCTGCTCTACGTTCGTTTTTTTGTCTTCCAAAACATCTGCAACATTGAGTTCACTTCCGTTATTGCCTTCAAAACTGCCCTCAATAGATACAGCCGTTGTATATGCAGAAAGATAAGTATCAATTTTTTCCGGTTCCAGATTCATTTTTTCAGCGACATCTTTATTATTGATACTGCAATTGTAGCTTTTTTCCATCTCTGCTTTTACTTTTGAAAACTTAGACAAAGTTTCTTGTATATAAACCGGAATCTTCATGCAATATGATTGTTCTGATATTGCCTTAAACATTGCCTGTTTAATCCACCATGCAGCATATGTTGAAAATCTGTAGCCCAAATCCGGATTAAATTTTTCCACCGCAACCATTAACCCCAAATTTCCTTCCTGTATTAAATCTACAAGCGGAAGCTTGGATACGTGAATGGCTTTTCTTGCGATTGTCAAAACCAGTTTTAAATTTGCCTGCACCAAGATGCGTTTTGCTTCTCTGTCACCGCTTTTTGCACGTTTTGCAATTTCTTTTTCTTCATCTGCTGTTAATGATTTAAAACTGTTAATCTTTCTAATATAAACTTTTAATTCATCCGGTGTATTTGTGAAAAATTTTGCAGGATTTGTTGTTGTTTTCATACTGATAAATTGTTCTTTCATACGATTAAACTCCTAAGGTTGGTAAATGTATAACTTTTTGAAAACAGATCTGTAAAGGATTGGACACATAACAAATAATCCTTATATACTTATGATATATCATTAGTATATAAAACTCAATAGTTTTGTTAAGATTTATTACAAAAAATGCCTAATTTTGGACAAATTGTTACAAAACTTAATATATTACCCTCTATATTTTAACACGAATTCCATACAAAATCTTTTATTAACAGCGGTTTTAGGCAATTAATGGATTATTTTGCACGTTTTCTATTTGTATTATACTTGATAGTATGAACAAGATTAAAAAAACATTATTCAGCAATAATGCTGTTACACTAGATAATAATTCTCTTATTATGGCAATAGAATCAAGCTGTGACGAAACTGCCTGCGCAATTGTAAAAGGAGGCAGAGAGGTGCTTGCAAATGTTGTTGCTTCACAAATAAAAATCCACGAAGCATACGGAGGCGTAATTCCGGAAATTGCTGCGCGGGAACACCTTGAGGCTGTAAATGTCGTAATAGAAGAAACATTCAAGCAGGCGGGAGTAACGGGCAGAGATATTTCTGCTTTTGCAGGGACTGTTGGTCCGGGGCTTGTCGGATGTCTGCTGGTAGGATTAAACGCAGCCAAGACTCTTGCACTTGCATATGATAAGCCTTTTATCGGAGTTAATCACCTTAATGCACACCTTGCCGCTAATTTCATTGATACAGAACTAAAACCGCCTTTTATTGCACTATTGGTAAGCGGTGGGCATACACAGATTATTAAAGTAAGTTCTTATTCTGATATGGAAATCATAGGTGAAACAATAGACGATGCTGTAGGTGAAGCTTATGATAAAGTTGCACGCCTAATCGGACTGCCCTACCCCGGAGGACCAAAACTTGATAAACTGGCGCAGGAAGGAAATCCGCACGCATTCAAACTGCCGGAAGCTAAAGTTGCCGAATATGATTTCAGCTTCAGCGGGCTTAAAACAGCAGTGCTTAGATTAGTAAAAAGTTTTGACGGCAAGGAAATGCCGGTAAAAGATATATGTGCAAGCTTCCAAGAATGTGTTTCTTCTACACTGTTCAAAAAAGTTAAGCACGCATTAGAACAAAGCGGATACAAACAGGTTGTTCTAGCCGGAGGAGTTGCGGCTAATTCCGAAATCAGAAAAAAAATATTCAGTCTTAAAGATGCAGGATATGATGTTTATGCTCCGGCAATGAAATACTGTACTGATAATGCCTCTATGGTTGCATCTTCCGCATTTTTCTTTAATAATACCTTTGATAATATTGATGTAGAAGTATTTTCAAGGGGATAGAAATACTAAAGCAGAGCAAAATTAATAAGCTCCGGAAGCTCCTCAACTTTATAAAATATTGCAGAATGCTCCATAAAGCTTCTGGGTTCTGCGCTCACATATATATGCTCCTCTGATTTATGCACGGTATTTAACAAACCTGCCTGCTGTAAATCTTGTTTTATGTAATCAACAAAGATTTCAGCCGGATCAAGAAATACGATATTAGGTGCAACTTTATGCAATATCGGCAGTAAATAGGGATAATGGGTGCAGCCAAGAATAATTTTTTCCGGACTAAATTCCAGAATTTCTTTAACATGAACCCGCACATCTTCTATTGCCGATTCATCTTTGTACCTGCCGGATTCGACAATATTAACCCAATTCGGGCAGGCAACCTCTTTTACCTCAAGCGCCGGATTATACTTTTTTAACTCTTTTGTATACGCCCCTGATGCTACAGTTGCCAATGTCGCGAATATTCCAAGCCTTTTATTGTTTTGAGATGCAATGACTCTGGCGCAGGATTGTATTATCGGATAAATTCTAAAATCATACTCATCTTTAACAGTGTCATATGCCTGCGCAGAAGATGTATTGCAGGCTATTACAACTGCCTTTACCTGCTTTTCTTTATAAAAATCTAAAATATTTCTTGCATAGCTGACCAACTCTGATTTTGTCTTATTTCCGTAAGGCAGATGCGCCAAATCGCCGTAATAAAGCGTATCTTCATAAGGCAAAACTTTTTTAAAGCGCGAATATACGGAAAGCCCGCCCACTCCGGAATCAAAAAAACCAATCGGTCTATTATTTAGATTGTGATTTACAGTACTCAATTATACCCTCGGCTATTGCTTTTGCAGTCTTTTGCTTTCTTTTATCAGAAATCAGTTCCGCGCGTTCCTCTTCATTTGAGATAAATCCCATCTCAACTAATATTGCCGGAACCGTTGTATGATTTATAACATAAAATTTCGATTTAACCAAGCCTCTGTCCTTTGTATCAATTTCTTTCATCAAATGAGAATGGACAGTTTTGGCAAGTTCGTTGCTGTAATCGTGGTAATAATGTGTTTCAATGCCTTTCGGCTCGGTTGCTACGGCAGAATTTACGTGAATACTTACAAATATTTCCGGAGCTTCATTTTCTGAAAACTCAACTCTGTCCTGCAGAGATACAAATGTATCGTCAGAACGCGTAAGAGCGACTTTGTAACCTTTAGACTTGAGTATGGAAGCAACCCTTTGAGTAACATCCAGCGTTATGTCTTTTTCATTAATGCCTTCTCTGATTGCGCCGTAATCACTGCCCCCGTGTCCAGCATCCAGAACAACTTTTCCTTTTGTTGCAGTTTTCTTTACAACAACCTTTTCATCCGGTTTATCTTTTATTCCCTGCGTTATTGTAAGCTTTAAAGCCTTGCCGTCAACGCTTTGCTCGACTTTAACAATATCTGTCTTATTTAATTCAATAGAAGCCCTAACGCCTATTTTCGGCAGAAGCGACATTACAAGCCCTTTATAGTATGTATTGTTAAAGGTTTTTATCAAATCCGGCTCATTATAGCTTCTAACATTAAACATATACAGGTTTAAAGAATTGTCGTTTCTCAAAATTGAATGTACGACAGGAGCCGTAAACGATAAAATTAATTCATTAGTTTTGCTGTCTATTTTTCTGACAAAAGCCTTGTTAATATTTGAAACACTGCTTACCAAATCCGTATGGTTTAGTTTATCTGCATTCACAAACAGCAATGATTGTGCATCTGCAGAATAAATCGGAATATATTTATCCGGATTTTCTGTCGTTATTACAATTCGGGCTTTGTTATACTCAAACTGCCCGATTTTTGCGCTGTCCTTACAGCTGTTGTCCGGACATAACGCAAGTTCTTTATTCCTAATCTTTTTATCCACAAAAGTGTTTGGCAGATCCATAACAACTCTCTTCGGGTCGGTCAAATAAAACATTCTTGCAGAGCTTACCTGCCCAAGCCCGCTGACAAGAAGTCCGTTATTTTTCAAAAAATACCCGTTAATATAATACTTTGTACGGAGTTTTAAATCAGAAGACAGATCTATAGAAACCGCTGACTCATAAGTTTTGCCGTCAGAATTGTTTAGAGTTGAATTTTCAAAAGCCTTTTGTATATCCGCAACAACAGAGCTGTCGCCCGTGATATTCTGCGGGATTGCAACCTTTTGAACGGCCTGTGAATTTACAACAATATTGGAATAAGCAAGGTTTTCCGTCTCCTCTGAATATACAGTATTAAAGTAATCATTTTTTATCGGAAGCCAGGCTGTTTTTACAATAATATTTCCGCCTGCTCTAACGATTTTAACTTTTGATGTATCAAAAGTTTCTTCAAAGGTTATAACAGCTCTCACTACATTAGGTTCTGTTGAAAACTGGGAAAGACGAATTTCTTTAATGTAGCTTTTTTCAACGGTCAAATGCTGTTTTTCCCCTATTAAAACAGCGTTTTCTATATCAAAATATATTCTGTTCGGATTTTCCAGCTTAGATATTTTTAAATTTTCTATTTTTGTATCTGCAGATTCTTGAACATAAAGATAAACAATAGAGGAAGAGTCATCAAAATTCAGCGACATAACTTTAGAAGGCTCTGCGTATGAAGCAAGAGTCTGGATAAAAAACATAATAAAAGTTATTATCAGAAAAAATAATTTCTTCATAAATTACAAGGCTCTCCCCCGAGTCCTTAATTAAATTTTACCAGATAATAAATAAAAAATAAAGCTTGCATTTGAACCTGCAAGCTTAAATATTTTGAGAGAAAGAGAGAAAATAACAAAGATTATCTAACCGTTTAATAACCTGTCCAATTCATAAATTTTTAAAACAAAAGCTTCAATCTGCTCCTTGCACCACAGGGCAAGAACACCGATTTCATCTTTAAAGCTGTAACATCCGGGCCACATTGAATACATAAGTTATACTCCTTATTAATTACTTCAACCTTACATTTTGTATAACGGAATTTCTTTGAAAAACTTTAGGGTAAAAAGATAAATATTTACAAATTGTTACAATATTAAGTTTTGTAACAAAACCTTTAAAGAGTGAAATTAGGCAAATTTTACATACTTTATATATATGAGGTATTTAAGATGTCATTAGATGGTGTAAAAACAAATGAATATTTATACACTGCACAGTCCGGACAGGGAGTCCAGACTGCTAAGACAGCTTATACTAATTCTGTTATGACAGAAGCAGCAAAGAATGCTGGAAATACCTCTGCAGAAGAAAATAAAAATACCTCTAAACTTGATGAATTATTAGAAAAGTTGTGCTCAGAATTAAGCAAGTACGGATTAAAGGCTGAAGAAATTAAAAACAGCGGCATTTTATATCGTATAACAGGCTTGAATGAGCAGCAAATCCAACAACTTTCAGAAGAAGAACTAAAACAAATTGTCGATTGTTTGAAAACTGCAATTAAAGATACTGCTTCCAACGGCAAAGTTGATTTAGATAAAGCCGGCTCAACGGCTAATAAATACTATGTAGCATTAAAGACCGGATGGGATTCTATTGAAAAGTATAAGAAAAACCAGCAAGGCGAATGCTTGTCTGAGCGTATGGAAAGATTCTTCGGATTACAAAAAGGTTCTTTTGCAAAACTTCCGCAAGAGAAAATTGAAGAATACTTAGACAGGTATTTTAATGAATTCTTTGTTAATAAATTAAAGAATGCAAAAACAAAAGAAGAGAAGCAACATATTTACAGACAACAGCTTCAAGATTTTGGTAAATTATTGCTTAATACACCGGATGAAGAAAAGGCTGTATTTAAGCAAGCTATTACATCTCTTGTTGCTTCAAACAGGCTTAAAGGTTTAGACGCAGTTTTAACAAGTTTCGCGACTCCAAAAGCCCGTACGGAATGGGCTGACAGCTGGACGGTTGAAGAGACAAAAGAATTAGCCTTAAAGCTTGATGTTGAAGGAAATGTACCTTCTAAGGATGAAGTTACAGAAGCAACTGCAAAACTAACTTCTGTTAAGAGCGAAGAGGGTATCAAAAAACATCACGCAGAATTCCAAAAAGAAGCTAAGGCTTTCTTTGAAGAGAATAAAGAAGCTTTAGAAGTTATTGCTCAAAAAGAAGCCAGAGGCGAAGAATTAACAGAAGAAGAAAAACAGTTAAAACTGGAAAGAGATAATTTTTATACAGCAGTTTCAGCCGGTGAAATTTCCGGTACTGCAATCAATCAGATTATTGCTGATGCTGTAAAAAGAGAGCTTCTTCTAGGTATGAATAAAGACGCTTATGAACTTCCTAATTACAAAGAAGTTCTTGAGCAGATAACAGAATTTGTTGAAAATAATCCGGAAGCTCTGACAATACCGAAAGAAGAAGTTGTAAAACTTCTGGACGAAGCTACAAACGGTAACTATTCTGCTGTGATAGAAAATCCGGAAGCACCGCTTAAGGCTCCGCAGAGTTCGGATACTGAAACTTATGAGCCTGCAGAAACGGTAGATTACGGATTTACACAGAAAGAAACGCCGGTTGATACAACAAGATTACAAACTATTAAAGAGGAAGTTGCGGCAACTTCAGAAGAAATAAAGCAGGTATTTACTGTTGAAAAACAACAGAAAGCAAATGACAATTTAACCTCATCTGAAATTTACACTCTCAAAAATCAAGCTTTCAGAAGTGCATCCGGTATAACCACTTACTTGAAAGAAACAGGCGAGAGTAAATTCAGTTTTGCAACAGAAGTGTTTAAAAAGTTTAGCGATATGGGCTCTACAACACAAGATTGGGCAATGAATTATTTTTCAAATGCATCAAGCACGGTTCAGAATTTGTTTTTAAATAGAATTACAGGTTCGGTTTCCGGTATGCTTGCTGCAGCAAAAGAAGTGGATCTCACAAAATTTAACTTAATAGGAGTCTCTGTAACAACCCAAAAACAAATCGATAAAATACAAGCAGAAAAAGCATAATATTTCTTTATATAACTTATAAAAATAAAAGCACTGCGGGAAATCTTTCCCGCAGTGCTTAACAATTATTAACAAAAAAGTCAATTTTATACCAAATAAATACTTTATATATATAACGAGGATTAACTATGAGTATTTTATCTGCAATAAAAAATTTTGCATATGAAGCACTCGGCATTGAAAAAACTGCCGGAGCTTCTCCTGCTGCGACAGAAAAAGAAAATAACCTCAAAAAGACATCAGTAATTCAATGTGAAAATACCGGTGAAAATGTTGATACAGTAGAAATAAAACAAAATTCTGAAAATAATCAGTCTCAGAAAAAGAATATAGGGCAGTTAAAACAGTTAATTGAATTAAAATGCCGTGCAAACGGAATAAATTATTTAGAGGTTATAAAAAATGTTAATGAACTTGCCGGCTTGACAAAAGAACAGTATGAAGCTCTTCCGCAGGTGACAAAAAAAGAGTTGTTAGCTTATATTGACAGTGCAGTGGACAAAGCTATTCAGCTTAAGCATAAATATGGTGCATCTGAACAAACAAATTCAGCACGTCTCATCGCCTGCGATGCAAAAAACCGGTATGAAGCAGTAAAATCCGGCGAATTCCAAAACGCGAGAGAAGTCGATGAAGAAGTTGGAGATGTTAACAAAGAGCTCGGTCAAGATTTCAAAAAATTACCGGTAAAAGAGCGCAGAGCACGGCTGGAAGCATATAGAACCCGCAAAAAAGAAGAATTTGAAAGAAATTTAAAAGAAAAACTTAAAAAGCTTCCGGAATCTGAGCGGGCAAACGCGGAAGCAAAAATGCGCAAAAGACAAGCATTTGTTACCAGAGGCAGATTTATAGATGTTTTGCACACAAATGATTCAGAAACTGCGCTAAATGCAATTCCTATATTGGATGCAAAAGACATTCAATATGGTGCACAAACCGTTTTAGACACAAGATGTGATAAAAATGAACGCACAAGAACTGCTGATATGGCAGACTTTGAATTTACTGAAGGATTGGCTGAAAGTTATTATAATTTCGGGGAAAAACTTCCGGCAGATGCGTTGAAAGGTTTTACATCAATAATTATGGCGGATAAATCTGCAGAAGCAGCCTATCAATATCAAGAAGATTACGTCGCTGCCAGAAACAGATACGAAAACGGTGAAGATATCCCGCCTTATATGGATGATGAATTCTTTACCTCAACAGCGCAAGGTATCGGCGAAGGCGCTTTGAATAACGTTAATATGACAACAGAGGAAAAAGTAGAATTTTTAGTTAAATGGGAAAACGATGCTAAACAATATGATGATTATAAACAGGTTACTGAAGATGTAGAAAAAAGGATTTCTACAGACGAAAATCTTTCAGAAGAATACGAAAAGAATAAAAATGAAATAGAAAGCAATGTACCACAAAATAATTTTGATATAGAAGAATATAACAATATCACATCTTATCAAACAACTCCTGTAAATATTAAAAATGAAAAAGACCGTGAAGAATATGACAAAACGGAAAAGAAAACAATTACAAATAAAGCTACAAATCCGGTTGTAAAAAAATCTACAAATCCGGTAATTGTAGCAAAAGATATTCAAAAAAACGGTATAGAAGAAGCCATAAAAAAATATTCACCTAAAGCTGTTATCAGTGCAGTCTTAAATGATTCCGGTTTAAAGCACCTGCGCCCGCAGCTTGCAACTATGATAAAATCATATGATTATCAAATGCTTCGTGAAATTACATCAGAATGCTCAAACAGCGCTTTTATTTTCATATGTTCTATTGTAAGCAAAGAAAATTTTGCGAAATTAACTGAAAATAAAGACGATCTGTGCTATTCTGCAAGAAAGCAAGTAGAAAACATGAAAGAAAAATATGAAACTGTTTAATAACATACTCTACAAAATATTATCTATTCAAGAAAAAATACTCAGACACCGTTTGTCAAAAACAATAGGTGCCAAAAATTATTCCAGGCGGAAACGCCACTATTCAAACGGCTGCCTGCTCGACTTAAACTCCATTGCTGATGTTGAAAAACAGAAGCTTGAAAATGAGTTAACCTTGATACTGAAAAACAATGAATATAATCCGCAAAAGATATTAGACTATATAAAAAAACAGGGTACAGCAGTTTATATTATTCCAAACGCTGCAAAATTGTTAAATCCGATAGGAGAAAACGAGGGCTTTATTTATCCTGCAAAAGGTTTCAAGGCTCTTTATCTTTCACTAAATACAAGCAGAAAATTTGCCTTAAAAACAAATGAAATGTTTGTACTTCCAGTAGGAGAGCTTAATAAATACTATTTTATCTATCATCTGTACAACTGGTTTGCATTTAAAAATAATATTTTAGGTCTGGACAGCACATCTCAAGAGCTTCTGAAAAAATATCTTTTCACAAATGCCGACATAAAATCACTCCAGCTGGAAGAAATTTATAAACTAAAAGATGCCATAAAACAGGACAAAGCCTCTATAGAATTTGTTATAAAACTCTGCCGGAATTATGAGGGCGCAAAACAGGCGCTTGAAAAACTCAAAAATCCTAATGGTGCAAAGCTTTAGTTCCATTTAATTTAAATATTCCCGTATCCAGCCGGTTATAATTTTTGCCAGACTTTCGTCATTTTTAAGCATTATCATTCCTGTAGAGCGGGATTCGGATGTATAAGTAACAAATGCAGCCTGTGCAAATTTTTTCAAATACTCCTGTGTTTCTTGTCCTGATGCATCACCGGTTCCGGAAATAGAAAATATATCCATATTTAAATTTGCCAGCTTAACAGGGATATACAAACCTTTTGTACTCACTACAGGCGAAAGCAGAACTATTGTTTTCGGCTTATATTGGATTTTATCCGCCGCCAGAATAGCTGTATTTGCACCAATATCAGCGCCTACAATTGCCCAGTTGTCAAAAAAGACTTTTTTGCTGTTTTCATTTTTTATATAATTCAACACATTCACAACATCATCCGGATATTTTGCATAGCCGCTGTTTGTAAGACTTTTCCAGGATACACGCGTAAGAGAAGAATTATAAACGCTTCTGCCATGTCCTCTTAAATCAATCATAACAACCGCATAACCTGCTTGAAGCAGTTCTTTGGGCAAATTTTCCCACCATTGTGATGAATACCCGAGAGAGTGAAGCAGTACAACTGTCTTAAATTCTTTTTGTCCCTTTACTTTCGGGTACATAAAAGAAGCTTTAATATTAAATCCGTCTGCTGATGGTGCGGAAATTTCTTTTTTCACTACACCTGCACCATAAACAGCCGTATTTATAAATAGCAAAAATAATGTTAAAATAGTAAAAACTCTCTTCATACATTTTAATTATAACATATTATAAAAAATCTGTAATAAAACTTAACAAAAAGGCAATTATTTACTAAAGATATACTTTATATATATAAGGAGTTTTTATGGCAATAGTTTTAGATACAAATATGAAATTATTTGCAGAGCGTATGAATATAACATCATCACGCATGATTCAAGACTATGGTCTGAAAACAGTAGATGAAATTATTGAGGCAGAGGCTGAAAGAGGAAACACGCAGGCTGTAAAATATGCCCGCGAGATGTATAACTCTCCGGAAAAACTGATAAAAATATTCAAACTCACTGATGTTGAGAATAAGTTTGTACTTCTCCATAATATGGATGACACAACCAGACAAATGATTTTACCGCTGCTGGAAAAAGATGACCTTGTTATGGGGCTGTATTTCTTTACTCAAGAAAAACTTTTATCCATGCTTATGGAAGTAGACATAGAAGAGCTTGTTAATGTTGTACTCGGTGCATTTCCTCTAGATCAAATTATTATGATGTTTACGGAGGATGATCTTGCAAACTTCTTCCAGCATAGAGATTTGGATAAAAACGATGTAATAGAACAGATGAAATGTATGCCGCCGGAAGTAATGATTAAATTTGTTGAAGGCGTAACCGGCAGACCTTCAGAAGAAACAAATCCGCTTGATTTAATTAAATCAATAGAAAATCTTCCAATTGATAAGTACAGAGATTTTATGTCGGCAATAGATCCGGATGTACAGCGCCAGCTGACATTCCAGTTAACCAAGCAGAAACCGGAATATTTGCAGTTATTTGAATCGGATACATATATCAATATGCTTTCTACGTTAATGAAACCGGATATGGTTAAACCAATGATTGCATTAGAAAAAGATTCTCTTGTTACAATGATTACAGAATTGCCGGAGGACTTGATGTCAATTGTCGGAGCACAGATTGATACAAAAGTATTCGCAAACTATTTATTAGACGGTCATCTTGATTTGCTTGAAGAAGCTCTAATGATTTAGAAAAACAGCCTTGACGTAATAATTTTCATCATTCATTAACTTTTCTTTAAGATTGGGAAATTTATCCGACCTGCAAACAATTTCGGCAGTCTTTTCGCGTATTGTATACTCTTGAACTCCGGAGGCTTTTGTTAATATATCAGATAAGATATCCGGTCTTATGATGTCATAATAGTTCTTAAGAGTCTCAAGACACCAGTATAGCTTAAAGAGCTGCTTGTTTATCACGTATTTTTTATCTCTGAATACAAAGCTGTCTAATTCTTTAAAAGCTTCACTAATAAAACTTATAATAGCTTCAGAATACTTAATGGCAAAATCATTGTCATATTTTAGAATACAGGCGCTTTCCACATTCAAACGGCAGATATTTGCATTGATATCAATTGTCGCATCCGCAAATATTTTCGGATAAGAACAAAAAAGATCTGCCGCTTCTTCGGACTCTTTAATAAGACGGTTTATTGTTAATGCAGCTGCTTCTCTAATCTTGCCGTCACAGCCGGTAAGGTTATTTATTAAGCATCCGGCATCATCCTTTGTTTTTACGTAATCAAATTTTAATGAAGCAATTTGTTTTTGAGGAATATTCCCGCATTTCAGCATATCAACAAGTTCTTTATGAGAGAATGTTTTATTTGCAAGCAGAAGCGCCTGTTCAAAATTTGTATCTAAATCTTCATAAAAACCTGTATTCAAATCTTCATTTCCTTTATTTTATGATATTATCTTAACATAAGGTATAATGAATATAAAAAGAAAAATAGTTTTAATGTATGATAAGCAGATTGTAAAATTCTGTATAATATACCTTAAGGAGAAGACTATCATGAATATAATAGAAAGCATAATCAAGAAAGTATTGATTTTTGAAAAAGAACCGCAGAAAATAGGCTTATCACAATTAAAAGAACCTGCAGTCGCTATAAAAAAAGCAGAACCGTCTATAAAAAATAAAGACGTTAAATTATCGGATTTAATGCGCAGAGCAGGTTAAATATTAAAACATAAAAGTACTTAATATTTCGTAAAAAACCCTTTTGTAAAATCCTTTTTAAGTATAAAATAAGATTATTCATCTATTACAAATAAAGAAAGGATTTTCATATGGTGCTTGAAATGACTTATCCGCAGCTGGAGCGTGCAGTTAACCCCACTCATGATATAAAATTATTTTCAGGGCGCTCCAACCCTAAATTAGCCCAGGAAATAGCAGATTATCTGGGAACTACAATTGGTCCTATGGTTGTAAAGAATTTTGCGGACGGTGAGATTTATGTTCAAGTAAAAGAAAGTATCCGCGGTGATGATGTATTTATTGTACAGCCTTTATGCAACCCCGTTAATGAAAATCTTATGGAGCTTTTGATAATAATAGATGCATTTAAACGTGCAAGTGCCAAAACAATTACAGCAGTCATTCCTTATTATGGATACGCGCGTCAGGACAGAAAAACTTCTGGACGTGAAGCAATTACGGCAAAACTCGTAGCAGATCTGCTTACAACAGCAGGGGCAAACAGAGTTCTTGCAATGGACTTGCATACAGGGCAAATCCAAGGATTTTTTAATATACTTGTTGACCATATTTTTGCAACTCCTATTCTTGTTGACTACGTAAAAAGTCTGGGGCTAAATCCCGAAGAAATGGTTGCTGTAAGTCCGGACATGGGCGGAGCAAACAGAACAAGACATTTTGCAAAAAAACTGGATTGTCCAATGGCAATTATAGATAAAAGACGTGATAAACATAATGAAGCAATTGCCGCACATATCATCGGTGACGTTGAAAACAAAGTATGTTTGATGTTTGATGATATAATCGATACGGCAGGAACAATATGCGAAGCTTCTAAGCTCTTAAAAAGCAAGGGGGCAAAAGCTGTTTATGTAGGTGCAACGCATGCCGTATTTTCCGGACCTGCAATAGAACGTCTTAAAAATGCTCCGATAGAAGAGTGTATAATTACAAACACAATACCATGGGCAAAAGAAGATTTACCGCCCAATGTCAAACAGCTATCAATCGCACCGCTCTTAGGACAAGCAATATCCAGAATACACGATGACGAATCCGTAAGTTCATTATTCGGATTTGAAAAAGATATGAAGGTTTAGCATTCTGCTTGTTCAAGCCTAAAATTAAGTTAAACTAATTAAATACCTTTAATTAATGTGCTTAATTCTACGCCTAAAACATTTGCAATATCAATCATCTTTAAAATAGTAGGATTAATTTTACCTGTTTCAATCAAGCTTATAGAATTTCTTGAAATATTTGTAAGTTCTGCTAATTTTTCTTGTGAGATATTGCGTCTTAAGCGTTCGCTCTTAACATTTATACCTAAATTTTTTAATCTATTCTTTTCTTCCATATTTTATATTTTCGTGTATAACTCATAAATTTTCTATATACCATATTAAGCTTATATGAATTATATTATACAATCAAAACTAATTTTCTATTTCTTTATATAAAAGGGCAGACTAAAAGCTGCCCTTTACCACGTACGACCTCTCGGAGGCTTCTCTCCTATAAACAAGCATGTGCAATGCAAGTGGGTCCTGGTGGCGAATATTTTTTTGCAAAACTGTATATTCAATTTATACGTATACTATACTTGATTAAAACAAAAAATACATTAGTCAAAAAGCCCATGCTTATCTTAAAAGCATGGGCTTTTCGGGTTAGTTAGATTTATTACTCTTCTATAGTACCTGCTGTTTTACCGTATTTCTTAATTGTAGCATTAAGCATGTTTTCATGATGCTTTTCTCTATAGATTTGGCACAGGAGTTTATAGGCATGCTTATTATACGGATCCTGCTGCAAAATTGCTTCCAGCTGTTCTACAGCAGAGTTTGAACGTTTTGTATAATAATCAATTAATGCCGGCAGAGTTTCTGTCAAATCATTCATATCAGTTGCGCATGCAATTTCTGCACAGCTCTTAGCCTTGTCAAACTCTTCTGCATCCAGATACATGACAGCAACTTCATAATAAACTTCAGATTTGCTTCTCATATCGGTTTTCATCTGTGCAACAGCTTGATATTCTTGTGCAGCTTTATCGTATTCAGCTTTTTTCCTGTATTCTTCAGCCAGAGCAAGATGCGTTTCAATATCATTTGCAACAACTTCATCCGGATTTGTAGAATCGTCTACAGGAACATTTAATGTGGAAAGAATTTCTTGAACCGTAAACAGTTGTGCAGCTTCTTCTTTCGTCATAGGTTTATTGGTTATATCCGGAACTACTGAATATAATAGAGCAAGCGTTTTTAAATCTCTTGCAGTAATTTCAGTGTTAAATTTTGTTCCTATTGGATACATTACGTCATATATACTCGGGCTTTTGCCATTTAGCCCAAGAGAATGTCCAATTTCTTGAAGAGCTGATGAGAACAATTGTTTTGAATCCAGGTTATGATTTTTTTCATCAGTTATTTTATAAATAGTGGTAGAGCCCGTAATAGTGTTCCCGTTTATTGAAAACGCATGTGAACCTATTGTGGTCTGCCCTTCAACATTTTTAAAGAAGCATTTCATATCGGCTTCTTCTGGAGTTTCTACAAACATAAATCTTACAAGTCCGTCGCTGGCTCTCTGCCATGATTGATAAGCACTCATTACGATTTCTCTGTAGTATTCCGGGACATCTGCTGAATCTTGAATATATACCTTTAAAGGAAAAGATTCTTTATTCCATCTTATTATTTTGCCATTTGCGGCAACTTCTCTAAAATAACTGTCAATAACAGCGGCTTTAATAGTTTTTTCGCTCATTGATTTATCATAACCGAGAACTATTGCGTAAGAATTTTTGAAAGATAAATCCGGATGTACGGATGCCGGGATATCACTAAAATTACACAGAGAAAACGCTCCTGCAGCAACAATAAATGCACTAATTACCATCTTTTTCATAATATCTAAACCTCTTTAACACTTTTACAATAATCATTATAACTTAAAATATTGAAATCTAAACCCTTGCGCTTACAAAACTATTTCCGCCAATCAGCGTAGATGTAATAGAATATGTTTTCATTGCCGTATATAGCTGGAAAGCAGTCTTTTCTGTCAAACCTCTGTCTTGCATCGCACTCATAAAATCTCTTGCGTTTACCGTCTCATTCTCCCTGTTACCCAGAAGAGTATTCAGCACAGAATGAAAGCGGTTGTTTGAAAAGTTTCCGTACAGTATCCCCATGTTGGTTCTGTACGTGTTTAAATCCGTATATTCTTGCAGAGTTATATCATACTCACCATCTTTAAGACTCTGCAAAGTATTTTTATCTAAAACCTGCGGAAGACTTTCTAATTGGCGATTGACTTCTTCAAGTTTATTGCCGGCGCCTGCTTCCAGCAGACCAGCTGTTAGCGATGATTGAATATTTTCAATAGCTGACATAATACATATCCCTTTTTTTATATTATATAATATATCAACTTATTTTACAATTATTATCATACTTGAAAGTTAAAAAATTTTAAGGTACACTTTATACATTAAGGAGGGTATATGCACGAATATGTATTCAAAATGAAAAAAGGCGATATTGAAATCGAATTGAAATCTGATGATTTGGAGTTTGTAGAAGAACAGTTAAACAAGTGGCGCGAAGAACTCCTGCAGGATAAATAAAACAAAGGGGAACAATGTCTACTTATTCATTTAAAATAAAAAAAGGGAAGTATGAGTTATCGTTATCAACAACTGACAAGGAGCTGATAAACGATCAGTTTGCACTGTGGGTAAGAAAAGCCTCCGAATATATTCAGAAAAGAAAAGTACAGCAGTGCAAAGAAATGGTTAATACCCAAATCAACACTGAAAAAGAAATAACACAGCAAAAAATTGATGAGCAGTTAAAAAGAAAGCCTAAAACAGAAATTCCTCAAGAGGCGGAAATACAGCCGGCTAAACTTGAAGAGGATGACAGCACCAATAAAAATTTAGATATTTTCTATGCTCCGCCAAAAGAGAATGCTGTTCCGGAAAATTCTACATCCGGCGTTTTTGATAACATTTTAGAAAATTCTATGAAATCCCCGCAGACAGAACTATCTTTCAAACCGAGTCCTTCTATAAAAAAAGACAGTGCATTTTTGAATTATATAAGCGCAAGAAAAGTTGAAAGAAAAATTGATTATCTTTTACTGACTGCATACTACTTTACTCAATACGAGCAGAAACCGCGTTTTACGCTCAAGCAGCTTAATGCAAAATTAATGCAGAATATCGCTGTAATCATTGACCACAGCGTTTTGCAGGAAGCTATCAATCGTGATTATATTGAGTGTCTGCCTGATTTAACAGGTTTAGTCGGGGCTTCTGAATACAGATTAACAGCATACGGCGAGAAAGTGCTTTTGGATGAATAAAACCGTTGCAGTTGCATTGTCAGGCGGAATCGACAGCAGTGTTACAGCCCTGCTTCTTAAACGGCAGGGGTATAATGTTATCGGTGTAACCGCCAAAATGACGGATACAGAAGAGTCTGAACTGGTTATAAGAAATGCCGAAGCCGTTGCTAAAAAGCTGGAAATTCCGTTTTATCCGGCGGATTTGACTAATATTTTTAAAGAAAAAGTTATAAACTATTTTGAAAATTCGTACAAAAGCGGAGAAACTCCGAATCCCTGTATTATGTGCAACAAATATGTAAAATGGGGAGAACTGTTTAATTTTGCACTGGAAAAACTCGGCGCCGAATATATGGCAACCGGACATTATGCCAATCTGAAAAAAGATGGGAATTTCTACAAACTTTATCCTGCATCAGACGAGCATAAAGACCAGTTATATTTTCTTTTCTCGCTCAGCCAAAATCAATTAAGCAGAACGTTGTTCCCGCTGGCTTCCCTTAAAAAGGATGAAGTCAGAAAAATAGCCTTTGATAACGACCTTCCGAGCAAGTCATCAAAAGAAAGCCAGGATATATGTTTTATAAAGGCGCCCATGACGGCAAAAAAATACTTAAACAACATTCTCCCGCCAAGACGCGGTGATTTTATAGACAAAACAACAGGAAAAAAACTCGGAGAACATGACGGTTTCTGGCAATATACAATCGGACAGAGAAAAGGTATAGGAATTGCATCGCCGGAGGCATTGTACGTTACGGGTATTGATGCTCTAAATAACATTGTATATGTAGGTTTTAAACAAGAGCTTTATTCGGATAATTTAATATTAAAAGATATAAATTGGAACTATCCGCAGGACAAAAAGGCTTTTGAAGCTCTGGTAAAAATAAGATACAACATGCACTCAGCTCCGGCGGAGATAGAAATTAACGGCACAGAATGCACAATAAATTTCAAAGCCCCTGTATCAGCCATTTCCAAAGGGCAAGCATGCGTTTTATACGACATTAACGACGGGCATCTTCTCGGCGGGGGATTTATTTAAGAGGTGTCTTTACATTTTGTTATAATAATTGTATGATTATTATAGATTGGAGGAATTTTGGCAGAGAAATTCAAAATACAAGGCGGAGAGACTCTTAAGGGCGAAGTTTCTATAGGCGGAGCCAAAAATGCCGTTCTTAAACTTCTTGCTGCCACTATTCTTGTTAAAGGCAAAACAAAAATCTATAATGTCCCGCGCCTAACAGATGTTGATATAATGCTGAATGTGCTTTCTGACTTAGGTGCTTCTTATATTTATGATAAAGAAGAGAAGTCTGTAGAAGTAGACGCTTCTAATATTACATCTATTACCGCTAAGTATGAGCTTGTAAGTAAAATGCGCGCCTCATTTATAATTCTCGGCGCTTTGATGTCCCGCTGTAAAGAGGCAATTGTTGCACTTCCTGGAGGATGCGCAATCGGAGAAAGACGGGTTGACTTTCATATCAAAGGGCTTGAGGCTCTCGGGGCAAAAATTAAAATAGAAAACGGATATGTCCATGCAAAAGCTTCTAAATTAACGGGTACTGATATATATTTGGATATACCGTCAGTAGGAGCTACAGAAAATTTAATGCTGGCAGCAATTTTGGCAGATGGTGCTACCAGAATACAGAATGCCGCACAAGAACCGGAGATTGTTGATTTAGCAAACTTCTTAAATACTATTGGCGCAGATGTTACCGGCGCAGGCACCTCAGAGATATTAATAAACGGCGTTAAGCCTTCTGACCTGCATTCTGCTGAATATACAACAATTCCTGACAGAATTGAAGCCGGAACTTTTATGGCAGCTGTTGTTGCCACAAAAGGTAAAGCAATACTTAAAAATGTATACCCTGCACATTTAACATTTTTTAACGATAAATTAATCAAAATGGGCGCCAATATAAAGCTTGTAGAACCTACAACCATAGAAGTAAGCTGCAGAAACAGGCTGACATCCATTAACTTTGTAACCCAGCCATATCCAGGATTTCCAACAGATTTGCAGGCAATTGCAATGACACTTCTAACAACTGCAAACGGCGTGGGTATTATTACAGAAAGTCTTTATGAAAACAGGTTTATGCAGGTTCCGGACTTAAGAAGAATGGGTGCAGATATTCATCAAGACAGGAACCATGCAATTATTAAAGGTGTAAAAAATCTTACGGGCGCTACAGTTGCGGCAAGCGACCTAAGAGCGGGAGCCGCCCTTGTTATAGCAGGGCTGATGGCTAACGGAGAAACTATAGTAGAAAAACTGCACCACATTGACCGAGGCTATGAAGAGTTTGAATATAAACTGCAGAAGCTGGGGGCTAAGATATATAGATATGATGATAACGAAGGAGCAGAGTTTAACCAGATTAAAGCTCCAGAAAAGGGGGTAATTAATGAGTCCCGCATATAAAAGATGGTATGACCATGACCCTAAACTTTTGGAAGTTATTGAATTATTAAAGAATTATCAAGACGAGCTGAGAGAGCATGCTGTTGTTTTTCTTGATAAATTAGAACAGAAGGTTTCTAAAGAAGCCCTGGATAGATTTTATGACCTTGTAAAGCCTGTCAACGGAAGCAGGTGGTATGATAAGGATCCCATTATATCTAAAACCGTTGAAATACTAAGAGTAGTTCCGCCGGAAGTGCAGAGTGCATGTGCAGAACGCTTTATTTCTGCACTCAAAGAAATGGGTATAGAATACGAAAGCCCTAATCACAGCTAGAGCTGTGCAGTTTTTTACCCGGCAAGCCGGGATTGGCTCTTGTTTTATTTTTGGGTTTCTTTTTTGCATTGCAATATGAAGTTAAGTTTAGATTTTTTAGTTTTAATTAGTTTTTTTAACATTTCTTTCTCTTTTTTGCGATAAAAAGAGAAAGAAACGTTAGCAAAGAAAGAGAAAAACACAATCGTTTTCTACACCCTTGCGGGTGTGAGACTAAATGGATTTTGCAGGCAAGCCTGCACGTTTTCACTCGCTATCGTTATGCTAACGCATAACACGCTCGCGGGGCGCGAGACGCGGTAGTTTGGAGAATTTTCTCTATTTTTTTATATAATAATTTTTGTTTTGCCTGCAACTGCCCGAACTGTTTTACTAAGCTTGAAATAGTCTAAAATTTAGGTTAATATCAAAAGAGAACTTAAACACACACCATTATGAAACTAGAGCACGCATCATTTTACGACCAGTTAGTCAGAAATATAAAAAAGCAGAAGAGCTTTACACTGACCGGCTTAACAACATTCAGCCGTCTTTTGCTGTTGGATTATATTTATAAACTTTCCGGCAGAAAAGTTCTTTTTATCACCTCGACAGAACAAGCTTCTTTAAAATATGCATCGGATTTGGAAAGGATATTTGATATAAATGCAGAAATTCTGCCATATCAAAATATTTCGCCATACGAAACCGTCGCAGGAAATTTATATGACTACCAAAAGCAGATTGATATTCTGCTTGCCAAGCCGGATATTGTCATAACTCCGGTAAAAACTCTTCTGGAGAAATTCCCGCATGAAAAATTTTTACATGAAGAATCCTTCTGCTTAAAAATCGGAGATGAAATTTCTCAGCAAGAACTGCTTAAACGTTTGATAAAACTTGGCTACAAACGTTCTACAATGGTTTCTGATATTGGAGAATTCAGCATAAGAGGCGATATTTCAGATATATATTCTCTGGATGAAAACCCTGTCAGAATAGAATTTTGGGGTGATGAAATCGTAGATATAAGATTTTTTGATAATGAAACCCAAAAGTCTATAGATAAAATTAAAGAAATAAACATAAAACCTCTGTATAAATTTGTGCTTGGAGATAACCCGCCTTCTGAATTCCCGTCCGAACTAAAAGAGCAGGTTCATAATGAAGGATATTTTGAGGGTATAAATGTTTACCAATCTTATTTTGAAAGTGATTTTGCAAGTATTCTTGATTATTTTTGCGAATATATTATTGTTATTGACGAGTACGCGGAAGTTTCTTCCAAATTTCAGCAGATAGATGATAATTTTATAAATTCATATAATGAAGCACTCAAGACCGGTCACATATATCCGCTAAAAGAAATCAACCACTTTACGCATGCTGAAATAATTCAAAAAACGGCGGGTATGCAAAAAATAAGCTTAAACAATTTTCTTTCTGATGAAAACAACGAAGTTATTGATATTGACTCCAGAAATGTTCAGATTTTTGATGCTGATATGGATAAAACAGCACTCTTTTTAGATGAGCATAAAGGCTGGCAGATAACTATAGCTACGGATTTTCAAGAACGGGTAAAAGAAGTTTTAACGGAATACGGGCTTTTTGAAATTAAATATATAAGAAATGTAACCTGCCAGGGAACAGAAATTCCGGACGGAAAAATACTTTTATTAACGGATAGAGAACTCTTTAACAAAAGACAGAAAGAGATTCCGGCGAACAGAAAAAGACATTACAAAGAAAAAGCCGAATATATCGAAAATATTAATGACATAAAAGCCGGCGAATATGTCGTTCATTCTATACACGGGGTCGGAATATATCAGGGATTAACAAAACAAGAGTTTGACGGACAGTTAAAAGATTATTTGACCATTGAGTACGCAAATAAAGATAAACTGCACATTCCTGCCGAACAAATAAATATGCTCTGCCGTTACCGCGGATCCGGACAAATTAAACCAAAGCTTTCCAGAATGGGCGGAAGCGACTGGGAAAATACTAAAACAAGAGTAAAAAAAGAAGTTGAAACCATTGCCTATGATTTACTCAGACTTTACGCCCGAAGAAAAATGAAAGAAGGCATACAATTCGCGCCGGATTCTCCTTTACAGCTTGAAATGGAAGATACTTTTGAGTACATAGAAACTCCGGATCAATTAAAAGCCATTAACCAGATTAAAGCAGATATGGAAAGCGCCAATCCTATGGACAGGCTTGTATGCGGAGATGTCGGTTTCGGCAAAACAGAAGTTGCAATGCGCGCAATGTTTAAGGCTGTAACGTCTTTAAAACAGGTAGCCGTAATTGTTCCGACAACAGTGCTTGCTCTTCAGCACTATCAGACCATTTCAGAGAGGTTTAAGCCGTTCGGGATTAATGTAGAACTTCTCTGCCGTTTCAGAAGCGCAAAAGAAAGAAAAGAAACTTTAAAAAATCTTGCAACAGGCAAGTGCGATGTCGTAATCGCAACCCACAGCCTTTTACAGGATAATGTTTTATTTAAAGATCTCGGACTTTTAGTAATTGATGAAGAGCATCGTTTCGGAGTAAGGCACAAGGAGAAATTGAAAGAATTCCGCGAAAATATTGATATAATATCAATGTCAGCAACTCCTATTCCGAGAACCCTTTATATGTCGCTTTCCGGAATCAAAGATATTTCTGTCATCAACACACCTCCGCAGAACAGACTTCCTATTAAAACATATGTCGGGGAATACAATGAGCAGATAGTCAAAAATGCGATAATAAATGAGCTGGACAGGGACGGGCAGGTATTCTATTTATACAACAGGGTCGAAACAATAGAGGAATTCAAGCTTGAACTGCAAAAGCTTGTACCGAACGCCCGAATTGCAGTCGGGCACGGACAGTTAAGCGAAAAACAGCTGGAAGATGTAATAATAGGGTTTGATAACCACGAAAGCGATATTTTATTATGCACAACAATTATAGAAAACGGGCTGGATATACCAAATGCTAACACCATCATTATCCACGAAGCTGATAAACTCGGTCTTGCACAGCTTTACCAGCTGAGAGGCAGAGTCGGAAGAAGCGAAAAACAGGCTTACTGCTACTGTTTATATAAAAAGAACAAAGAACTCTCTCAAGAAGCAACAGAAAGGCTTAAGGCAATAAAAGAATTCACCACTCTTGGAAGCGGGTATAGAATTGCAATGCGTGATGTTGAAATCAGAGGCGTAGGAAATATTTTAGGCACCAAACAGCACGGACATATGGTAAATGTGGGTTTTGATACATATTGTCAGCTTCTGGAAGAAACTGTTAATGAACTAAAGGGTGAAGCCGTAAAATTAAATAAACCCGCTATTGTAGATATAAATGTAACTGCTTATATTCCTGATGAGTGGGTAGGCTCGGAAGAGCAGAAAATGATAGAATACAAAAGGCTTTCTGATGTTAAAAATGAGGTTGAACTTAACTATATCGTTTCCGAGTGGAAAGACAGATTTTCTAGAATACCTGATGAAGTGGAAAACCTTATAAAACTTATTAAACTAAGGCTTATTGCAACAGAATGCGGAATATCAATCATAAGAGAAGCAGGAAACGATATAAGAATATATTCACCGTTCACACCTTATGAATGGAATATCATCAAACAGGGGCTTGATAAAAATATAATGAAGAAAATACGATTTACTGTTGCTCCAAAAAGCTGCACGGACGGTAAATCTATATTACTAATTAATTATCAAAATATGGACTTCAACGAAATTTTTGAGCTTCTATCAAACTTTTTCTATTACATAAAAGAAACTATCAATAAATATTCCGGAAATCCGCAAGAGTAATTTTTTAATAAAATACTAATCTTCTGAAAAATAAAGTTCATGAATAACTTCAATAATTCTATTAAGAAAGTTTTTGTACTTAATTCTGTCTGCAGAACCGGATAAAACAATGTCTGCCTGCTTTTTACAAGGACGTATATGAACTTTTGCCTTCTCATTGGCATTTTGGTAAATAATATCTGCAGAATCGCCTAAATCCCGTTCTTTTGCTCTAACATAAAATCTTTCTTTTTTTATTTTTTCATCAATATCAACATAAATTTTAAAATCAAATGCATCTTTTACTTTTTCAGTGAGCGTAAATAAACCTTCCGAAATAATAATTTTAGAAGGTTTAGCCAGAGTATAATTATCAAAACGTTTTGCAGTTCCGCTCATGTCGTATTTTGGAAGATATGTTTCTTTTCCGGCAAGCAATTCTTTTATATGTTTATGCATTAATTCCAATTCCAGAGCCTGCGGAACATCAAGGTCATAGTTTTTAGCAAATTCTGAGAAACTGCCTGCAGCCTTGACCATATCTGAACGGTCATAATAATAATCATCGGTATTTACACGGGTTATTACATCCGGAATATTAAATTCTGATGCAAAAGATTCAATTGTGTCTATTAAATCCATTGTAATAGTAGATTTGCCGCTTGCAGTTTCACCCGCAATTCCAATTGATGCCGGCATTTTAATTCTGCCGGATAAATAAGCCGCAATCTTTTTAATTACAAAAGGAGAGTAGCTTACAAGTATAGAACCTTCTGCGCTCATCTCTTTTTCAAAAACTCTTTGCAAATAACGTTCTATCTCATCACATAATGTTGTTGGTTTTGATATATTTTGTGAAGTTGATATACTTTGCATCATAAAATCTTTTCCTTTGTTCTATTATACACAATTTAAAACAAAAGAAAAGATTTTATTGCCAAGGCTAATCGAAAATTTTACAATTAGTAACACTATAATATTTTTCTTAAGTTTTCGACCATCTTGTCTGCTGTCGGCAGACGTTTTTGGACTTCCCCGACTGAAAGAATCTTTACATCATTTTCAAAACCATCCGGTAAGATTTTACAATTTTTTAAAGCAAAGGGGATAAGCTTTTTTTCTCCGGGGTTCAAAATTCTGTTTTTAGCAAAGATTACGTCAAAATAGCTTGCAAGAAAAGCCGCACATCTGTGATTTATGCTCACAAAATCATTTCTTTCAACAGCAGATGCAATTTGATCACGGAAGGAAAACATTGCATCTTTCAAGTATGTAAAATTTTTCTTTATGATATTTTCCGCAAGTTTTTCCGGATAAGGCGTACTAACATGCTCTTTCAAACGCTTCAGCCAGCCGTTTTTATCATACAAAATTTCTGTTTTTTTGATATTATCCACAAAGCAGGTTGTATAGCCTAAAGACGCATTATGTTCATCCCATACACGCTTAATATTTCCTTCGATAAAATCCGGACAGCGATACATTATATCTACAGGTTTTCCGGTTTCTTTCAATATAAAAGTATCCCCTGTTTCAAAATAATGGTTGTCAATCTCCGGACTATCTGAATATTTTTTTGCAATTTTACGTCTTTCATTTACCGGTGGTTCTTTTTTTCCATAGATATAAATATCATAATCAGATTTATTATCGGAGGTTTTAGCTGTAGATGAGCCTGCTAAGCCTATTGCATCCACTTCTTTCAAATTTTTATAATGCTCTAACATTTCAAGCAAAATTTCATAATTACGATTTATCTGCATACACACCTCTAAAATATAATACCATAGAATAGGTAAATATAAAGATGTATATAGTTAAATCAATTTCTGCTATACTCAATAAATATTCTTGTGCTATAATTACATCACAAGAATATTTATAAATTTTTAGGTTGAAATGTATAGAGAATATTTAAAGGGTAGAATAGGTGCACTGGTTTTTATAACAGGTACTTTTATAAGAGGATTGTCATCACAGACTTTTACGGAAAGAAAGTTTGTTCTTACACCGGATCAGTATGTGATACTAAATCTTCTTCTTGAAAATGATGAAATAATGTATCAAAGACAGCTCGCAGAAATTACGCTTAAAGACAGGGCTAATATTTCAAGAATTATTGAAATATTGCATAAAAACGGGTTTATTGAAAAGATTCCGGACTCAAACGGCAGAAAAATTTATAAACTTGTCGTAACTGACAAAGGAAAAAAGGCAAGAGATGAAATATTCCCTACGGATGTTGAATTAAGAAAACTTATAACTGCCGGCATAACGGAAGAAGAACTTTCAGCAACATTTCATACGCTTGAAAAAATGAATAAGAATATAAGAGGTAAAGTTAAATTGCAAATATAAAGGAGAATATTCGTGGAAGATAAAGATGCCGATAATATAATAGATGATGAAAAAGAAGTTGAAGAAATTGAAGATACACGTCCGGAATATATGAAAAAGCGGGTAATTGTGCCTTCTGTTACAGCCGTTATATTTTTGATTTGCGGAATTTTTTATTCAATACACACAGTTTATTACAAATCTACTGATGATGCTTTTATTGAAGGTCATGTGATAACCGTTGCACCGCGGGTTTCCGGTCCTGTCCTTCATTTGAATATAGAAGATAACCAGGAAGTTAAAAAGGGTGATTTTCTCTTAGAAATTGATCCTAAAGACTATGAAGCAAAATTAAAAGAAACAAGGGCTAAACTTGATGAAGCAAGAGCCTCTCTTGTAAATACTGAAAATCAAGTTACAAAAAGTTTATCAGATTTGGAGTTTGCAGAAGCTGATTATAACAGGTATTCCAAAATGTATGAAAAAGGAATATCCTCAAAACAGGACTATGATGCAAGCTTGAATAAACTAACAGCTGCACAGTCAGATAATAAGTCCGCAAAAGCGAGATATGACGAAATTACGGCATCCATAAAGCGTTTGGAGGCTGAAGTTGAACAGGAAGAATTAAACCTGTCTTATACAAAAATTTATGCATCAGCAGACGGAAGAATTACTAATCGTACTGTTGAGCAGGGAAATTATGTTCAAGTTGCACAGCCAATGTTTGCAATTGTGCCGGAGAAAATGTGGATTGTTGCAAATTTTAAAGAAACACAGCTTGCAAACATGAAGAAAGGACAGCCTGTAAAAATTAAGATTGATACATATGGCGGTAAGAAATTTAAAGGAGAAGTCGACAGCATACAACGTTCTACCGGAGCAAGAGCGAGCCTTTTCCCGCCGGAGAATGCAGTGGGAAGTTATGTAAAAATTGTACAGAGAGTTCCTGTAAAAATTGTATTTACGGAAGATGTTTCTAAATACAATATTGTTCCCGGTATGTCAGTTGTTCCGGAGGTTAAAGTCAAGTAATGGCGAAGGTTATATACAAGCAAAAACCTGCACCGCTATGGCTGGTTGCATTTTCAATACTGCTGCCAACCTCTTTTTCCTGCCTTGCAACTTCAGCAACAAACGTTGCAATTCCGCACATATCCGGTTACTTTGGCTCAACTATTGATGAAGCTAACTGGATTATTACTTCTTATATGATTGCTAATGCCTGTCTGATTCTTATGTCCGGATGGATAGAAAGTGTTATGGGCAGGAAGCTTTTTTTAAAAGTCTTTATTGGAATTTTCACACTGGGCTCTTTAATTTGTGCGGTTGCACCTAACTTAAATTTGATGGTGCTCGGCAGGCTTATTCAAGGAATAGGCGGCGGACCAATGACTCCGGTTTCGCAGGCGGTGCTGCTAGCGTCGTTTCCGAAAGAAAAAAGAAGTATTGCAATGAGTTTGTACGGAATGGCGGTTATGGTTTTTGCAATTTTAGGACCGACATTCGGAGGATTTATTGTTGACAATGCGGATTGGCAGTGGATTTATCTTGTAAATATTCCGGTAGGAATTCTTTCTATTTCAATGGTGCATGCCAATATTGAAGATTCGGAAAAGCATAGAGCAAATGCGGATTTCCCCGGCATGATTGCTCTTGTGTTATGGCTTCTTTCAATGCAGGTAGTTTTAGACAAAGGACAGCAGTATAACTGGTTTGATTGCGCATGGATTTCCTGGCTTGCCGGATTTTCTGCCTGTGCACTTGCGTTTTTTATTGTGTGGGAGCTTGAATGCAAAAAACCTTTAATTAACTTAAGATTATTCAAAGACAGGAATTTCTTAGTCGGTACTGTTTTGAGTGCTTCTGTTAATATGCTTGTTTTTTCAACGATTGTACTTATTCCGCAATTTTTGCAGAATATGATGGGATATACGGCAATATTGAGCGGATATGCGCTGGCTCCGAGAATTTTTTCCTGCGTTTTTATGATGATTGCGATAAATCCTTTGATGAAAGTCTTTGATAACAGAATATTAATTGCTATAGGATTTTTGTTTTTGGGGATATCTACCCTATTTTTTGTCCAGTTTAATTTAATGGTTTCGTTTATTTATATTGCAATTCCTCAAGTACTTATGGGCGTCGGGGTTATAATGACATTTATTCCGATTTCATCCATGGTGCTGGGTACGCTTCCAAAACAGGAGCTGACTAACGGAGCAAGTCTGCATAATCTCTGTAAGAGTGCAATGACAGCCATTATTGCATCTGTTGCATCCACTCTTGTTGCAAGACATGCCCAGATGCATCAAGTATTTTTGGTCAAAAATTTATCAAATTTTAATCTGGTATTCCAGCAAAAGTTTATGGCGCTTACGCATACTTTTATGGCTAATGCATCAAGTACCTTTGCAGGTATTAAGACAAATTCTTATCTGTATAAATCGCTCCTGTCGCAATCCCGTTTAATGTCATATGTTGATGTTTTTTCCATATTTGCATTTATTGCTTTTCTTTTAATTCCAGTCGCATTTTTATTTAACACTGAAAATAAGCACAGAACAAACTCCAAACATAGAACAATAATACTTAAACAAATTCCCGGCGATAGGATTTAAGACTAACTAACACTTTCTTCCGCAGAATTATTATTTCCATTTTGCGGCATTGTAAGCCAGTCAATCAAAGGCTTCTTTTCCCCGAATGAAAAATTAAACCCTCTTTCAAAGTCCGGATCTGTTAAAAATTCATAACTTATATTGAATGCAACAGGTTCTTCTTCAACTCCGAGTTTTTCAAATTTTTCTGTAGAAATTTTTTTGCCGTTATCTTCCATTACATTTGAATAATTTAATCCTTCATAACAGCAAAAAGGAACTTGAACATTCCCGTTAATACCGTTTGTTAAAAGCCCGAAGCTTCTGCAAACCAGACCTCTGTAATCATATACACAGCACACATTGTCTATTAAAAAAGGGCAATCATAACGGAATTTTTTTCCGGTAAAATTCTTTTTTTCTTCAATAATTCGCTGCACATTTGTATCGACTTTCTCTTGAACAGATTTATCAAGTTTCATAAAACCGAATAACAAATAAGCAGTTTCTATGGATGAATACGGAAATTGTGCGTTTTTACAACATCTGGCACAGCCTTTTTTACAAAAAATGTAAGGTTTTTGCCGTTCAAAAAATTTTTTCAATTTTCCGTCTATAAAATTTAAATAAGTAATGTAATTTGCCAGCATTTTAATTCCGCCATATTTAAATTATATCACCAAAACTGTTACTTACGGATGCATTAATCAAGGATTTTTGAAATTATAATTTCTATTTATAGTTATCAAGCATTATTAGCTATGTTATATAAGTATTTGCTATTTCAATTAAATAAAGTCATAATATAAAAATGAATATAAATGATTTTTTAGAATATATGAAAACTCAAAAAAGAGTGGATTCTAACTCCGAAGTATATGGAATGTTTCACGAGCTGAGTCAAGAAGCATTAAAAATTACAATGGAAATCAATAATAAATACCATACCCCCGAAGAATTGGTAGAGCTTTTTTCCGCTCTTACCGGCAAACCGGTAGACAAAACTTTCCGTGTATTTCCCCCTTTTTACACTGATTGCGGTAAAAATATTACAATCGGCAAGAATGTATTTATAAACATGTGCTGTAAATTTCAAGATCAAGGCGGGATAATAATAGGTGACGGATGTCTAATCGGGCACAATGTTATTCTTGCGACCTTAAACCATGATATAAATCCTAAAACCCGTGCATCACTTAATCCTGCACCGATTACTCTTGGCAAAAATGTATGGCTTGGAGCCGGTGTAACTGTTTTGGGCGGTGTTACAATAGGTGATAACAGTATTGTCGGGGCAGGAAGCATTGTTACAAAAGACATTCCGCCGAATTGCATTGCCTATGGCTCTCCGTGCAAAGTTATCCGCACAATAGATAAAATCTAATGTACAAAGCAGTGCCGTCATTGTTTTATTTTTGCTGTCTATTATGTTTATATCTTTTATAAAATAAAATTATGGTAGCTTTCTTCAATCTGTTCTTGATCTATGCCAATATAACGTAATGTGACCTGCGGTGCAGAATGATTGAATATCTTTTGCAGGATAACAATATCTTTAAATTTTTGATAATGATGATATCCAAAAGTTTTTCTGAGCGTATGAGTACCTATATTGGCTTCGATTTTAGCTTTGTTACAAGCTTCTCTTATTATTCTGTAGGCAGTGCTCCTATCCATACGGTTGTTAAATATGGTTTTGAATAAAGGCTCTTCTAGGTCTTTTCCTCTTGTGAACTCACTAATAACAGGTTTTAGTTTAGAATTTATAGGAAATTTTTTAAATTTTCCTGTTTTCTTTTCTACAATCTGAATAAACTGTTTATCTTTGACACTGCCGACATTTAATGCCAGAATATCAGAAATCCTTAATCCGCTGTTTGTTCCTAATATAAACAATAAGTAATTTCTTTTGCTCTGTTTAATTAAAATCTGTTCAACCTTTTTGATATCGGATTTATTCTTAATTGCTTCCACTGTTGTCATTCTTTTTCCTCTCTAAATTACATTAGCCGGACTGACGGTTAATGATATGCTATTCTTAAACCAATAAAAGATGTTGTATATAAATAAAAGAAAAATAACCGCACAGAAAACTAAACAAACTATATAAATATAAGACAGATGATAATAAAGCATTGATTCAAACAATCTTTATAAATTTTCGGTTTTATGGCAAATATTTTTTTCAGAGGTTTTATTTGATTATGAATATGCGGATTAATTCAAACCAAAACATATATAGTAACCGTTCATTTAAAGGATATGATGCTAGACCTTTAAAAGGTGTGTTAATGACCGTATCAAATTCAGACTCTTATACAATAATATCTCAGATATCTAATATCGGTAAGAAGAACGGCTTTAAAGTATATTTTACTGATGGTTCAAAAAGAATTTACAGCAGTCTTGCTGCAATAGGAAAGCGAATTCAAGATAAGACTAAGGAAATATATACAAAGTGGGCGCAGGACAGTGCGGTTTTAACACCGCAAAATAAAATAATTGCGTCAACTTCACATGATGATCGTATTATTGCGGAAAAAATTGCAAAATTAACAGGAGGTGAGGTTTCTTTTCCACAAGAATTCACAGCCGGAGGAAATTTATTTTTTGTAAAAAACGGTGGAAAAGAAGAACTATTTATTGGTGCTGATGAAACTTACCGCAAAGAAAATTTAAAGAAAATTTACGGTGTATCAGATGTCCATGTAATTCCACAGGCAGATTTTCATTTAGACCTGTTTATAAGACCCCTTAATAATAAAATAATTCTTGTGGCAGATGATAATTCAACAATAAAAGAGCTGCAAACTGCATTAAAGAACTTAAATCTATATAAAAAAAACAATAAGTGCTCAGAGGTTGAACTCTGTCACTTAGAAAAGGTAAAAAGCGGTTTGACCTCATTATTAAACGAATTTAAAAAAGAATCGACCGCAAACAAAAATCCTAAATACAAAGAACTTGCTCAAAAAATACTGCACGCAGGTTTTACACCTGTTCCAATTCCGGGACGTATATATTATACGGTTCCCGGAGCTGAAAGAGATGATTTAGTTCATTCTCTGAATTATATGAATGCTCTTGTTCATCAAAAAAAAGATGGTTCTTTAGTTTTTATAACCAATAAATCAAACTTGAATAACGAATTGAATATTACACCTCAAATATCAGAAATAATTGACTTTGACTTTGAAAAAATGCTTAAGAAAGCTCTAAAACCGTACATTAAGGAAGATGATATTCATTTTATCGGCGGTAATCAAATATCAGAGCTTCTTACTGACGAAGAGGGCGGAATACACTGTCTTTGTAACGAAATCCCTGCGGATTTAAAAAGTCATTAAAAGTTCTCTGATAACCTTTGTTGCAACTGCGGTAGAAACTCCGCTTGCATCATAGTCCGGAGCTAGTTCAACAACATCCGCGCCAACAATATTAAATTGCGACAGATATTTAAACCAGTCAATAAGTGTAGTAAAGCTTAAGCCGCCGGCTTCCGGAGTTCCTGTCCCTGGCATAATGGATGTATCTAAGACATCTAAATCAACTGTTACAAAAATATTTTTATTTTTGAAAACATCAAGCTGTTCTTGTTTATCAATTAATGTATTGTATTGTTTCATCAACTCAAATTCTTCTTTCATGCCGGAGCGGATGCCGATTTGTTTAATATTCTCAAACCCTATAATATTCCCGCAATGTCTTATTACAGCCGAATGAGAAAGAGCTTCTCCCAAATATTCTTCCCTCAAATCGGTGTGTGCATCAAAATGCACAATTGCAAGATTGTCATAAAATTGTGAAATAGCTTTGATTTCCGGTAACGTAACAAGATGCTCGCCGCCTATGCCAAAAACTTTTTTCCCGTCTTTATAAATTTCTTCTACATTTTTTTGAATTAAATCAAGGGATTTAACTGTATTTCCGAGAGGAAACTCTAAGTCTCCGGCATCATGAAAATTACAGTCTTCAAGGTGCTTATCAAAATATGGAGAATATTCTTCTAACCCCCAGCTTGCAAGTCTGATTTGTTCCGGTGCAAACCTTGAACCAGAACGGTATGAAACAGTCCCATCAAAGGGAAGCCCGAGCATTATAATCTCAGAGCTGGCGTAATCCTTATTTTCTCCCATCCAATTTCTGTCTAAAAATGGTCCTGTTAGCATAATAATCTCCTTTTAGATTTTAAAATATTGTAGAAATATTATATTACAAATAGACCCGCAAAAAAAATTTTTACATGTTTTATAAAGTATATGAATATTATAATACTAAATACATTAACGTGTCCCAAAAACGTACATACATTCAAGGGCACCGGCAAAAAGAAGGTCGATTATCCGCAAAAATACGTTTTTACTGAGTTTGAAAAAGATTTTAATGAACTATTGCAGCAGCTTTATACATTAGAAAGTAATATAAAAGTTCAAAAACAAAATCTTAAGTACTATTACTCGGCGCAGGATAGATATGACTATCGCCGGCTGCTTCAAGAAAAGCAAAATCTTCTTGGCAGGCTGAAAAGAATTGCAAAAAGTGTTGATATGAACTTTGATACTCTGCAATATAATTTAACACTAAAAAAAGAGTATAACAGATATGCACCTAAAATTTTTAGGGCAAAGTCTAAGGAAGAACTTGTTCAGCTTAAAGAGTTGATATCTTCAGCAAACATTTATCAAAAAGCTAGGGACATTTTGATAAATCTAATAGAACAGAAAAAAATTTAGTTTTAAGATGCCGTAATACAAAAGAGTTCTGATAAAATCAGAACTCTTTTGTATATTATTAGATAAATATCTTATACTCTGGCTAATTTAGCTTCGCTTTCCAGCTGTAGTGTTACAGTTGTAATATCACAGACTGAAGATGGTCCGAAGTACTGAATTGCACCAGGGAATAAATATCTGTCATTCAAAGCCCAGTCTTCTCTATTCTTTTCAAGCTTCTTAAATACAGGTCCATCGAGTTCTACCAGAGCTTTTTTAATAACAGGTTTCATTTCACCATGGCGTCTTTCCATATTCATCATCATTGTTAATGGAACACCGCCTGCAATCCAATCATTAGCAGGTTCCGTAAGATTTCTTACTGATGAAAGATATCCGGTCAAACCGAAGTTAATCAATGCAAAAGCATTGTAGCCTAAAGAGTAGCAGTAATCAGCGTCAAAGTTTGACGGGAATGCGCAGCGTCCTTCGTATCCGAAGAAGTGAGCCTGTGCGTTGAATTTGCCTATATAGCTTCCTTCTAATTTCATTTCTTCAAGTTTTTGAGAAATCATTTCGATTAAAAGCTTTTCAGTCTCAATCTTAGATACCTGAACATTGCCGTGCGGGTCACGGTCTGCGAGTAATTGACCCTTGATAAGCGCAGGAAGTGAATTGTAAACTTTTGCATTGTCATCAGAAAGTCTATTTTCTACAATAGCAAATTTTTCTCTGATTGTTGAAGCGTTTACAAAATCAGTATCATTTTCAAGTTCTGCCATAATATCATTTAAGTTGGCAATCATTGATTTCATTTCCGGTATAAATTCGATTAATCCTTCCGGAACAACCGCAATACCGAAATTCTTACCCATATCAGCACGTTTTACAATAATGTCAACCATATAATCAATGATTGAAGCAAGTGACATTTTCTTTGTTTCAACTTCTTCTGAAATCAAAGTAATGTTTGGCTGTGTTTGTAAAGCTGCTTCTAATGCTACGTGAGAAGCGCTTCTTCCCATAATCTTAACAAAGTGCCAGTATTTCTTAGCGGAATTTGCATCACGTTCAATGTTTCCGATAAGTTCCGCATAAGTTTTTGTTGCAGTATCAAATCCGAATGAGATTTCGATTTGTTCGTTCTTTAAATCGCCGTCAATAGTTTTCGGGCAGCCGATAACTTGAATTCCTGCATTATTTTTAACAAACCATTCTGCAAGAAGTGCTGCGTTTGTATTAGAATCGTCGCCGCCTATTATTACAACAGCAGAAATATTTAATTTTTTGCAAACTTCCAAAGCATTCTGAAACTGGTCTTCTGTTTCAAGTTTGGTTCTGCCGGAACCTATAATATCAAATCCGCCTGTGTTTCTATAGTCATTGATAAAATCGTCATTAAATTCTACATACTTTCCGTCTATGATACCTGCAGGACCGCCTAAGAAACCGTATAAATTATTATTAGGGTTTGCCTGTTTTAGAGCATCATATAATCCTGCAATAACATTGTGTCCGCCAGGAGCCTGACCGCCTGATAAAATAACGCCAACATTTCTCTGAGGGCTTGCAACTGATTCTGTTGAAGTCTGGAATGTTACAGTTGGTTTGCCATAAGTATTTTTAAATAAATTTTTAATTTCTTCTTTATCTGCAACAGCTTCTGTAGCAGAACCTTCCTGTGCTATAAGATGATTAATACCGTTTGCCAGAGAATAAGGTAATTTTGGCTGGTATTTCAATCTTTCGATTTGTAATGGTGATAGATTTGTCATAAAAAGCTTCCTTTCCTTTCTTTTTATTAAATTATACAGTAAAAAAGATTTTTCTGCGATTAATATCCGTTAAGCAGCAACAAGCTTGCCCATATAACGATTATACCGGACATAACTCCCGTTATTGCATAATGCCAGTCCCCGTATTCGTGAGAAAGCGGAAGCAGTGTATCAAAAGAAATGTAAATCATAATTCCGACAACTGCAGCCATAAAAAATCCCACAAAGACTTGCGGCAGGAACCAGTGCAAAAGCCCTAAGCCGATTAAAGCTCCAATAGGTTCAGTCATCCCTGTCCAGAAAGAATACCATATAGCCATCCGCTTTTTGCCTGTTGCGTGATATATTGGAAGAGCAACCGCAATTCCTTCCGGAATATTATGCAGTGCAATTGCAAGAGCGACAGTAATCCCGATTGCAATATCCTGTGATGAAACAAGAAATGTCCCCAGACCTTCCGGAAAATTATGGACAGCAATTGCTATTGCAGTTAATAGACCGGCTCGTTTAATTCTATGCGCTCTTTTAGGCTCATCCGAACCTTCAATCAAATCTCCCTCGACGTGGTCAGGAAGAAATGTATCAATAAGCTTAGAAATAATTACTCCGGCAATAAACCCGCCAAACATAATCCAGTGATAATCAACGGGATAATATTCTTTTAAAAGTCCTTCCGCCGTAGATAGAATTTCTGTAAATGAAACAAATATCATAACTCCGGCAGAAAAACCTAATCCCAGAGATAAAACTTTCAAGTTATTTTTCTTTACTAAAAAAGTAATAAAACCGCCTATAACTGTTGCAAAACCGGCTAAAACTGTCATAAGCAGGGGAATTTTCCAATTTTCAATCATAAATTAATACCTCATATATAGGAATAATATCACAAATAATAAAAAGAAGTACTTGCAAAAAAAAAATCAGCAAGTAATATAGAAAATGTAGCTCATATCAGAGCACGCAAAGTTGACAATTAAATATGGGAGCGTAGCTCACAAGGCGACCAGAGGGGATAAGCCCCGTCGGGAAGCCGTTCAAGATTCCGAACCAAACTGAGCTACAGGCTTCTAAAAAACAAATTGAAAATTAAATATGGGAGCGTAGCTCAGTTTGGTTAGAGCGCATGCCTGTCACGCATGAGGTCGCGAGTTCGAGCCTCGTCGTTCCCGCCATTATTAAAAAATCCACCTCAAGGGTGGATTTTTTGTTATTTTTCTTCGAACTCGCGACATGCGGTCACTCCCTCTATTGATAGCTATTTTATCAATATACCTAATGACACTTGATTTGGTGTAAACTTTAGTTTACAATGTAATTATGAAAGAAATTCTATTTTATCGGCACACAAATAATAAAATTCCTATTCTTGAATGGTTAAAAACTCTTGATAAACCTTTTAGAACAAGGATTCAAGACCGGTTGACCAGAATTGAACAGGATGATAATTTTGGAGATTATAAAAAGATAGATAATGAATTATCTGAATTGCGTTTTAATTTTGGTAGCGGATACAGGATTTATTATACAGAAATAAATAACATAGTAGTTCTGCTTTTAAATGCCGGAGATAAAAAATTACAAAGCAATGATATCTTAAAAGCTAAAGAATATTTAACAATATGGAGACAAAATAATGACAAAATATAAAAATTCAATATCTATGGATGATGCTTTTGTTCAAGTATTTGACACTCAAGAAGACTTGAAAGAATACTTGAGCTATGCTTTTGAACAATACATAGAAGACGGAAACTTTAATGTATTTTATCGAGCATTAGAACTTGTTATAAAATCAAAAGATTCTATGCAAGGTTTTGCTGAAAAAATCGATTTAAGCCGAACAAGTTTATACAATATCATAAATGGAAAAAAAGAACCCAAAATTACAACATTAGCAAAAATCCTTAAAGAATTGGGTTTAACGCTAAAAGTTGCCTAAATTTACTATAATTGGCTAGATTGTTCACATATTTTTGAACTAAAATTTTAACAAAGTTCGGCATCACCTAATCCAAATTGTTCAAGTGAATTAGTTTTTGCTTGAATACAAATATATTGCAAATCGTTTTTTGCTTCCATTGTTCTGACAGCCTGTGGCAAGACTTTTATACAATCTCCTTCTTTTACGTCTATTATTTCGTTATCAAGAATCATTGAACCATTTCCTTTTAAGAAAATATAAATTTCTTCATTTTGCTTGTGTTTATGATTAAATGGAAGTTTTACACCGGCACTCATAGAGTTTACTGAGATTTCGCAACTTGTTAAATCTAATAAATCGTGTAAAAATACTTTACCGTTTTCATAGTTTTTACTAACTTCATCTAACTTTCCAATTTTTAAAATTCTAAAATTTGTCATATATGTTCTCCTTTTAATTTGTATTGACACTTTTACTAACATGGATATAATAAGCATGTAAGTAACTTATGTAAAGTAAGCACTTTAATGTTCTATAGTTACCTTTTTGAAACTATTGTTTAAATAAAGGATTTTATATGAAAAACAAAAACGAATTACCCAAATGCCCGGTAGAGGTGACACTTTCTTTAATTTCAGACCGCTGGAAAGTGTTAATAATAAGAGATTTATTAAATGGTACAAAAAGATTCGGAGAGTTAAGAAAATCTGTCGGGAATGTTTCCCAAAAAGTATTGACTGCAAATTTAAGGTCTATGGAAAATGACGGATTAATTAAAAGAAAAGTATATGCACAAGTACCTCCAAAAGTTGAATATTCGTTAACAGAAACAGGCTTAAGTTTAAAATCTGTATTAAAGTCAATGGAAGAATGGGGATTAAAATACAAAGAGGAATGTTCTTAATATTAGTAGGTTTTGGTAATCTTTGATTACAGAAACATTTTTGTTGCGGTAAATTAAAATTTACCACAACCTATTAACTTTGTTTTGGTTTTGTATCAATTGTTAGTTAGCAACTCTTAAACCAATTGTTCCAAGAATAATCAATATAATAGATGCGATTTTTAAAAATTTTACAGTTTCTAATAATAAAATATTTATGTTATATTTCTTGTTAGGAGTAATATATGCAAAAAAAAAATATAAATATATAGATACGAATTCTGTAGAATTGTGCAAAATGAGAGAAAACGCAAGAGCTTTGATGAGAAAGTACGATTCATTGGTTTTTAACGATGAGCGTCAAAAACGTCAAATCCTTGAACAATTATTTGGTTCAATAGGATCAAATGTTGTAATTGATGAAAAATTTCACTGTGAATACGGAAAAAATATTTTTATAGGTAAGGATGTTATAATAGGACCTAATTGTACATTTATTGATAATGAAAAAATTATTATCGGAAACTGTATTATGTTTGCACCAAATATTCAAATTTATACTGCATATCATCCGGTTTTGCCGGAAGAACGCTATATTATTGAAAGAGCGGAAGATGATCCAATTTATTATAACACCTGTGCTGACCCTGTAGAGATAAAAGACGGGGCATGGATTGGCGGCGGTGTAATAATTCTGCCCGGTGTAACTATCGGTAAAAACAGTATAGTCGGTGCAGGAAGCGTGGTAAATAAATCAATTCCTGATAACTGTATTGCAGTCGGAAATCCCTGCAAAGTAATTAAATACTTTGATGATATAAGGAGAGATAATGTATAAACATATTGTTTTTGATGTTGACGGAACTTTGATTAATACTGAATATGCCGTTGTACATTCCCTGCAGGACACATTAAAAGAAGTGCAAAATAAAAATTATAAAATTGAAGAATTAGAATTTGTACTAGGTATTACTGGCGAAGCGGCAATAAAGCAGCTTGGGATTGCAAACATAACTGAAACAGTTGATTTATGGAATAAACATCTAAATAGCTACAAAAATTCTGTTTGTGTTTTTGACAATATAAAAGATTTGCTGCAAAAACTTTCGCCTAATTATAAATTAGGAATAGTAACATCTAAAACAAAAGCTGAATTTGACGAAGAAGTTACGCATTTCGGACTTAACAAATATTTTGGAATTATTATCTGTGCAGATGATACTAAAAAGCATAAGCCGAACCCCGAACCTCTCCTAAAATATATGGAACTTGCAAAAGTAAAGCCAGAGGAAACTCTTTATATCGGCGACAGTATTTATGATATGCAGTGTGCAAAGTCATCCGGTGTTGATTTTGCCTTTGCAAAATGGGGAAACAGAAGACAAAATATTGAAGCAAAATATGCCCTTTTAAACCCGCTGGGTTTATTAAATTACCTGTCGTAGACATACTCGAAATGAAAAAATAACAAACTTTATGACAAATTTTCAACCTTTAGAAAAAACTTCCGGCAGGTCAGAACCTAAACACAAAGCCACTTTAAGGGGTAAAACCATTTTAACAGTACTCGATTGAAATGTCTGCTCAAATACACAAATCAAATTGGACAAAAAAAGTACAGCCGACCAATCCACTAAATGACAAAATACAACAATTTACTCCAAACGCACTAAAAAAGAGTCTTTTCAGACTCTTTTAAAATGGAGGAGGAGGTGGGATTCGAACCCACGGTACGCTCGCACGTACGACGGTTTTCAAGACCGCTCCAATCAACCGCTCTGGCACTCCTCCAAAGGTATTTAATTGGTAACGAATTTATCATACACAAAACAAACTTCCTTGTAAAGGGGGATATGAATTCTTATTTTGATATATAATATTATCATTAGGAGATGGTGAAGGATGTTTGATTATTTTAAAGGGTTTGTTACAGACAAAAAAAGAACGGCAAAAGGAACTTTTATAACAGTAGAAACTGCCGGAACCGGTTATTTACTCGAAGTAGGTGAACGTGATTTTAATTCGATTCAGCTAAGTGAGGATATTGCACAAAAAGTTTATGTTCTGCTTACTCATAGAGAAGATGCAATGTCTTTATACGGTTTTTCAAATAAAGAAACCCGTGATATTTTTCAAATCCTTCTTTCTGTGTCAGGTGTCGGTGCTAAAATGGCGATAGCTTTGTTAAATGAATTTGATGCATGTGATTTGATATCGCTTGTTATAGATGGTGATTTCAAAGAACTTACAAGAGCCAAAGGCGTAGGTCCAAAACTTGCGCAAAAAATTATACTGGAATTAAAAGACCGTTTAATAAAAACAGAATTGCCAAAAGTAGCCTGCCAGATTCCGCAATCTCAAGCTGTAGACGATACGCAGGCAGTACTTTTGTCTCTGGGTTATGAAGAAAAAGAAATTGAAAACGCTTTAGCAAGAGTTCTCCCTTCAATAGAGGATAAATCTAATTCAGAAGAAGTTTTAAGAAAAGTTCTTACAAGTCTTTCAATGTAAATTATTGTAAAGATTTTTTTTAGAATAGCAATAATTTTTTTTAGGGGCTTTCTTATATTAGAAGAAGAAGGTCCAAGATGAATTTTAAAATATCAACAATCAATTTTAATAATATTCCGAAACTATCATTTAGAGCTAATGATAATATGTTATCAAATCCGGAAAAAGAAAATACTCTGGAAAAAACACCGGAGACAGATGTTTTTGAAATGTCTGTCGGTTATGTAAATGATACTCACGGTCAGACTAATAACATGATGAGAATTTTATCCGGCATTAAAGGTGACTTAAAATTATCAGCCGGTGATAATGATATCGGCGACGAAAAGAACGATAAAATCCATCTTGCAACAACTAAGTTTTTAAATATTGCAGATATAAAAGCCTCTGCTCTTGGCAATCACGAAATTGATATGTCTCAAAAAGATTGCATTGATGCTATTAATCGTATGAATGGTGATATGCTTGCAATAAATTTTGAACAGATTCCGATTTCTGAACAAGATGATGATGTTGTCAAAAAGTTTGGAAGGGCTGATTTAAAGAATCACTTGAAGAAATCAACAATTGTAGAAGTAAATGGAGAAAAAATCGGGTTAATTGGTGCTTCTCCGATGGATATGCTTGAAAGGCTTACACACCCGAATTATTATACTGATTGTTCTGTTGATGATTTAGATGATACTATTGAACTTATTCAAGAAGAAATTGATGAATTAAAAGAACAGGGAGTAAATAAGATTATACTACTCTCTCATATGGGGCATAAAAGAGATATTAAAGTAGCTCAAGCCGTTGACGGTATTGACGTTATAATAGGCGGGCATACCCATGAATTAATTAAGGACATAAAAGAAGGTGAAAATCTTTTCTATTCTAAATCCGGAGAACCTGTTATTATTACAGAAGCCGGACGTGACGGAAACTATTTCGGAAAACTTAATTTGACATTTGATAAAGACGGAGTTATTACAAAAGCGCAGAACAACCTTGGAAATACCGGATTATTTTATAAAAATATGATTAATCAGTATGTGTTTGATAATATTTTAGGAGTTCCGGAAAGGGTCGGGTATGTAAAACAGGCTCCGCCGCCGCCTGAAAATCTGGCAGAAGAAAATCCGCATGCTAATTTTGTATGCGATATTATGCGTGAAAAAACTAATTCAGATATTGCTCTCTGGCATCATAGCGGTGTTAGAAACTTTTTCCACGAAGGAGAAATTGATTCCCGCGACGTAAAAGATATGGCGCCTTTTCTGGATTATGTTGTAGTAGCGGATGTGCCGGAAGATATTATTGTAGAGGCTTTCAAAAAAGCAATAAAAGTTACATATAATTCTCCGAACAAAAAACCCGGTCTGTTAGCCGTCTCTGGTCTGAATTATACTGTTAATCCTAATGAAGGAACTTTAACAGAGATGAATTTTATTGATAAAGACGGCAGGGAACATGAAATTGATATTGAACATCCGAGAAAAGATAAAACATACAGAGTTGTTACGGATGAGTTTTTAATGTCTGCGGGAGCTGATTATAATGTGCTTGCGCCGGAAGAATTGTATGTTGAAAAATATCCTTTTGACAAAGATGTTTTAATAAGCGATTATATCAAAGAAAAAAATGAACCTGTTATTATTAATCACACAGGACGTATCAGATATGAGTCTGATGATGACGATTAGATAGCAAAAAAAATCTTTAGGCGTTTTAGTATTTAAAAAGCAGGAAACCATGAAAATATCACTATCCAACATTAACCCTCAAATTTTCACTTTTAGGGAGGCAAAGGCACCTAAACAGAATAATCTGGAAAAATCTCCTGAGAAAGATACATTTGAAATGTCTATCGGTTATGTAAATGACCTTCACGGGCAGACAAACAATATGACAAGAATTTTATCCGGCATTAAAGGTGATTTAAGGGTTTCAGCAGGTGACAATAATATAGGGGATGAAAAAAATAAGGCAGTCAATCTTGCTGTTGTAAAATTTATGAATATGGCAGGGATAAAGGGCTCTGCTGTAGGTAATCATGAATTAGATACTAAGCAGAAGGATTTTGCGGATACTGCTAAGAAATTTAGCGGTAATTATTTTGCTCTGAATTTAAAACAAACAAGAATAGAGGATGAAGACGGGGAAGAGGTTGAAAAGCAGGAGAGGACACAATTAGATAAAGTTATTAAGAAGTCTGCAATTGTTGAAATTAAAGGTGAAAAAATCGGGCTTTTAGGAACTGCGCCTGTTGATTTATCCGAAAGAATAACCCATCCTTCATATCATTCTGACTGTAGTGTAGATGATTTAGAGGATAGTATTGAAGATATTCAAGAGGAAGTCAATAAATTGCGTAAAGAAGGGGTAAATAAAATAATTCTCTTATCACATATGGGAAACGAGCGTGATAAAGCAGTTGCAGAGAATACAGACGGAATTGACGTAATAGTCGGCGGTCATACGCATGAATTAATTAAAGATATTAAAGAGGGTAAAAATCTTCTTTATTCCAGAACCGGTGAACCTGTTATTATTACAGAAGCCGGTAAGAACGGGAATTATTTCGGGAAATTAAACCTTACATTTAACAAAGATGGAGTAATCACAAAGGCGCAGAATAATCTTGGGGAAACAAGGTTTTTTGCTAAAAATATGATTAATCAATATATTATAAATGAAATTCTGGGTGAACCGGAAGTTGTAGGGTTTATAAAATCTGTAACGCCGCCTCCGATGACTTTGATTGAAGAAAATGCTCATGCAAACTTTATGTGTGATGCAATGAAACATGAACTCGGTGTAGATATTGCAATCTGGAACAACAGCGGTACAAGAAGCTTCTTTCAAGAAGGAATAGTTGATTCCCGTGATATTAAAGATATTGCTCCGTTTGAGGACAGAATATCTGTAGCAGATGTTTCGGAAAAAAAGCTTGTTGATATGTTTAAGCATACAATTGAAACTACATACAGAACACATGGCAACAAACCCGGACTTCTGGCGGTTTCCGGACTTCACTATACAGTTAACCCTAAAGAAGGGAAATTAACTGCAATGAGTTTTGTTGATAATAACAATGTCGAACATCCTATAGATATTGATAACCCGAGAGAGGATAAATTTTATAAAGTAGCACAGGATTCTTTCATGATGTTTGAAGGTGCTGATTTTGACATTTTAGCGCCGAAGGAAGAATGTATAAATTATCCGTTTAACAAGGATTTTCTGGCATGCGAATATATAAAGCATCTCAATAGGCCGATAGAAATAAACCAAACCGGACGTATTAAATTTGATGAATAATTTCTAATATAGCTTTGTGCAGATAATCAGGCAGGTCAGAGGCTAGAACTGAATATTCGCTTAATTCTTCTGATGCAATTTCTCCGGTTCTGGAATGCAGGTAGACGCCTAGTTTTGCAGCTTCAAACAAGCTCATTCCTCCCTGCGCTAATAGTCCTGCAATAATTCCTGCAAGCACATCGCCCGAGCCGGCTTTTGCAAGGGCTGAATTGCCATGCTGATTGATGAATAAGTCGTCGTGATTACAGATTATTGTTCTATGGGTTTTTAAAACCGTAGTACTGTTGTATTTTTCAGAAAGTTTTCTAGCGCTTCCTTCCAAATCCGATAAAACTTCCTCAAGATTTACCCCTAAAAGTCTTGCAGCTTCAAGCGGATGCGGAGTGATTATAGTATTTGGTGGAAGCTTAATATTTATCCTGCTTAGTATATTTAATCCGTCAGCGTCTATTACTGTAGGAATTTGAGTGTTATTTATTTTATTAATAACTTTTTTGAATAAATCTTTAGATTTTTTCTCCAATCCAAGCCCGCAGCCTATAAGGACTACAGAAAAATTGTTAATTTGTTTTACTCCCTCTTTTCTTGAAAGATAAACAGCTTCCGGCAAGAGTGCAGAAACAGAGCGTATAATATCTTTTTCGCTTGCTAAAGCTGCAAATCCGCCTCCGGTTTTTAAAACTGAAACCGTTGAGAGATAAGCTGCTCCTATATAATTTTTTGAACCGGAAAAATTCAGAACTTTTCCGAAAGTTCCTTTATTAGAATTCTGTTCGCGGTATGGCATTTTATAATCCAATTTGTCTTATTACCTCATATGCTGTGATAGCGACTGAATTTGCCAGATTTAGACTCCTTTGCCCTTCCTTCATTGGAATAGTTATTGCTGTATCTTTAGTTACGTATTCGCTTGGAAGCCCTCTCGATTCCGGTCCGAATACAATAAAATCATTCTCTTTAAATTTTATATCCGTATATTTTTTCTTTGATTTTGTCGTTAGATAATAAAATGTACCATCAGGAAACATTTTAAACAACTCCTCCATAGAATTAATTCTATGCAAATCAACAGATTCCCAGTAATCCATTCCTGCGCGTTTTGTGTATTTATCTGTCAGTGCAAAGCCGAGTTTTCCGACAAGATATAAAGAAGCACCCGTACAGGCACAAAGCCTTGCGATATTTCCGGTATTTTGCGGAATTTCAGGTTCATATAAAACAATATTAAACATTACTTTTTCTCAAACAAATACCTGGCTTCAATAATAACAGGCAAACCTCTTACAACACAGAATACAATCGCAAAGACTGCAGCCCAGAACCCTATTGCCCAGATGATTTCTCTATGCGGGCAAACAGGCATTTTAGCGGCGATAATTAATATAAAAGCAAGCACCTTTGCCACTGCATAACTTATTCTCATAAATTTGGAACCGGTAATAAATTTACAAATAGGATTAACCTGCATGCCAAATGGCGTAAGCCCGTGTTCCATGGCTGCGCTTCTTATTGTATCTGTAATAAACCCTCTTGTTATTGCAATTAATGGAAATAATATATTTAACCAGCCCATAACTGCAAATAAAATCCAATATGTGTTTTCGACAATTCTGTCACCCATAATATCAAGCAGGGCGCCAAATTTTGATTCTTCATGCAGCTTTCTTGCTACGTATCCGTCAACACCGTCAAGCGCGAAAGCTAATATTGTTAATCCTAATGCCCATAAATATGCCGGCGTGCTGCCTTGATACGTGTATATTAAATATACTGCAAAGAACATTACGAAAATTCTGAATATTGAAATAAAATTAGCCATTTTTTCACCATTTTGTCGGGATACATTTAGTATTACTACCAGCCTATTCTGTAATTCGTCCGTATCCCTTTTGAACGTATTCCCGGCTGGAAGGGTAAGCTATACTTTCATTCTTGAAAGCGCAAAGTCTTTTTTATTTAAGTCTTCCACCTTTGACCCGAGCATAATTCTTTCAGCCTCTTCGAGAACACTTACAACGGCATAGCCGTTAGCACCATCAGAGCGGGCTTTTTGACCGGAAGCACAACAATTTACAAAGTGCTGGCAGGCAAGTTTAAGCGGTTCAATTTCAAGATAATCTAGCGCATAGTTTTGTGTATTAGCAGGTGTAAAATTGTCATATACTTTTAACTTGTCAGCCGGAGCTGTATCATCAAATACGGCAGTAGCTTTTGTGCCGCGGACAAGAAGTACTACATGCTTCTGCGGAGTAATCCAGCTGTCAGATATATGAGCAATCATGCCCCCTTCAAATTCAATGCCCAGATGTGTTATATCCATAATATCATTTCTTTCGGAAGAACATCCGATTGCAGATATAATCTTCACCGGACTTTTTCCGGTAACATAAGCTATCATTGAAACATCATGCGGTGCTAAATCCCACATAACGCTTCTGTCATTTTTATGATAATTTACATTTAATCTATCGCTCTGCGCATAAACTAAATCGCCTAATACGCCTTCTTCAATAAGCATTTTTAATCTGTTAACTGCAGGATGGTATAAAAGCAGGTGATCAACCATTAAAACCAGTCCCTTTGATTCAGCAAGCTCTGTAAGAACTTTTGCTTCTTCAGCAACAGTTGAGATAGGTTTTTCGACATAAACATTTTTGCCGGCTTCAAGCATAGATTTTACTATCTTAAAATGCGTATGGCTTGGAGTTACAACCGCAACTCCTGTAATTGATTTATCGTTAATTATATCATTAGAATCTTTTGTAACTCTTACCCCGGGAAACTGTTCCTGTACAGACTTAAGAGATTCATCATCCAAATCACATACCATATCAAGAACTCCAAGGTTATAAAAATTCCGGACAATATTGCGTCCCCACATGCCGTAGCCTATTACTGCTATTTTTTGTTCTTTCATACTATAATTCCTCTATAGAAAAATTATAGTACAACGAAAAATTTCCGTAAAGTAGACGATAATAAATTTTGATAAAATTTATTCATGATTATGTTTTATACTCATATTTTTCTTGTACTCTTTATCTTTGATTGCGAAATAAAAATAAAGAAAAAGAACCAAAAAGACGCAAAGACGCGCAGTTTTTTTATGGGCTTGTGATTTATATTAATTTCCTTTCTGACATGCCTTTTATGCAAGAATGAAACCATTGATTATTTTTTATAATATAGATAGAGCTGTCAGTTTTCCTTCTAACTCTTGCCAAATCAGATTTGTAACGAATTGTAAAACGATAATAAAAAATTTTTAAAAAAAGTGTTGACATTTAAATTTGATTGAATATGATAGAAAATGTCGGTTGAGAGAACCGGTGTTGATGAAGCGTAACATACGCAGCTGGAGGAAATCTAAAAGTAATCTGGTCATCTTCACGAATAAAGCCTAATATTTTTTATAAATAGCATAAAATATAAACAAGGCAAAATGCAGAATCTTCTGTTTTGCACCTTGACAACAGAATAGCTGAAGACGAAAAACTTGTTAATTTCGCAAGTGATAAGGACATAGATGAAGTTCGAGCGCACCTATTCAATAGGTGTAATGGACATAACTTTTCTGACAATGGAGAGTTTGATCCTGGCTCAGGACGAACGCTGGCGGCGTGCTTCATACATG
>CALVAO010000008.1 GCA_944325515.1 Candidatus Gastranaerophilales bacterium | reverse complement strand
TTCCAAGATATTGAAGCGCCTTGCCCAAGTGCAATTATACCGGTTGCCCTATCATTAATTTCCTGCCCTGCGCCCATTGCAATTGATTGATTTGGAATTTCTTGATTTGAGAAACCAACCCTTCCGTTGGCAGGATCGGCGGTCAAAAGAAATGGTTCGTTATTACCGCTTCCAAACGCTATATGGGCGGCATTGTTTCCACTGTCTATATACAAACGCACTCTCTGATTCCATCCGTTAGGAAGGCGTGATGTCCCGATTATAACAGACGAGTTGTCGCTGCCGTTCATATTATACGCAATACTGTTATTCAATCCAGTAAACACCCACGGGCTGTCACCGGTGCCTGCATTTCTCGACATCTTCTTGGTCACCATAGGTGCGGTTGCTGCAGCTATTATTGCTACAATTAGTAATACCACCATCATTTCCATTAAGGAAAATCCTTGTTTTAATTGCTCTCTCACGTTCGCTATTCCTTTCTTTCTTCTTATTAAGGTGTCTAATGTAACACAATACATATTGTGTTACATTAGGGGGCTAATTTTATGGCTAAAATTAGCATCATATCTATGTTTTTTACATATTGTCCCTTTCTTTCTCTTTTTTGGCATTAAAAGAGAAAGAAAGGGACGGAAAGAAAGAGAAAATAAGCGGCTGTTTTCTATGCCCTTACGGACATTGAGGTTAATTTGATTCAACCCTCCAGGGCTTGACCGGCAAGCCGGTTCTCTTTCGCTCACTATCGATACTTACGCATCACGTTCGCGGTGTGCGCCTTGTTAAATATCGCATTTAAGAATTTCGTTTCTTTGGAATATATGTAAATAGAGAGATTACAGGTTTTGAAAAATAGATTTTTGGGTTTGATATTGCAAAAGTATTGAAAATAGTGTATTATAGAGTTATGTAACACAATATGTATTGTGTTACATTAGAGTTATTTTTTTTAACTGTCATGCTGAATAGCCGTCAAGTGATAAAAAAGAGATGAAGTATGTGTATATAAATAGAGGTGCATTTCAGCATCTTACCAGCTGAGAATTATACCTTTTAATTTGTAAGCTCTTGAACAGCTTGAAAATCGGGGGTAAAAGGAAGAAAATATTACTTACTCCTCTCATTCCTTTACCCCTCATTTACCCCCGATTTTCTACGCTTTCAAGATGACACACAATTGTTAGGATGGTATCAGACGAGGGTGTCTTAGCCAATTTGTTTTTTAGTAGTGTGTAGCTTGCCACACAAAAGCTTTTTTTATCTTCTTTTATCCCCTCGCTCCTTGTGGGAGAGGGTTAGGGAGAGGGGTTAACATGTTTTAGTGTCGCAATATTACATAATATTTGTTTATGAAAAATATTGGTGCAAAAATTTGCACCCTACACATGCTTGACCTACTTTTTATATTTATTAATTAAACTAATTTAAACCGCCAAGTCTCACCCCATCCCAACCTTCCCCATCCAGGGAAGGAGCTCGCGCAAAACATTTGTAACGTTCCACGCTCTTGGAGTTCAGTCTTTAAGCCTAAACTATCTTGCCGGTTTCGTCTGTTCGCTATCCGGACTAATATTATTTACCCCTTTACCCCCGTCCGTCTGCCAATCCGCTCACCATCCGGAGAAGAAGGTTGTGTGTCATATTATTGTAAGATTACAAGGCTTAAAATAATTAAATATTCTAACCTCATCCCATGAACATCGTAAGCACCGCGAACGTGTTATGCGCAAGCATAACGATAGTGAGTGTAAGAGTGCGGGTTTACCCGCTGCATCCATTCAACTAAACGCCCGCAAGGGCGTAGAAAACAAAAGCTCGTTTCTTCTTTTTTGCTTCGTTTTTTCTTCTTTGCATTGCAGCAAAGAAGAAAAAATGAAGATAAAAACCCTTACCAGTTACAAAAACATTGAAACAAATTAACTGATGTTTTCATTAAAAAACGCTTGAATGCATTTACGTCACTAGCTTCCAACAAAGCATTAAACACCTCTGTTGAAAATCTTCTGTCATTATCTACATAACTGTGATTTTCACATAATACATCATGTATTAACGCCGCTATTAAAAACTGATTATCTGTGTTTGAGCCTATTACCCTCCAAAATAGTTTCGGTATTGTTGCGCCGTCATAACAATAGCCCTTGGGGATTTGAAAATTATAGGTCTTTGATTTTTTATAATCAACAAGACGAACATTTAAAGTTTTTTTATTGATAAACGGGTATTTTTCAACAGATTTTATTTCTTCATTTGAAATAAACGGAACAACATAACGTATTGCAACATACGGAATCGTATCAAAGAAGATTCCAGCTTTAGAATTAGAATACCATTCAATCATTTTTTACTCAGCTTCCTCCCCCATAAAATCCGCAACTGTTTGCATCAAACATTCTTGAATAAATTGTAATGTCGCATTTTTTCTTGTCTGCAGAGTAAGCATATATTCTTCGGTTATTTCCTGTGTAAAATCCGGAAGTGAATACGTAATAATTTGTACATTCTGACCTAATTCAAGTCCTGCTTTGATTTGTAACAGTAAATCCGAAAGAAAATCCTTTTTACTTCCATCCTGCATATTTACTTTACGTCTTATCCAGCCAAGTGAAGTTTGAAAAAATTCCTGTTCAAAAATTTGCTGTCTTTTTTGAGCCTTCTCTATCGCGTAGTTTGAATCAACTGCTGCTTCGCCGGCTTCGTTAATATATTCGTTCTCAAGTAATGCATAAATAGCGTTTTCTGTTTCTTCAATGTTTAATCCCATATTATGATTATACTGAACAATGAAATCAGCTCTTTGCATATCAGTATATGGTTTTTCTAATTTATAGCTCATTTTTTTGCCCTTTCTATATTTATACTCCACACGCATACCAGACAGTGCCGCTTGGCCAATTAGTATATGTACTGCCGACATTACTGTAGCCGTGGGTTGCAGTAAAACGATTATTTTGTCTGTCTACAGCTTGAAAATCCCAGCCGCCGATACGTCGGACAATACTGCAGGCTGTTATAAAATATGATGAGTTTGAAAAAGATTTAACAAGTGTTATGCTTCCTACATCACCACCTGTTTGTCCGCCCTGTTCCAGCCAGATTCTGGTTGTCTTGTTTGCGTTTGAAAAATATTCCCGATACCAGGAAGTGCCGTTTCTATATGTTGTAACATAAGCGCCGCCTGCTGCTATTGACTGAATTGTTGATTGAAGAGAATTTATTGATGTAGTATTTTCTTCTACATCATCTTCTATTGAAGTAATAGAAGTATTTATTGATGCAATATCTGTATTAATATCATCCGTTGCGGATTGAATTGTTTCTGATACCGTATTTATACGATTATCAAGATAATTAAAATTATTGTTCATTACCTCGGAAGAAGCTAACGAACCATATTCAATTTCGGTTAATGCCATCTGAACTCCTTTCATTAATTAGTGTGTCATAAATTTTATCCAGCTTTTTATTTATATCAACCATTTGTTCTTTCATATTTCCGAATTCCGATTTTGTAATATAAACTTGAGCAACTTCCGTTAATATTTCTCTATGAGTATGTTCAAGCATTTCCGGAGTTACAAAAAGGTTGTATTGAAAAATTACTGCAATAATTACAAGTAAAATGGGTGCATATTTGTATAAAAATTGAATGTCCATATTTTCTCCTTTATCCTGCCAGTATTTTCGCTAAATTACCGATAAGATTTGTGAGCTGGGCTGTTCCTATTCCGGAACCTGTATTTGATTCCGAAGTTGTTGTCGCATTTCCTTTGCTTGTTGCAAGTGATTGCTGCTGCATGTCAGAGATTACATTATACCCTTGCATATAAGCAGACAATAAATTATTTAACATACTTGCACTGTTTTCCTGTGATTCGGCAAGTAATTCATTTATATATGAAGACAAAGAATTAGTTGCTGTGTCAGATAAGTTTTTATACAAATCCGTAGCCTGCGATGAGCGTATCATATTCCTGTTTGAAAGAGGATTAATAATATTATTTTCTAAATTTTTGGTTGTTTCATTATTAAGTGCAGTTGTATATGCATTTAATTTTGCTTGATTGGTTGTTGAGTTCAAAGTAGGATTTAAGTATTCATCCAGAAGAGAATTCATGTTCTTGTTTACAAAATTATATACGCTATCCAGAGCTGTACCGGAATTTAGAGAAGCCGTGGTTCCTGAATTATTAGTACTTGCTGTTGCATACGGATTTTTTGTTGTTGTGTTTCCATAAGTTGTAGTTGTTTTGTTTGATTTTTTTCCCATTTTTACTCCTTTCTTAAATTGCTTTAGATTTGATTTTGCCAAACTCAATATTTCTTATACAGAATTCATCACCTTTTTCTTTTGTTAAGAATGTCATCTGAAGAGTTCTGAAAATAGCAGAGGGTAGTTTCCTTATTACACTGATATCTTTATCCGAATAGTATGTATAATCCCAATGACCAATATCAAAATACAGCGCCTTCCTTAAATATGATATTTTTATATGACGTGTTTTAGTCGAAAAACAATCATAATCTTTTGTGTATTCAATATAGAAATTGTTGCTGTAATACATATCCAGTGTTACTCTTGGTGGTTTGGCAAAAACTTTTTTAGAATTTTCATATCCAAGATTTAACGGCGTGCATTTGTAAAATGATTCAATAAATTGTCCGTCAAACGTTGACGAAGAATATTCTTCATATATCTTGCTTCCGGCTGAATACAAAATTCCACCGATGATTGCAAAACAGTTAATTTTTTGTGACTTTCTTTTTACCCAGGATTTTCTAAGATAATCATAAATAGCAATAGTCGAATAATTCGCATCTTCGTCCGGCAAAAGCATCCAGACTTCGTTTCTGTCAGCTGTTACAACCGATAGAGTTTTAATATCCTGAAGTTTTGCGGATGATATATTAAACAGCTCTTCTTGAATATCAAATGCAATATTTTCTCCGAGAGTCTTATCACCGTTAATAATTTGCCTAAAGCAAAAAACGCCTTTCTTTGTATTGTCATAAAAATATAACTCGGTTCCATGAAATACAAGCGCATTATAGCCGGCACAGCCGCCCGGAGAGTCCATAGTCTTATAAAAAGAACCGCTATCTTCTTCAACAGATATTAAACAGGAAGAATTTGCATGAAATACTGCAAGTGTACCTAAATATGGATATATAGCCGTAATGTCTTTGACAAATTCAATGTATCCGGCAGAGGTTGAAAGTTCTGCAGAAGAAGTTGAAAAGTCATAAATATTTTCCTGCTGAGAATACCATAAAATCTGTTGATTAAAAACCCAGAGCCTTCCGGCAAAAATTACAATACCAAGACCTTTAACCGTTCTATTATCTGCATCTTTGAGCTCCATCATTACAATTTCATCAAGTGCGCCTTCATCGTTGTATTTTCCAAGCTCAATGGAAAGCATTTCCTCAGAATTAGAAAACACCCACAAATCTGACCAGCCTTGAGAAACATCAGAAGCACACGATTTTGAAGTTACTGATAAACCGGAAACCTTTAATGTTAGTGTTTTTGCACTAACTGAAAATAAATAAATTTTTCCTTCTGCCGCACTTTCAGTATGTACAAAAAAGTAAGTTTCTCCCTTTTGTACACTTTCAAAAATGTTAATAACCCGCTCGTCTGCGGGAATCATATCACAAACGGCACTGTTTCCTTTTGCAGTTCTTATGCCGACTCCGGAATTAACCTCTGTTGCAAATAATTCAACGTTTTGTATATCAGAGGCAGTAATTAATGACGAGGAATAAACTGAAGAACTTCTGTTTATTCCCGAAAAATTGTTACAAATTAACGCAGTTTGCTGCATTTATACTCCTTTCTTTTTTTGAAGTGACTAAGTGATTAAGTGACCGGGTGAATAAGAAATGTGTGCAAAGCCTCTTTAAATAAAAGTCTACCATTGCCCACGTGTATTTGTTTATAAAAAATATTTGGTGCAAAAATTTGCACCCTAAACATGTATCGATTTTATTTATATTCTAATTGATTAATACTATATACTTATCATCAAAATTGCGACAATTTGTAGGTGCACACACTTGCGCACCATACCCGCCTCGACTTCATCTATTTTTAGCAAAAATTTTTTTCACAATTTTTATAAAAGTATGAGAATTAATAATCAATACAATACAATAAATTTTAAAACTTCATATAGGAAAGTTATAAAACCGGGCTATATTCTCGGAGATTGTTATGAAGCTTCTACGTATTTTTTTGTCAAAGGACTTCAATGGAATAAGTTTTTTAATCATATAATTGAAAAATACCGGAATACTCCGAAAGTAAACGTATTTTCTCTTGCCGCATCAGATGGTTCGGAAGCCTACAGTATTGCAATGATATTAATTTCAAAACTCGGAGTAGAAGGTGCAAAAAAATACTTTCCTATCACAGCAGTTGATTTTGATAAAACAATTACAAGAAATGCAAGAAAAGGTTTTATGAATTTATCAGCAAAAGACGAATCAAGAATTAATAAATATACAGGAAACCAACTTAATAAATTTTTTGAACGCACCAGCCAAACTTTTTTGTCCGACAAAATAGGCAGCTCCGAAAATCAAGAACTTTTGACTAAGTTTAAAACAAAACCGGTGTTACAAGATAAAGTTATTTTCATAACAGAAGATGTAAATACTTATGTAGAAAAAATCCCCGATAAAAATAACTTAATCTTCTGTAGAAACTGTTGGCCATATTTATGGAAAACAAGTGATATATTTGCTCAAAATCTTTCTAAAAAAATAGATAAAAATTCTTTTTTAGTAATAGGTAATTTCGATAACTTATGTTGTCCGATGAATATTAAACATTGTTATGGTTTTTCTATGAACAAAGATTTTAAAAATGTATTTGATAAATCCGGCAATAACTATTGTGACAAAATGAGAATATTTTCCGATAAAATTGATGATGAATTGTTTTGACAGCTCTATTTGAACCTGTATATGCATAAAGAAATATTACAAATTTACCAAAAAAATAAATTCAATGTTACAAAACTTAACAAAACCAACAAAAAAAGGCAATTTTTGAAAACTTAAATACTTTATATATACATAAGAGATATTTAAGGAGAGCAGCTAGATGTTATTTACAACTGAAACAATCAAAAATAAAGAAATTGAAGCAATCAATAACTTCTTTAATGAATTTGATGCTGTAGAAACAGTTGCTCCGGAAGAAGCTGAAAAAGAAACTGCTGTTTCAAAATATATCACATCTCTTGTAACATCCTGCTACCAAAAATCTGTTGAAGATATCGCTAACACCAGAGTCGGCAACAAAATTACTAGAAAAAGAAATCTGCAACAGGTTATGCGCGAATCTTTCTTCTACGGTGCTAACAGATTCGGCAACAACTTCATCGCCTAGGTGCTACGCACGTAGACATTTGGTCGGCAGACATTAGTAAAACTACTAAAGAGAATTCAAACGACAAGTCTGCCTCAAAGTGAAAACTACATATCTGACTATAACCTCGGAGCTACGCACGTAGGTATTTGGTCGGCAGACATTAATAAAACTACTAAATTTAATTAATAACACACTCTCTTATATAATCTTACATCTTACTAAAGTTTCAGCCCCGATTTAGGGGCTTTTTTTTGCTTATTCTGAACATAGTCTTTATAAATTAAATTACATTGAATGTAACACAATACATATTGTGTTACATTAGGGCTAAAAACCAATCCAGATGCAAGTTTTCAGATGCAGGGAAAGGGTAATCTCAAAAAGAAGTGGCTGTCTTCTATATTTAACACACAAATACACATTGCATAGCTATCTAAACACAGAGTTTACAAAGCTTGCGCCGCGAACGTGATGCGTAAGCATTGATAGTGAGCGAAATAGAACCGGTTTACCGGTTAAGCGGCAAAGGTTTTAACAAAAATAGCCTCAATGCCCGTAAGGGCATAGGAAACAGGAGCGTTTTTTCTCTTTCTTTTGGTACTTTTCTTTCTCTTTTTCTTCGCAACAAAAGAGAAAGAAAAGTACAGCCCTAAAAAGCAATATTAATAGTAGTTTTAGGCGCAAATAAGAAAGTTGAATGTAACACAATATGTATTGTGTTACATTCAAGAAACGATTTATTGGGCATACGTGTCCAATTAATTTTTTTGTATTTTTCGGAGTCAATTTGTTTTGCCGGTATTCCTGCAATTAATCGTCCTTCTTCTTGAAATCTGCCAGTTACGATACTACCCATACCGGCAACGCAATTATCCGGTATGCAAGTTCCCTTTAATACAGACACATTTCTGCATAACCAGACATGATTACCGATTTCAATATTTTGCGGAGTGTTTAAAATTTCTTTGTTATCTGCATTATACATTGTATGCCCGTCTGCAGGATCAAAACGAATATCACACCCGAACTGGCAGTCATTTCCGATTTTGACTCTTAAATTCGGCTCTCCGTGAAAGTCGATACAGCCGGATTCTACAGAAAAATTCTTTCCAATTTCTAAAACCGAGTTTTCAGCCCTTGCATTTATCTCCAAGTTTTTAATTGTATAATCGCTCGAGCCTATTTGAATTTTACAGTTTTCACCGCAAAGAATTTTTACATTCTTCATTCGTGGAATTTTGTCTATAAATTCAATCCGGTTATTCCCGCCATAATATTTAAGCTTTAAGCCTTTTACAAAGAATAAGCGCTTTGTCTTGCCGTTTTTGGTTAAAAATATTTGATTATTTGATATTGCAAACGGATTTTTTAATACAATTTTTAAGCCCAATATATTAATTTTAACTCGCTTTTCCATGATAAATTTATTATACTATAATTATTAAAATTTTACAGATTTATCAACCCCCACCCCCTTTGAATATTTTATTAATAACCTATATGCGGTTTCAGATTGTTTCTTATACGCAGAATAATTTTCATCAGATTCAGAAGCAATAGAATTAAGCATTGCTCTTGATACAACGGCATTTTTTAGTAATTCTTCCAGATGCTCGGGGACAGAAATAGTGTCGTCATCATTTTTGAGTATAAAAATTTCTTCGTTTTCAATGTTTGTGCCAATTGCAAGAGTTGTATATTCTATTGTGACCATAAATTTTTCTTGAGGAGTCGGATAGAAAATTATTTTATCCCCTGTCGTGTAAAACATTTCCGGAACACCGGTTTTTGATTCTAAAGTTTTAGAGTTATCAGCGAGCTTTAGATATTTTGAATTAATTTTGACGCAGTAATTTCCTGCTCCATCCATATTGATAATACCTTTCGGTATTTCATAAGAAGCTTCGCCGCTCGTTGTCAATATAACATGCGTGCATTCACGAAATTTGAACGGATAAGAATACAATATTTCCTGTACAGCTTTATTTAAAGCAAGGACAAGTGACTGCTCAAATTCATTATCTGACATCGCCTCATTATCATACATTGACCATTCTTGAGTAGCGGCAGCATTGTACAAATCCAATAATGTTAATGTCATAAAACCTCCTTTTAAATACATATTGCAGAAACATCATATCCGGCAAACATTTTTATATAAGTTTCAACAGAAGTGCCGAAAGCATCTTTATCATTGATTTTACCTTCGGATTTCAAATACGCGGATACAGAGCCTGCACCTTTTAAATGTGCACCTGCCAGAATACCGGAAGCCGTAATTGTTATTCCGTTTATTATTTTGCCTATATATTTATCAGCGCCGACAGCTTTTAAATACTGCCATTGGCGTTTTTTGAAAATTATTTGTGCTTTTTCTTGAACGCGGGGATTGTTTAGAAAATCTGTAATAGAAAAAATGCCGTCTTTTCCGGTAAAAGTTCCTTTCCAATCGTTATTATATATACGATTCTGCTTTTTATAATATCCGCAATCAATTAATGCTGCTTCGCCCATTTGATATTTTCCTGCGTAACCGTATTTATTTAAGGCTTTATAATTGCCGCCGGATTCTCTTGAGCCAAGATCGTTTAAAAAATCTTGTAAATTTTTCATTTTTTCCTCCGTTTTGTGGTAATTCCCTGTTTTTCGTCTAAAACAAGCTCTAAAATTGATTTGTCAGTTTTTTTAGAGACGGGTTTCGTTTTGTCATTGAACTTCTTACCGTCTTTTTCGATAATTTTGTACTCATCAGGCGATTTAGCCTTGAGTTCTTCTGCCTCATCATCAGGCAGCAAAAAAATATTGCCTGTAGGCAAATACTTAATTTTTATCATATGTTCTCCTCATTTTAAATTTAAATGCTGCGGTAAATCACGGCAGGTGCATAAAAAAGTAAGTCAAGCATTGCCTGACAAAACTATTCTAAATTCAAACTCTTAATATGATACTTGTCATCAAAATTACACCAATCTCTATCATAAAACCCATGATTACAAACTTATTATTTAATATTTTTGTCAAGCAATGCTTGACCTACTAACTAATTTAATTGTTTTTATTATATTTGTAATTTGCATAAATTGTTGGGTTTTACCCAACCTACTAGCTAATCGTCCTCGCAATGACATCAAATTTATTTGTTGGGTTTCATCAAACCTAGCATTTTATAGCTATATATAAGTATTTTTATGTTATAATTCACTATTTTTCAACCTGTTGTCCTAGTTCAAAACATATTAGACTAAGCAACATTTTCTATGAGTAGGTCAAGCAGGGTAGGCAAAGCTACAGCAAATAGTAAGTTTGTGTGTTGCGTGCCCACCGATTATTTTTCCATATATTCAACAAGATCTATTATTGTAATAATTTCATTATATAATCTAAAAAATTGTTCTTCATTATCAATCGGCGAAAATATAGAACCCAGCCGAAAGGCATCACCATTTGACTCTATCATTACAACCATATTGTCCACAAAGAATGATACGCCAATATTCCGCCCACCGCATAGTTTTTTTAAGCTACTCAATTTTTCCATAAAAACCGGATTTAACAAAAATCTTGCTTCAACTTCATCATCTGAATAAGCATCATAAATCCTGTTAAATATAACATCCTCAAGGGTTATTTTTTTAAAAACATAATTATATTGCCAATTCCCCTTTGGCATTAACACGGTATTTGAATAATTCTTTCCCTTCAACCTTAGTCAGTAGGTTGGGTGAAACCCAACAATTTATACTTCTAAAAAACGAGGGAAGCTGATGCTTCCCCCGCCGGAGGAGCTATTCAACTTCTCTAACACCAGCCCATTTTGCGATTGCAAATATTGTTCCGGTAAATCCTGTTGCAAAATCCAAATCAATTGAGCCGTCTGCTTTTTCAAAGCGTGACAAATCCTGGATTTGGATAGCTGAAATACCAACCGGCAATTCAATCGTAATATCACCCAGCATTGAATTCGGATAAGCATCTCCAGCTTTCACTGTAAGTGATGATTTAGCAGATGCTGTTGTATCGATTACAATAAATAAAGAGTTATTTTTGTTAGAAAAAGCGTCAGGAATAGTTACTCCGTTAGCTTGTGTTACGGTTGTTTTAGTAATCCCGATGTTAGCAACCGATTCCGTATGATCTAAAGTCGGGTATTGAACATTAACAGTATCTCTTGTCATATTTTTTTCCTTTCATTAACTAAGAACCTGATGATACAGTGATTGCAAGTGGTGCAGAAACTTTAACGGTGCCTAAGTAATCTGCTCTCGGAGCGCCAACGCCGTATAAGCCATAACCTTTATAGCAGGTATTAAAGTTCTTTTCCGGAGTATAGTAGATTGTATTCAAATCTGATGATATCCCGCCTGCAAGGGTTTTATTCTTAACCCCGAAGAGAGGATAGAATACCCCGTCTTCAGGCTGCGCAATATTATTGGAAACAAGGATTTCCCAGCCGCAAAGATTACCGATATAACCTTTTTGAATTTCGCTTTTGCCTGTTTCAGTGTATTTTAATTCATCCAGCTGACCTAAATAGAACTGATACTCGGGCGGAATAACACAAACCATACCGCCGTCAATCCAGTTTGTGTGGCCTTTGCCGTCACCTCTCTGGAATTTTGCCTGCATATAAGCAAAAATATCTTTTGCAAGCTGCGGGGTTAAGGTGATTGCATCGCCATCATCATCAAGATAGTGTCCGGCTCTTGTGTAAAGGTTTGCATAAGCTGAGTCAACTGCTGCTGCGAATTGTTTAATAGCATCATTTGTATAATCTTTTGCCAGTTCAACTTGAGCTTCAGGGCTGTCTGCAGAGCCTTGAAGCATTTTTTCTTCCATTTCTGATAATTCAAAGTGGAAAGCTTTTCCTCTGTCGATTTTAACTTTGCAGGTTGATAAAGTAGCGGCTTCTGCATCCGGCAAATCTCCTCCATCATAATCAAACAAAGTTACAAGCCCGGGCATTGTAATATCTACTTCATCACCTTTGTTAATATGGTCTTTCATTTCGGAATGAGCCAATTTCCCGATAACAAGTTCATTGTAGAAATGTTTGCTGAATGCTTTTGAAAACGCATTCACTATCATTTGTTTAGTTGTTGTCATAAATTGTCCTTTCTTTTGATTAAATCAATCTCTCAAGAAGTTCATCAACTTCTTTTTGTGTCATCTCGTCCAGCCTTTTCTTAGGCGGAGTAAGAGAATTCTTTTCATTTTTAGAAAAACTCATTGTATCAATGACCTTATCTGTTTCAGCCTTTTCTGCCTTTGCCCTTTCGGAGGCAAAAATTCTTGAAGAAACATAGCCTTCCAGAAGATTAATAAATCTGTCAGCATCCAGCTTATCACCTAGAGCAAGGAATGCTTCTCTGTACATCTCTCTGAATGACGGATCTTGAAAATACTGAGGAGTATTATATTTTTCTGCAGTTTCACGCAGTGCTTTTTCAGCATTTTTTACTTGTTTTTGCTTATCCCAAGCTTGAGTAATATTGTTAAGCGCTGCGCTGTTCTGCCTCAATAACCCTAATTCTGCGGACTGAATTCCCTGATGTTTTTCAAGTTCCTGATAAGCTTTTGATAAATCATCGACCGTTTTGAATTTCCCTAAAATAAGTTCCGAAGGGGCATTTTGTGCTTGTCCTTCTGCCGGTTGTGCTTGAGAGTTATCGGAATTAATTTCCGGCTCTTGTACTGTGTTTTGTTCTTGAATTTCTTCCATAAGATTTTCCTTTCTTGTTTATACAGTAAGATTCAATATTTAAAACGGTTTTCCGTTTTAAATATTTGTTATATTAGTTGATATTTTAGAAAATATATTGTAAAATTAATTTATGCTTAAGTATATTAAATCATTCTACAATTTCCTAATGAAACTCAAGCAGTATCATGCCACCCATATATTGATAATTCCCCCTGCATTATTTTTTATTATTTCATACACTTGGTTTTTGTATATTAATATACTGAGTTGGGATTCTATTGATGGAGATACAGCATTAATTTCCTTGATTCTATTTATTATATATCTTGCAATTGTGTATTGCTCCATCTTCGTAGCATTATTTGTAGAAATTATTATTCTTATTCAACAAGTTATTAAGAAAAAGAAAATATGTGTTAAATCAGATTTCTTATTAAATAATAGGTATTATAATATTGCATACTTATTGACATTAATAAATTGCTTATTTTTTATATTCCATGAAATAAACCCTGATATTTTTTCTGATTTTTATGATTTCTATTCTGTTACATTGTACTTATTACCTTGGATTCTCTTTATCAAATAAAATATCTTTTAGTTCTTCATAGCTAAAATGAAGCGGAATATAAATCATATAAGGCTGTAACTTACCGGCTCGTTGTTGTCGGTCAGCATTATTATTGAGCTCTTTTATTCTTTTATCAACAACATCATCATTCTCTTTTGGAAACCAATGCTCAAAATCGTAGAAATCGCTAATAACAAGACTTATTGAACCGTCTGAATTTTGTTTCATATCATGCACATCAACATTATGAAGCACTCCAAATAATGTAGCGTTATCGTTCAGAGTATTAAGATTGCCATAATTCGGTTTTTCAAATACAACTCCCTCTTGAAAATATTTTCCCTCATACTTGCCATTTACTATATTTTTATACTCGTCTTTAAGCAGATTTTTTAATTTATCCGAGCGTTTTAAAACTTTGACAAGTTTTGAATTTTCAGTTGGTATAACAACTACAGTGTCTTTTGCTTTTTCTAAATCCTTTGGCTTATTCAAATCTAATTTCAACCCATTAGAAATCTTATCTAACACCACCCGCTTATCAACAGACTTTGGCAGATTACGGGCTTTATATATACTATTTCTTTCATTACTTACAACTTTTTCAGGATAATCAGCCAGCTCCAAAGATATTTTATAATAATCCTTCAATGGAAATAAAATATCACCTTTAGGTATTTTAGTAAGTGCTTTTTGTGCTTTTTCAGACGGCATTAACCTGTCATAATTACGATATATCTTAGAATGTTCTCTCGCAAAATCTTTAGCCTCTTCCTCTATATCTGAAGTCTCAACATGTCCTTCTAAAACATAGCCGTTTGAAAAGGAGTCCTCATAATTTTCAGCTACCTTTTCTCTACTTTTATTTTCTGAATTTCCTAAATGTGCTGCACCGCAAGTTCTTGTATAACTACTCACTTCAGTGCCGTCACTTCGGGTATACCCGCTCACTTGGTATGAACCTACACATTCGCTACCATTGCTCATACTACCTGTTCCGGAAGAATTGTCGTTTGCATACATAATAGGTCCATTGCTACGTTCGGGCAAAGCAACCGTTTTAGAGTTGTCACCATTACCTTGTTCTTTGGTTTCTAAAAATGGTATAACAATTTCCTCAAAATTTTTTTTCGCATTACGTTCACGACTTGTTGTTATTAAATCATTGATATAATTATCTAATACACCCATAAAGCTCCTTTCTTATTTATCCTGCACGGCACCATTTTCTGATCTCGCCGTATTGTCAAGATTTTGTAAAGGGGATTTTATTTCTTTAGAAGTTCCGCTTTGAGCCTGATTAGCCGATAAAGCAGACAGAGTATTTAGCAGCGTATTTATCTCGTTTTCGGAAACTTCTCCGCTGCCCGGACTTCCTCCCGGATTTACCCCTACATTTACCCCTGCACCGAGGAACCTTTCCGGGCTGTCTACGCCTTTTTGCTCAAAATACCAAATAAAAATTTCCTGCAGGTTTAAAGGAATAAGCGATGCAAATCTGTCAATTGCCTGGATTACAATATCTGCCTGCTCAGACTTCTGCGTTGTCATAGAAGAATCCGCATACAGATACTTATAATCCCCCTGCCTTACATAATCATCAATTTCTATTACTTCCTGCTTATTTTCATTATTTACAAAAACGGTTTCAATCCCAGATTTAAAGTCTGCACAAAGCTTTGCAACCTTTTCTACATTCGGAATAATCAAGTCTTGATTTATCGTATCAACAAGCATTGCGAGTCTTGTCATCTGACCTTGGGTCTTGGTGTTAATCTCCGTTGCAGTCTTTGTTGAGGTTTGCTCTACAGCGCCTATCATATTCGGGAATATTCCGGAAACCTCAGCCATTAAATCATTAAGGAATGAAATATCTTCAAGATAAATATTCGGATTGAAATTTAACTGCTGAAACGCTCCGGAAGGAGAAAGGTTATCGCCGTATTCAATGATTTTTCCAGGATAAAGCTTAATCTCATCCTCATCAAAAAATCCTTCCGGCGCAAGAAGAGGAGGATTTTCATTCAACGCCTGCAGATTGCAGGTTCTGTTCATTAAATCTTCCTGCAGATGCGCAAGCGAAAGAATTGAATACAAAGGACTGATACCGCGTTTTGTTTCCGGATCGGTTATAAATGCACCATAAGAAAACGGATTAATAATACCCTCATTTTTACCGAATTCGGCAAGATATTTACGTGCGATAACCACTGCATGCCAGTTTTTCAGAAGCGTTCCGTCAGAGAGTTTTAAATCTCCCCAATGTTCCAAAACCTCAATTGTCGAACCCTTAACCACATCCGCATCAAAGTTTCCGTTTTTGATATTTGTACTGTTTGTGCCCTCACACAATCTGAGGATTTCTGCCTTTTCCTCTGCAGACAAACGATAATATTTGTTATTTATAATCTCATCCGGTGTTTTATACACGCGGTAGATTTTCGGACAGCTGTCCCAGTTATCTTTCTGCGCAGAATCAAAAACCAAATCCGCCGGATTAACGGGATAAATATACGGATTGTCATAAATCTTTTTGGTATCAACCCAATAATTTTTTCCTTTTGATATTGCATCCAAAATAAGAGGAAGCTTGTTTATATCCTGTGAAAAGATATTTCTGAAAAAATCAATTGGCCTTCTGTACTCTTCATAATTCTTTTTCCAGGCAGTATAAGAAATTAATTCGCCGTACAAAAGAGCATTATCAATAATCTGGTCGCAGGTATGCGGATAATCCATTTTTTCCAAAATGTCAACAAGCATTGCCTTCTGTTTATTTGAGGCATTGTTAGAATCATGGTTTTCGCCGGATACATCAAACATAGAGTTCACATTAGCATACGTATTCCGCCAGATATAAGCCTTTAATGTCTGGTAAAACATAAATGTTTTACACATTTTCACTTTGGTTTTCCATTTCTGGTTTTTGTCAGAAAGCGATTTAAAATCATTTTTAAAGAAAATCTCATTTGCAAGATTTGACGCCATTTCTAAATTACCAGCCCTCTGTGAATTAAGAGCCGTAAACTTTGAAGAAATTTTCTTTACAAGAGCGCTTTCTTCATCTTTTGTAAGTTTTTTTGTTGAATTGTCTTTTTCAATAATGTATTCAAATGACATATTTTTCCTTTCTAGAGCTTAGCTCCAATTGTTGTGTGCAGGTGTGAAGGGTATTTTTCGTGAATAGTGAATAGTGATTAGTGAATCGTGGTTATAAAAATTTTTGAAACATAGCCGGCAAGCTGGTAGGATGTGGTAAATCTGTGATTTACCGCATCAAAAACATAAGTAATGATGTTTCGGTAATCAAAGATTACCAAAACCTACAGACTTGGGAATATGACAGCAGTAAAAAATATTACTATAATGGAATAAATTTTTCCGATTTTACTTTTTATGACATTAGCGACAGCACACAAGAAAAACAACTCGCAACCGGTCTTCCATACTATTACGGTATTGGTGTAAATAAAACACAAAATCAAATTTTGTACTATTACGTAACAATTGATTAGCTAAAAAAATCAGCAGTCTGTAGGTCAGGCATTGCCTAACAAAAACTGCTATTAGTGTCATTGGGCAAGTATGCCCAGCCGACAAAACCTTCAAAATTTTAAAGCGCAATATACAATATAGTTAATTTACTATTAATAACTCCTTGACTTTCTTATAATTTTCAAATGCCTTAGAAATCCTTTCCTTCGAAATTTTCTTTACCGTATATCTGGCATCTCTACTATCTCTATATAAGGGTTCATAGTATTTCAACACATCTGCAAGTTTTGCGGCAGATTCACTACTAAGCCATCGTCTTATACTATCGTGAGAATTTATTGAGTTTTGCGGAATATTTTTATTGTATAAATAAGCTTTTGCATAGCATAGTGCACTATAAAAAAGCGCAACTATTTGCCAGTTTTCAAAAGATTCATTATCTTTTAAAAACTCATATAAACGAAAATTTTCTTCTGATTTTGCCAAAAAATTTAATACTGTATCGTTCACTATATCTCCACTGCCGTTTTGGGTAAAACTTCGTTTTGAGAGCTTATCATGTTTAACGGATAAATAAACACTTCCGGGAAATAGGCATAATCACGTTCCCAATCAAGTAAATACTTATTTATTTTATCCTCTATATCAAAATTTTCCGTTTGATAAAAAATGTATATTTCCAATTTATCATCACTAACATTGATATATACATTTTGCACTGTTTCAACAGACTTAATTTTATTAATTGCGTGAATTAAGTCTACCAGAAAAACCGGAATTTCATTAAAAGGAAATGCTCGTTTTTCATAATATTTACTTTCTGTATATTCTGTTGCCATAAAAACCTCATACTACTATATTCAATTATAGCTAACTCATAATAGGAATTCCTCATCCTTTTGGATAAGAAATATCGACCGATGGATTTAATAGCTATTTTTTTAACATTTCCTCCAATCCTTTTAAATTCACACATTAAGCAGCAGCTGGTAGGATGTGGTAAATCTGTGATTTACCGCATCAAAAACATAAGTAATGATGTTGCGGTAATCAAAGATTACCAAAACCTACAAACTGTTATTAGTGCCGTTAGGCAGGTAGCCCGACTGACAAACCGAATTTTATGTCTTTGCGAGGACGATTAGTCCGAAGCAATCCAGCTTTTTAATAACTAATATATTTTAGTCCAAAATATATTATAAAAAATTTATTTTTTGGGATATGCTCTATAATAGCCTGAGACTTTTGTTCCATCTGAACGCGTATATTCTTCTACATAAATCAACTCGCCGATTCTTGCACGTTTATCTACCTCACTTTTAGTTGGCATCGGACTTTCATCAAGCCATTGGTCTAAATACAAATCATACAAAGGAGTTCCTTCTTCCAGATCATTAAGATTAATTTCGCCCCGATATAAAACTCTGTTTTTAATATCAAAAATTTCGTCCGAATTGAGATTATTATATTCAACCCCCAGTTTAAACAAGGGTGCATTTTCATTCCCAAAAATTTCTTTTTTATACTCCACCCCTTTTGATAAATCGCCTAAACTTTGAATATAATGCGGATTAAAATCATATGAATAAAATTTTTTATTATCTCTCGCAACTTCATTAGAATCAATTTTTGTATTTAGAACAAATGTTTTGCCAATGTTAGCATCTATATTCCCGACAAAAACAGGGTCTTGAGCATTACCATAATTTGTAATGTTATTTGAATATTTAAAATTAGGGCTATGCATATTTGCAATTCCGTAAGCAGAAAAAGTTACAGTTTCTGCTCCTGTTTCAGCCCCTAGAGCCTGTGCTATGCTTCCTCCAAGAGAATGACCAGTTAAAACAATATTAGCGTCCGGAAAATCTCTTTTATATATATTATAGATTTGTCTTGCATTTTTTATTTGATTTGGTAAATATTTTGCCCCCATTTGAGCATTTGAAAGCATATCTTTAGTACCTTCTTTTATGCCTTTTTTGATATCTGTACCTCTAAATACTATTATAATGTTCTTATCTTTTTTATATACTTCAGAATAAAAACCATTTGAATCATGCCAAGATTTAGAATATTCCCAACCATCCATTCTTTTGGGTTTATTTTCTTTATAAACATACCCTGATAAAATTTTACAATCCTCATGTAATTGATATTTATCCATCTTTTATATTCCTTTCTTTTTTTTTATAATACTAATATGAAGAATCTTAGTTGCATGAACTATTTACATAAAAAATTTAGTTTTAACATATTTGCTATTTGCGGTTACATAATTCTTTTTGGCTATCTTGTTAATTTTATACAAAGTAAGGATTCTTATGCATTACTATGGCAAATATCATTGTTTAATGCTATTTACGCTATTGTTCTACTTACATCTGCCATCATTTTTGCCTTTGAAAAAGCATTGAATTTAAACATTAAAAATAGTTTTATAGTAAATAATCGCTTTATATGTGTAATTCGTTGTTTTGGAGCATTTATATCAACTATTTATATTATTTTAGCTATTATTTTTTTGTTAATGATATTGTTTTGATAAGCTAGCTGGTAGGATGTGGTAGATCTGTGATTTACCGCATCCTACGTTCTGTCCCCTCGCCCCTTGTGGGAGAGGGTTAGGGAGAGAGGTTGATTGCGTGAAGCATGCTCATAATTATTAGGTTAAGAGCAGACCTAACAAATATATAATTCAGACATAGGATATATAAAATTTACAATTATGCTAGATTAGTAATAATGATGAAAGGATATATGGATGTTTTGGAAAATAATATTTGTTATTTATTCAATATTACTGTTTATTATAGGCATTTACTGTTCATTAGATAGTGACACTTCCAATTTAATAAATATATCCAATCAAGAGTCAATAGAAATCATTCTTACATTTGTAATAATGTACTTACTTTTCAATATTCTATACGGCTTAGCAAGAAAAATCCAAACATTACCCGTTAACTGGATAAAAATACTACTAATACTAACTGTTTGCGGAAATATCTGTCTTGCATTAAGTCCCGATAATTACCGCGGATTTGAAGATTTATCAAGAGTGCTGAGATATTTTGCACTGCCGGAAATTTTTATATTATTATATGCCCTGCCCCTGCTCTTGTTTTATATCCCGCTTATTGCATACCATAATCAATATCAAACATTTAATAAAAAATTAAAAAAACAATCCTTTACCCTTATTGCATTATTTTGGTGCATAATTTATTTTGTGCCGAATATTTGTTATGCTATATATTACCTTTTTACCCATAAACTAGAAGATAATATATTTATTTCATTACTCGTTCTTATTGGAAACCTATATCTTACTCTTTGTGCAATAGGTATCGTTTTTAGAAAAATGTTTATGCCCCAAAAACTGCTAAAGTTAACCTGTATACCAGCCATATTAATTGTAATTACGGGCTGTTCCATGACAGAATTAAAAAAATCAATATTAGAACTTGCACAATATCCGATTATAATTAATTTATTTATACTTTTTATATTAATCTTCTATTGTTTAATTTTGTATAGATATGCTTTTACAGATTATGTTGACGAAGCTCTGGATTATATAAAACTAGAGCCTGTCGACAATAAGAGCAAAACCTTATGGGATAAAATTAAGAAAGATTTCAAAGAAAAGAAAAAAGTTTCAAAACTCTGGTATTTAGTCTTAATTTTCTTTTTCGGAGGACTTGGTATACATAAATTTTATGCAAAGAAATTCTGTCTTGGCATGCTATACCTTTTATTATTCTGGACAAGTATCCCATCGTTCGTCTCTTTTATCGAATTTATAACAGCAATTTTTAATACATCAGATGAAAACGGAGATATTGAAGTCTGGTAATCTCTGATTAGCCATGTAGGATGCAATTCTTTGCATCACCTTATAATTTATTAAAATATAGTATTTCCAATAATAAAAATTTGGATTTTGAAACGGTTATTGGTGCAAAAATTTGCACCCTACAGAACTACAGGACTAATCGTCCTCGCAATGACGCCAAACTGATAGGCGTCACGCCCAACCGACAAAACCTTGATTTATGGACAAAGTTTAAACAATATGATAAAGTTATTTTATGAATAGAAAATATATTGATTTAAGTATTAAATTTCCATTAATTGGCAAGATTCTCTATTTTTTAAAAAAATCTAAAATTATACTAGAAGGACACCCATTTTTAACTTTAGTTAATTTTACAGCTATAGTTTTGGCTTCTATTCCCTTTCTTGACTATATGATAAATTTTGATCCAAAACAAAAAGCCTATGGTTTGTTATTTTTTATCCCTGCACTTGCAGTATATTTAGTATCTTTATTTTCATTCTTGTTGTTTAAAAAATTCCCGAATTTCAGCCGAATTCTATCTTTTTGTTTAAATATTACTTTAATTGTTGTTGTACAGGTGATAATTGCTTCTATAATATGGTACCATTACTCGGAAATCAGAATGGAATCAATATATAATAAACTTGAAAATTATCCTCTGGCACTTGAAGCCTATCCGGCAGAACAAGTTGCACATTTCCCGAAAAAAATTCCCACAGAAGCGTCAAATATAGTATTTTTGCAAAGACGTATACAATTTTCGGAAACCAGTTTTTGTATTTAAAATTTGATATTAATAAAAAGTACATCGAAAACGAATTGAAAAAACATTCATATTTAAGAACTTGGGAATATGACAGCAGTCAAAAATATTACTATAATGGAATAAATTATTCTGATTTTACTTTTTATGACGTCGGCGACAGCACACAAGGAAAACAACTCGCAACCGGTCTTCCATACTATTATGGTATTGGTGTAAATAAAAAACAAAGTCAAATTTTGTACTATTACGTAACAATTGATTAGCTAAAAAAAACAATAAACAGACGATGTTTTCAGCCCGACAAAAATTATCCTTTATTTTATTGTAATATATTTTTATGAAATTTGTAGATAAGTTAAATAAATATAATCAAAAAATTAGTTATAATATTTTCGCATTGAATGGTTACAATATAATGCTTATATTCTTTTATTGGACCTTTTTAACCGAGCCGGATTACTCATATATACCGCTGCTAATTATTTTTAATGCGATTATTACTTCAGTATTTATCGTTGCTTTTATAGTTTTTTGTATAGAAATTATTACACAATACAAAATACCTTTCGGTTTTCTAAAGTATAAACAATATTCATTAGTTTTGCTTTTTGGGACTTTAATATCAATCATATATTTAGTAACACTCGTTAGCGGCTTTTTATACGGATTTATGTTTTGTCATTAGGAACAAAAATATTAGGGGTGGGCATACCTGCTCTACTGACAATGCCTTTCCGGAACGTAGGAGTAGGGTAGACTTTAGTCTACCATGTTATTTATTTTCAAAATACAAAACCTTATTAATTTAGTCATACAACATTCTAATGGTAGACTGAACTCTACCCTACAAAACCCAGTACCGCAGGACAAAATAATTTATCATGGATAGTTGAGCCCTTGTGGGAGATGGTTATGGAGAGGGGTAATTTAGTAAATCGTGATTATAAAAATGTTAAAACATAACCGACCGGTTAAAAAAGAAGAAAAACATTTAGTTGGGTTTCACCCAACCTACAGCTTTTATTATGTGTGAATGGTGAGATGTGAAAAGTGAGGAGAATATTTTAGGAATTAGTGATTTACTGCATCCAGCTTGCTTTATTATTTTGCGCATAATTCCTCTTTTTTTATAACATTTAATTATATGTTTTTCTCAAAAAACAGACCGCTATAATTAATATTGAAAGAAGAATTATATAAGCTGGGTATATTTAATTCTTGCAATGTTTTTGTTTCTTTACAAAACAAATCTATTTTGCTAACATTTAGTTATATAAAGGAGTATCCTGGATGAGAGTATCGCTAAAAATGTTTATGCCTCTTACAGCAGCAAGTATGTTTGCATTAGCATCTTGCAGCAATGTTGAAGACAGAGCCAAAGAATATATGTCAGAAACTAACCGAACACAAGCAGAATACAATAATTTCTCTAAAAATTCAGTTTATACAAAACAGTCAATACTTGATTCAATGGCATACAGGGATATATTTAACAGCACTCAAGCGGCTAAGGATTCTGCTAAAGTAGCTGATTTCAATAAAATAGCTGCACGTCTGCGTCCTAATGAAGAAGAAAACGAGAATATATGGGATAAACAATCTGATATAGAAAAAAATTTAACAAAAGAAGGGATTTCTATCAAAGCTCTTGATGCAATTAAAGATAAGTTTTCAGTAAGAATGGAGGGTATAACAGGGCTTAATACCTTCCAGCATTATGCAGATGATTGGGCGTACAGAAATTTTTTCAAATCTATTGGAATATATAACGCAGGTATAAGCAAAAAATGTGATGAAGTGAGCGAAAAAATCCGCCCATAAATAACTCCAAAGCAGGTGGAGTGCAGCGTAAAGTTTGCATAATATAGGATTTGGTAAATTTGTGATTTATCAAATCTTTTACCAACTAAATCGTTAGTATCTTTAGGTATATACCGTTGATAAAACTTACAAGCTTAAATTAAATCTTCAAGCATTTTATCAATTTCCTGTTCACTCATTTCTTCCATAGGTTTTTGTCTATAAATTCTTCTCAAAATATCTTCCCTGGTAACTTCACCCCATTCTAACTTAAATTTGTCTTTAGCATATTTTGCATTCATAATTTTCTTTCCTTTCACTTTTGTATGTTATACTTACGTTATGAAATTTAATAATTATTTTAATAATTTAGCAAGATATTGGAGTGCTAATTTTTTAGCTGCATTGGGGTTTGTAAGCTTTTTATTCGGCGTAACAGGTGTTTTAGCATTGAATTATTTTGACCCGTCTTTCACCATAAATATAACATCTCCGGGAATTAAGACGAAGCTTATAGAATCTTGTAAATTATTTGTAAAATTTCAGACAAACCTATTTCCGATAATTTGCATAATTGTAATACTCCCTGCAATTGTTCAAATCAAATTATTATTGAATTCTAAACTTAAAATTAGAACCCAATTGTGTATGCTATTCGGAACAATTATTATATGTATTTTGCCCTGGTTTAACTTTTTTAATATGCATACCGGAGGAGGTATCTGGCTGGTATTTATTCCTTACATGTTCTATCCTATAATTATTTTAGCTGGTGTTATTTACATTATCCTATTATTAATTGATTTACTGCAAAAACCAAGAATAAATAACCAAAACCTTGCAAAAAACAAGTTTTATAGAAAAATTATAAATATTTTCTTTTATTATTCATTAATTATTTTATATTTTGCAGTAAAACTGATAATAGATTTGCAGAATCATTAAAATTAATTATTATGTTTTGCCCCGCAGGTACGAATATAAGCGTTAACTTTTGTTACTCTATAGGCAATATATTATCACCATCAGATAAAACATCTGCATAAAACCCATTATCATTATTTACAGACTCAACAACACGATACCCATGCGGAAGTTTCGAATTGTTGCCTCTGTAACTATAAATTGCTGCTTGCTTGAGAACATAATGAAATCCGATATCATCCTTGTGATTTGTCATAATTTTATTCCTTTCTTTTGTTATTTTTTAATATATGTTATAATTCCGTTATGAAAATAAAAGAATATTTCAAAAACCTGCCCGAAAAATGGAGTGCTGTTTTTTTAGCTTCAATATCATCTACATTTTTATTATCGTTTATTACATGGCTGCTTGTAACCCTAGTAAAATTGGGCTTCAAAGCTGCAAGTTTTTCAGAGTATATTAAGCTTGCAGACTTAACATGTCCTCTATACAGTCCGGTTTATTCAATAATTTTTTTCCCGATATCTTGCTACATCTTAGTACATATTTTCATTTTCTATATTTTTATAATCGTTTCGAAAAAAAAGTGGTGTATTATTATTAGCATATTATCTATTCTCTTTTTTGTAAGCAAGATTTTTATAGAAAACAAAGACATGATAGGAGATAGCGGCTTTGGAGATTTTGTATTTTTCTATCTTTTCCCAATGACTATTATCGGAGTTTTAATTTCAATAGGAATATACCTCATCTTGTTGCTATTAGAATTAATACCCAAATTCAGAGTTCCGCAATCACCGATTTCGCAAAGTAATATCTTTAAAAACTATATTCGATTTTTTTACGTTTTCTACTTTGTAATAATATGTACAATTATTCACTTTATAAAATTACTGAATAGTTAATTATTATGCTTGGCTCCACAAGTTCTTGTATAACCGTTCACTTTTGTTCCATCTTCTCGAGTATATCCGCTGACCGGATATGAGCCGACACATTCTGAAACTTTGTTTTTAATTTTATTTGCAGTTGTCATAACTTTATCAATACCACTGTTTACCATATTTACAGATTTATCATAAGTACCTCTTACACTGTTATACCTATTCTTTAATTTTATTGCATTTGGATGAATTCTTTCTGATTTTTCTTTAATTTCAGCGGGAGTCCTTTCTCTTCTTTGAGATAAATCTCCCATTCCTTCTGCTTTATGATAATTGAATTTATTTACTGTATGTTCAGCAGCATTAGAAACTGAATAAATCCTACCAAGATGATTATGTCCATTCACCATAGTCACTCCATCCATTTCATTTACATAATTAACGATATTATCTTCTTTTAGCTTTGTATATGGTGTAAACATATCTCTGACACCATAAGCGTTAAAAGTTACAGCTACAGTTCCTCTTATTGCTGAAACAATTTCTGCATTGCTTCCTCCTAATGAATGTCCGGTAACTGTTATATCAGAATTTTTATTATTATTTGCTACTTTATCATAAAATCTAACAGCATCAATGCATTGACTTGGAAGTTGAGAATATGCCATATTCAAATCAATTAGAAAATCTTGTACATCCTCCGTTCCCCGATAAGCAATAATAATATCTTTGCCATCGGAATAGGCTTCCGCATAAAACCCGTTTTCTTTATTTTCGGCTTTATCAATAACCCGGTAGCCAAGGGGTAATTGTGCATTTCCCTCGTGATAAACATAAATTGATGCTTGTTTTAGTTTTTCATGATATTTTGTATCATCTTTTCTGCTTGTCATAATTTTATTCCTTTCTTTTGTTATTTTTTAATATATGTTATAATTCCGTTATGAAAATAAAAGAATATTTCAAAAATCTGCCCGAAAAATGGAGTGCTATTTTTTTAGCTTCAATATCATCTACATTTTTATTATCTTTTATTACATGGCTGTTTGTAGCCCTAGTAGAATTGGGCTTCAAAGCTACAAATTTTTCAGAATACTTTAAGCTTGTATCCAAATTATTACCGTACGAGATATTTACTTTAATAATCTTTTTCCCGGTAACATGCTACATTTTAGTACACATTTTCATTTTTTATATTTTTATAATCATCTCGAAAAAAGCGTGGTTTACTACTGCTAGCATATTGACTATTATTATATATTGGAGTAATTATTTTGCGGAAATGCAAGAGGTTCTTACCAATCCGGGTATGTTTACTGCTTTTTTTTTCTTTCCAATGACTCTTATCGGAGTCCCAATTTCAATAGGGATATACCTCATTTTGCTGCTATTAGAATTAATACCCAAATTCAGAGTTCCGCAGTCATCGGTTTCGCAAAGTAGTATCTTTAAAAAATATATTAAATTTTTTTACTGGCTTTACTTTGTCATAATATTAGTAATTCTTTACTCGATAGGTTACATAATCGTCTCACTTTAATAATTGTGTCTAGCCCTACAAGTTCTTGTATAACCGCTGACTTTTGTTCCATCTTCTCGAGTATATCCGCCTACAGGCTTTTAATTTAATATAGTTTTTGTTAGGCAATGCCTAACCTACTTATAAAATCATGATAGCAGATTTAATGTTATATAATTTAATTTATTCTTTCCTTCTAATATTAAGGTATTTTTTGTGCATAAAAACTTAGATGCTCTTTTAAATATGGGATAAATGAGTTGCAAAATATTCGTTCCTTTAGGAACTTTTAGTTCATATATTATTCCGTTTTTATTGGCATAACTCATTGCTTCTTTTTTATTTTCGCTCCAGAAAGAATATTCCGGCATATAAAAAACATCTCCGCTTTTCAAGTTTGAACATTTTTCAAACATATTTTTTGCATATTTATACTTCTCATTCGGCTGCTGAATTCCGCGCCATAAAGTAATGTCATTTTCAGCAGGCTTACTTAATAACTTTTGAGCTAAATCGTTATTTTTCAGCCTAAATTCTAAATGTCCGCTTGATAAATAATTATTATTAAATCCCATTAATTCGTCATTTACGTCCGCGAAATCAAATCTTCCGACATTTGGAATTTCTTTATTTTTTTTCAAAACATTTTGCCAATATTGCTGACAAAATAATTTTTTATTGTTTAAAGATTTTACTAACATAATAATATAATACTTAAACACGAATAAATTTGCTATAGCATTGTATCAATAGGATAGTTTAAAACCTCCAACTTATCCTATGCGTTTAAAAAATACTCTTAACATGGCTGTCCGTGCCGCCAGTTACAAACATTTTGAATTTATTTATAAACTTTTCCAAAATTGGTCTTAGTGTATTTATATATTCACGATTCCACTTTTTATATTGATAGTTTCCTTCGACTCCACCAATTCCATTAACTTTTAAAAAGCTGAAAAAATCATCATTAATTTTATTTGGAGTAATAATAGGATGTGCCCAGGACAATATTCCGCCAGACTCCAGGACTTTTTTAATATCAGAAACTTGATTGTTAGAAGAAAATCCCTTCATCATAGGCTGAAGAGTTTGGTCAAAAGGATTAAATCCGAGCCCGACTGCTTCAAAGGCTGAATGAGACTTTTTGTATCCGTTAAACATAAATTCGCAACCAACGACAAATTTAAAATTTTTGTATTTATTAGGTTCATTTGCAATTATTGCAATAGTTTCTTTTACACTTTTTATTCTATTATGATCTGTTATAGCCGCAGAAAAAGCCGGAAGCCCATCCCTTGTTTTGCCCGATTTAAAAATATTATCCGCCCAATCTTTACATAATTCTAGAAATTCTTTGGGTGTAAGCCTTCCATCTGAAGCATTAGTGTGTATATGAAAATTTGCTCTAAAATCCTCTCCTGCTTCATACTGTCTGGGATTAAGCCTTTCTATAATACTTTTTAACTCATTAGGACCTGCTATTGAGTCTAAATTTTCAACTTTACAAGTTATATCATATGTATCCTTTAAACCTTTTTGCAATAACCTTTTATATTCTAAATCTTCTGGAGATAGTTTTTTACTTTTAAATAAAAGTTTATTGGAATTTACTATACCTACTTGCATATATGAATTTTAGCATAAAGAAATATATATTATTCTGTTCTTAAGAAATTTGCCCCCCAAAAATACTAATTTATCCCACCTTGCTTGCTACATTCCAGCCATTGGCGGGCTTATATTTCACAACTATGCATTACTTTATATTCCCTTTTTAAAAACAAATAAATTTTCTTTAGACCTTTTAAACCCGCATCTTAAAAGGCAAAAAGCGGAGGCGCGGTTTTGGGATTGAGCGTATATATCTGTATTGAACCAATCAAGTGACATTTTTAAACATTCAAGATTAAGTTTGTGCATTTTTCTGTTTGCAAATCCGTTTAAAAATAATTTCCCCTCTTCATCCACAAAATAATAAATTGCACCGATAAGTTTATTATCATCTAAAAACATATAAAAAAAAGTATTCGCACAAATAAACTCAAAAGTGTTTGTATCATGAATTTTATGTTGAACCTTTTCGTATAAATTTTTACACTCATTTTTATACAAACAAAACTCACTATCCCTCGGAATTAAAACTTTTACCATAAAGCTCCTTCTTAAAAAAGTTATAATTTTTTAATTCTGCCCTTGCAAGGTTGGAAAATATATTGTAAAATATTCCTATGATTAAATACTTGAAATTCTTTTACAATCTGTTAATGAAGCTTAAAAAGTACCACGCCATACATATATTAATCATACCTTCAGCTCTATTTTTTATAATATTCCATATTTTATTTGGATTATTATTATAATCGATGGAAGATCTACTAATGATATTTATGAAGCAGGGTTGATTTCCTTTGTACTTTTTATAATTTATTTAGCAATAGCAATTTTTTCTGTATTCACTGCATTGTTTGTTGAAATTTTAATTCTCATTATACAATATATACAAAACAGAAAACTATATGTTAAATCAAATTTTTTGTTGAATAGTAAATTCTATAATATTATATATATATTAACACTTGTCAATTATTTAATTATCATATCTGGCAACAAGATAGAATTTCCAATATCTTTATATGATTATTCTTATATGATGTTTCTTTTGCCTTGGGGATATTTATTTTTCAGATAATATTTCTTTTATTTCTTCATATTTGATTTCTATAGGTATATATAATACATAAGGTTTTAATTTACCAGCTTTTTGTTGACTATCAGCATTATTATTTATTTTCTTTATTAATATATTTTTAAAACCATTCTCTTTATTCTTAAACCAGCAGTAGGTTGGGTGAAACCCAACAAATAAATAAATTGGAAAAGACTATTTGTTCCTAACACAATTGTTGTATTACTTTTGCAGCCGATAGTTGCTACTTTTTACCACATCCACCCCCTTGTAAATTCGGAAAATATATTGTAAAATATTCTCATGATTAAATACTTGAAAATATTATACAACTTTTTAATGAAGCTTAAAAAGTACCATGCTATGCATATATTAATCATACCTCCAGCTTCATTTTTCATAGTCACATATTCTATGATATGGATATGGTGTCTTGCAGATTGGGATTTTGTATTTCCAGGATTAGGAATTTTAATTTTGTTCATTGCTGCTATATACTATTGTATTCTATTCTGTTCAGCAATTATCGCAATATTAGCAGCAATAATAATATTTATAAAACAAAAACACGCAAATAAGAAAATAAATGTACATTCTCAATTTTTATTAAAAAATCGTTTTTATAACTGTATATTTTTCATTTCATTAATACATTATTTTCTATTACTTACTACAACTTGTTGTAAATGTTATTACTATTATTTTGCAATATATCTATTTCCTATTTACTATTTATCATTTTTATTTAAAAAATTGTTCTCTTAATTCTTCTTGACTAAATCTTATCGGAATATAAAGTATATATGGTTCAAGCCTACCTCTATTTTGCTGATTATTTGCATTATTGTTAACATATTTTATGCCAATATTAAAAAGATTATCTTTTTTATTAATATTCCAATGTTCAAAATCAAAATAATCACTAATAATCAGCGTAATTGAATCATCCGCATCTTGTTTTAGGTCATATATATCAACATTATGTAATACGCCAAATAAAGTCATTTTATCCCGCCATTGTTTACTAAAAATCTTTTCACCACCGGGTGCTTCAAAGGCAAGACCATTCTTAAAATATTGATTTTTATACTCTCCGTTCACAATATTTTCATATTCGGATTTAATTAAATTTTTTATTTTATCTGAGCGTTTTATTACTTGTATAAGCTTAGAATCCGGCTCCGGCGCAACTACTGTTGTATTTTTGAATACTTCTATGTTATTCGGATTATTTGCATCAATTTTTAAGCCTTGTGCAATTTTATCAAATACAACTTTTTGATTTAACGATTCCGGCAAATTGCCCGATTTATATACTTGGTTTCGGTCGTTGCTTACAACTTTTTCGGGATTTTCCGCTAAATCCAATGCTATTTTGTAATAATCTTTTGCAGGTAATTGTTCATTACCTGCATCCAGTTGTGCCGCTTCTTTTTGCACTGCTTCAACAACAGATAATTTATTATCACCGAATTTTTCTACACGTCCTTCCAGGACAGAGCCGTCTTGCAGCATATTTGTATAGTCTGCAATATCTTTATACAGCAGTCTGTCTATTTCATCCAATTCAACATTGTGCCAGTCATTTTCTTCATTGTTTTGCTTATAAGTTTCTTTTTTCACATTTTTACTACTTTGAGAATTTCCGGCATGTGCAGCTCCGCAAGTTCTGATATAGCCTCTTACTTCCGTACCATCTTCTCTGGTATAACCGCTTACCGGATAAGTACCTGCACATTCACTGGTATTAGAAATTGTGTTGTTTTTGTTCTGAATAAAATTCGTAACAATATCATTTAGTATTTTTTCTGCAATCTGATAATCACGTTCTTGCAGCAACTCTCTATATAATCATCTAAATAACTCATAAAATCTCCTTTTATATTTTGTCTTCTGTTAATCCTTCCACAATATTAATTTCCGGTTCTTCATTTACAGTTGTTTCGTCATCAAGCCCGAGTGCAAGCCGCTGCCCCTTTTGGACTTTACCAATTGAAGAAATTAAGAAATCAAGAACAGAAATAGAATTTTTTGACAGCTCTAAAAACTCTATATCTGCTCTTGTAAGCTCTCGAGAAAATTCGTCAAGGATAAATTCCAGAATATCAAGGGCTTTGTTGTAGAATTCAATGTGTTTTTGGTTTACATTTTGTTTGTTGTTATTTTTTGACATAAAAATCCCTTTTTGACAAAGTGTAAAGAGCTATTGTTCTATAGTATATTTTATAAATAATCATTCACTCTTTATTCCTCATAATCATTAATAAAAAAAAGATTGAGGGCAGGGGTAAATATATAGAAAACACCAGGAGTGTTACGAGAGAGAAAGGTGAAACAAAACCCTCAATCAAAGAAATATAACATATATTTAGCAAGGAGAAGACTTAATTAATTCCTTGTTGCCATAAAAATCACATGCATATTGTTTTACCATGTTTTTACCGCCGGATTTAGCCTGTTTATTAAGCCCGTATTTCCAGCCAAAAGGTTTTGATTTAAATCTTCTGTAATTACATTCTTTCTGGGAATAGATGATTTCACTGTTGTGTTTTAGCATTAAATCATTTGCATTAATTCCGGAAGAAGTAATTTTATTTAGAATTCCATCAAATCGCCATTCCGTAAGTTCTGCAACAGGTTTTTTACAAATAGGGCAGAAACCTATTGCTAACTGTCTGGATGAAAATAAATCATTATCCCTCAGATAATAAATATCATCGGGCTTAAATTGGCAGCAATGCCTCATAAAACCTCCTATAAAATTTAAACGGGTAAAACTTTCCCTGTACCTTTAAAAGATTTATCCTACGCGGTTTCCCTTGTTTCAAAATCGAGTACAAAAATATACTACTACATTTTCAAAATCCAACTATGAATTGTAAAGAGTTTTTTACATCTTAACCTAAAGTCTTGTATTTATGGTATTTTCTTATTGAAGGGAGTTAAATTAATGAAAGCAATTGTTTTTGATAATGAACTAAAGTTAGATAAAAATTATCCCAAACCAGTTCCGCAAAAAGGCGAAGCTCTAATAAGAGTTACTCTTGGCGGAATTTGTAACACAGATTATGAAATCACTAAAGGTTATATGGGCTATGTTGGAATTTTAGGGCACGAATTTGTCGGCGTTGTAGAAGAAGTTAACGGGGAAGACAAATCTCTTGTCGGGAAAAGAGTTGTTGCAGAAATCAGCTACGGCTGTGATGATCCGTCCTGTGAATGGTGTGCCAAAAAGAATTACCGCCATTGTCCCAACAGACATACTTTAGGAATCTGGGAAAAGGACGGCTGCTTTGCTGAATATATGACAATGCCAACTAATGTTTTGTTTGAAGTACCGGATAATGTACTGGATGAACAGGCAGTTTTTGTAGAACCGCTTGCCGCAGCCTGTGAAATAACAGAACAGCTTCACATCGAACCGACTGCAAAAGTTCTTGTCCTCGGAGATGGAAAATTAGGCTTAACAACAGCACTAACTCTTCAAGCGCAAAATTTTGATGTACTTCTTGTCGGCAAACACCAGAACAAACTCGACATTGCAAAAGAGCAGGGAGTAAAAACTCAGCTGCTAAATACATTTACCCCACAAAAAATATATGATGTCGTAGTAGAAGCAACAGGAACCGCTTCCGGCTTTGAAACCTCTATGGCATTAACAAAACCGCGAGGCGTGCTTGTCTTAAAAAGTACTGTAGCAAGCGGAAAAGAACTAAATCTTGCTCCGATTGTAATAGATGAAATTACTGTTTTAGGCTCTCGCTGCGGACAATTTGCTCCCGCATTAAGACTTTTGAAAAACAATAGAATTAATTTTAAACCATTTATTACAAAAACATATTCAATAGATGATGCGCTGGAGGCTTTTGAAGCTAATAAATCCAAAGAAAGCATAAAAATATTAATTAAAATGTAAGAGCAAACGGGCGGATTTTTTCAGAAAATCCGCCCGCTAAGTTTTTTATAAAAAAGAATCCGCAAGTTCATGAATTCTTTTTACAACTTCATCTTTAAAACCTTCTTTATTCATGTATTCCAATAACTGTCCGCGTTTTCCGCATGCCAGCATTGAAGATGCATCTATATTTATTGCAGGATGAAGAACTGATACCAGCAAAAGTGCATTACCATCAACATTTTCGTCCCGCTCTACAGCCAGCGAAACAGATTTTGCAAAAAGATTGTCATCTTTATTGGCAAGGTCTTCCGCAAAATTCCTAAAATAGCCTGTATCGGGAATTTCTTTTTCAATACGTTCTTTAATCTTAGAGATTACTTTATCAAGCTCCTGTGAAAATTTCATATTCGTCATTCCTCTGGGAATAAATTTTATATTCTTATTGTCAAGTCTTATTATATCGTATTTTATCATACCAAATCCTTATTAAGCAACTTCTTCAAAATGTGGTTTAAAACCTTCTTTAAGCTTGTGAAGCCTGGCTTCATTTGTATCATGTAATTTTTTCATACTTTCTTCTGACAATATTTTATCAAACTTTCGCGGAAGCTTCGGTTTTATTGCAGGAAGCCCCAGTTCTAATCTATTGTAATAATTATAACATTTTTCTAAATATTTATTATATTCATTATACTCTTCGGGCGTTAATTTTGAAATTGCAGATTTAAAGTTATCAAATATAGGACCTAATGTATTTTTGCCCTGTCTTAAATCATAGGCAATATGCTCGTATTCCCCAATCATATTTGTATAACTGCCTCTAAACTGAATTTCGCCTAAAGTACCATCTTTATGTATTATATTCATTTGTGCGGTTCTGTAGCCGGAAGGTTTAACGGCAAATTCTTTTAACTCCTCTTTTGAATAAGCCGTACGCGGAAACTTTTCATAATCCGCAAGATCTGCCCTTGAGTGAATAATTACTTTTCCGCCTGTAACTTTTCTTAAAGCTTGAATTTGCCTGCTGCTAAACTCCGGCAAACCGTTCATGCCTCTATAGTTATTAATCAAAGTAACTTCCAGCGGTTCAATTTTTTCATTTTTTAAACGTTGTATTAAATCATCCGGAAGCAATCCCTGCTTTTTAATTTGTTCCAATGTAAGCCCTTCTTTTATCATACGATTTTTTATGATAGAAAGACTCAAATTATCAACAACCTGTTTTGAACGTTTTTCAATCAACAGCTGTGCAAATTTTTCAAATAACGGAAAAGCTTCCAATTCTTCTGACGGTGTCATTTTGCGCTGATAAATATATTTTTCCAGCAAAATCTTCTGTTTACTGCTTAACGGCTCGTTATTAATTTTCAAACTCTCAATCATATTTTTAATTTGTTTTTTATCTAATTTATCCAGAGATTTTGTAATAACTCTTGAGCCTATTCCGTCAAGAATAAAAGCTTTTGCACTCTCAAAAGAGTTGACTTCTCCGCTTTTAACTCCTCTTAAAATTTTAGGAGCAATGGATACAGGTCCTTTTGCTCTATTTTGGATTTTATCAACAGATTTTAAATTGCCAAAGACGGTTTTTATCTGAGCCTGTGCCTTTGGAAAATGTTTTTCTAAATCTCTGCTTATCTGAATAGATGCAGTTCCAAGATCTGCAGCAAAATCTTTAGGAATAATTTTGTCCTTAATTTTTCCTTCACAAAACAAAACTCTTTCTCCGGCTTGAAGTTTTGAATAATTCACCAGCAGCCCGACTTCCGGCTTTTGGATAAATCGTTTAAATATAACTCCCGCTGATACCATCAAAACTCCTTATTAATAATCTGTAATCCCCTATATATTAATAAAGTTCTTTGGCTTTGCAAAATTGCCTTTTTATTAATTTATGTAAATAAAAATTTATTTCCGCCTAAACATAATACAAACAAAAATGCAGACTTTCGTGAAAGTCCGCATTTTTGTTTGTATTTAAACTATTTAAAATTTTAGAATGTTTGAGCCGGTTTCTTCTGTTGAGTTGCACCCGGAATAGCCTGCCAGTTAGCAGCCATAATCTTTTTGAAAGATTTAAGTGCAGTATCTTCAAGTTCGCCCAGTTCTTCTGCTTCCATAATTAATTCTCTTAAAGGAAGCAATGCTCTTTGATCTCTTAGAACACCAAGAGCTGCAGCAGCACCTGCTCTTACTAAATCATTTTCAGAACGATTTTTCATAACATCAATCAACGCAGGAACAGCTTTTGTATCGTTTAGTTTTCCGAGAGAAGTAACTGCATAAATTCTAACGTTAACCCATTCGTCGTACAACATGTTAATAATCTTGTCTACACATTTTTTGTTACCGATTTCACCTAAAGCTCTTGTAGCGTCACATCTTACATTAACTTTTTCATGATCAAGAGATTTCATTAAAGCATCTGTTGCAACATCTCCAATCTCAATAAGAGCATCTGTTGCTGTAATACAAACTTGAGAATTCTCATCATTTAAAGCTTCTACAAGAGGTTCAACAACAATCTTGCCGCCAAGACGTCCGAGTGCACGTGCTGCACGAACTCTAACGTCAACGTTTCTATCTTCTCTAAGTGATTCAATAAGATGTTCTGTTGCTTTTGAATCGCCTAATTCACCTAATGCACGGGCAGCATATAAACGTACCGAACCGTTCTTGTCATTTTTCAAAACATTAATCAACGGTTCTACAGCTTTAGAGTCACCCATTTCGCCTAAAACACGAGCCGCATTATAACGAACTTTTTCAGAACTTGATGTCATTAAATCGTTAATCAATTCCTGGAAAGTCTTTTTGACTTGTTTCTTTTTACCGTTTACTGTAATTGCCATACACGTTACCTCCGATATGCAAACATAATTTTAACTTCTACACAGTTATATAAAGTTTAGTTGTTTAAAAAAATTGCCTTTATCTTACGATTTGTTAAATTTTTGTTACATTCCCTAATTAATTAGGGTAAAATTTACACTTAATCTCGGTAGTATTAATATACCATATTTTTACATTTTTATGACTACCCTGCCAGATAATTTTACAAAATTTAATTCTAATTATAATTAATATATTTCTATAACTTAGTTATAATAAGAAAAATAGGAATTAAAATTTCTTTACATTTATTACCCACTCGGGATAGTAATACAGAACTCGCTGCCTTTATTTAATTTTGTTTTTACATTAATTTTTCCATTATGTTTTTCAATGATTTTTTGTGATATAGCAAGTCCCAGACCGGTGCCGACACCTGCGCTTTTAGTCGTATAACCTGCAAAAAAGATTTTATCCGGCTCTTTAATTCCGCAGCCGTTATCACGAATTTTTACAATAAGGTTATTATCTTTATAATCTGTGTCAATAGTAATTATTCCTTTATTTTTTATTGCATGCGCTGCATTTACAAGGATATTCATAAATACCTGGTTTAACATATTCGGATAACATTTTACCGGCGGAATTTTTCCATAATTTTTTATTATGTCAATTCTGTTTTTGGTTTCATGCCTTATTAAATCCAGTGTTAAGTCAATTTCTTTGTTAATGTCTGCTTCTTGAAGTTCAGCTTCATCAAGACGTACGAATTTTCTTAAAGAAATTACCAGTCTGTTTATGCGCTCTATTGCTTCCGTATCAATGAGATTAATCTCCTGCAGCAAATCTTTTATTTCGTTATCGGGTATTTGAGTAATGAGTTTTTTGGTTATTTCATTATTTGATTTTATGGATGCTACCGGAGTATTAATTTCATGAGCAACGCCTGCCACAAGCTGCCCTAGAGATGCCATTTTTTCTGAATTTATGAGTTTCAACTGCGTATCTTGAAGTTCATTAAGAGCTTTTGTCAAATCCTCAACCATCTTTGCATTTTTTTTATATAGCTCTGATTGAATAATTGCATTACCCAGCTGCAGTGATACTCCGTCGAGCACTTCCAGTGTATCATCCAACTTTATTTTTTGTTTTGTAGACAGTATCATTATGCCGAGCAGCTTATTTAAATGAAATATTGGAAGAACTATCCTTTGAACGATTTCCTTAAAAGGCTGAGCTTCAAGATATTCTTTCATACAGGTAAAGCAGGAAACTTTTCCTTGTTTTATAAACTTGTTCACCTCTTTGTCAAAAGAAATTATTTTATTAATATCTTTTTTAGTCAATGTTTCTTTTATAATAAATTTTTCATTATCTTGAGGCTCAGCATAATAAGCTCTGAATGCGCCAAACATTTGTGAGAGTTCTTTCAATGCCGAATTGAGTATTACAGAGGTATCAATTGACTCTCTTATGATATTTGAGATATTGTTAAGCAGCAAAAGTTTCATTGCCTGCGACTGTGCTTGAAGTTTAATTTTAGATAAATTTTTATTATCAGCTTCAAGAAGCTCTATCTTTTTTTGATAATTTGTGCATCTTCCTTCAATTGTATTTAATTTTTCTCTTGAAGTTACATCTGTAAAAATAATAATATTATATGTGCCTTTTTTAATAGCGTTCATATCGTAATAAAAATATTCATTATTAGTAGTTTGATATGCAACATGTGCAGAGAAATCTTCCGGGGACAACAATGCTTGAGCAATCGGTGAATGCACTTTTACATCATTGCTGACAAGGGCGCAGACATTGTAATTCAATTTATGAGAAAATTTTATAATACTTTTAAAATCCGGAAATACCCGTTTAAAAACATTATTTCTAAAAACAGCTTCATTATTTGAATTTAAAACAACGACAGCACTATTAAATTTATTGAATATTTCAAACTTCCCCATAAGAATATTATATAATCATCTGACAAAAAATGCGAATAACTTTTAGATTTTATTTTATTTTTGGCAAAAATAAAAACTTTTGTTATAATAAAATTGCAGGAATCGTGCTTTTACGGGAATGGATTAACTTTACAATGCACCCGAAAAATAATACATCAAATAATGGTGTAATGATTGTTTAAGAGCTGATATAATAATACTGTACAGTATGAATGGAGAAATGTATGGCTGAAAACGAAAAACCAGGGGATAATAGACAGGATATTACCAAATTTTTAATAATGACTCTTGCCTCTATAGTTATTATGTTTATAGTTTTTGCAGGTGTTAATTATGTTATTATGGAAAATTTAATTAGCCAGAAAATCAGTACAATATCAACTTCTCAAGAAGAACTTGCAGATGATACCGGCGAAGAAGATGAACTTCAGAAAGGTATAATTGTAGATTTGGGTGATTTTATTTTAAACCTTTGTGATGAAAACCAGAAAAAATATTTAAAAGTTAACGTTGCGATAGAAGTAACTAAAAAAGATACAGACTTTCCGGAAGTGACTGAAGAAAAAAGCGGTGGGCATGGTGGTCATGGCGCTGCACCGGCACCTGCGGATCCGATGGAAGCTATTCAGAACGAGATGAACCAATACAAACCTGCAATAAGGGATGCCGTTATTACAAATCTTTCCAGCAAGACTTCAACAGAACTTGCGACAGCCGCTGGAAAAGAGCTTGCAAAAGAACAGATTACGAATGATATAAATTCAATTTTAGGCGGCGAAAGAGAAGTTTTAAGAGTAAGTTTCGGACAGTTTATTATTCAATAGGTATAAATGACAGAAAGTACTAAGAACAATTTAATAAACACGCTTGATATAGACGATGAATTCTCTGATTCCGAGCACAAAAGCTATAAGCTTTACAACTTTAGGCGTCCGGACAAGTTTTCAAAGGATAATCTGCGGGCATTAAGAGATATTCACAGGGAATTTTCCAAGGCAATATCACTGGTGCTGAGCGGATATCTTCGCATGCGTGTTGAAATTGAAATAGTGTCAGTCGACCAGCTTACTTATGAAGAATTTGTACGTTCAATGCCGTCTCCGATAAGCGTCGGCGTATTTGAATTTGAACCGTTATCCGGTCAAATCCTTCTGGGAATAAGCTTTGAAGTTATATCTTGTATAGTTAACCGTATGCTGGGCGGAGTCGGCTCTATTGATACTCAAACACGTGAATTAACAGATATTGAAAAAGCTCTTGCAAAAAAAGTTATTAATATTATCATTAAACAGCTGGAAGACTCCTGGAATACCATCATTCCTGTTTCCGGTAAATTCATAAGCCTTGATGACAATTATCAGTCAATACAGGTTGCAACTGCAGGAGAAATTGTTGCTTTATTAACATTTGAAGTTCAAATTCAAGGCAAACATTTCGGTCTTTTTAGTATCTGCTTCCCGTATCCGGTGTTGGAAACCGTCTTAGGTCACTTAAGCACACAGCACATTTTCCAGACAAAAGGGCTTGTTGCATCTAATGACGAAAGATTGAAGATGATATCAAAGATTAATACATCAAATGTGGATGTAAGAGTTCAATTCGGACAGTGCAGCATTACACTTGATGATTTTTTACAGCTTTCAGAAGGTGATATACTAAAACTTGATAACAGAGTACAGGATGATTTGATTGTAAAAATAAACGGTGAAAAGAAGTTTTTTGCACGTCCTGGAACTTTAAAAGACAAAATTTGTGTTAAAATAACAGATGTCTATGATGAAATGCATGAATTACTGAGGAATTATTTATAAGAGAGGTTGCATAAATGCCAGATAATGACGATATAAAAGACGTAAACAATGAAAATGAAATTCCGGAAGAAGAGATAAATCCGCTTCCGGCAGAGGAAATTGCGGAAACAGCAAAAGAAGAAGATGACGACGATAAAACTGTTACCGTACAGCCGGTTCAATTTGCGTCTTTTGAGGATTTAGATCAAGTGCAGGGTCCTCCGAATCAGAACTTAAATATACTTCTTGATGTAAAATTACAATTGACAGTAGAGCTTGGCAAAACAGAGCTTCCGATAAAAAAAGTCTTAGAGTTAACAAAAGGCTCAATTGTAACATTAAATAAGGCTGCAGGTGAACCTGTAGAACTGTATGCAAACGGGAAGTTAATTGCTTATGGTGAAGTAGTTGTAATTGAAGATAACTTCGGTCTAAGAATTACTCATATTACAGATCCGGCAAGAAGACTTAATACATTAAGTTCAAATACTGCAAAAGAAGATGCATAAGACCTAAATACTGTATAAAAAAGGTAATCTTGACTTGATGTCATATTTAAAGTATTTTGAAAGTGTACGTATGTACACTTTTTTGATATTAGAATAAATTTAGGGAAGAGGACATGGATTTTACAACACTGACTATCGACGTTTTAAAAATGCTTTCTTTTGCAGGAAGCTATGGAATAGGTATTATTTTACTGACAATAATCATAAGACTTGCAATGTGGCCGTTAGGGCTTTCACAGCAGCGTTCTATGCGCACGATGCAAATGCTTCAGCCTAAAATGAAAGCCATTCAAGACAGATACAAAAGTAACCCGCAGATGATGCAGCAGAAAATGATGGAATTTTATAAAGAGCATAAGTTTAATCCAATGGCAGGCTGCTTCCCGCTCCTTATTCAAATGCCGATATTTATTCTGCTTTATTCTTCTTTAATGAGTCCGCAGTTTATACAAATGGCAGGTGATTCTCAATTTCTGTTCATAAAAAGACTTGATGCGACTCTTAAAACATCAGCAGGAATTTCCAACAATGGTACTTTTGGTCTGTCTAAGTATGATTCATTTATGACCGGTAAAACTGCAAAAGTATATTTAAAGGGTGTTGACGAACCTATAGATAATGTTAAGATTGAAAAACCTAATAAGGCTGTAGAAATTCAAGGCGAATTAGTTCCGGGAGAACCCGCAGATTTTAAAGTAAGTTTAGACAGTCTGAATCTCAAATTCAGCCAGCTCGACCAGATAGAAAAAGCAGAAATTCAAGTAACGGATATTCAGACAAAAGAATCTGAAAACATGACTTTTGTAAGAAAAGACGGTATTCTGGTAAGTACAATACCGACAAAAGAAGTAAAAACATCTTTCCATTATGATGTATTGCTTCTAATTGCACTTTTTGCCGTAACAATGGTATTTTCACAAAGAGCAATGATGGCAATGAATAAAAATGTTCAACAGGATGAAGCTCAAAAGGCTATGCAAAAATCTATGAATACATTTATGCCTATTATGCTTACATTTACTTTTATCATTATACCGATTCCGGCAGGTGTTCTGTTGTACTTGATTTCCAGCAATGTATTTCAAGTAATTCAAACTGTAATTATTAACAAACAGCTTGAAAAAGAAGATGCAAAAAAAGAAGCAAAAGTCAGTGATGCTGATTTAGCCAATGCAAAACAAATTAAAGAAAAATAATATAAAAACTAAAAGGGCGGATAAATAATCCGCCCTTCTTATAAATCAACCTTTTCAACATCCACAAGTTCTAGAAGCTTCATTCCAAAAGCTCCGGAAATTCTTATTAGTGTATCAATTGTAGGAGAACTGCTTCCATGCTCAACAGCATTAACATAAGTTTTGCTTAAACCTGCCAACTCTCCAAGTTTTTCCTGCGATAAACCTCTTTTAGCCCGTTCAAGTTTAATCTTTGTGCCGATTTTTTTTCTTATTTGTTCAATTTCATTTGTCATAATATCAACTATAGTAGACTATTGACAAACTATATTCAATATTATATATTTGAATAATAGTCGTATATAGTTACATATTAAAACATTATGAATAACGAAGAAATTTTAGATGAAATAGAAAATTTAGCATTAGATGTTTGCGGATTGATATCTGTAACTAGAGATGCTTGTGAAACTAACAATTACGTAAATGAAGAAATTACACTTTCTTACGCATTAAAGCTGCAACATGATATTATAGAAAAATTATTTGATATGAACATAAATAACTAAATCTTGATTGTGTTATAATAATCAAGAGGTTAATATGCTTTTATCAGAATTTGACTATGAATTACCGGAAGGATTAATCGCGCAGCGTCCTAGCGACAAGCGCGAGAATTCCCGTATGATGGTTCTGAATAGAGATAAGCATGAAATTTTGAATAAACATTTTTACGATATTGTTGATTTATTAGACGAAAATCATATATTGATTTTAAATGATACGAAAGTTATTCCTGCAAGATTGTACGGCTATAAGGATACAGGAGCTAAGATTGAAGTTTTTCTTTTAAAAGAAAGAGAAAATAAAGTCTGGGAAGTTTTGATTAAGCCTTCTAAAAGAGTTCGGGTCGGAACTGAGATTAAAATTTCTGATGAGTTATCCTGCAAAGTTAAAATGCCTCTTCCGGATGACGGAAAATGGCTCGTACAGATGATTTATGAGGGTGATATTTTTGAGCTTTTGCATAAAGTCGGAAACATTCCGCTTCCGCCGTATATTGAGCGAAAAATGTCAAATGAAGAATTAAAAAAGCTTGATTTTGAACGCTACCAGACAGTTTATGCAAAAAAAGAAGGCTCGGTTGCAGCTCCGACTGCGGGGTTGCATTTTACTCAAGAAATTTTGGCGAAATTAAAAAACAAAGGTGTACAAATCGGCTATGTTACCCTAAATGTCGGAATCGGCACTTTTAGACCCGTAAAATGCGATAACATCCTTGATCATCACATGGATTCTGAAACCTTTGAAATAAAGCAGGAAACGGCAGATTTAATTAATAAAGCAAAAAGTGAAGGGAAAAAACTTGTAGCAGTTGGTACAACAACAGTCAGAACTCTAGAAAGTGCTTATAAAATGTTTGGTGGAATTCAAGCCTGCCGCGGAGCCTCAGAGTTATTTATTTACCCCCCGTATGAATTTAAAGTAGTTGATAAACTGATAACGAATTTTCATTTGCCGAAGTCAACTCTTTTAATGCTGGTGAGTGCTTTAGCCGGAAAAGATTTTATTTTTGAAGCTTATCACGAAGCAATAAAAGAAAAATACCGTTTCTACAGCTATGGCGACTGCATGTTTATAAATTAGGCAGTGAGTTTTATCTTACAATGTTATTCTGCACAAATCTTATAATAATAAATAGATTTATTGTATAATAATTTTATGGGGATTAGAAGAGATTTAATACTTTTATTTTTCTTTTTGTTTTTTATACAGCCGGTTTTTGCAATAAAAATCGGACTTCAGACTCATGTTAATAAAACATTTATCGGAGCTTCGACACAGGCGCAGATAATCGATTGTGATACAAATAAACTGATCTTTGTTATGGAAAAAATGAAGGGGTATGAAATGAAACCATACCGCGGAGTTATCGCAATAAAAGTCGACGGTGAATGGAAAAAAATGAAAGCTAATAAAATTGTTATTAAACCCGAGCCTAATGGATTTGTGAGTGTAAAAAGAAAGTGGTACAGAGGACATTTTAAAGTAATAAATGATGGTTTAGGTTTAACAGTTATGAATGATGTTCCGCTTGAAAAATATCTTCAAGGAGTTGTGCCCTCGGAAATGCCGTCCGGCTGGGAAGCAGAAGCTCATAAAGCACAGGCAATCGCAGCACGAAGCTATGCGATTGCAAATATGGGCAAACGTGCAAAGTACGGTTATGACTTAAAAGATACCCCCGAGGATCAAGCATACGGAGGAGCTAGTGCAGAAAAATCGAATACAAACGAGGCTGTCAGCGAAACTGCCGGAATTGTTCTTGTATGCCAGGGGAAAATTGTGCCGGCTTATTATTCAGCATCTGCAGGAGGCAAAACACGAACAGGCGGACAGGTCTGGTCTTCGGATCTGCCTTTTTTAAAATCGGTTCCATCATTTGATGACGGGATAAAAAAGAACGGACATGGCGTAGGTATGAGCCAGTATGGTGCAAATAATCTGGCAAAACGCGGTTATAATGCATATCAAATATTAAAGTATTTTTATGCGAACACAAAGTTTGCAAGGGTGAAGGGTGAATATTAAAAGGGAATTATATGAAAAAGATAATTTATATATTATTAATCATGTCAATAATGTGCGGCAGCATAAATGCTAATCCCGTTGAAATTAATGCAATACAACAGCGTGTTGATAATGTGGGTACAAGGCTTTTAAATTTTAACAGAATACCGAAACGTATAATCTTTACATTTGATAAAGAAGGCAAAGCAGATTGGCTGAGCAAGTATAAAGCTCTAAAAAGACGCCAGATAATTGTGTACGGCGAGCAGTATCAATTTATTCAATCCGACGATGAAATTGCAGCAATGCTTGCAAGAGAAATTGCAACCGTGATGAAGTCATACAGCGGTATGTGGGGAGGAACCATTGATGCAATACAGGTAGCACTCAGCTCTAAAAAGTTTGAAACGGTTGCAGACAAAAGAGCTGTTGATTATATGGTAAAAGCCGGATACAACCCGCTTGCTTTGATTGTTTATATAAACAAAACCTGTCCACAAAAAAGACAGGATGTTATTGCAAGACATAATTTAACATCAAAACGTCTGGCGAGAATTTATGAATACATAACATATAAATATCCGGAATATCTGCAGGATAATGAGTATATTAATAATCAATATTATCAGAATTTCCTGCTCAATTCTGTCGAAAACCGCAGAATGCTGGAAGAAAAAATAAAGACTAATTCTGCAAAGGAAGTAGATTATGAATAAATATATAACTTTATTTTTGTTATTTTTATTTATAAATCCTTTCTGCATGGCAGAGCCGCTTCCGTACAACTTTTCCGACACAACCTGTGTTCCTATAACACTTTCAATAACAGAAGAAATTTCTACAAAAGACTCGGTAATTGAAGGAGAAACCGTATCTTTTCGCGTAACAAAAGATGTAAATTATCAAGGAAAAACACTTCTTAAAGCCGGCGATATAGTAAATGCCAAAATAGAAACCGTAATCACAAGCGGTATGAATGGATTCCCTGCAGAAATTATTGTTGATGATTTTCAAATTCCGAATGTAGATGAAAAGCAGCTTATAAGTACACATTACAAAAAAGGACAAAACAGATGCTTATGGGTTTATCCGTTGAAATGGTCACTTACGCTCATACCGTTTGCAGGCTCGTTAACAAATTTTATAAAGGGCGGTCATGCCAAAATCAAGCCCAAAGATATTATCACAATATATTACTATCCAAACTGGTAGAGGACAGAGCGTAACTAAAAGCTAAATACAAAAATAGTTCATAATAATTAACAATGAGGTTGAAGCAATGAAAACAGCACAGGTTTATCAAGACAAAATAATTATAAAAGAAGCAGAAGACATTACATTACAAGGACGTGCAGGAGCAATTGTCAAAGTTCTGGGATGCGGTCTTTGCGGCTCTGATATTGTTAAATTTAAACATAAAATTGTTCATGACGGTGCTGTTCTAGGACATGAAATAGTTGCAAAAATAATTGAGATAAATTCTGATACTGATTTTAAAACAGGTGATATAATTGTTTCTTCACACCATATTCCCTGCGGAGAATGCAAATTCTGCAGGCATGGTAATGTTTCTATGTGTACACATTTTAAAAAAACAAACATTTTTCCGGGCGGATTTAGTGAAAAAGTGTTTGTGTCAGAGGAGCATCTCAAAAATGTTGCATACAAAGTTCCCGCAAATTTGTCATATGAAGAAATCTCTTTTTACGAACCTCTTGGATGCTGCATAAGAGCTATTAAAAGGTGTGCATTGATGAAAGACGACACTGCTTTAATAATCGGTTTAGGCTCAATAGGTCTGCTTATGGGAGAAGCTCTGAAAGCTCTGGGGTATCGGGTTTTTGGCTGTGACCTTATCGGGGAACGGATTGCACTTGCCAATAAAATGGGCATTCAAGCTTTTAGCTCGAAAAATTTGCAGGAATTTACTTCCATTATAAAAGAGAAAACTAATGATTACGGAGCAGATTGTATATTTATGACGTCAGGAGCCGATAAAGCCATAGATACAGCACTTGCTTCAGTAAGACAGGGCGGGAAAATTCTTGTCTTTTCAAGCACTCCAAACAATAACGGCTATCCGAATAATGAAATATATTACAAAGAATTGACAGTGCTTGGAAGCTATTCGCCGTCGCCGGCTGACTTAAAAGAATCATTTGAACTTTTATCTGCAGGTAAAATAAATGTAAAAAATTTAACAACAACCTACCCGCTGAACCAAATTCAGCAGGCTTTTGATGATACAATTTCAAATAAAATTTTTAAAGCATATATTAAGGTTTCAGATTAATGTTTATATAATCATGAAACTCTTCATAATTGTATAGAGTCTTTTGCAGTCATCAAAACAGGCTTTTTCAATTTCTTGCTTCAAAAGTTCTTTTAACTCTCTTTCTGAAGTTATAGTTTCGACCTCAAAGAAATCCGCAATGCTGCAATGAAAAACATCAGCGAAATTTGCAAGTGTTGGTAATGAAGGAAAAGATTTGCCGCTCTCAATAAGCGCAATTTGTCTTTGATTGATATCAACAAGTTCTCCGAGTCTGAACTGTGTTAAATTATTTTTCTGTCTGTACTTTTTAATTTTTTTACCGACAAGTTCCTTGATTTCAATGTCTTTCACTATAAAAACCTCTGTCAATTTATTATAGTGTTTTTCTATCACATAAAAAATGGTATCCAATATTGTAAAAAAGTTTTATTTATGATTTTATATATTGTAAATAAAACAACTTTACTATACTGGAGGGTATAATTTGAAAAGATTTAATATGGAAATGAATATCGCAAAGTTCATCGGTATTACTGCGATAATTGCAGGTCATACAAAATGGCTTATTTTTGGAGAATTGTTTACTAACGGCTCCTGGCATGTACCATTATTTTTCTTTATTTCAGGATATTTTTTTAACATAAATAAAGACCTGCTTTGCCATATTAAAAAAATTGCCTGTAAATATCTGGGGTGGTTTTACGGTTATCACTTTTTCTATGGAGGCATAACCGTGCTTGTTTATATTTTGTTTGACAGATTGTACGGAAAAATGCCATCTATCAAAACACTTACTGTTTCACCGATTGATTCTACTCCTTTCTTTTTCAGTGTACCAAACTGGTTTCTGTATCAGCTCGCAATTTCTCTGGCTATTTTTGCTGTTATTATGTTTTTAAAGAAAAAATTTAATTGGAAAAATTGGATAACAACGGTTTTTTTCTTGATTTTAGCAGTCACGGCAATTTTTCTCAGTAAAGATAACTTTCAAGCTTCCCATGGATTAATTAAAATTATCATTAGGACTTTTATAACAATATTTTATATATACGCAGGCTGGTTGTATAAAAATAAACTGGAAGAAAAAGTTAAATTTAATACAAAATGGCTGGGAGCGGTAGTTACTCTGCAGGTTATTTCTTTACTTTTATGTCTTAATAAATGTAATTTAGATATTAATAATGCAAAACTCTGGCATAATATGTCGCCAGTTCTAGTTCCTTTTACTGGTATTTATTTTGTTTTATTTATATCAAAACTCCTCGCACCATTAGTTAAAGAAGGAAGTTTTATTGATAAAGCAGGAAGAAATACACTGCATATTATGGCAAATCACGTATTTGTAATATTTATTATTGAACTGTGTATTTTTATAATCGATGGAAAGTCGTTTAATGAATTACCGAATGGACTTATTTCTCATTTCTATAAAATGGGTAAATACAAATTCCTGTACACATTTGGCAGTTTAATTATCTGTACATATATAGGAGAAGGTATAAGTTATATTACACAAAAGGTTAAGAATAGATTTTCAGCAACTGCTCAACAATAATCCAATCCGCCTCTTCATCAAGTTCGTAAGCTGTGTATGAGGGAAGTTCGCAGAATGTTATCCTGCCGGAAAGGCGGCATTTGTCCCTTAAAATATTGCCGACAGAATTAATATAGCAGGCTCCTGTTTCAGCAGCCAACCCTTCAAATTCCTGTCTGCGCGGACGTTTCCTGTAGTCATAATTAACAGGTTTTACACTGCCGTCTGCCTCGATTAACCATTTAAATTGTTTTTCTATAACTGCTGAAAAGATAGAATCAGCATTGCTTTTAATATATTTTTGGAAAATTTTATCTATATGTTCTGCTTTTAATAACGGTGAGGTTGCTTGAATAAGAAAGAAATTATCGTCTTTATTATGTTTAGCTGCCTCTAAATACTCAAGCATTACGCTCTCGGTAGAAGCGGTATCGCTTGCATTTTGGGGGCTTCTGTCAAATATCTCCAACTTTTCAAACCCGAAGCTCGAAACTACTTCTTTTATTTCACTGCTATCTGTTGCGATAACCACTTTATCTATACAGCTTGCATCGTTTGCAGCTCTTGCTGTCCAATATACAAGAGGCTTTCCGTTAATTTCTTTGATGTTTTTGAGAGGAATGGATTTGCTCCCGCCTCTAACAGGAATGAACGCAATATTCATTGTTTTCTTCTTTTACCTTAATTAAATCATATATAACTTGATTGTAAGGAGTCGGAATCCCAAATTTTTTTCCGAGCCTTATCAATTCTCCCGCAAAAATATCGACCTCTGTTTTTCTGCCTGCCAATATATCTTGATGCATAGAAGTCTTTCCTTCATCACACATTAAAGAAAGAGCATGCAAAGCATCCGCTTCAAGATTTTCCAGATTTTTAACTCCTTTTTTGTCTGCTATTAAACGGACTTCATTTATTAATTTCTTTGCAAATTCAATAAAAGCACCGTTTCGCTTTAATTCTCCAAATGTCATATTTAAAATTGCGGAAGTCTGGTTAGAAAAAACATTCATTGTGAATTTGAGCCACATAGCATAATCTATATCATCGGGGCATGAGTAATTTATTCCACATCTTTCAAAAATATTAATAAGTTTATGGTTATTTTCAGTAACAATTTCGCCGACACCGTCTTGAGTCACAGAATTTCCTTCTCTAACAGCACTGTGTCCGATAAAATATGATTTAAGAACAATCGCATGAGAATAGACCGATTTAATTTTTTCCTCTGAAGAAATTCCGTTAAGAAGTGAAATAATTATGGTATCGCTGCCGATAAAGTTTTTAATATTTTTAATTGCACTATCTAAACCTTGAGCCTTTGTAGCAATAATAATTAGATCTGGAACAAATTTGATAAATGTATTTGCTGATGGCAAAATATAGTCAAATTCTTGTATTACGCCATTTAAAGCGGGTTTATTTTTTTTGTACCGTTCCAGCCTTTCTTCATCAACAAGAATTTTTAGTTCTGATTTTCCCTTAAACTTTGCTGCAAAAGTCAGCCCAACAGCTCCCAGACCACATATTAAAATTTTATCCATACAGCTATTTTAAATAAATCATAAAAAATCTTCAAGAATAATTTGATGTCAACATAGAAAGAGAAAAACGCAATTGTTTACGTACATTATGTGTAGGAAATCCCCTCTCCCACAAGGGGCGAGGGCTAGGGAGAGGGGTTAATATGTTAGTTGTATCGGTGCGCAAGTGACCACACCCTTATATCATAAATTTGTAAAAAATAGTAGAATAAAAAGTGTGTAGTATGCAATTCATTGCACCATTATTGGATTAAAAAATTGTCCGTGTGTATTTGTTTATGAAAAATATTGGTGCAATGGATTGCACCTTACACACTCTCCCGCAGGGCGAAGAGCTTTGCTGACCTCGATTTTTATTAAGACTATATATCCTTTTTATCTGATTTTTCAACATTTTTAAATAGTTGCAATTTATTTTTAATTTTTAGTTTTTTTAACGGCTTTGCTTCTTAAATCCCTGTGGAAAGTTATGGCAAAGCGGTGAGCTTCATCACGGATTCTCTGAATCAGATAAAGTGCATTTGAATTTCGAGGAAGCAGGATTGATTTGGATTGATGCGGAAGAAAAACTTCTTCTTCTCTTTTTGCTAATGACACGAAATCAATTCCATCCTTGCCGACTTTTATCCCCATACCTTCGACAATTTGCATTACACTCGAAAGCTGCCCTTTTCCGCCGTCAATAATTATTAAATCCGGTTTTTCCCATTTAGGTTCTCCGAGGCGGGAAAGTCTGCGGGATAAAACTTCTTTCATTGATAAAAAGTCATCCGGCTTGCCTTCTGTTGTTTTGACCTTAAACTTGCGGTATGCTGATTTCTTGGGAAGTCCATTCTGGAATACAACCATTGACGCAACAGTATTAGTTCCTTGAATATGAGAAATATCATAACATTCAATCCTGTTGGGAAAATTCGCAAGGTGCAGTTTTTCTGCCAAATATGACCCAACTTCATTAAAGTCATCTCTAATTTGCGCCATTTTTTTCAAACGGGCGTTTTCTAACAGATTTGCAGCATTTTTTAACGCAAGCTCATAAAGCTCACCATATTTGCCTCTGCCCCTGCCATAGTTAATCGTAATTTTTTTGCCGGATATTACTTTCAACCAGTCTTGATAAAGTTCTTTCTCTCCAATATCTTCTAAATCCCTTGATATTATTTTATCCGGATATTCAAGTTTCAAGTTCGTATAATATTCGCGGAAGAAGGTTTCAAAATATTCTGTTTTATCAATATTGTCAACAAAATAAGCGAAATCTTTTTTATCAATCAACCTTCCTTCTCTTATCATCATAATAACTATTGCCAGTATGCCGTCTTCATAAAGAAGTGCAATTATATCTTCATTAAGTTTGGTATTTTCATATACAACTTTTTGTCTTTCAAGCGTTTTTTGTAAATCCAGATAACTGTCGCGCATTTTTGCGGCTTTTTCAAACTGCTCGGCGTCTGCATATTTTTGCATTTGTATCTGAATTTGCTTCAAAAGCTCGGTCTGTTTGCCGCTTAAAAACAATTCAACTTGATGTATTAATTTCTGATACTCTTCCGGCGTTACTTTCCCCTGGCAGGGAGCAAGGCATTTGCCTATATGATAATAAAGGCAGGGACGATTGGAAAATTTGGGTGTTTTGCATTGTTTAAGCGGAAAAAGTCTTTTTAAAAAATCAAGTGTTGCATACATTGCACCGACATCGGTATAAGGACCGTAAAACCTTCCTTTATCCGGATTTAAATTCTTTTTTCTGACTACTTGAATACGCGGAAAATCTTCATCCGTTATCAGAAAATAAGGGTATTTCTTGTCATCTTTTAAAAGAATATTATATCTTGGCTTATGCTTTTTGATTAAATGTGATTCAAGAATTAAAGCTTCGACTTCGGAATCCGTAATAATATATTCAAGCCGTTCTATCTGAGAAACTAAAACATTGGTTTTTACACTATCATGCTGCTTATGAAAATAGCTGTAAACTCTTCTTTTTAAATTTTTAGCCTTACCGACATATATTATCTCGCCCTCTTTATCATAATAAAGATAACACCCCGGCTGGGAAGGCACAAGTTTAATTGTTTCCGCTAAAGTTTCGTTCATAATTTATATTATATAACATTTTAAACTTTAGTTATCATGTTATTTTCAATCTTTTATCCAAAGAACTGTTTCAAATACTGTCCTGTATAAGATTTTTTATTGCAGGCAACTTCTCTGGGGGTTCCGCAGGCTATTACTTCCCCGCCGAATTCTCCGCCTTCCGGTCCCAAATCAATCAGATAATCGGCAATTTTTATTAAATCAAGATTATGCTCAATGATTAAAATAGTATTTCCATTATCTGCAAGCTGCTGAATAATCTTAATCAATTTATCCAAATCATGCCAGTGAAGCCCGACAGATGGTTCATCCAGAAGATAAAGTGTCTTGCCGGTTGCTCGTTTATTGAGTTCTGCTGCCAGTTTAATCCTCTGTGCTTCGCCGCCTGAAAGGGTTGTTGCACTCTGACCGAGTTTAATATAGTCTAAACCTACATCATTAAGTGTTTTTAGCTTGTTTGCAATCTGCGGTATGTTTTCAAAGAATTCATACGCCTCTTTTACGCTCATCTCAAGCACATCGGAAATAGTTTTGCCTTTATATTTGACTTCAAGCGTCTCATTATTATACCTTTTTCCCTTGCAAACGTCACATTTTACATAAACATCAGATAAAAAGTTCATCTCGATTTTTAAAACGCCGTCGCCCGCGCAAGCTTCGCACCGCCCGCCTTTTACATTGAAGCTGAAACGTCCGGGTTTGTATCCTCTCATTTTTGCCTCGTTAGTTTTGGCAAAAAGCTCTCTTATCGGAGTAAATACATCTGTATAAGTTGCAGGATTAGAACGCGGAGTTCTTCCGATTGGCGACTGGTCTATATCAATTATTTTATCCAGATTTTCAAAACCCAGAATTTCATCCACGCCCTGCGGTTTTGGTTTATTTTTGCGAAGTTTATGGACAGCATACTCATAAATCAATTCCTGCATAAGGGTTGATTTGCCGGAGCCGGAAACGCCTGTTAAAACGACGATTTTCCCCAGCGGAATATCTAAATCTATGTTTTTTAAATTGTTTTTAAAAGCATTTCTAATCTGCAAATAATTACCATTCCCTGGGCGAATTCTCTCCGGTATAGGAATATAATACTCTCCGCTTAAGTATTTTCCGGTAATAGACTCTTCTGATGCTATAATATCATCTACCGAGCCCTGAGCAATGATGTTTCCGCCGTTAACACCGGCTTTTGGACCGATATCCACAATATAATCCGCATTTCTAATCGTATCTTCATCATGTTCGACTACAATGAGCGAATTACCCATATTACGCAGTTTAAGCAGTGTCTTAATCAAACGGTCATTATCTCTCTGATGCAAACCGATAGACGGTTCATCAAGTACATACAAAACACCGGAAAGCCCGCTTCCGATTTGTGTTGCAAGCCGTATTCTCTGTGCCTCTCCGCCCGAGAGCGTTCCGGAGGTGCGCGCAAGGTTAAGATAATTTAAGCCCACATCGCACAAAAATTTAAGCCTTGCGCGCACCTCGTCCAGAATTTGTTTTCCGATTTTCATCTGAAAATCAGAAAGAGTCAGGTATAAATCCGTAACAAATTCATACGCCTTATCAACAGGCATAAGACAGAATTCATAAATATTTTTGCCGTTAATCCGAACCGCAAGCGGAAACGGTTTAAGCCTTGCTCCGCCACATTTTTCGCACGGAGTCGTAATCATATATTTTTCAATTTCAGCTTTCCAGTATTCGCTCTCAACATTATAATGCTTCATTAAGAAAGGAATTACGCCGATAAATTTTTGGAGTGTAGTTCTGTACCTGTGGCTTCCAAACTCTCTTATTCTCATCGGAATTCTATCCTCTGAACCATAGAGAATAATATTTTGATGCTCTTCCGGCAAATCCTTAAACGGAATATCGAAATCTATATTATAAGCACTTTTTACCGCCGCTAAAACATCATCATAATAAGAAGTTGAAGATTTGCTCCACGGGTAAATAGCTCCTTCTTTTATGCTTTTAGTTCTATCAGGTATAACTAAATTAGGGTCAATCTTGAAATCGACACCAAGTCCTCCGCATTTATCGCAGGCGCCGTAGGGCGCGTTAAATGAAAATATTCTGGGTGTAAGCTCTTCAAAGCTCAAATTGCAATCGGGACAGGCAAGTTTTTCGCTGTAAACTATTTCCTCACTTTCTGACTTATTATTTGAAGCTCCGCTTTCATCCGATATACATTTACCCCCGTCTATAACATCAATATTTGTTACTCCGTCAGCTTTCTTTAAAGCTATCTGAACGCTGTCCGCAATTCTTGATTTAGCAGCTTCTTTTACTACAACGCGGTCAATTACAACCGATATTGTATGCGCTTTTGTTTTTGCAAGCTTTATTTCATCCTCATCAAGGTTATAAATCTCGCCGTCAACCTTAACTCTTACAAAGCCTTCCTGTCTTAATTCTTCAAAAAGAGATTGAAATTCCCCTTTTTTTCCCTTTGCAATAGGCGCTAAAATCTGGATTTTAGTTCCTTCCGGAAGCTTGAGAATGCTTGATACAATCTCATCAATGGTCTGGGGCTTAATCGGTTTTCCGCACTTCGGGCAATAAGGCGTTCCAACGCGGGCATACAAAAGCCTTAAATAATCATAAATCTCCGTAACCGTTCCGACCGTAGAGCGCGGGTTGTTGCTTGTAGATTTCTGGTCAATTGATATAGCAGGCGTAAGCCCGTCAATATAATCTACATCCGGCTTATCCATCTGACCTAAGAATTGGCGTGCATACGTAGAAAGGCTTTCAATATACCTTCTCTGACCTTCCGCAAAAATTGTATCAAATGCAAGCGAACTTTTCCCCGAGCCGGAAACCCCTGTAAATACAACGAGTTCATTTTTCGGTATTTCAAGCGATACATTCTTTAAATTATGTTCTCGTGCGCCTTTAATAGTAATTTTATCTGACATACCAAAATTATACACCAAGATGTTTTAGTAAACCATCAGATAATTTAGCTTTGTCTACAAAGAAACTTCTATTTCAAATTTTCTATTCCACGGGAAATGGTATTTAATTTCTCTATCTGTACTGCAGTTAAAAACCTGTTTGAGTTTTTCTTCATATGGTTTCATCAAGCAGTCAATGTTCTGCGGTTTATGAATTTGCCCTCTAATATTTGCTTGATAAGCCCAATCATCCAAAAACCTTATTAATTGAAGTTTTGTAAAGGCTTTATTGTTGTATTTTTTTGCATTCCATTTTATTTTTGCAGCAGCAAGAAGACTGCCAGTGGTGTTAGCACTTGTATTCCATCCGGAATAGCCGTAAAAAAGCCTCAAATCAATCTTTTGCAAAAGCTGATTTATAAATGAATTATCAGCACCGTTTGCATATCTTACATCTGCAATACAATAAGGTTTTTCCGGAGGTACAAATATACCGTTAAATGGCTCTGTATCCCAACCCATAACGAGTTCACCCTGTCTATTTTTAAAATTATTAACGATAAGAACTATATCAGCTTCTGCTTCTGAGTTAACCGCTGTCAAACCGCAAAGTTCAATTTGACCTAAGACTGATTTTTCAATTGATACATCTTCATAGTTTGAAATACATTCTTTATACTGCGGCTCCATAAATTTTGGATATATCTTGATATCTTTATGAACAGCTCTGGCAAAAAGTGCTAAAGGGATTTCATCTGCACCTGTTTTTATCTTTCCGCCGAGTCTTGCCAGCTCTTTTGCTTCATCAACATTAAATCCTTTTTCTGCGCAGTCATCTTTTGAAAATATTAAAGTATCAAATAGCCCCTCTTTTTGCCACTCAAGATAAATTTTGTTAATCTCAAAATTTCTTTTTCTGGTACTCAAATAATCTTTTATGATTTCGTCCGGAATACCATTATTTATTTTGCCTCCGGAAAAAGAAAACTCAAAAATCTTTTTACCCCAATCAGCCCAGTATTCTTTTTCTTCCTCATTATAATTATTATTTGAAATTCTCATAATACTTGAAAATGCATAAACCTTTTTGTTTTCAAGTATGGGTTTTAATCTTTCTGTCCTTTTTTTTAACTCTTCAAAAGTTTCAACACATCTCCTTGACGGAATAAGTCCGCCGTATGTAATTGTATCCAGAGATAAAATTAGGGCATCAATTTTTTCTAATTTTTCCAGCCACAGAAAAATTCCGTTAACATCGGCGCTCTTTTGCAAATCCCCTAACAAATCTCTTGAAGGAATTAAAAATTCAATTTCTTCATCTATTGATGCAATATTTACTGCCAGATTATAACATACAGGGCGGTTATCTATCGGAACAAAAGCAATTCTCATTGTTTATAATTATTTAATATTATTTTTGTTTAAACTTGCCTTCAAACCTTGAGCCAAATCATGGCGCCCGCTTTTTTCATATATTGCGGTCATTGATTCTAAAAATTTTAAATTATCAATATTCGGGTTTGATTGATTCACAGGTGCCGTATTTACCGGAGTTGTATTTTTCTTAACCTTTTGCTGGACTGCAGTTTGAGCAGCAGGTCTTTCCGGCAAAGGCTGGCTTATTGTTTGAACATTCTGGTTATACGCAGGATTAACAAAATTTCTTAATCTCGGATTGTGAATAGGAGCGTTCTGTTCATATGGATTTCTATTTTCACGTTGATAAGCATTCAAACCATAGTTTACTGTTGTAAAAGGTTTTTCAACATTTATACCGGTATTGACTAATGGCTGCTGACCTCTGTACATTTCTATTTCACGTTCGTTTAAACTCTGGCTTAAGCCGATTTTCATTTCCGGCTCTTTACGTTTGAATAAACGCGCAACAGCATAGATTAAAAGTGCAATCAATCCAAACGAAAAAGCTTTATTCAAAGTATCTGAAACAGTACTTTCATCAACTGAATCCCTAAGCCCTTCTACAGTAGAAGAATTTTTAAGTCTGTTAAATAAGGCAGATGTTTTTTCATTAGAAAGTTCTTCTTTATAAATCGGTGCGTAGCTTTCTACTGGATTATTCAGTTTAATATTTTGCGGCTCTGATTTAACCGGCATAACCGGAGCGATAGAATCAAAAGAAACGCTTGCACCCTGTGCATTTTCTGCCTGGAAAAAGATGCTTACGCCGCTGCCAGCCGGTTCTACCATTACGGTATCGACATTTGAAACGTTGTTATATACAGTATTAAGACTCTTAGAAGCTCTTATATCTTTTAAATCAAGAGTAATCTGGTTAGGAGCTTTAACTGTTTTTTTAACATCAACAGCTTTGTCTGAAACTAAAACAATATTGTATGTATCCTTTACAGGTACAATTTCGATTGATTGTAAAACATTTTCTTCTGCATACGCAGTAAGCATTGATAAAAATATTCCAAAAAACAACAACGTTCTCTTCATCATAATAATATACTCTCTCTCCCTTGATAACAGTGTAGCCGATAGTCATGCCCATGCCATCAATCAAGGGATTAGAATTTGGGATAATCAGCAATAGACCATCTGGTCTATTGCTGATGTAAAACTTAGTATAAAATCTTGTAACATTACTAATGTTTTTTACGCACTCTCCTTCCGCGGAAAGAAAATGCGTGTTTTTTCGTCCAGTTACCGGTTTTTATTACGCCTCTACTTTTTGTTTTTTGAACTGCATTTCATAAAGGGTTTTGTAAGCGCCGTTTGAGATAGAGAGAAGCTCGGAATGCGTGCCCTGCTCCACTATCTCGCCTTGATTGATTACAACTATCTTATCCGCGTTCTGAATCGTTGACAGGCGGTGGGCAATTACAAATACCGTCTTGTCCTTCATCAAGTTATCTATTGCTTTTTGAACTATAGCCTCTGCTTTGTTATCCAATGCAGAAGTCGCTTCATCCAAAATAATTATCGGGGCGTCTTTTAAAAACGCGCGTGCGATTGCTACACGCTGTTTTTGTCCGCCCGAGAGTAAAATACCGCGCTCACCTATCTGAGTATCAAGACCATCTTTTAATGTTGCGATGAATTCATCCAGATAAGCCATTTTGACTGCTTGATTAATCTGCTCTTCCGATGCGTTTTTGTTTCCGAGCAGAATGTTCTCTCTTATTGTGCCAGAGAATAGGAAGTTATCTTGAAACACTACTGCGATATTCTGGCGGAGCGAATGCAAGGTATAATCCCTTATATCCACACCATCAATTGTTATTGAACCCGATTTAATGTCATAAAAGCGAGGAATAAGATTAACTATTGTTGTTTTACCGCCGCCGGAATTCCCCACAAAAGCGGTTGCTTCGCCCTTCTTGACTGTAAGATTTATATTCTTCAAGACCGGTTTATTTTTTATATACTCAAAATTAACATTCTTGAATTCTATTTTGTCATTTATACCTTTCAGCTCTATTGCTTCCGGTTTATCTTGAATCTTTGGTTTTGAATCAAGTACATCAAAGATTCTTTCTATTGCCATAAAGGAGAACTGCACGGAGTTAAAGTTATTCCCCAGATTTTTAACCGGCTGATAAAGCATAATAAGCGCTGTAATAAATGATACGAAGTTTCCGCTGGTAATCTGGTGGGTCAAGATAAGATGCGAGCCGTAGCCGATTGCAATACCTATTCCGATTGATACGATTACGTGCATCATCGGGGAAAGCCAGCTGGTGCGTTGTATCATTTTGATTTTTAGGGTGAATATATTAGACAAAATATTTTTGAATTTATTTTCTTGTTCGGATGCAAGGTTATATGAAATTATGGTTTTATTACCGGAGAAGGACTCGTTGTATGCCGTGATTATTGCGGAGCCGGCTGTAACCGATTTATCCATAACCGATTTTATGCGTTTTCTGATATTTGCTAAAGGGGCGAAGGCACAGCCTAATATTACTGTGGCGATTAGAGCAAGCTGCCACGAGTTATAGAAAAGAACACAAACGAGAGAGGCGGATGAGAAGATTCTTGACACAAAGGTTTTGAGGTTATCCAGCAAGCCGGAGCAAGCGACATCTGCGTCGTTATTGAATCTAAAAATAATATCTCCGGAGCGTTTTTTATCAAAGTAACCGGTTTCAAAGGTAAGCATTTTTTGATAAAGTGTCATTTTCAAATCATTTGTTATCTTGCCGCCGACCCATGTATTAAGATATGTGGCTGTATAGTTTAACAATCCCTGGATTGAGGTAAACGCGACTATGCCGAACGGAATATACCACGGGGATTCGATGGTTTTTTCTACCATTACCAGATCCATGTAGGGTTTGAGCGACAGCGCGATTACGGCGTCTAATGAGCCTATCGGAATACATATCAGCATCGCCAGAAGCGCCCGAAACCAGTATGGTTTCACGTATGGTAAGATGCGGGAATAGTTTATGTATGCTTGAGAGGTTTTTATTTTGTCTAGTAAGTTCAATTTTCGGTTTCCTTTGCTTGTTTGTAAAATTTATATTTAGGTTTTCGTTATGTTAAAAAAGACTGCTCAAATCTGCACGCTCAGTCCACATCATCCCCTCGCCCCTTGTGGGAGAGGGTTAGGGAGAGGGGTTAAAGCCGTACACCCTGCGCAATCCTGCGTTACCAAATTTATATCTATTTGTTGTATTTTAAAATCTCGTTTTTTCATTGGTTTATCTTTCTTTGTTTTGATTTTTTCGTTGTACTATCTGCTTTTGACCCCTCCCCGAAATCGGAGATTTCGACCCTCCCACAAGGGGAGGGTAATCTTGCATACTTGGCGCAAGCATCTTTATTGTCCAATTTGGCGGGTTATTTTATCTCCAACTTTTAACTTTCATTTTTGCTCCTAAAACAGATATTAATTTGTATTTGTTATTATTTGAGTATTCGTTTTCAACCGAAAATATTGATTTCAGCGTATTTGCGAAAACATCTTTTCCTAATCTTTTTTTAAGCAGTTTATATTGTGCTTTTGTCATAAAGCTTTTGCAGTTTTTGAGATAATCCATTCTTTTGTTTTCGGGTAATTTTTTATAGCCCCATACCGGAAATGCTTGAACCCAATGCAAAAAACTTTTGTCCAAATATTTTTCTTTGTTATATGAGCGGTAGAGATTGCTTATATCGTCATAGATTTCTTTTATCGGGAATGATTGAGCAAGACTTCCGGAATTTCCGCTTCTTGCTTTTCTATAATTGTACAGAAAATCATCGATATAGCACATTTTTGCGAGCAGTCGAGCGTGGATATTAAAAATCTGGTCTTCACCCCAGCTGTAGTTCCCGAATCTGATATTATTTTTCTGCAAGAAATTTCTATTAAATATTTTTGCCCACGGAGTGAGCATAAGAACCATATTATAATTACATATATCATCAAACGTAAAAATGTCAGAGGGTTTAATCTTGAGTTTTCTTTTTTTAAATTCCGTACTCAAAGGAATTTGGGATAATACAGCGCCGTCGCGCCATGCTGTATTTGCACAGAAAACAATATCGACATTTTTATTTATGACTGTATTGTACATAATTTCACACATATTAGGCTCTGCCCAGTCGTCGGAATCTACAAACATTATGTACTCGCCTTTTGCGTTATCCAGAGCGAGGTTTCTGGCGGGACCGATGCCGATATGCGAAGTGTTGATTAGAGTAATACGAGAGTCATTTTTCGCATATTCCTGCAAAATTGCGGGTGAATTATCTGTTGAGCCGTCATTGATACAGAGTAGTTCAATTTCTTTCAAGCTCTGATTAACAAGGCTGTCCAGACAATTTTTAAGCCAATTTTCTGTATTGTACACAGGAACGATTATTGTAATTTTGTATGATGTATTTTTATCCAAGTTTTATTTATGCCTTTCTTATGTTATTTACACTGCTATACTATATTGATAATTTTCAAATAGAGGGATTACTCTCTCTCTCTCTCTCTCTCTCTCTCTCTACAGCCACGCCGCTTTCGGGTGTTTTATCAAATCTTTCTGTCAAATATTTATATGAAGGTTTTTCTACAAAATGGTATGTTAAAACACCAGCTATAAACACTAATAATAATGTTAAAACAACGTTTAATAGTGGATGTGCGTATACTAATTCTGTATGGTTTTTCCATACACTACCTTTTAAATGAAATAATATAGGATAATGAACCATATATATAGAATATGTGTATTTTGAGATTGTAGCAATTAAATTTGAATCTAATAATTTAGAGAATATTCCTTTTTTTATTAAAAATAATATTATAATTGCTGTAAATGCTATTATAAATATAAATTGATTATTATATTTCAACTTATGTAACATCAAATTATTAATAATAAAATAAAGAGTTACAAATTCCAGCCCGCTTAGGCTAATTATCTGCAAAGTTGTAGCTTTCCAATTTTTAATATTTTCTATATTTGCTTTATACCATTCACCGATAAAGTAACCAATACCAATACCGCCCAGAGCCCTTAACATTCCGGCATTAATAAAATTGTAATATGTTTGCCAAGTTCCAGTAACAGCACCATTTTGGGCATGTATAAGAAATGAGTATGAAAACAAAATGATTAGTGCTGTTAATAGATTTACATTGTGCTTAGAATAAGTCTTTAATAAATAATAATAAAATAATAAACTCCAAAACATTGCGGATACATACCAAAAATGTCCAGCATTAGCGAATTTATAAAATAAACTAGTTCCATTTAAAAATAAAAGGACAAGTATATTTCCGTAAAATGTAAATTTTAAGCTCCCTGTCAGTGAAAATATAAAATATAAAATTATAATAAAAACTAAGACGGGATAAAGACGTATCAGCTTATGTTTTATAAACAGCCAACAACTTTTATTAAGATTTAATTTATATGCAAAGAAAAAACCGGCTAATATAAAAAATAAATCTACAGCTAAGGTTGCGCTGTTAAGCATATTGGAAAAATTTTTATATAGAGAAATCTCTGGGAAAGTTCCAAATAATAATGCAGAATTAAACAAATGTACCAAAATAATTGCAACACATCCTATAATTCTTAAAATTTCAATATTAACTATTTTATTATCATTCATTAACATTGTTCTAATGCTTAACATAAATTCTCCAAAATTTGCTCTAATACTAAAGTATAGTCATCAGTATAGCATTCATATTCATATATAAGCTCTTTATTGACATGAGGGTATTCTTTTAATGTAAAAGTTTTTATTGAATCTTCAAGCCTAGCCCTATTTTTTGTATAAATGATATGTTTAGGAACATTTATAGCAGAACAAACTTCTGAAAATCCCCCACGTATTCCAACAATCCCCTTACTTAAACTTGCTAAATAATATGCTTCAGCAATAGTTAGCTCTTTTGAATTTACAAATATATCATACCCCTTCTCTTTTAAAGATTTTTCTATAGCATCCCAAAAAGTGGAACTCAGTAAATGAAAAAAATTTGCATTTGGGATTAAAAAAATAAAATTAGTTTTATTTAAATACTTTGTTTTGTTCATAACACTTTGCTTAATCTGGCTTGTTATTAAAGGTGATTTATAATTAATATCAAAAACTCCATTTAGTTCTTTTAAGACCTCTATATAATGGCGTTTTTCTACTCCTCTTCTATAATTTTCCCATACTGTCAAGATCTCATATAATGTAGATGGATTTACATTAAAAGTTATTCCTCTATACTTTATATTTCTTGTTTTAAATGTTTCGTATAATATATCTTGTGGAATATCAATATAGTAAAACGGAATATTAGGAGCAAACATCTTAGAAAGCTCATTATAAAATTTTCTATGACATATTATGCATGGTTTCTTAAATTTATATTTTTTAATATATTCTTCAATCATAAAATAAAATACATAAGATTCTCCCAAACCTGCACGCAAATAAAAAACACTATCGTAGTTTTTTCCAATTATTTTAATAATTTTATCTAATAACTTTTTTTCTTCTGTTTTATGAAATAATCCACAAATTTTTTTTAAATAACAATTTTTTAAGAGAATCATAATATTAACTTAGTAACTCCATTATTTTTTGTATTATTGCTACTTCTGAAATAGTATTTGTATCATATTCAAAAATATTTTCTTTATGAACACAAGGCATTTCTTTTAATGTAAAAGCTTTCAAAGCTGCTTTAGAAGAATAATAACATCCATTATTAACCCCTTTATCATGAAAATCTGTATACAACACATGTAGTTGAGTATTTTTTATTGTAGATAAAATATCAAATAACCCACTCCTCAAACCTATAACAGCTTTCGCATTAATAGCTATATTTATTATTTGCTCATGAGTTAACTCAAATGTTTTTTTAGATTCATATACAGTATTACATTTTGTAACATTCCATATAACATTATATCCACAACCCATTAATAGTTTTTCCAATTTAAAATAAAATTCTGGATTATACATTTTACAAGCGTTTGCCTCAGGTGCAAATAATACTACTTTCGATTGTGCATTTGTAATTATGTTAAAAGTTTTATCATAATTATTTATTTTTATATCAGTTAAATTGTTCAATTTTAATAAATTACATAAATAAAAATAAAAATGATTTATCTTTTTTTTACTATTTAATAATATTTTATCTTGTTTAAAAAAATGTTTTGTAGGGAAAAAAATATATATATTTTTTCCCCTATATTTATATTTATTTTTACAAAACTTTCTAAAATCAAGATCATTCTCTAACATAAAAATTTTTTTATTTAATTTAGGATTAAAAATATTAAAGATTGAAAATAAAGCTTTATTTCTTACAATTACATAAGGTTTTTTAGAGTTATTATTTTTTATTATTTCATCAAAATGATTTGCCAATATATAACCTTCTCCAGTGCCGCATGAAATATAATAGATAGAATCATACCCATCTGTAATTTGAGAAAAAATTTGTTTTAATGCTTGTGAAGGAGAAAAAAATTTTTTAAAACTCAATCCAAGTATTACAAACTGTTTACGATAAAACTCATTTTTTGTTTTTAAGATGGTTACATTAAAAAGCAAATATTCTGAACACTCAGCACAAGAAATTACTTTCAAGATTCCGCACAAATATTTCTTTATTACTTGATTATTGACAGTTTCTTTTAAATACAAAATATTCATTATTTACAAATTACCTTTTGAAAATATTCATCTCTTAACTTTATTAAATAATCTATCGCCTCTTCTATTTCACACCTAGATTTAGTTTCTGGATTCACGTAATGTGAATACATAATATATGCAATATAAAATAATTCTTCTAACGTTCTCTTATTAGTCCTACGTTCGCAAATTTGTTCATCTATTGTTAAACCCCAACCTTGATAAAAAGGTACACCAAAAACATGAACTTCTTTGTTACACATTAATGCTTCAAATCCAAACTGAGTAGTACATACATAAACTTTATCACAGTAGTTAATAAGAGATATTGGATTAATAGGTTCTGTCATGGGATAAATATTATCATGTTGCACAAGCCCAGTATAATATCCGCCTCTCTTGCCAGACATTGTATCTGGGTGAGTTTTTACAATAATATCAGCTTCTGGATTTTCTTCAATAGCTTTATTCAACATTAATTCAAAAATATCTTCTGAACCTCGACCTTTTATAATACTCCAATCGCCATAAGATTGATCTACAACTAAAACTTTAGGAGCACCTTCTCTTCCGATATTTGGTGTATAAATTGGCTGATTATTATATTTAGACAAATGTGCTTTCACAATTTTATCAATGCACTTTTTAGCTCTGACTTTTTGCTCCTCTGTAATAATTAAAGTTTTGTCATTTAACCACTGTTCCAACCTTGATGGAATTGACGCATCTACATAGTGTGTAATGTCGTCAATTGTAAAACCAATAGATTTAATATATTTTGGTTCTGCATCATATACATGAGAAAATATGCTTCTTAAGAAACAATCTTCAATAATATATACTTGGCTACCATTTTTTAAAGCTTCTGATATTGTAGCGACGTGATTTGGTTGAGTAGCAATTCCACATATATAAAAGAAATTGGGAAATTTTTCTCGCGGGTCATTGCGATTAAAAGAACCTTCCAAATTAGTAAATAAATAATTAATATACGAAATATTTGTTCCTAAATAACAATTATTTAGCGGTCGGATTTTTTTATCGAATAAATTTTTAGGATTAAAAGTATCATTTTTATGTTCAAGATAGTTAAGTTTTAAGTACAAATTTGTAAATAAATTATTATCAATTCTCTCTTTTCTTTGAAATACATCCCATCTTTTTGATAATAATTTTTTTATATTTATTAGTTTTAACTTTAATCCCATAAAAGTAATAACTTTATAACATTTTTCATTATTTTTTATTGAAAAAATTTGTTGAAAAAAATGTTTCATACTTTAATCCTTTCTCTTACCTTCTACCGCTTTTCTTAATTCTTTAATACTTAAATCTTTTCTAGCACTAATTTATATTTTTTCCTTTTGTAACAAAACTTTATTTTTTTCAAATCGTCACAAACCAAATCATAAAATTCTTGTAAATCTTCTCTCTGTCGTTTATCTCCGCCATTCTCTGCTTGATAATTAAGCCAAAACTCAAACCTTTTATATTGTTCCTTATATACTCCCGCAAGATGGTGCATGATATATTCTTTATCAACCGCTTCATATTCCAACGCCGTATAAACTTTTTGCCAATAGTTGAATAAGTACACCAGAGAATCTTTTAACTCCAAATCCCCGCAAGGTTTACAAACTTTTTGCAGATATCTTAAATCTGCATCTATTAATAAATCCCAGAATGTATAGCGTTTTTCTATGAATTTTAATAATAAGTCATCAGAGTATTTACCGCTTTCTATAGGTTTTCTTAAATTTCTCGTAAAGTTTCTGGCAACACGCAGCTCTTTATTATCAAAGTATTCCACCAGCTCTATTGCATAATTTAATTTGTCAAAATTCCTCCTTTGATAAAAATCCCAAGTTGCTACGATTGCAGTGTATACTATTGCAAAAGTAGAAATAACATAATAGAGCTCACCTTTTATACCTTGAGGCTTCCAAGATAGTAATACCCATACAAATAGGGCTAATACAAAAAGAAAAGTCCATCTATTTATAAAAAAATGCTGTATGCGTCTTATATTTATCATATTGCCTTACACACTTCCTTATCAACTATTTCTTCCACATTCTCAAAGTTTCTAAACTTGAACCCGTCAATGATTTCATCACGCGTGAGTTTATCAAAACCATCGCGTATGCGTGCTTTTGTATAGATTACGCTCATCGGTCTGCCGGTTAGGACTAGAAGATCCAGAAGCCCGCTGCGCAAGCCGATTATCTTTTGCGAATACGACGCCAGAAGATACGCCTCCTGCAGGGTTAAATCTACGTGTTTAAAATCACTGTATTCTTGACTGTGTCTGTGCGTATTACAATAAACATCCATACCGCGGCTCTCATACTCACGCTTTAAGTCATACCAGAAGCCGCTGTCATAAGCTTCACACGTGTTTGCCTCCGGTGCGAAGAAAACAAAATTATCCAGCTTCAAGTCAATTGATTTAACCTTCTTAAGCAGGCTAAGACGCACTTCTTCCGGTATATTAATCTGCACATCCGAAAAATCCGACTCCGCTAAACCAAGTTTTAACAATATCTGGTCAACAAAATGCTTAACCGGCGCATCCGGATTACGCAGGTCGTCCTCTACCTTGTCATAGTGGCTCTTGGGAAATATCAAGCGTAATTTGTGGTCATCAAAATCAAATCCATCGGAATATAGAGAAATCTTTACACGTTTGATTATCTCAACATCTGCATCCGGCAAAAACATTTTTACCAAATCCCTGTGATACTCCTGCAAACCAATTATCAAAGGCTTTTTTGTACCCATTTTCTCAAAATACGCACGCGCAAGGCGTAAGAAAATTACGCTCTCGCCTATGTTTGCGTGCAGAACATAAACGTCATCATGATTTGCCAGAAGGTTTTTGTATTTCCTGCAAAACTCCCTGCCAAGAGATTTATCCTTGTACTTGTGATTAAACAAATAACACTCAACATCATTGCCGCGACGTATGTATTTGTATGTGCTGAGTTTCAAAAACCGTATGTCTTTTGATACATAATCATCTTGAAACGTCTTATATGCCGTCACTATTCCGCCTAGAAAACTCTGTAGTTTCGTGTTCTTAGTCTTTTCAACACTCATTAACGGCAAGCCCGCAAGCTTTACCACACGTTTGTTATCAAGTTTTTCGTTCATTAATATCTTCATCTACAGGTCTTCTCTTATCGCAAAATCAACTCGCAACGCGCTGTCACGCTCCTTACAAACAGCATAAGCACACTTTAACCCCGATGGCTTGTTATCATTAACAAGAATCCGCTCGCCCATTGGCATATCGTTTAAAAGGTAATCATATCTTATTCCGTTCTCAGCAAGAAAATGTTTCAAATCCTCTAAGTACTGCTCTTTTCGTGCTGTCAAAAGAACAATTTTATCACCCTGCGGAATCTTTTCAAAAAACTCTTTTACACCCTCCAGAAGCGTATCAAAGCCATCCAAAAGATAACCGTTATGCTTGACAAGGGTTCCGTCTATATCCAGTATCCAGGTATGTTTTAGTTCTGAAAGTTCTATCATATTACCTCGTTTAACTTAACGATTCCGTTATAAAACGCCCCGCAAATGGAGTCATAATCTTCCCAAGCATAAGTGGTTAAACTCAACCAGATTATGGCGTGGAGCAATTTTAATTTGAATTTATTTACACCAGACAGGCAGTCAAAGAAAAATTCTTCCATATCAGCCCAGTTATTAGGCTTAATCGCAATCTCCACATCCTTTTCTCGTATATCAAGCGTAAATTTCTTGCGGTTAAACTGGTCATATTCACCTTTCAATGAATAATAGAGTTTCGCCCAGTCATAATCCACGTCACCGTAAAACTTTGTATTGCCAAAATATCCGCGGGGGTCAATCAATACAGCTTTCATATCATATGTGTCAAACATCAGATTTGAAAAAGTACAATCACCGTGTATTAGACGGAATTCCTTCGGATAAACGGATTTGACCGTTTCAATCAACTCTTCTTTATTAAAGAAAACATTTTTGTAATAATTGCCGTTTATCTTTATAAACTCTTTGTCCGCAAAAGGAACAAGTTTTTCTACTCTGGAGAGCCGCTGAAAGGTTTTGTTTATAAAATTATCCTCAACATCCTGCAAGTTTACAGGCTGGGCAGGCTCCAAATTGTGAAGCTCCTTAAGCGCCTCTATAAGTTTTCTTAAAATCTCTCTTTTTTGAGTCTTTGTCAAACAATCATACTCAAAAATGTTCTTACCTTTTACACGCTTCATCGTTAGAGGTTCATACTCGTATATCTCCGGAATATTCTGATAACCGAGTTCTTTAACATGCTTGTACCAGTTGATTTCGTCACGCGCAATTTTCTGCCCCTGCTCATTAATTCCGCGTTTTATGATTACATCTCCCTTAAACTCCATTGAATTGAAAGGACGGCAGCGAGGAGTTGAATCGTTATTATCTGAATAAGAAAGCAGTGTGCCGATTTCCTTTGAGCCATACAAATCAAGACGCTTGAAGGAAATATTTCGATTCTCAAGCCAGCCTACCAGTGCACCTTCTTCCGCAATATCTTCCAGAATTTTTTTGTTCTCAAATATGAATAAGCCCGCTACACCGTTTTCTTTAGACGGTTCTTTTACAAATTTCCCGTCAATATATGACCAGCGGCACTCAAAATCCTTAGAAATCCCGATATAATTACCTTTTTCTTTAGGAAATTCAAAATCTTTCGATAAAATAAGGTCGCACCACATTATCATAAAAGATTCATCAGAAGAAAATGAAGAAATAGCTTCTTTTATGCCGGAAATTGTACCTTTTTTTACTGCTTTTATTATTCTGTAATTGTATTTTGTCCCGAAAGCATCCAAATACTTCGCCAGAACATCGGTTTTGTAATCGGCTATAATCGTAAATTCTGCATCCGGAAATTGTTGGAATGCATAAAAAATAATCGGCAAATTGTTAACTGGAACAAGACATTTAGGTTTGTTTCTTGTCAAACCCTCCAATCGCGTTCCTTTACCGCCTGCCTGTATTATTATTTGCATTCTTCCTCCTATAAACTAAATTCCGGATTAAATCTGGCACTTAAATTTTCGCTTATTCCAATGTATTCCATTGTTGAAAGCACGCTGGATTGATTAAACAGCCACTGTAAAAATGACAGATCTTTTGATTTTTGATAATAATGGTAACCAAATGTCTTACGCAGAGAACAAATCGATATATCATCTTCCAGACCTAATTCTTCACACATGTCTTTAAACTGGTTATATAATGTTGTTCGCTCCAGACGCTTGCCGCGTATTGAAATAAATAACGGATCAGATTTTTTGCTGTGCTTGACAACTCTTGATATAACATCTTTTATCTCATCATTTAGAGGAATTCTTTTCTTTATACCGGCTAGACAATGTCTGACTATCAAAAAATCCTTACCTTTTACATCACCGACATTCAAGTCCAAAAGTTCATTAATCTTTAATCCAGTATTTATTGACATTAAAAAGAACAACAGATTACGATAATCCTTTTTGTTAAAATAATATTGCTTTATAAGATTAATTATTACTCTGTCTTTTATCGGTGAATCCTTGACCACAGCTTAAATCCTAATGTTCATCCTTATTACGGCTTCTATATCTTGCATCATTTTTAATAAAATGGTGCGTTACTAGTATAAATTAATAATATCACCAAATATCTTATATGCAACACCTGTTAAAGTTTTGTTAAGAATAATAAGAAGATTGGCTGATATAGCGTGAATTCTTGCTTTCACACCCTTATATTTACCCCTGCACCATTTTATTAAAAATGATGCAAGATTTTTTATTTTAATTCTATATCCATGCTGCCGCTTCGGAAGCCCTCTAAGTCAAGAGTGATGTATGTTATTCCGATTTTTTTCAGTTGTTTTATTAATAAATCTTTTTTTTCTATAATCTCATTAAATTTGTTTGGATTTATTTCTATTCTGGCGATATCATTATGTAACCGCACTCTGCAGGATGCAAATCCGTTTTGTTGCAGAATTTTTTCTGCTGATTTTACTTTTTCTATATCGTTTTCTGTTATTTGGGTATTGTATGGAAATCTTGTTGCAAAACAAGGGGTTGAGGGTTTGGAGAAATACTTTATACCACATCTTTTTGTATATTCCCGAATTTCTTCTTTGGTAATTCCGCATTCAGCAAACGGAGATATTATACCGAGTTCCTTCAGAGCTTTAAGTCCCGGTCTATAGCAATTTAAATCATCAGCATTTGTGCCGTCTATTATTACGGTTTTGCCGGCACGCTTTGCAAGGAGAGAAAACATAAGTTTTTTGCAGTAATAACATCTGTCTTTCGGGTTATTTTTTATTAACTCATCTTCAAGCGGATAATATTGAATTATTTCTTGCTCCACAGAAAATTCTTTGCAAATATCTTTTGTAAAATCTATTTCTTCATCAGTTTGAAAAACAGATTTAAATGTATAAGCTTTTACATTTTTATTTTTACATAAATAAAGAAGCAGCAAACTATCAATTCCGCCGGAAAAAGCAAGGCTTATGCCTTGCTCATCCAGTTTATTTAAATAATTTTCTAAAATTTCAAATTTATTTTGCATTTTCTTTTACCGTTTCTCGAGTCATTGCAAAGCTTAGAATAAACATTAATATTCCAACAGCAAACAGACCTAAGAGATTTGCAGGAATCTGCGCCATATTCGCCAGTATTGCAGATTTTGTTTGAACAGCTTCAACAATTGGATATAGCGCATTTTGTGTCTGCATTACAACAGAATCTGATATATTAAGAAGCGACCATTCCAGCCCGTCCGGTTTTTGAGAAGCATAAAGCGAAACAAAGCCCGCAAGAATGAAAGCTAAACTTCCGGCAGTAACAGAGATTTTTTTAGAGTCAGCCAATTTTGATGCAATAACAAAAGCACTCGTTACAATTCCTTCAATAATACCAATCGGAAGATGAATTCCCTGCATTAAAAGAGTAAAATCTCCTAATCTTCCAGCAATAGAACCGGATAAAGCACCTTCTGCGACAACGGCTATTGAGCCTAATTGAAGAGCTGCAACTGAAGCAATTAAAGCTCCTGAGAACATTCTTTTTCTTTCCGCGAGCGGTTTATATAAAAGGGGATAAGCTACAAAACAGGCAAGAAATCCCATATTAAAAATATTACATCCTAAAGCTAAGAGACCGCCGTCAGCGAAGAATACAGCTTGAACAAGAAGTATTGCGCACATCGCAAGAAACGCTGTGTATGGTCCTAAAAGCGCTGCCAGCAGAATTGCGCCCACAATATGACCGCTTGAGCCGGTTTGCGGGATTGCAAAATTTATCATCTGCAAGCCAAAAACTAAAGCTGTTAAGCTTACAGCGGGTAAAATTTTATCCTTAGTAAACTCTTTCTTTGCTTTTTTATAAGCATAAAATGCTGTTACTCCGGCTAATGCAAGCATTGGAACTCCTGTAACAGGGCAAATAATTCCATTTCCTAAATGCATAATTATTCTCCTTTCTCATTTATTAACATAACTCTTAAAATCGGGCTTTTGTATGGTCTTTTCCCTGCGCCATATCCGGTTTTATTGATTATAAATTCTTCCGGAAGTTTTTCTCCCGTATAAAGTGAGGCGGCTATTGCAGCACCTGTCGGGGTAACCATTTCTCCGTCATTATCCGTAAAACGCATTGGCAGTTTATATTTTTCGGCAATTTTGCAAACAGCAGGAGCCGGAACCGGCAAGCGCCCGTGGGCGCATTCAACATACCCCTGTCCTTCCGTTAAAGTAGAAAAATATACTTTTTCCGGATTAATATCATCAAATAAAACTGCAAAACTAACTATATCCGCAATTGAATCAATTGCGCCGACTTCGTGAAAATGTACCTCATTTACCCCTTTACCGTGCACTTCAGCTTCTGCTTCCGCTACTATTTTAAAAATCTTTTTCGCAAGCTCTTTTGCTTTTTCACTCATATCAGATTTATCAATAATTTTATTCACATCCAAAAGATTTCGGTGTTCGTGATGATGGTGATGTGTGTTTGATAAAATAACATTAAAATCTGTTGTCATAATTGAGTTTATTGATTTCTTTGTAATTTCATATTGAAATTCATTTTCCAGCTTCATTGAACTTAAAGCTCTATCAAGTTTTTCTTTTGACGCACCTAAGTCCAGCAGGGCTCCTACTGACATATCGCCTGAAATTCCTGATTTGCATTCAAAATATAAATCCATGGGTTTCTCCTATGTTGTTTATAAGTTTAGTAGTTTAGATGTTGAGAAGAAATTTTATTCGCTCCGCTCATTATTTTGTTTGTTACTTGCAATTTTTCTATTTATTTGTGAGGCGCTGTAGCCTGCATTAAATCCGTTATCAATGTTTACAACAGTCATACCTTCCGCGCATGAATTAAGCATTGTAAGAAGAGCGGAGACTCCTTTGAGAGAAGTTCCGTATCCAACGGAAGTCGGGACTGCAATCACGGGAATATCAACAAGCCCCGTGATAATTCCGCCTAACGCTCCTTCCATGCCGGCAGCTGCAATAATTACATTAGCTTTTCTTATATTATCAATTTTGTCAAAAAGCCTGTGGATACCGGCAACACCGATATCATAATATTTAGAGACATTGCTTCCGTAAAACATTGCAGTTTCGGCTGCTTCTTCCGCAACCGGAATATCTCCGGTTCCTCCGGTACAAATTGCGACTTCGCCAATTTTTTCTATAGGATTATTAATAAGAGTTATAGTTCCAGCCTCTCGATTATATTTAATCTCTTTAAACTCTTCTTGCAAAGCCTCTGCCTGTTCTTTTGCAGCACGTGTTCCTAAAACATTTTGTCCCTGCTTATTAAACTCCGAAAAAATTTTTATTAACTGTTCTGTCGTTTTGCACTCACAAAAAACAGCTTCCGAACACCCTCTGCGTTTCTGCCTTTCGATATCAAGTTTTGCAAAATCCAAGTCTATATATTTATCCATAAAACTATTTTACATCATAAGAGCCGCTATCAGTCAAGTTTTTTTGCTTAAATTTAGCGCACAAAAGCCCGAGCTCAAATAATAAGTATGTAGGTGTAAATAATATTAACTGGCTTAAAACATCCGGCGGGGTAAAGATTGCTGCTAGTATTAAAAGGATTACAATTACATACGGGCGTTTATCGCTGAAGGTTTCATATGATACGATATTATGCTTTATAAGAGAGTATGTAATTAACGGGAATTGAAACATTACGCCGAACGCTACAGACATCCACAATGACATATTTATCATATTTGTAATTCCCCACATTGCGTGAATATTAGCTGTGATAAAACTCAAGCCAAATCTTATTACAAGCGGAAGCATTACAAACAGGCAGAAAATAACCCCAAGAATAAACAAGCTGCTTGAAGTCAGAACAATTGAGGTTATAAACTTCTTTTCGTTTTCGTAAAGCGCAGGTACAAAGAAATTCCAAACCTGTTTTGCTATATACGGAAAACAAATAACCAAATCAAGAACAAGCGCGAACTTTATCTGGATAAGAAAAACTTCCGCAGGCGAAAAATAGTTCAAAACCAGATTTGTGTCTTTTGTTAAAAATCTAATAAACAAATCAAGACATTTAGGTGCTAAAAAAAGCATAGGAACAAGCATTACCGCAAGTGATGTAATGCATTTTAAAAGAGTTTCTCTCAAAGCCTCGAGGTGCGCTATTATGCTTTCATCATTATTATCAGTCATAATTATACATCTTTAGGCTGGTATTCTTCCGGCTTTTCCTGCACATCTTCTATTGCGCCTTTAAGTTCGTCTGTTTCTTTTTTGATAACATCTTTGGCTTTTTTGAATTCATAAGATGCTCTTCCTAAAGCTCTTGCAAGCTCCGGAATTCTCTTCCCGCCGAATAGAAGTAGTATTACAACCAGTATTAAAGTAATTTCAGTTATTCCTAATGACATTTCTGTCTCCTTTCTTTTTATATTATACTTTGTTCTTTTACTGCAAAAATCTCTATCGCGCCGGATTTGCAGGCATTTTTGCAGGCTCCGCATCCTACACACTTTGAAGCGTTAAATTCCGGCGCTTTTCCTTTGCTAAAAGTTATTGCGTCATAAGGACAAGCTTCAGCGCATAATCCGCATTTCATACAGACATCAGCTTTAATCATTGCCATGCCGATTCTTGTTTTTTGCTTATCTTCTAATTTTAATCTCTTAATTGCGCCGGAGGGACAAACCTCACCGCATTTTGCGCAATTCTTGTCACAGGCGCCTCTGGTATAATCCAGATGGACGGCTGAAAAGTCCTTATCCGCTTTTACAATAATCTTATTCGGGCAATTATTTACACATAAATTACAATTAAGGCATTTATTAACAAACCGCTCTTCGCTTCCCGCTCCCGGAGGTAAAATTATATCCTTAAATTTCTCTGCAATCTTATCTTTAATCTCAATTCCGGCTTTAATCATTAATCCGAAAAGAGCAAGCGCACCGGCTGAAACCAAAAGTTCACGTCTTTTTAAACTGAATTTTTGCGGTTTTATCCCATACTTAATTCCGCCTTTAGGACAAACTTCAAGGCATTTTAAGCATTTAAGACAGGTTTCATTATCAATCGTTTTATTTTTATAATCAATACACCCTGCAGGGCAGTTGTTACTACACATACCGCATGATACGCAGGAGTCTGAAATATATAATTTATTCAATGATATTTTAGATAAAAGCCCCAAAATAGCTCCTACAGGACATATATTTGTGCAAAAAAAGCGGTTTTTAAAGAAAACTATTACTAAAACCGTAACAAAAGCCGCAATTCCAACTATAGATAAAGTAAGAGCCGAGCCAAAATATGTATATGGTTCTATGTATCTTAGTAAAACAGCGCTTCCTCCTGCTAAAGCTCCAAATACAACCGCTGAGATAAAATATTTTGCAGGGTAATTCGGAGTGTAGAAATTTTTCTTTTTTATTCTTAAAACAAATGCCCCGATTTCTTGCAAAATTCCGAACGGACAAATAAGTGAACAGTAAAACCTGCCAAATAAAATCGTTAACAATACTACAACAACAAGCAAAACAAGAGCAATTACGGAAAAATCAATAAATACTCTCTGAATAAGCGGAGCAAACTGCAAATCCGGAACTTTTGCAGGATAAAACCCTGCAAAACCCAAAATCAAAAGAATGAATATTAAAAGTGCTAAAGCGAGTCTGATTTTATAAGCATTTTTCATTTTATTATGCCATACCCTTTTCGACTTCTTTAACAGTTTTATCGACTTCCTTTAAGAGTTTTGGGATTTGTAAATCCTGCGGACAATTTTTTACACAGAGTCCGCACTCTATACATTTGTCAGCTCTTTGTTCTTCTTTTAAAGCATTATAATTATATACAAACATAAACGCTGCATTAGCTGCCGTACTTCCTTTATACATGTTATATAAACCGAAGATTGCAGGAATATTTATGCCTCTCGGGCAGACTTCCATACAGTATCTGCAAGCAGTACAGCTTATTGCACCGCCGGATTGTATAATATGCGCAAGCTCCTGTCCGACTTTTTCCTCTTCCGGAGTTATTTCTCTATAATTAACAAATGTATCAACATTTTCCTTAAGCTGCTGCAGGTTACTCATACCGCTAAGAATTGTAAATACCCGCTCTTTACCCGCAATCCATCTTAGCCCGAAAGAAGCCTGTGTATCATTCGGACATTTTTCCTTAAGGTGATTTGCAGCTTTTTCCGGAAGGTTGCACAATACTCCGCCCCTTAAAGGCTCCATAACAATAACCGGAACTCCGGCTTCATCTGCAATCTGATAGAGCTCATCAGCATTAACTACTTCCCAGTCAAGATAATTAAGCTGCAGCTGGCAGAAATCCCACTTGTGTTCGCTTATAACTTCTCTTAACATTTTAGGGTCACCATGGAAAGAGAAGCCTAAATGTTTGATTTTGCCTTCATTTTTGAGTTTGAGAAGTTCTCCGTACATATCGTTATCACGGTAATTACGAATTGTATTTTTGTTTATATTATGAACCATGTAATTATCAAAATATTCAACCTGACATTTTTTCAGCTGTTCATTAAAGAGTTTATGCACATCTGAGGGAGAATTAACTAAATAAGCTGGGTTTTTGTCGGTTAAAATAAAACTTTCTCTTGGATATTTCTTTAAAACTTCGCCGATTGCGTTTTCAGACTTGCCGTCAACGTACATATAAGCCGTATCAAAATAATTTGCTCCGTGCGCCATTGCGTATTCAACCATTTTGTCCAATTCAACCATATCGATTTTGCCGTCCCGCATAGGAAGGCGCATACAGCCTAATGCAATCAGAGGCATTGTTGTATTATCAAATTTTCTTCTGACAACCTGCCCTTCTGCTTTTTTAACTTCTTTTTTACCGCATCCTGCAAGCAGCGCTGTTCCGCCAACCGCTAAAGCCGAATTTATAATAAACTCTCTGCGTTTCATAATCCGTTCTCCTAATTACCTTCCCTCAAATATTTTAACTATATTATAAAAATTTTACAACTTGATAGCAGCTCTAAGTCAATAGTTTTAGGGTGGATTTTATGTAATTAAAACGGATTAGCAATGCTTGCTCGACAAATTATCATATTAAATTAAAAAGAGTATAAATTTTATTTTTTAGTGTTTGTGAAGCAAGCTCTATACTCTTTTTTGTTGAGAGGTATAGATGTTAAAAAAACTAATCTGCCTGTTTTACTTCCGTACTCAAACCCCTTGCAAAAAACACTCAGCTCTGTACCTCTTTATGTTCTGAGCACAAACGGTAGTTTCCAATATACATCTAAACAATAAAAAAGACTCTTTTGCAGAGTCTTTTAAGATTTGGGCAGGGGTGGATTCGAACCACCGTACACTCTCGTGAACAGATTTACAGTCTGTCGCCTTTAGCCACTCGGCCACCTACCCTTATTTAATTGTAAAATTTGCCTTTGACGGGATTTGAACCCGTGGCCTCTCCCTTACCAAGGGAGTGCGCTACCCCTGCGCCACAAAGGCTTAACTAGGTCCGTACTGCAAAGAAGTTAAACTTCTCTCCTCTTTGCCCCGCTCAATTGTCAAAAATAATAGCCGGTAATAGGAATCGAACCTACAACCTACGGTTTACAAAACCGTTGCTCTACCGTTGAGCTATACCGGCGTCAAGTTTTATGATATTAAAAACAAAATTTATTGTCAACTCAAAAATTTGACTTTTTTTAATATTACATTATAGACTTATTAGCTACACTAAAAAGATGATTTTATAAATTTTAACTAAAGCATTTATATTAATCATCCGATTATGTAAATAAAAGAGGTATAACTATGCAAATCAATGGCGGTGTAAGATTTTGTGAACAAGGAATGAAGGCATCAATAAGAGCCATGCATGTCCAGAGCGAAATCATTGGAATGATAAATGAAAACGTAACCGGCTTTGATAAAGTTGGATTCCAAAGAAGAGAACCTGTTGTGTCATCATTTACGGAATACATTGGAGTTCACGGTCTATCAAGCACAGTTGATGATCAAGTAGGGCGTATTATGGCGTCTAAGAATCCTCTTGATATCACAATGGCAAATAAAGGTTATTTTCAAATACAGACACCGGAAGGCGTTCAACTTACAAGGGATGGACGTTTTAAACTGGATAAAGCAGGAAATCTTTTAAATCTTGAAGATAATCCTGTTCTCTCTGATGCAGGTATGCCGATTAAACTCCCTGTTGTTCCGGATAATCCAGCTCAAGTCGTTGTAAATACAAAAGGCATGATTAGTGTATATGATAAAAACTCAAATGAACTTGTTACAGCAGGAAATCTGGGGATAGTTGATGCAAACGGAATGGCAGTACTCAATCCGGATGTTAAACAAGGATATAACGAATATTCTAACGTAAGCCTTCAAACAGAATTTATGGCTGTCAAGCCTGTCGTTAGAAATTTTGAGGCAAACAGGCAGATTTTCTTAATAGAAAGCACAAATTTGCAAAAAGTTATCAGTCAACTGGGTTCAGTTTCATAGGAGGGTATTAAATTATGTATAATATGCAGGCAGTAGTAAGAAAAAGTATTAATAATGCAACAATGCAGTTTGAAAAGCTAGGCTATATTGCAAACAATCTGGCTAACTATAATACTGCAGCATATAAAACTTCCCGCTTCGAACAAATCTTAAGAGAAGATGGCTATGTAGATGGTGCAATCAGAACAAATGCTCTTCAAGGTTCTATAAGAATAAGCAAAAATCCATATGATATTGCAATTGAAGGCGAAGGTTATATCCCCGTAGTATCAGAAGATGGTGAAATCCAGTATACCCGCGACGGAGCTTTAAAAAGAGGCGAAAACGGATACTTAATGACTGTAGACGGATGGATGGTCGGTGACGGTATTAAAATCCCTGCGAATTCTTATAAATTTGAAATTAAACCTAATGGCGATGTTATTAATTATGATGACGCTGGCTCGCTGCCCGAAAAAATCGGTACAATCCCTATCGTACAGTTTGATTGTCCGGAAGCTTTAGAGCAGGGGCACAATAACAAAATGGTCTATAATGAAGAATCCGGCGCGCCTCAAATTATAAAAAATTCGGACAATATAAGGCAATATGCAACTGAAGTTTCAAATACAAGCATTTATGACGAAATAAATGATCTTATGAGATTAAATACTTCAATGATTGCAAGTATGAATTTAATGAAAGTTGCTGATGATATGTACAACAAAGCAATTAACATAAGAGAATAAATAAATTATTAGGAGCATAAAATGACATTCACAAGCTTAGATTCAATGGGTAAAACAAATATAATGATGGATTTAATTTCACAAAGACAAAGGGCTTTGGGTTCTAACGTAGCGAATGTTGATACTCCTGGTTATGTTAGGCGCGATATTGATTTCTCACAATACTTAGGCTCAATGAATAGTCCGCTTGAAACAAAACTCTCCAGTGAGCTTGGTCCTTCCGGAGTAATAGAAGACCGTAGAAGGAGCGAAATTGATATTGCGGAAGAATTAACAGAAATGCAAAAAAACGCAATTTTATATACAATGGCAACAAGAAGAATGTCTAACATTATAACAGAGATGAAAACCGTTATTAATGTTGGCAAATAATATTAGAAAGTGAGGCATTAAAATGAGTATAATGGAATCAATTAATATCGGCTCAAACGCCTTAAAAGCACATGGTCTAAGACTTGATATACATGCAAAAAACATTGCGAATATTGATACTCCAAACTATGTAAGACGTATTCCGGTGCTTAATGCCTCTGAAGATATTTCATTCCATGGACTTATGAATGTAATGAAAAATGATGTTTTCGGAACGGGAACGCTTCCGTATCTTCAAGGCGGAGTAGTTTTTAACGGTTGCGTTGAAGATCCTACGGTAGGAGAAAGAATATATTCACCAGGGCATCCGGATGCTGATGCAAATGGATATATAAGAGCTTCTAACGTTAATGCGATGGTTGATATGGCGGATGCTATTATGGCACAAAGAGCATATGAGGCAAACCTTGCACTGGTAAATATATCAAAGTCAATGGCATCAAGGGCAACCGAAATAGGAAGAAGTTAAGGCTTCTTTTTAAATGCTGAAGACATTTTTATATCTACTGTACGTTTTAATATTTCTTTGTATGGTTTTCTAAGGGGCAGCATAGCATTAACTGAATTTTCAAGGTGTTTTACCCATATAAGACTTAAAGCTCCTAATGCAATAGTAAACGGCAAATCACGTCTGTGGGCACTCAAGCCTGCAAGTGTTAGATTTGCAGCAAACATATTAAAGCTGTTATTACGTATCTTACGAAAATTGCGGTACTGTCTATTTATAGCGTTTCCTGGTAATATTTTCATTTTTCACCTCTGTTTTATTATTAAAACATGAACAAAAATATTTTTGCGGGTTATTATTGTTTAAGTTATAATTAATAAAAAATAGTGGAGTTTATATGTTTGAAGAGTTTAATGAAGTTATTTGCCTTGGTATGGGCGGTTCGTATTCTGAAATAGCAAAAGACAAGTTGTTTAAAGTATATGATTTATATTTGTATCAGCGTTCTTTAAATTCTATAAAAGAATGTATTGATTATATTGATGAAAATAGTAACGCTATTGCAGTTTTGCCGGTAGAAACTACGTACAAAGGTATTATAAGAGAAACTATTGATAATTTAATTTTGACAAAAAATTTAAATATCCAGATTCTTGCAGAAACAATTGTTCCGGTTAATGACTGCATTTTATCTAAAACAACGGAATTTTACAGTCTTACCGGACTTATTGCAAACCCAAATGCTCTGGCAAAAAGTAAAATTTTTGTGCGCGATGAGATGCCAAGACAGCTTAATATTGTAGTAGCGGAAAGTATGGATGATGCGGCAAGGCTTTTGAATAATTATAATTTAACATATTCTATCATAGGGACACATAAAACTGCTGAAATATATAATCTTAATGTTTTGCGTGAACATATTGAGGATGATAAAAATAATAAACGCAGATTTATTGTAATAGGTGATGCAGAAACTCATCCTACAGGAAATGATAAAACAAGTATTGTATTGTTTTTAAATGACAGGCAGGGAGCACTTTTAGATATTGTACAGGTTTTTGTAAAATATCATATCAATATAACGCAGATTAATTCTAAAATGATGAACAATAATGCAGAAGAACAGGCTGTATTTATTGATTTTGACGGACATAAAGATGACGAGTTAATTAAGAATCTTATTGAGGATTTAAAACCTCAAGTTAAAAACGTTAGGATAATCGGTTCATACACAAAATTTTGATAAAGTATACCATTTTTGTTTTTGATTTTATAACTTCCGTGTGGTAATATTTTTTTTATGGCAGAAATTATAGAGGAGCAAAAAGTAAATCCGTGGCTAGCCTGTCTTCCGACAATGGTAGCAGCTTTTATGTTTGTGCTGGATGAAACTATTGCAAACGTTGCTCTGCCGCATATGGCAGGAAGTTTTTCTGTAAGCAGAGAAGAATCTATGTGGATATTGACATTCTACCTAATTGCAAGCGGAATTGTAATTCCTATGGTTGGATGGTTCAGTAAAGTTCTAGGACGTAAAAATTTTTTTATATTGAGTATTATAATTTTTACAGTTGCATCAGGACTCTGCGGTATTGCCAAAAATCTTGAAACAATGGTTCTTTATCGTATTTTACAGGGTATCGGCGGTGGAGGATTGCTTCCTGTAGCACAAGCTATATTATTAGAGAATTTCAAACCGCAGGAAAGAGGAAAAGCAATGGCGGTATTTGGTCTGGTTATAGTTCTTGCACCAATTATCGGACCTGTTTTAGGAGGCTGGATTACTGAAAACTGGTCCTGGCCTTTTATTTATTTTATTAATATTCCAATAGGTATTATTGCTTTATTTCTTTCAAAAACATTTATATATGATCCGCCATATGCAAGAAAACAAAAAAATGTTAAGACAGACGGACTCGGTTTCTTTTTGCTTTCTATATGGTTATTAACGCTGCAGATTGTTCTCGATAAGGGTAATAATGCAGATTGGTTTAATGCTGCGTGGATATGCTGGTTATCGGCAATTTCAACTATTGCAGGAATTGCTTTTTTGATTTCACAAATTAAAAATAAAGAATCGCTGGTTGATTTAAGTGTATTTAAAGATAAAAACTTTACAATAGGGACTCTGGTTCAAGTAGTTATGCAGGCAGTATTGCTTGCATCACTTGCGATTTTACCACAGTTTTTGCAAGCTTTAATGGGATATGATGCTTATAAAAGCGGGCTTTCCATGATGCCCAGGGGCTTAGGAGCATTAATGGCAATGTTTTTATGTGCTGCTCTGTCAAACCTTGTTGATAACAGAATTCTAGTTATGATTGGACTTAGTATTATCGGAACTGCAAGCTGGATGCTTGGCGGCTTGAATTTGCAGATTTCAACATTAAATATAGGTATGCCAAACTTTTTATTCGGAATAGGTTTAGGGCTTGCAATGATTCCTATAATAACCCTTTCTATGGCAACTATAAGTAATAATCAGATGACCAATGCCAGCGGATTACAAAATCTGTTAAAAAATATAGGGGGAGCTTTTGGAACATCGATTGTTGCAACACTTCTTTCAAGAGGTGCGCAGAAACACCAGTTTATGCTTATCCAACATCTAACTGATACGGCACAAGTATATACAGAAAGAATACAGACATATGCAAGTATGTTTATGTCAACAGTAGACCCACATACAGCGCATTATATGGGACAATATAATGCATACAGGCTTTTAATGCAGCAGGCTAATCTCTCTGCTTTTATTGATGCATTTAGATTTTTTGCGATAGCAAGTATTATTATAATACCGTTAATTTTACTGCTTAAAAATTTAAAAGAAGAAACTTAAAAAAAAAACGGATTTTAATTAAAATCCGTTTTTTTATGCTTCTATATGTTGTTCTTTTGCTTTATCAGAATCTTCACTCTTAAACTCTTCTGGAGTAGTGTGGGAGTTGCTGCCTTCAGTTTCTTCCACAATAATAGTTTCTTCTCCGTTATCTTCTACTTCTGCTTCTTCAATAGTTTCTACAATTTCTTCAGCTTCTTCTGCAGCGGCATTCAAAGCGGCTTCAATTTCTTCTTCATCTTTCGCTCTTATTACAGGAATAGATAACATCAATGCAACTTGATCGCCTTCCTGCTCAAAGTTTAATTCCAGCAGTTCTTTATCCATTTCCACATATCTTGAAAGTAAGTCTATTAACTCACCGCGCATCTGCTCAAGAATTTTAGGCGTTAAATTAGTTCTATCCTGCATTAAAACAAGTTTTAGTCTGTTAGTTGCAACGGACTTGGAAGCATCTTCTGTATCTTCCTGCGGGCGGAAAAATTTCGCAACAGTATTATAAATATCTGTAAGAATACTCATATCTCTTACACCTTCACTTTCAGTTTAGAAAATGCATTTTTGATTTTTGCCATAAACCCTTTTGGTTCATCTAAGTCCAAAAACGGAACTTCTTCTCCGAGGATTCTTTGAGCTACATTTCTGTATGCTTTTCCTGCAAGAGCATTTTCATCATTAACAATAGGTTCACCTTTATTTGTAGAGGTTATAATACCGGTATCTTCCGGAATAATACCAACTAACGGACAAGATAAAATTTCCACTACATCGTCAACGCTCATCATTTCATTAGATTTAATTAAACTCGGGCGGACTCTATTTAAAAGAAGTTTATAACTTTTGATTTCTTCTTTTGCTTCTAAAAGTCCTATAATTCTATCCGCGTCACGTATAGCTGACATTTCCGGTGTTGTAACAACTATTGCTTCACTAGCGCCTGCTACAGCGTTCTGGAAGCCCTGCTCAATACCCGCAGGACAATCAACAAGAACAAAATCATTTTCTTCTTTTAATGTATCGCAGATTTCTTTTAATTGTTCTGCTGTAACCGCTGTTTTATCTCTTGTCTGTGCTGCAGCTAGAAGTGATAAATTAGGGTTCTTTTTGTCCTTAACAAGTGCCTGTTTTAATTTACAGCGCTCTTCTATAACATCAACAATTGTATATACAATTCTGTTTTCAAGACCTAATAACAGGTCTAAATTTCTCAAGCCCAAATCTGTATCAATAAGAACTACTTTATAACCGTCTTTTGCAAGGGCAGTTCCTATATTTGCGCTTGTTGTGGTTTTTCCTACTCCGCCTTTACCGGAGGTGATTACTATTACTCGACCAGTCATTAATCTCTCCTTAACTTTTTATAAATAACTATTTTACCATCTTCAATTTGAGCTTCTTCTGGAGTAAACTCATTTGTTTTTTGAACGTACGGAACATTCAATGTATCATTACGCCGTGCATAAAGACCGGCAATTCTCAATTGAATTGCATTAAGCTTAAGCGCACGGACTTTAGATGTTACATTTCCCATAGAACCTGCATGCGCAATTCCGCCAAGAATGCCCCATACTGTAATGTCACCGGTAGCTACGATTTCACTGCCCGGATGCGCATCACCGATTATTAAAATATTTCCTTCATATGTCACTGTTTGTCCGGAACGCAATGTCTGATTTATGTATAATGTAGGAAGCGTTTCGGTATTAAGACTATTTTCTTCCACTCCCTGAGGTAAGACATCCCCTGTTTCTAAGAGAATATATTTACTTGTTTCTTCTGTTTTTAAAATGCCTTCATTAACAGCAAGGGTTTCAAAATCATTATTAAAACTTTCAGCAGGTATTATTTCTGATAATTCTTGAGTGGTTTCTTCTTCATATATATCTTCAACACCTTCTGCTGTTGCAATTGGTTTTATAGTTTCGCCCATGTCTGCGCTAACTTCAACAGTTTTATTTTCTTCTTTTATCACAACAGGTTCTTCTTTAACTTCATTTACAGATGTTCCAATAATAGCAGGCACTGCATTATTAGAGATTTCTGAAACTATTATACCAAGACTCACCGCAGATGCTTCCGTTTGTTCCGAAGAAGTATCTATACAAGCGATTGAAGCATCCATCGATTCTATTAAAGCCTTAATACTCAGCAACTGCGATTGTTTTAAATCTAAATTGCCGAGCTTTAAACAAACTCTTTTCCCTTTTACATCGGGATGTTCCATTATTGAACTTAATTCAAATACAAGCTGGGTTGTATTTTTAGCGTTGCTTAAATCAATAATAAAACCGTTATCTACAAAACCTTTTTCCATTTAAAATTCCCAAATAATCTACCACAATTTAAAGAATATCTTAAATATTTTTTCATATCAATAAAATATGACAGAATGTTAATTAGTATGTTATAATTTTCTGTAATTAAAATACAGAAGAGGTTTTGATGGACAGAGAACAGGAAAGTTTTTAGAATAAAATTTTTAAATTATTTGAAAAGCAATATCTTTAATTTGGACCCAATCACCATAAAAAACATCTGTGTTATTGTTGATAGTTTTGCCGTTAACTTTTATTTCATCACACATCGGGGATATAATGTATCTGTCTTCGGACGGTATGAGTCTTGCAGCATTAGTATTTATGGGGAACCTGTGTCCTAAAGAGCGGTATATTAAACCTACCGTACTGTCTTTATCAAAATATTTTTGTATCATTTTTTCAGAGTTTTCTAAATCACAGATTCTATAGTTGAATACCTGCGGAGTGAGATTTTTTGACGGATTTGTTACGTCAAATATGCTGCCGTGCATACTATCAAACAAGAAGATATCGCCTTTTTTGCTGATTATTTCATTCCAGGCGTGTCCGCCGTTCGCATATTGTCCCTGTATAATTCTTGTTTTAAGTCCAATTTCATCTCCAAGAACTTTGGTCAACAAACTCCGATGCCTGCAGACTCCGGCACCGCTGTTGATTATATCGCCTAAAAATACTTCCTGCAGATTTGGATTATGCATTCTGCTTACAAGTTTTTCTGTTTCAGCTCCGGAAGGATTTACGGAAAAAACCTCATCAACAAATTTCATAAGTTCATCAATTTTCTCTTTTTCCGAATAATTTTTGCCTGCAAGCCGCTGCTTGAAAGTTTCAATTGTATCTGCAAGGATTTTATCTTGATTTCTGTCAATAATATCTATTTCTTGATTTCCATTTCTAAAGCGTGAAATATTTTTTCCGTTCCTGTCAAAAACAGCTTGAACGCCGTTATATCTGAATCCGTCTGTCAGTTTTTCAGTTTCGGGTATTATATTGCAGGAAAGGCGGTTGCTTTGCTCAAGAGCTTCCTGTGTTATGCCTGCAGTTCCTTCCGGTAATGTTTTGGGCGGAATATATTTCCCGTATTTTACATGATCTAAAAAATCTAAATCTTCCGACCCGTATTTTCTTTGAACAGTTTCTATGCTGCCGTCTTTTTTAAAATTGTAAAGCAATTTCCGTTCACCTGCAGCATTGTACTGCATCAAAGCCTGCCTCCTTTTGGATGTAAGTTCAACAAAATCTCCTGCTGTTCTTTCAAGGCGACCTGCTGTAAAGCGTATTCCACTATGACCGTTCAGCGCCTTGCTGCCGGATGCGGTAAAAATCCTGCTGATATTATTCATCCCTATGCGTAGTAACATTTATTCCCCAACAATCATTTCTATTTATATAAAGTATAAACATTATAAAAAATTGATATTACGTAAATAAAAATTAACATTCTAACATCAGAGCATAAAAAATAAACCTTCTTATTTAACCCGACCACATACTGATAATAACCAGTTAATCCCCCGACTGGATTCTCTTTTAAGGTAATGTTTTAATTTTCAAAAAATTCCATAATTTAGGAGTTAACAGGGAAATGATGCTTATATAAAAAGCTGAACATCTCTGAAACACAAAAGGAATAAATAAGACTAGCAATTTCCATAAAATAGCTAGTCCGCCTATAAGGGGTAAATGAAGTTTAGAGAATGAACGTAAATCTACTCCAGCCAATTAAAAAGGAGGTTAAAATGACGATTAGAAAACTTACTGTGGCAGCTGCAATTGCCGTTGGTATAGCAACGTGTTCGTTCAATACGGTAATGGCAGCCTGCCCGTGTGATCAACGCCCTATTGTTACTCAAGGTGCTTGTCCATGTGAACCGGACTTGCCGGAAATGACCGGCGCAGCCTGCCCGTGCGAACCGGAACCGGAATGCGGCTGCGACACTGTGCCGAAATGTGAACAGGATCCTGTACCTTCCTGTGCTTTATGCCCGGGAACAAAAGACCTGTCAAGAGCTGATATGAAACAAGTTTATTCATATCCTAATGCTGTTTACGGGTACAACAATTTTGTAGGTACTGAAAAAGACTCTATTTACACAGCAGAAGGCTTCTCTGTAAATAGAGAAATCAACCAGCTTACTGCCGGTACAATGGGTACAACTGTTGCAAGCGACGGTTCAATTACCGGTGCTGCAACAGACATACCGTGCTTGAATGATATTCCGCGCCATACAGGGTCGCCGATTATCAGAGATGAATCTAAAATCGACGGCAACGGATGCCCTATCCAAATGGGAACCGCTAATTCTATTCAAGCAATCAAAAAGACATTAGTGCCGTTTGACCTGTCCCCGTTCAGCAATATGACCGGTGCAGCAGCAGGACTTCAAATGTTTCCGGACGTTCCGGAAGGTTACTGGGCTTCCTGCGAAATAGACAAATTAGCAACTAATGACGTAGTTGTAGGTTATCCGGACAGACTGTTCAAGCCTTCACGTAACATTTCGCGTGCCGAATTCGCAACTATGTTAGTGAAAGGATTCGATAAAGATATGTATTCATGCGCTCCGGAAAAATTATTCTCAGATGTTCCGACAAACCACTGGGCTAACTCAGCTATTACTGTCGCAGTTCACCAAGACTTGTTAAAAGGTTATCCTAACGGTAAATTTATGCCTGACCATAACGTAACAAGAGTTGAAGCATTATGTGCATTATCTAAGGGCATCCAATGCGCCGATATGGATAAGTGCAAGGCTCAGGAAATATTGTCTAAATACTGTGACGGAAACACTATTCCGGAATGGGCACAAATACCTGTAGCTAAAGCTTTGGATAAAGGTGCATTAAACAACTCGCCGAATCCGAATACAATTGCTCCGTTTAAAGATGCATCACGTGCAGATATTGCTGCAATGCTCCAGAACATCAGAGTTTCAGCAGGTATAGACAAAAACCCTGTAACTGCTAACAACGACTGCCCGATGTGCCCTGTTGATAAAAAAGCATTTGTTGAAAACGAAGAAATCGTTAAAATTCCGACTTTACAGTTAGAATTTAAGGATCAAGTCAGTGCAAAATCTTCTCACGTAGGCCAGAAGTTTGCTGCCAAGACACTTGAAGATGTAACTATCAATGGCCAGTTATATCCTTGCGGTTCTAATGTTTATGGTAAGGTTGTCGAAGTCGTAAGACCTTCAGGATGTCAGAAGGGTGCTTTGAAGCTTGCGTTTACAGAGATTGAAAACTGCGGATGCAGAGCTACTTTACCAAGACAAATACTTAACGCTGAAATTAACAAATCTAATACTCCTAATATCGTATCAAGAATTGTTACTGCACCATTTACTTGGGGTGGTCAGATGCTCGGTATTGTCGGCAGAACTACAGGCGGTATGTTATCTAACTTAGGTAACGCTCTTGAAGACGTGGCTTCCGGTACAGGTATTGCTTTAGGTGAAGCATTCCAGGGTCAATTTATGGCTTCTGCAAGAAGTGTAGGAGATGTTGTTAAAGATACAGTTAAAGCTCCTATTGATATCACAAGAACAGCTATCTCCGGTACTATCGGTTTAGTTCAGGCAACCGGTGATGAAGTCGGATACCTTGTAGACGCTAAAGGCTACAAAATCTCAGCTATTAACCCGAAAGAACACGTTACTATAGCTTTCGGATGCAGCGGCGAATAGTAAGTAATTAATTCGTTTGCTCTGACTGAAAAGAAATCGGTTATGTTTTAAGCCGGTTTCTTTTCTTTTTTTCTATTTATATTAAATTTAAAAAGACCGGTAAGAAAAGATAGAACATTAGGAGAATATATCCGTAAATTATTATTTTTCCGGAATATACTTTCCGTACTACCCTATATTTATACCATTCAGTAATCCCAGAATATTTTCACGCCGCTGGTCAGCAGTAACACTCATCAAAGTGGCTGTTGCATTCTGTAATATCTGGTACCGGATTAAATTTGAACTTTCTTCTGCTATATCAGCATCTCTTATCGTTGATAATGATGATATCAAATTATTCAGCTTGATACCCTGTGCATCAATAGCACTTTCCAAACGATTTAATGTAGCTCCGATATTTGATAACTGCTCGCTAACAACTTTCAACATATCATCGATAGCATCTAATGCTTTCGTTGCTCCGTCTGCTGTACTAAAATCCACGTCAAAATCAAACAGGTTAAACGCTAACTCTATATTAATATAACTGGAGCTGTCACTTCCGATATCTACTTTAAAATTTATTTGTACCGGATCCGGAGTCATATCTATTGTATTGTAATACTCCGTGTCGACTCCGTTATTTATCATTGTATTTCTATCACCGGCATTCCCGTCTATATAGTTATTATCACCGCGTGATATCATAAACGAATCATTGCCGTCGCCGCCTTCTGCACGGTTATTATCACCTCTTAAAATAATATCATCGACACCGGAGCCGCCTTTGTAGTTGTTACTGTCACCGGTAAATTCTGCCTCATTATCTCCGCCGGAAGTTGTAATTGAGTTTCCGTCACCGGTTACATTGTATTCATCATCACCGTTTCCGCTTGTGATAATGTTGGTATCACCGGAGATATTTAATTCATTATTCCCGTCTTGAGTTGTAACATTATTGGTGTTACCAAGAATATTGAATATACTGTCGCCGTTTCCGTTAGATACTGTATTGTTGTCACCGTCTACACCGATTGTGTTTTTGCCGCTGCCGGAATTTATTGTATTATTATTTCCGACTGCAGATAACCGGTTATTGCCGTCACCTGCTGTTATCGTGTTTGTATTTCCATTGAGCAATACATTGTTGTTTCCGTCTTCGACATTGATTGTATTACTGTTTCCCGTTCCGGTTATTCTGTCATTGCCGCTGCCGGTTGATATATTTGTATTATTATTACTGTTGATATTAATTGTATCATCGCCGGCTCCGCCTGTGATTGCTTGATTAGTTGATACATTAATTGTTATTGTGTCATTACCGTTATCACCATTTAGGGAGTTATTTGCACTGTTGTTTATTAAGGTATCGTTTCCGTCTTTTCCGTTAATAACATTGTTGCTGCCGGATTCCACACTGATACGGTCGTTTAAGTTTGAACCGTTAACAATATTATTATTTCCTCTGATTTCCAGATTAGCAGCTTTATCAGCCTCCGAATCTATTGTCAAATCAGAACCGATAAGACTTATTACACCTGTATTTGTATTTAAAGAATATTGTAAAGTATTGCTGCCGGAAGCATTATTTGTGACAGTATAAGTTTTGCCGTCACGTTCAAATGTTTTTACTTCTCCTTGATATGTGAATGTCAGGACTCCGGATGACGGGTCAAAGGATGTATTTACATATGTGTTGCCTGTTCCTGCATCGACATAATAGTTGGTGCCGGTTCCGCCTATCCCTTGATTGTTGTTACCGGTTATTATGTAATAATCATTTCCGCCCTGCCCGTTGATATTGTTGTTATCACCGTTTACATAGAATGTGTCGTCGCCGTTTGAACCTGTGATAACAAAATTATCCGCATTAATATTATAGATATTATTGCCGCCATCATCAGACAAAGAATTAACCTTTGCATTAATATTAAATGTGTCGTTACCTGTACCGCCATTTATTGTACTTTGATTAGAATTAATATTAATAACATCATTACCGGCTTCACCATATGCATTATTACCGCTTCCTATCAGATTTATATTATCATCACCATCTCCTGCATAAAGATTTGTACCACCCCCTTGCATTGTTATATTATCATTTCCGCCGTATGCATAGATACTTCCGCCATACATATATGATGTAATATTATCATCCAGATCTCCGCCATAAAAATTCATATATGAACCTTCAAGTACAACATTATGCTGTTTATCTGTTTGACCGGTAATATTGAAAGCTCTGCCATTAAAATATATCTCATCCGTTACGGGATTATAATAGTAGAATAAAGCCTTTGTAACTGAAGTCGAGGCACTTTTAACCGTATAATTTATTCCGTTTATGTTTAGAGTTTTAGTTTCACTTGGGGCGACAACAAGAACCTGTGCATTATCCTCGTTCCCGAAACCTGCTTTCATAGTCCTTTTGCCGTTATCTGTTATTGTATTTGTTCCGCTGCCGCCATATATTGCTGCACTATTAGAAGTGGCTGAAACCGTAACAGTATCATCACCATCATCGCCATAAACATCTACCTGGTTAGCGCTCACATCAATCGTATCATTACCAGCTCCGCCCCATATACTCTGACGGTTACCGGTAACTTTTATTTTATCATCTCCCTCTTCCCCATATACAATATGATTAACGCTATTTACATTAATAATATCGTTACCTTTTCCGGCATATACATAATGAGAATTTCCATTAACTGTAATAGTGTCAACATCATCACCCGAATAAACATAGTTATTATTCCCATTAACGGTTATAGTATCAGCTCCGTCACCGGAATAAATATAATTTGATGAATTGCTTATAAGTATAGTATCCGCCAAATTTCCGCCGTAAAATGTACTGTTGGCAATATTTATATTAACATTATGAGCCTTGTTAGCATCACCGCGGATTGTGAATTTAGAGCCTTTGTAGAAATTTATCGCACCGTTGGAGTCTATTTTGTACTGAAGAGTGCTTGATATATTTTGATTATTCGTAATTGTATAATCAATCCCGTTGATATTCTGTGTTATTGTTTCATTTCCGGCAAAAGTTATTTCAAACAAATTTGCCCCGGGGACATTTATTTTTTGTGTATTAGTCCCGTTGTCGGTTAAAGTATTATTCCCTGCGCCGCCATCCACATAATTATTACTGCCGGAAGAGATTATAATATTATCATCACCATCATCGCCATAAATTTGGATATTACTTCCTTTCTTAATATTAATAGTATCATTTCCGGCTCCTGCTCTTATAATTAAACCGGACCCATTCTCTACATTTATAATATCATCACCGTTCCCGCCTTCTACTGAATACCCGTTAATCGCCGTATAATTAAGAATATCGTTCCCGTCACCGCCATTCAGAGCACGCCCTGACAATGTATCAGCGCCGCCTTGACCATAAAGGCTATTAACAGCGGAGGTTACCATATCAATCATGGTATCATCACCTTCACCGCCATAGATAATGTTGTTGGATGCAAAACCTGATGTAACAACCTTATCCGCCAAATCTCCGGTATAAACCGTATTGCTGCTGCCTTCTATTATTAGATTGTGTACAACATCCGTCTGACCTTTAATTGTAAAACTAGAACTGAGAAAAGTTACTTCACCGGTTGTAGTGTCTTTAGTATAAGAAAAACTTTGTGTAGTAGAAAGTTTATTCGTAACCGTATAATCAACCCCGTCTATATTTACTACTTGAGTAGCTTTGCCCGCTATCTCAACAGCACCTTGGATATCTGCAGCCCTTGGCGCTGATGCTGAAGCAGGAGTATATGTATTTGGTCGGGTTTGTATTGTTGAGCTTGATTTGATAGAAGCTGAGAGAGTTTTTATTTCTTTATCCAGAGCAGATAAAAAAGCTTCCGGTGATTCGCCGCGTTGTTCAGAAGCAGCGGATTGATTAGTCCTTGCTGCAGCAGATAAACTTAAGCCCATGCTATTTATCCCGCCGTTTTTTACATTCACACCCGCAGCGGAGTTTGTACTGATAGCATTTCCCCCGCCTCCCACAGAGGTTAAAAGAGTAATGCCGTTGAAATTCGTTGTATCTTTTATTTGTTCTATCTGTTCTATTATCTCATCTGCCTCAGCCTGCATTGCAGCGCGGGAACTATCACCATATACGCCGTTACTTGCCTGCTCTGCCAAATCACGCAGCCGTTGAAGAAGACTCTGGATATTAGCCAGCGCACTCTCTGCTGTCTGCAGCATTGATATTCCCTGCTCCGTATTCTGCTGTACCATCAACATTGATGAGATTTTGGTATTCAAATCCGTAGCTATCGAATATCCAGCCGCATTATCCTTTGCATGGTTTAACTTATAACCCGTTGTCATACGCTCTATCGAGTTATTCAACCCGATAGTATTATTGTTTAGGGTACTTAGAAGAACCTCATTTCCTATGTCTGTCCCAATGCTTATCATAATAAGGCACCTCGCGGGAAGGGAGAAAGGAAGGGATTGGGTGAATGCTGGATTAAGTGATTAAGTGACTGGTGGGTTAAGTGACTGAGTGACTGGGTGACTGGGTGACTAAGAGGTTGGGAGGAAGGATAGAGTGAGGGCAGGGGTAAATGATGGTAGTCAAAAGGATAAAAGAGGCTGGAAAAACGTCCGAATAACGCATCACACGCCTTCCCTCCCTGGATGGGGAGGGCTAGGGTGGGGTGAGACTCCGAAGCGGAAACTAAGCTA
>CALVAO010000007.1 GCA_944325515.1 Candidatus Gastranaerophilales bacterium | reverse complement strand
ATTAATTGAGAAAAATGCGCTAAGCAAGGGTAGACTTCAGTCTACCTTATTATTTGGTAGACTAAAGTCTACCTACTTACCTAAATTCATCACAAGAACATCAGCCGCGCCGCGGGCGTGTTATGCGTTAGCATAACAATAGCCCGCGAAAGAGTGCAGGCTCTGCCTGCAGCATTCATTCAATCCACACCCGAAAGGGTGTAGAAAACAATTGCGTTTTTCTCTTTCTTTGTTAACGTTTCTTTCTCTTTTGTTCGCAAAAAAGAGAAAGAAATGTTAGAATATATCTTCATTTTTGTTTTTTTAATCAAAAAAAAAGAAGAAAAAACGAAGCAAAAAAGGAAAACATGCCGCTCTTTTCCTACGCCCTAACTTGCGTTTGTTTGATTGATGCTGCGGGTAAACTTTTTTCCTATTGCCACCCTCACTTATTCACTTTTAATTTTGATTATAGTAATATATTGTTATGAAGAGAAAATTTTTAGGGACAGTCTGTTTTTTAGCAGTATATTCGGTTTTTGCTTTCCAGCCGTACGTATTTGGAGCACAGGCAGGCGCATTTGCGGAACATTATAACGCAGGACAGAATTATCTTATGCAGAGCCAGTACTCATCTTCTATTGTTGAGTTCAGAAAAGCTTTGAGAATTAATTATCTTGATAACTCTGCCAGAATAGGATTGATAAACGCTTATCTTGCAAGAGCAACATATTATGCAAATCAAGAAAAGAATTATGAAAAAGCCGCAAATGACTTTAGAAGCGCTTTATTTTATTTGAAGATGTATCCATCAAAAGAACAAACAGTTCAAAACTCCGCAGGCATGATAGCTTCTGCCACAGATAATCTTAATCAATGCCTAAAGGTTATTAGTGCTGATACAACAGCAGGCGCCAGATACAAAAAAGCAGAGGAACTGCGTGCTATGGGTAATTTTTCTGCGGCAGCTTATGAGTTTTCAAAGGCTGCACAGAGTGAAAAACTCGCCGGCGACAGCAACATGCAGATTGCTGATTTAATGAAACTTCTTGGCAACGAACCACGCAGCGCTGATTATTATAAGACTGCACTTGATTTGAAACCTAATGATGGTGTTTTGAGGATGAAATATGCAAGAACACTTGATAAACTGGGACGCTATGACGATGCTGTAGTACAGTATAATGAAGCGTTAGCAAATTCTAAAGGTGATATGGAAGTTCTCTATGCGCTGGAAAGAATTTATTTAAAGAAACTTGCACAAACGCCGAGCGATGCTGAATTGAATGCAAACATCGGTGCTATCAAACAGGCACAGGGAGATTTTGAAACAGCTTTGAGTTACTATGGAAAAGCTGAACAGCTCAATCCGTCCAATATAACGACAAGGATAAACGTAGGTACGCTTTTCCACCAGAGGAAAGAATACCAGAAAGCAATACAGTCATATGACTCTGTTTTAACTTTATATCCAGATAACACACAGGCTCTTTTATATAAAGCTCAAGTCTATAAAGAAATGGGTGACAATAAAACCGCCATGAATCTCTATAAGAAAGTTTTGTCAATTGATCCTAATAATGCGGCTGCAAAATCGGAAATTACCGGTGTTATGAAAGATGCACTTCCGCCTTCCGAATACATTGCATATCTTTCCCAAAACGGAAGTGAAAATGAGATATATGATTACGCATACAAGCTGCACAAAGAAAATGATTTAGAAAACGCCATAACGGCATACAAAGCAGTTATTGCTAAAAATACATCGATAGTAGACGCTTATGTAAATTTGGCAATTTGTTACGCCGCAAAAAATGATTACAACAATGCTGTAAGTGTTTTAAATACCGCTAAGACAAAATTCCCTGCTAATAATCTTGTATTGAAAACATTGCAGAATGTGCAGAATGACGCTGCATCAACGAAATTAGCATCTGCATCTTCAAGCTATGAAAGTAAGGATTACAAAAAAGCTCTGCAGGAATATCTGGCAATTAATCCTGCTACTGAAGATTCAATGCTCGGTGCGGCTGCATCATATCAAGCTCTTGAGGATTATAACAGTGCTATAGAATATTATAAGAAAGCTGAAAAAATTAATCCAAACAATGCAGATACTCCATATTACATAGGTTATTTGTACTCAGAACAGCAAAACTGGCAGCTTGCAGAAACATATTTGAAAAAAGCGGTACAGCTTAACCCTCAGTCTGAGGCTAAAGAGCTTTTGAGCTATGTGGTGCAGAACGGTTCGCTTGCGATTTTGAATGAAGGTATTGATTTATATGAAAAGAACGATTTTCAAATCGCTATGATAAAGTTTAATGAGGTTCTGAAAAAGGATGCACAAAATGCTTATGCATATTATTACCGCGGTTTGATTTATGACGAGCAAAAACAGCCTAAGCTTGCAATCAATGATTATTTGAATGTTTTAAAATATTCAAATGAATTCCCGATTGCAAATTATATGGCTGCGGTTGATTATGATAACTTAAATAATTATAAAGAAGCATACAAATATTATCAAAAGTTTGTGTCCTGCTATACAACTGATGATGAGTATTTAAAATATGCAAAGTCTCGGATGGAAGAGTTGAAGCCATACGCAGGCGGTTAGGAATTTATGAATACAAAAGTTCAAACCCTTATAGCAAGCCGTGTATCACTGGCACCTATGGCTGGAATTACAGACTATGTGCTGCGTTCTCTTGTAAGGGAATATTCTTCATCCTGTCTTTTGACAACAGAAATGATAAGCTCCGAGGCTTTAACGCAGGTGAAAGATACTGTTATAACTAAACGTGATAACAATCATTCGCCGATTTCATACCAGCTTAGCGGACATAAACCGCAAATGATTGCTGATTGTGCAAAATATCTGGAACAGTTTGCAGATATGATTGATATAAATATGGGCTGTCCTGTAAATAAGGTTGTAAAAGGAACTGACGGATGTGCGCTTATGCGGAATCCCGACCTTGCGCAAGAAATAGTAAAGACGGTCAAAGCAAATATCACAATCCCTTTGAGTGTCAAGTTTAGGCTCGGTTATACATATGATGAACTGAATTTTGTTCAATTCGGAGAAAAAATGCAGGAAGCAGGCGCCGATTTTATAACAATCCATGGAAGAACACGTTCTCAAATGTACGGCGGAAAAGCTGATTGGAAAAAAATTGCAGAATTAAAACACAGTGTTGACATTCCTGTATTCGCAAACGGAGATGTAGTATCAATAGAAACAGCTGTTCAATGTCTTGAAGAATCGGAAGCTGACGGCGTTGCAATAGGACGCGGCGCGTTAGGTGATCCTTCACTGTTAAGCAGAGTAGAAAAATATTTAAATAAAGGTGAATATACTCATCCGCCTTGTCTGGGAGAGAAGATAGAAATCTTGAAGAAACACCTCCGAAAAGAGATTGAACTCCGCGGAGAAGATACGGGTGTGAAATTTTGCAGAAAATTTATCCCGTACTATTTAAACGGATTTACCGGTGCATCAAAATTAAGAGGTCAGCTTGTCTTAATTGATAATGTCAAAGAGGTATTTTCCATATTAAACAGTATTAAAGCTTAACAAAATATTGAACTTTTAATTTTTACGTCAATAATTGTATTATGAGAATAAATTCCATAATATGTTTTAAAGGAAAACCCGCTAATTATCTTAAAATTGATGACACAGCTTCGCGCTCTGCACAGCCTATGAAAGAGGATTTTCAATGGCTTAAAGAAAATGGCGTTACGGATATTATCAATTTCAGAACAATGACGGTTTCCGGATTGGATTTTGACGAAAAAACAGCAGTGGAAGAAAACGGCATGAAATACCATACCCTTCCTTCGTATTCAAAAAATCCAAAAGAAGAAAATGTCATAAAATTCTTAAATATTGTGGATGATGTAAAAAAGAAGGGCGGCAAGGTACATATACACTGCAAAGCAGGGGCGGACAGGACCGGCATGTATTCATTAATCTATAAACAAAAAAATAAACTTGGTGATTTGGTTTCCAATAAATCCGAAATGATAAATTTGGGACATGACAATAAAAGGTATCCTAATCTTATAAGCTGGATTGAAAATCTTTTAAAAAAACTGAAAATATAACAGAAATAAAATTTTTAAATTGCCCGATAAAGTTATTGCACAAAAAAAAATAATGTGATAGAATTTTTAAGTAGGGCATACAAGTCTAAAAACAGCTCTTTTAAGAGAAAAGCTTCAACTGCCCGATTGCACATAAAAAGGGGTGACTATGCTAGTTTCTGCAATTTCAGTTAATCAAAATAAAGGCTATAATGTCAGCAACAACATGCCGTTTTATAATAGCCGCAGCAGTGAAACAATCGGTGATACATCTTTTAATTCTTTAACCCCTTATATTAATAAAAAGTCCGTCGGGACTGATAAGTTACCTCAAGTTTTTGATAATATTAACGAATGGCAAAATTTCTGCCACAATCAGATTTTAGGCAGAAAACTTAATGTAATTGCTTAGTTTTGATATGAAAAAGAGTCTTATTCTTGGTTTTTTTGACGGCGTACATCTGGCGCATCAAGCTGTTATCCGGACAGGTGTTGAGTTTGCAGAAGAAAGTATTCTCATTACATTAAAAAATTTTCATAAAAACAGTGATTTTATCCTTTCACGCACCAATTCTATTGAAAAAATTAAATCTTTGGGTGTCAAAGAAATTGTAGAGCTTGATTTTTCTAAAATATCCGCAATGAGTGCTCAAGATTTTCTTTTAATGCTTGTTAATAATTATTCGCCGGTTTCTATTTCTACCGGTTTTAACTATACTTTTGGACTAAATAAAAGCGGCAATGCAAAGTTTCTAGCAGAAAATCAGATAAAATACGGATATAAATACTTTTGTATTCCTCCAATGAAGCATAATAATCAAGTTATTAGCTCCTCGTTCATTAAACAGTTATTGCAGGAAGGTAAACTGGAAGATGCTGTTGAGCTTCTTGGAAGTAGTTTTATTCTGGAAGGAGATGTCATACACGGAGCTGAATTAGGTAGAAAAATAGGCTTTCCGACTGCAAATATTAATTATCCTAAAGAGATAGTTAAAATACCTTTCGGTGTATATGCTGCGCAAGTTAACGGCATGTCTGCCGTGCTTAACTGGGGCATGAAACCCACCGTACATAATACTGAATTGCCGGTAGTTGAAACTCATATACTGAATTATTCCGGCAATCTTTACGGCAAAACTCTAAAAATTGAATTGTTCAAAAGAATTCGCGGTGAAAAATGTTTTAATAATCTGGAAGAATTGAAAAAACAAATAGATAAGGATATTCAAGCATGCTCAAAGTTGTGATAATAGGTTACGGCGAAATGTTTATGAATTTGATTGCAGGTGCGCTGGATGCCAACTGTCATATAGCCGGAGTCTTGAGAAGAGAAACGGTGAAATACCATCCGCTTATCAGAAAAATAAAGGATATTATTAACCCTTCAATAGAGCATAACTATATAAAAAGCTACAACCTTCCGGAAATATACGCAAGAGGAGTTAATACGGAAGAATTTAAACGCGAGCTTTTAAGACTAAATCCGGATATTATACTTGTAGGCTCATGGGGTGAGAAAATAAAAAAAGAGATTTATAATATCCCGAAGATTGCTTCAATAAATGCACATCCGTCGCTTCTGCCCAAATACCGCGGTCCTAACCCATATTTCTGGGCAATAAGAAATCAAGAGTCTGTAAGCGGAGTTACTTTCCATTTAATTGACGGGGATTATGATACCGGTGCTATTCTAGCACAGGAAGAAATCAAGATATATCCGTCAGATACCGGTAAATCGCTTAAAGAAAGGACTGTTCTTATTGCAAGGGGAGTTGTGTGTGAACTTCTGAACGCTTTAAGAGAAGATATGATAATACCGCTCAAACAGCGCGAAGACAGAGCGACTTATTACTCACATCCGGGTGAACTTGAACTGGATTTTAATAATACAGCGGAAGAAAACCATGCTTTGATAAGAGCTATTTATCCCTGGGGAAACGCGTATTTTTATCATAATGATACCTGTTTAAGCGCGCATCCAGAATACCTTGCAATAAACGATAACAATACGTCTTATACGCAGGCGGGTACAATAACTGCAGTAGATGCAGACAAAAAAGTGATAAGTGTTCTTTGCCGCGGCAATAAAATTCTTACATTTAATATAAGTCTATATAATAAATATGATAAACCTTTTAGCAAAAATTACATCAAACGTGAAATTACCGCAGGTTATTGTATCCGATAAGCGGTCTGTCATTTTTTGATTTATAATTACCGCCCTTGACCTTCATGTTTTGGGATTGTTCAATAATTTTGTAAAAATCCTCTGCCTTGATATTTCTTCTTCCATCGTTCAAAGCCTCCAGAGAAGCTTTATCGGAAATCATTTTGATAGCTCTTATAGGAAACTGTTCGGTCTTTTGAGCAATTTGTTCAAGCGCACTGTTATTCTCTGCCAGTTCTTTTCCTTTTGTTCTCTGCGACATAAATAATTTAATAATAGCTTTTCTGGCGTCCTTATCCGGAAGGTCAACAAATATTTGTTCTTGAAAACGGCTTTTTATTGCTTCATCCAGCAAATCATATTTATTTGTAGCAGCAATAAATATTACATTGTTATCCCCTGCCCTTTGAATTCTGTTTAAAAAAGATGCCATTTCTTCAGTTTTTGAATCTGATTTAGAGATGCTTCTGTCCATAAGCATAGAGTCTGCATCATCCATAAACATTAAGACCGGTTTCTCTTCTTTTGCCAGAGATTCCGCATAATCAAATGCAGCATCTATACGTGCAGATGTTTCATGAATATATTTAGAGCCTAATTTTCCGCTTTCCAGCATTAGTAAAGGAACGCCGGCTTCCGTAGATAAATGCTGTACAATTGTTGTTTTCCCGCAGCCGGGAGGTCCATATAGAAGTATGCCCCGAGGAATCTTTTTCCCGTATTCTATTTCATCCAGCTTTGCCTGTTTAGGATCTTTGAGCGCCGTCAAAATTCTATCGCTCAACAGCTGCTTCAATTCTTTCATTCCTCCAAGAGAAGAAAACCCTTTTTTGGCATCTTCTGTCGGTGCATACTCTATTACAAACTTTTTGCCTTCAGCCAGGCTTTTGCCGGCTTCTTCTTCAATTTGAGGCATGTTATTAATATTTTCAGTCCCGATTATTTCTACAAACATGTCATCGTCTTTTTCCTTCAAATCATTTACAATACAATTAAGCCAGTGGTTAGGGTTATGAATATGCCTTTCTTTTGCCTCAGCATCATATGTTTTTGCTTCAACCATGCTGTAATGCAGCTTAGGCAAGATTTCGTCCATAGTTCCCGCTAACATAAATTTGAAATTAAGAAACATGTCAGACAGCTTATCAACCAGAGAGGCGTTGTTTGCTTTTTCTGCTTCTCTTAAAAGCATTTCCGTTTCATTAGTAAAGTTATTAAATTTTAGTAATGTATTCCAAAATTCTTTGTTCTTTTTTGCTTTTTCACATTTTGAAACCAAGATTTTATTTAATTGCTGATTATATCCAAAATTAACTCTTCCTTGTGTCTTCTGTACCTGCATACCTTTCTCCATAAAAAATATTACGATTTATAATACCTCCTAAATCAAATTTTTTGTTAGTTTGTTAATAAATTTTTACAAATAAAATTGCCTGATTAATTAATTTAATATTTTCAATAAAGTGTTATTCTATGGTAAAGTTGAAGAAGGAGAAATTTATGAATAAAAACATTGTTACCATTTTACTAATTTTTCTGGTTCCGTTGGCGGTATATTACGGATTAACACGTGATAAACTTACAACCCTTCCGTCAATAGCATCTTCCGGTGCAGAGGTAATAAAATTTGCATCTCCGATGTGCTATGAGTGCCAGGAACTTGAAAAGATTTTTGATGAAGTATTTCCGAAATACAAAAATGATGTAACTTTGAAAAAAATTGATGTTACTCAAAAGGATAAAGAAACAAAAGCTCTAATAAAAGAATATGAAGTTAAGCTTGTTCCGACAACGGTATTTAAATCTTCTGACGGAAAATTAAAAAGACGTATAGAAGGTTCTATGCAGCCGCAAATACTGGAAAATTATTTAAGAGAGATAACAATCGATGGATAATCTTGTTCAAATATTTTCCGGAGGGATAACCGGACCTCATATCTGGTTCTTAATGTTTGCAGCATCGTTTGCGGGCGGTGTTATTGCTTCTATTTCACCGTGCTCGCTTGCGATGCTTCCGTTAATTATTGGATATGTAGGGGGATACTCCAAAGAAACACCTGTGAGAACATTTATACAGCTGTGCTTTTTTATACTAGGTACTGCGGTTGTTTTTTCAGTAATAGGTATAATTTGTGCTGTAACAGGAAGTGTTTTTGCGTCAGCTCTGGGAGGTTATTTTACGCTCATAATGGCGTCATTTTTGATGGTCATGGGGCTTAAAATAGCAGGAGTTCTTGATTTTGAAATACCTGTGATTATTAAAGCAATGCCGTCAAATTCCGCAAATTCGCTGTTTTTATATCCGGTTTTGCTTGGTATAGCATTTGCACTTGCAGGAACACCGTGTTCTACACCGATTTTAGCAGGCATAATGGCTTTTGCCGCAATGGGTAAAAATCTTATGGCAGCAGTGTTGATGTTATTCTTGTTTGCGATGGGACAGGGCTTGATTTTGATAATTGCAGGACTGTTTACATCGGGCGTTAAAAATCTGAAAAAACTCTCTGCTTATACGGATGTTTTAATGAAATTCAGCGGAATATTACTCGTACTGGTTTCTATCTACATGTACTATAAAGTTTTCGCTCCTCTTATTTAACAGTTCCGTTTCAACTATTTCAGCGGCAATTCTGATACAGTTTTCACAAGGTCTTTTTTCATAATATTCATCTGTTCTTTTAGACGGAACAGGAGAATCTGAGCCTTCCGGAAGCCCCAGCAGTTCTCTGCATATTATAGATCCGCACCTTGACTTAAATTTATACCCGAGTTGTTGAATAAGTTTGTAATGCTGCGCTTTTAATTCATCATTATTCGGCTCAGTATAACCTTTCAGTATCCCTGCAATCATAAACATTGCACTTACGGCACCGCAGACTTCCCGCAGCCTTCCCATGCCGCCGCCAAAAGAAGAAGCAAGTTTTAAGGCAAAAGACTCTTCCAAATGAAGTTCCCGCGCAAATGCCAATAAAACGGCTTGTGCACAATTATATCCGTTTCTGAAATTATTGCCTGCTTTATCTGAATAAATACCCATAAGAATATTTTATCAGAAAATGAACAAATTAAAATTTTATATCGTTAATAGTATGTAGATTAAATAGGAGAATTTATTATGACAGATGAAAACAAAACAGTAGAAGAAAAACAAACAACATGCTTTTGCCAGAGTAAAGGTTTTAAGAAATTTTTAATTATAACCGGCGGAACATTTGTAGGTGTATTTTTGGCATTAAGTTTATTTGCAGCTCTCCATAAACCTCCAATGCCGCCTATGCCGATGAATCCGTATGCTTTCGGTCCCGGACCTCAAATGGTCAGACCGTGCAACTGCCATCACCATCATCATTTTGACAGAGGACACAGAGGTGATTTCCATAAAAAAATGATGAAAAACAGATGTGACAGACCGCTGCCGCCTAGAGCAGACCGCAACCTCGCTGATGATTAAAATTTTGAAGAACCTGCAGAAAGCAGGTTCTTCTTTTTAGGCTTGATATTTAAAAATGTTTATGAGAGTATAGTTAGTGTTGGATTACCAAACAGACTAAAACCACATAACAATTGAATATAATAAGACTTATGGCAAGGTAGCTCAGTTGGTGAGAGCGCACGGCTCATACCCGTGAGGTCGAGAGTTCGAATCTCTCCCTTGCTATATTTATTAGGAGTCTTCTGTTTAAAAATAACAGAAAAGGGTATAAATATAGAATTTTACAATTTATTTTGTATTATAAAGTCCGCCTCGAAAAGTAAAATTTAAAAAATATAAGCATAAAGGGTAAAGCTATGATATATTTGGACAACAATGCAACTACAAAAATTGATGAACGGGTATTGGAAGAAATGCTCCCGTATATGAAAGAAGAATATGCTAATCCATCCAGCATGTATGATTTCGCAAAGAAGCCCGCTGCTGTTATAAGGGAAGCAAGAGTTAAAGTTCGTGATTTTTTAGGTGCTGCAGATGAAAAGGATATTTATTTTACATCTTGCGGTTCAGAATCAGCAAATACTGCAATAAAGGGCGTTTTAAACTGCAACCGAGAAAAACGTCATATTATTACAACAAAAGTCGAGCATCCTGCTGTTTTAAACACATATAAAGAGATGGAAAAAAACGGCTATGAAGTCGATTACATTGGTGTAAATTCTCAAGGTGAACTTGATATAGAAGAGTTAAAATCGAAATTAAGAAAAGATACTGCCTTAGTGTCAGTAATGTGGGCAAACAATGAAACCGGTGTTATCTATCCTGTGGAAGAAATAGGAGAATATATTAAGTCTAAGTCACCGGAAACACGTTTCTTTGTTGACGCTGTTCAAGCAGCCGGTAAAATTCCTATAAATGTTAAAGATACAAAAATTGATTTACTTGGTATTTCGGGTCATAAATTTCATGCCCCGAAAGGTATCGGAGTTCTTTATGCAAAACCGGATGTAAGATTTACTCCGCTAATTAACGGCGGACACCAGGAAAGAGGTCTAAGAGCCGGAACTGAAAATGTTCCGTATATTGCCGGACTCGGAAAAGCTGCAGAACTTGCAAAGGATGCACTTGATTATGAGTTAAAGGAAGTTAAACGACTGCGGGATAGACTTGAAGAAGGAATCTTGAAAAATGTATTTAATGCAAGGTTGAATACCGGAGTCAACGGAAGAGTGCCTAACACTTCTAATATAGGTTTTGAGTATGTTGAAGGAGAACTTATACTGCTTCATCTGAGTGATATCGGAATATGTGCAAGTTCCGGCAGTGCATGCACATCCGGGTCTTTAGAACCAAGTCATGTATTAAGGGCTATGGGGATTCCGTTTACAGCTCTTCATGGTTCAATAAGATTCAGTCTTTCGAGATTCACAACAGAAAAAGACGTAGATTTTGTAATAGAAAAATTACCTGCTATAATGAATAAACTGACGTCTATTTCACCGTTTCAAGATGAACTGGAAGCTTTAAGAAAAAGAAAAGGATAAATTTTATGCTGGATGTGATGACCAATGCTGTTTTAAAATTTTTGAGTACACATATGAAGTTTATTATAGGTGTTTTAGTTAACCTCGTTTTAATATGGGGGTTTTGTAAGCTTATTGATGTCTTTGGCAGAAAACTTGTGTACAGGCTAAAATCAAGAAATTCAGATTCCCCGCTATTGAATTTGATGCCTGTTTTGAACAGAACTGCAAAAGCAATTATTGTATTTATTTTACTTGCCGGATTTTTACAGAGCTTTGGATACAATGTAGCATCACTTATTGCCGGCTTTGGAATTACCGGTTTGGCAGTGGGTTTTGCGGCAAAGGAAGCTATAGGAAATATTTTTGGTTCATTCGGGCTTCTGGCGGACAGAGTTTATAAAATCGGTGAGTATATAAAATTTAATGGATATGAAGGCACTGTTGAAAACATAAATCTTCGTTCAACGACAGTAAGAAGTCTTGAAGGTTTTGCGATTAATGTGCCTAACAATCTGCTTGCAAATGAAGAGATTACAAATGTATCACAGACAGATAGGAGAAGGATTGATTTAACTGTTGATATCGAATATGGAACTTCCAATGAAAAAATAGACAGGGCATGTGAGATTTTAAGAGAAATTGCAAGAGAGGATGAAACAATACTGGAAGGCGAACTAGCATTTATTGAAAATCTGGCGCCAAGTTCCATAGCCGTAAGATTGGTATGCTATACTACAAAAGCTTCCTGGAGTGAATTTGTAGTTGAAAAAAGCAGGGTTATTAGAGAGATTATTCATCGATACCGCGAAGAGGGTATAGAGTTTGCTTTTCCGTCAACAAGTGTGTATATGGCAAAGGAATAAGGTTTATTAAATCTCACACTTTTGGTTTGTTAATCCATACCATACAATTAATAACTGCACATATAACAAAATCACCTCGCCCATTGTGGGCATAACTGTCCTGTAAAAATCAAGATTTGTAAGCAGTACATTAACCCGATAATAACTGTCTGCTGAATAGCTGTCAAGGGAAAAAAAGAAATGAAGTATGTGTTTATGAATTAAGGCGTATTTCAGTATCTTACCAGTTGGAAATAATACCTTTTAATTTGTAAGATCTTGAACAGCTTGAAAATCGGGGGTAAAAGGAAGAAAATATTACTTACTCCTCTCATTCATTTGCCCCTCATTTACCCCTAATTTTCTACGCTTTCAAGATGACATTTCATTTTATTGTCCGGTCAACTGTATTACACGGGGAATAGCTTTTATTTGCTACGTTTTGCTTTTTTATGCTCTCTTTTTACCGGACAGCAGTGCCCACAAGGGGCGAGGGGATGAGAGTCGGGTAGGGTGCAATTCATTGCACCATTATTGGATTAAAAAATTGTTCATGTGTATTTGTTTATGAAAATATTGGTGCAAAAATTTGCACCCTACACATGCTGCGTCACCTGCTCCTTGTGGGAGAGGGGTTAATATGTTTTAGTGTCGTAATATTACATAATGAAATAAAAAGTTTAAACGTTTTTACAAACATTTTTTCTCTGTATCGGTGCGCAAGTGTGCGCACAATACTAGCTAAAGCTATAAAAAAATGCAATAAAAAAGAGAGGCTATAACCTCTCTTTTTTGTTATATAGAATATAAAGAATTAGTTTTCAAATGCCCATCTTGCAGCAACACCATTAGGTACAGCATAACCGCCTCTTAATCTTATACCGAATTGGTCTTTGATTACACGGTTAGCAGGCTTACATGCCTCACTAGGATTAGAAACATCTCCTTCTTTAGCTGTTTTATCACTAGCAACTCCTAATGCTTCAGCTTGACAGTTAGAAAGTATATTAGGTCCTTTAGCACCATTAGTATCATAGATTACAGGTAAACCATAAACTAAACCGTCATCCTGCTGGTCTGAATATGTTTCTGTTGAGCTGCTACTAATATCACTTGGGAATACGAGTGCAGAACCATCTCTAAAGAATAATGCAAAGTTTGTGGTTGCCATCTTATCTGTTGAATCGCCCTGGTGAGATGGAATCTTTCCTGTACCGGATTTTTGGAAATCTACAGAAGTTCTTGTTGCCAATAATCCGTATAAAGATTGTGCTTCTTCGTTATCTGTATCAGTTGTTGTTAAAGAAGCATAATCAAAACCTGAAATAGCCTGGTTCATCTGTGCAGCTTCTGTTAAAGTATTGATACCTTTCTTTAATGCAGTCTTTGCTTGTTGTTCTGCGGTATTTGTCATCAATGCAGGAAGTGTTAATGTAGCTACGACACCGATAATAGCCAGGGTAATCAAAACTTCTGCAAGAGTAAAACCATTCTTCTTCATCATAATATTCCTTTCTCTTCTTATATATTTTTGATTTAATTTTACTTCTATATATTTTATTTTAACAAACTTACACTTTTGTGTCAATAACATTAAGCAATTATTTCAAATTTGTCAGCACGGGTTCTGATTAAGGAAACAGCAGCCTGCGTGTTTAAAAAATTTAAAGCACCCATAAAACTCTGTTTATTACTAAGTGTATTTCTTGCCTCCAGCATGTTATTTTTTATTGCGCTTGATGCTATCTGCTCATTTACAGCTTTGCTCTGCCGGCTTATTTGCGGCAGTTTCGCCTCTCTTTGCGGGAAGCCGATTCCTGTTTCACTTGCAGCTTCTGCTTTAACAGGAGGTTCTCCATGTGATGCTATTTGAGAGAACGGATTATCCTTGCTGACAAATGATTCGCGCGCTATATCCATAATATCTGACTGCACATCGTCAGTATATGTCTGTGCCTTTTCCTGCGCCCGTTTTAGTATCATTGCTTTTAGTGCATTAGCTTCTTGACTATCTACAATAAAGTTCATAATTATCCTCTTATATTAATAAAAACATAATTGTAAAGAAAATTGACAAAACGGTATATAATGAATATATATTTGTTACATAACTTTACATTTGGCTTTTTTATTGTTTTCGTATGCTCTGTATGGATTAGGAGGTTTTATAGAGGTGTAAATCTTTTAGCAAAGTGTAAATTTATATATAGGACTATTTGTAATTTTCTGGATTTTAGTGTACAATAATATTGCTATTTATATTTCGGCTAGTGTAAAATCTTAACAGGAAGGATATTTTAACCGACCTGTTTTCTTTTGCCCTAATTTATTTTAGCTATGAAGTCAAGTTTTGGGTTTAAACAGATAGAAATTCTAATAGTGAATCTCATTTGCGGCACTGCTGTTTGTTAAACTACTTGTATGAAAATTTTTAGTTTTGTAATGATACTTTGCTATAACGCGCCCTCCAGGGAAGGAGTGTGCCAAAATCTATGCAATATTTAGATAAAGACAACACCAGAACTTCGCAAGCGCCGCGGGTGTGTTATGAGTATAACGATAGCCCGTGAAAGGATGCAGGCGGAGTCTGCAGCATTCCTGGAATGCAAATTTAAATAATATTAATATGTGAACATAAAAGTAATACCCCTAAATTCCCTACAACAAGGTAATTTAATTTATTTCATACATCCTTATAATGACATTAAAAGGAGCCGTCATGGCAAAATCTGTTTACAAACGAAGGGATATAGACATTTTGATAATTGATGCACAGCATGGTGATATGAGAGCTCTCGAGGAGCTTATCAAACGCGTACAGAAAAATATTTTTACCATGTTCAGCTACCTTACTGATAAAAGACAGGATATCGCAGATCTTACACAGGAAGCACTGTTAAGAATGGCAAAAAATATTACCTCGTTAAAAGATACTAAATATTTTAGAGCATGGCTTAACCAAATTGTAACAAATATTTTTTATGACTATATCAAAAAGCATAAAAAAGATAAAAAAATTGAAATAGATAACGATAAACTGTTGGAAATAAAGGACAAAATCGGCTGTGAGCCTGGAGAAAAATGTCTGTTTTCAGAAATGGAGAAGCTGATTAGAATTGCCCTGCTTAACCTGCCGGAGAACTTAAGGATTGCCATTATTCTTAGAGAGTATGAAGGTTTAAGTTATGAAGATATTTCAAAAATCACTCATACCGCTCTTGGAACAGTAAAATCACGAATTTCCCGAGCACGTCTAAAGTTACAGCAAGAATTAAAAGAGTTTATTTGAATTTGCAGGAAAGGAATATAAATTATGGAAATTACATGCGCACAAATGGACGTATTGATATCATTTTATATAGAAGGCGATTTAAGCAAAGCGTTAAAGCAAAAAGTAACAGAGCATTTGAAGCAATGTCCTGCATGCAGAGCTAAATATGATATTATAAAATCCATGCTGGAAGATTTGAAGTCTTCTCTTGGTGAAAATAAAGAAGAAGAGGTTTTGTCTTCCGCAAATACGCAATATAAAATATTTCAAAATAATCTTTCAGCATATATTGATAATGAACTGCCGGCAGAAGAAAATATTAAAATAAAGAAGTTTGCCATTAATAACAAAAGAGCAAGAAAAGAGCTTGAAGATACATGTAATATTCGAAAATTGATGAGTGAATCTTTCAACAAAACTAAATCTGAGGCAAGGCACGATTTTTCTAAAAATGTAATAAAACAGCTTAATCCGAATGAAGAATATAATTTTTCGTTTCATCCGGTGTTAAAGGCAGCAATTGCCTTCGTGATGACTGTTTTAATACTTTCTGCCATTATAGTTTTTTCGTTGACGCTATAGACCTGTTTTTTCATCCAGTTTAAAATATTCAATCATTTTAATAATTGATGAAAGCTCGTTATAAAAATTGTTAATGGATTCCGGATCCTCCAGCGTTTTATCAAGAGAGCCGAGTTCAAAAAGGTTTTTATTCGTCTGAATAGCTATCATTATATTATTTTGAAAGAAAGAGCATTTAGCCCTTTTAGCTCCGAATGCTGTGTTAAGATTTTGAAACCGCTCAATAAAAGCTGTTGTCAAAAGATACCTGCCTTCAACCTGGTCTGAAGAAAATGCTCTGAATTTTTTGCTAAACTTTGAATCCTCAAGTTTTAATTCATCAAATTTTTCCGTCTTTTCTTTAGAGTTCTTAATAAGAGTTAAGTATGCTAATGTAAAGAAAATAATAGCAATAATCTTTATCAACAGCGGAGAATCTGTGCAAATTGTCTGAAAAGAAGCTGCTATAAGCAGCAGGAGGTATAGTATCCACTCATTCTGCTTTGTTAAATCTCCCTTTGTTGATATCATTGTTCTATTGCGTATTTTTTTATTTGTTTTAAATGAAATAATAACACCCTTAAAAACATCTATTGTGTTTTTTCTTGAACGGTATTGCAAATCAATTTCCGAAATTTTAAACTTTACTCCGTTATATGTTCCTTCAAAACTGTCATCTGTTACTCTGTAATTGAAAAATGAGAACAGTCCGCTGTCATTAAGCTTTTTGTTGCTGATAAGCTGATGATCTTCCTGCACCCATTCAATATCACCGAAAATTTTTAATATTTTAGCCAGACAATCGTGTTTTAATGTCAGAGAAAAACCCTTGCGCTGTTTTTTGGCATAGTAATAATAGGCTGTAGGAAGCCAGAGAAGCAATGTTACTATCGTACCAAATATGATGAAGAAGAAAATCATAGTGAAAGCAAAATTGTCACAGTTTGAAATCACACTGTCTACTAAATTTTGTACCAAACTCTTTTTACCAAATACGCCTGCCCAAAAATCAAAAATAAAAGCGGCGCAAAAAAGACATACCGTAAGCATTGCATACTTCCAAGCTTTAAGCCTGCGGTCTGCATTTTTCCGATAAACTTCATACGCTCTGAATATCGGTACAATCTCTTTTTGATATAAGTCATGAAACTCTAAAGTTCTTTCTATATAACTTTTCATCTCTCTCCTTTACTTTATTTATTTTAGCATAGCAGGGGCTCATTTTCCAAATAGGATTAAGAAACTGAAACTATGTTTTTTTAGCTTAATAAAAATTAATAAAAAATGTAACAAATTTGCGCAAATTATAATTTTATGATAAATTTTCTAGTATAAAATATAATGGTGAGGATTTATGAAAAGCACAACACTTAGAAGAGCCAATATTACCAGAGAAAAAGTCGCCATGATGGAGGCTTTAAACCGCTATAACAGAGAACATCAAGAGGAAGATTTTTACAGAACACAGAGTAAAAACCGTGAATTAGATGCTTTATGGCAGTCTTTTGGTGTTAAAACGCCTAAGAATGAAAAAGCTCCTCAAGTGTATTTTGTGACCGGCTTAATTGTGGGTGTTATTGTTACTCTTTTAATCACAACCTTTATAAGCCTTTTAATAAATGTTTCAACTCCTAAAGATGATATCGCAATTCCGGATAAGCAAGTATCAACAGGGAATGGAAAATTTTCTTTTATACCTGCTGATAATACTTCTGCTAAAAAATCTGCAGTTCCGGTAATTGCTAACGAAGAATACGTTGTTAAAGAAGGGGATACTTTAGAAAGTATTGTAATACGTTTCTATGGTTCTTTTGATATGAATAAGGTTAATGCTATCCAGGAAGCAAACAAAATGGCTAATCCTAACGCTCTATCAATAGGACAAAAATTAATTATCCCGATGAATAAATAATAGAAATGGCAAAAGTTAAATCAAAATATGTATGTCAAAGCTGCGGTTATGAAACAGCAGGGTATTTAGGCAGATGTCCCGAATGCGGGAATTGGGGGACTTTTGTTGAAGAGGTCGAATCTCTAGCTAAAAAAAGTCCGGAAATTGATGTATTAGACAGTGTCCCTCCGATGAAACTCACCCAGATAGAAATGAATTCTGAAATAAGGATGAGCACAAATATCTCGGAATTTGATAGGGTGCTCGGAGGCGGTATTGTTCAAGGTTCTCTGGTTCTTATTGCAGGCGACCCGGGGATAGGTAAGTCCACTATATTATTACAAACTTCCGGTGAGTTAGCCAAAAACAATAAAAAAATCCTTTATGTATCAGCGGAAGAATCTGCCGGACAAATTAAACTCCGTGCGGAAAGACTCGGAGTTAAATCTGATAATTTATATATTTATCCCCAGACTAATCTCGAGCTTATAAAGAAGCACATAGAGAGCATGCAGCCGGACCTTGTTATAGTTGACAGTATTCAAGCTATATATACATCATTGATTCAAAGCACCGCAGGAAGTGTATCACAAATCAGAGAATGCTGTAATATACTTATGCAGACTGCTAAAACCGGAAATATTTCAATAATAGTTATCGGTCATGTTACAAAAGAGGGAAATATTGCAGGTCCAAAAGTTCTTGAACATATGGTAGATACAGTTATTCAGTTTGAGGGTGATAAGACTAAGAATTACAGAATTTTACGTTCAATAAAGAACCGTTTCGGAAATACGTCGGAAGTCGGAATTTTTGAGATGAGCTCACAGGGATTGACTGAAGTAATTAATCCCAGTGAAGTATTTCTGAAAGAATACAGCCAGACCCAGACGCCGGGAAGTACAATTATTGTTACAAGTGAAGGCACACGCCCTCTTCTGGTTGAGATACAGGCATTAGTCGGAACAACTCCTTATCCTGCTCCGAGAAGAATTGCTAATGGCGTGGATACGGGAAGAGTGCTGCAAATACTTGCTGTTCTGGAAAAAAGAATAGGCTTGAACCTTTCCAAACAAGATGTTTATGTAAATGTTATCGGCGGGATTGATGTCAGTGAGCCTGCTGCAGATTTAGGGATTGCACTTGCAATCGTAACCTGTGTAAGAGACGTAGTTTTTGATAATCAGACGGCTATTATTGGAGAAATCGGGCTTTCCGGTGAAATAAGAGCAGTAAATCACATAGAAAAAAGAATAAATGAGGCTCAAAAACTCGGGTTTAAAAGGATTATTATTCCTGCATCAAACGATATTCAAGATGAATTTAAGGGAATTGAAATCATCAAAGTTAAAAGAATTCTAGAGGCAATAACACGCGGGATAAAAGGACAGGGGTAAATTGGAAAAAAACAAAACCGGCTTTACGGATAAATATTACAGGCTGCTTCTGATTTTAATATTCGCTGCGGGTATTCTTATCCGTCTGTACTATTATGTACAGAATAATTCTTTGTGGTATGACGAAGCTTCTTTAGCTTTTAATGTTGTTAACGGTTCTTACAAAAGTTTGTTTTCCGGTCTGCAATTAATGCAGGCTTGTCCTCCGGGGTTTACTGTTAGTGTAAAATTTTTACTGGACTTAATTCACCCGAAAAATATTTATATCAGAGATTTACTTCTCAGGTTGATACCTTTTGTGTGCGGTGCAGCTTCCATTTTTGCATTTTACAGGTTAGAAGAATGCGTTTTAAAAAACAGCAAGGCTAAAATTCTTACGGGACTTTTACTATTTTCGATTACTCCCGCGGCAATACTATATTCGGTTCAGTTTAAGCAATATTCTACGGAACTATTGATATCAATAATTTTATTTATTATTTTTTATAAAATAATTTTTGAAGAAAAGAATAAATGGTATTATCTGCCGGTAATCGTACTGTCAGTTTGGTTTTCATATTCTGCGTTTTTTGTTGTGGCAGCCGGACTTCTGGCATTATTTTTTAAGAATAAAAAATTGTTCCTGCTAATTCTTGGATTTACGGTTTTGAATTGTCTGGTTTATTATTTTTTGAGCTTAAAAGATGTTTTTTCCGTAAATTATTCATTTATGAATTCTTACTGGTCAGAAGCATATTCATTTCTTCATATTACACATCCGACAAGGATTTTATATCGAACAGGAGATATGTTTATTTTGATAAAAAATATCTCTCTTATTGCAGGTCTGATTGTGTATATTCCATTTTTGATATACTGGGCAGGTAAAGAAAATTATATAAAAAAAGTTTTGTTTACAGCTCCTGTTTTATTTGCGGTTCTAGCTTCAATGCTTCACAAATACCCATTTTCCTGTCGTTTGATACTTTTTTTGCTGCCGGTATTTTTAATATTGCTGGTAGAGGTCAAAGGGAAAATCGGGCTGGCTTTAAAAATAATATTAGGTGGTATATCACTAATTTCTATATCTACATATTCACCGGATACAAGAGATATTTGTTATTCGTACGCAAGAGATATTACCGCATATTTAAATCATAATAAAAAACAAGAAGAAATCCTTATTTTTGACAGCAATTATAATGAATATCTTTTTTATTTTAATGATTATAATTTAAAAATAGGCAATGATAGCATAATCTTGCCGGCTGCCTTTTATTCTGAAGATTTAAACCCTCGTATAGAAGTCATAGAAGCTTTGCCGAAGGGACATTATTATCTTCTTACATCAATATACAAGGCAAAGCAGATAGTGGAGCAGGCGGGTTTGAAACCTGTAGAATTAGATTTAGGCTTTAAACCAAAAAAATGTAAAGCGGTTTATTTTGAAAAAAACTAGGAGAGTAATTTATGATAGTTGATGCACATGTTCATATTGGCAATTCTTTTTGGGGCGAATTTTCTCCGGAATTTCTTTTAAAAATTATAGGTGATAATACAGGTATCTGCTCTAACCTCGCAGGAATTGACAGCTATACAGGCAAGGATGAGTATCAAGCCAACATGGAAATGCTGGAAGCTTCAAGAAAATACAGACAGATAAAACCGCTTTTTGTATGTCAGGCTGAAAGAAGCCAGGATACTAATATCTTACGTCATTTTCTGCGTGAGTATTCGGATTTTCTGGGGTTGAAATTTCATCCGGAGTTTACAAAACTGCCTGCAAATTCTGATAAGTATGATAAATATTTGGAAGCTGCAAGAGAATTTAATAAACCCTGTCTATACCATTCCGGTCATATAAAATCAAAATATTCTTCTCCGCTTTTAATATATGAAAAAGCAAAGCAATTTCCGGACGTTCCTGTTATATTAGGACATCTTTCTACAGGACCGGAAGAATCTCATCAAGCAGCAATAGATATTATGCTTGAATCAATAGAAAAGGAAACGGCTACAATATATGCCGACGTTTCATGGGTTGATATTGATGACATAATTTTGTTAATTGAAAGTTTAAAAAATACTGCAAAAGGAGATTACACCCATCGTATAATGTGGGCATCAGACGCTCCTGTCGGTGATTTTAATCAGAAAAAAGAGATTTATGATAAAAACTTGAACCTGTTTAAGGTAAAAATTACAGAACATTTTAATGATGAAAAACTACTGAACAATCTTTTGTGTAACAACGCAAGAAGATTATTTAAATTCTAAGCAGATTTTTTGTTCATTTTTTGAAATTCATCCAATCCGACTTTCCAGCTCTCTTCAAACTTAAAATCGCGGGAAGCTATTTCATCCGGAAGTCCGGCGTGGTGAATTTTGGGCAGAAGAAAGCTTTCAGTCAAATAAACGGGTTCGGAGAGTTCATCATCAGAATCCTGGCAGACAAATGTACATTCGCCTTTTTCATTAGTTTCATACCCGACAATAGTAATTTCATGACCTGCAAGCTTGTTATCATTTTCCGGATCCGGCCAGGTGTATCCGATAATAATATTGTGTCCCATATCCAGAGTATCCAGCAGTTCTTTTTTTATGGTCTTAAAGTCTTTTTCATAACCTGCAAGCCTTCCGTTTTCATCAACAATCTGATAAGTTACAGATGTAGTATTTTTATCTTCTACAACCGACTCAACATACGTTTTTTCAAAGTCTATCAATCCACCGTCTTCTTGTGTCCAGGCATTTGGTGCCCGTTTGTCCGTAAGAGAATTATATGTTTGCTGAGAACCTATCTGCATTAATGTAGACTGCATCAAAACATCAATAATGGAACGTTCACCCGCATCTTTATGATGGTTTTGAATTCGGGCTCTTATAATAGCGTGCTCGTCCGGTTTTAATAAAACTTCTGCAGTATCAAAATTTTTCATTACATAAGGGGTCTTAAATTTGTTCAAAAGCCATATTGCATCAGAAGCTTTTTCTGACAAATTATTCATATTTATCGTTTTCGTTACTTCATTTTTAGGAGAAGTTAAACCTTCAACCATTCTGAAGAATTCTGCAGTATGTTTTGTGGCTAAATCAAACTCAATACTTGCAGCAGGACAGGTGCCCGTGTGCATATTATCAAGTTCCCATTTTGTTTCTGCTATCTTGTGAGGGTCTTCGCTTAAACCTGTTATTAGTCCTATAATTTGTCGTTGATACACTGGTGGAATATCCTCGCAAGTTTGAGTTATAACATAAGGATTTGACAGAATATCCAGACATTCTTTCAAAATATTTACTTTATCTAAACCGGGGTCTCTCTCTTCGGTTATGATTTTATGTAAATTATCAAGAACAGTTGATTTATCATTGGAATTGTTTTTAAGAAGCTGACCGGATTTAAGGGCAAACTCAAGCTTTTTCCTATATTTTAAATCTAACTCATTAGAAAGTTCTTCATATTTTTTCTTTTCATCCTTTGTTGCAAGTGATGTTCTGACTGTTACAGCAGAAGTGTAAGCCCTAAAAGCCGGTACTGTTACCGTTTTAGCAGCTGCTGCAGATGGCGCAGGTTTATTCCCAGAATCTGTCTGGTTTATTCTGCCTGTCTGATAAATATTCACATTTGGAAAATTCACACTAGCCATATATATATAAAAACATTATTAGTTTAAAATTTGCTTTTATGTAACGATTTGTAACAGAGATTTCTTAAACAAAAATATTCCTGCAAATTAAATCAATTTGCAGGAATACTTTATAATATCATTAATTACAATTTTAGCCAGACTGTTCCGTAAGGCGCTATTCTCAAGTGCATTGTGCGATTTGTTAATGATATATCGACTTTAACATCATCATCATTAATTAAGTTTTTTAAATAATGAATATGTCCTTCCGATTTTAAAACCACATCCACCGGTATTGTTATTTCTGCTACCAGCTTTTCATCTGACAGATTATTTATTACCAGAATTTTTTCATCCTTGTAGCTTCTTATATAAGCAAAATTCGCCGGCGAATTCGTAGTAAGCAGCTTGAAGTCGCCTTTTGACATGCACGGAAGACTCTTTCTCAGTGCTATTAAATTTTTAACTTTCTTATATACTTTGCTGTTAAATTCATAGTAGTCTTTAGATGCACCGTAAAATAGTTTTGCAGGTACAGCTCCCCTGTTAATATCACGGCTGTCAAAATAACTTAACAGTTTAAATTTGCTTGTTTTGTGTTTTTCTATTCTCTCTTTTTCGCTTTTCTTTGCATTTTCAAAATTATTTCTTACGCCTACTTCATCACCATAATAAATAATAGGAATACCCGGCATGGACATAAGAATAGAAAAAGCCATTTCTATCCTGTCCGGATCATTATCAAGGAAGTTAGCAAGACGTCCGCTGACACCTAAACCTTTTCTAAATTCAGCCCCCTTTGGAACAAGGGCATTATATATGATTTCTCTTGTCTGTGTATCAATCATTTCTAATGTTAATTCGTCATGAACTCTTAAAAAGACCCCCCAGCTTGCTGTAGAAGGAATTATCGGTGTCTGTTTATAGGCATTTATAAAGTGCTGTTTATCACCGGTAATCAGAGAAGCCCATATTGCAGGCATATAGGGGAAGTGGTATGCAATCTGAAATTCATCTGTTCTTTTAATCTCTTTCTCTTCACCGTTTATAGTTGTTTTAAATTTTCTTTCTTTTCCGAAATACGGGAGAATATCATTCGGGTACTGGCATGCTTCAGCCTGTATTACAGTTCTCGGAGCTGTCATCTGTATATAGCAGCTCAAAAGTTTTACTATTGCATGCGTTTTAGGTAAATTTTCTGCTGTAGTGCCATCTTCCTTTGATAGATAAGGAATTGCATCCATTCTAAATATATCTATACCCGTATTTGTCCAATAATTGATAGTATCCAGCCAGTAATATAAAACCTCCGGATTTTCCCAGTTCATATCCAGCTGGAACGGATAAAAAGTATGATAAAAATAATAGTCTTTTCCGTTTAAAACAACTTTTCTGTAATGATTATCGGTAATCTCCGGAAAAATTAAACGTCTTTTTGAAATTTTACCGTTTTCTTCTTGATACTCAACTATTGTACCTATTTTTTCATCAACATATTTTTTATATTTAGGCATTTTGTCTTTTACAACAAAATAGTCTTTTTTAGAAACGTCACCTTTTAAAAAGTCTTGAAACCATTCATGCTCATCAGAAATATGATTTAATACAAGGTCGGATTTTATTTTGAAACCGTTTTTCTTTGCCTCTACAACAAATTCTTTAAACTGGGTTTTTCCGCCCAAATCGGCTCTGATATTCTGTGGATTTTTTACGTCAAATCCTGCATCAGACATTGGAGAATCTGCAAAAGGAAGCAGGTAGAGCGTAGTTACCCCTAAATCTTTTAAATATTCAAACATAGCTGATGTGTCACGAAAAGTATTAGGTTTCTCCGGAGAAACAACGCCAAACTGGTCAACATAAAACATATATATAATCTCATCTTTATACCAGTCATCAGCTCTGGACAAATCTTCTTTCTTCAATGACTCCGGTCTTTTTTCAAGTGACTCTTTTGCAATCTGCATAACCCTGTCATATATAGTTCTGGCTTGTTGCTCGCCATACACTTGAACAATGCAGTTATATATTTCATTTTCTATTCGTTTGGGAATAACAATATTTTCTTCAAGCTTGTTATTACTCTCTCCACTCACAGTATTTGAAGCGAATACCGTTAATTGCGAAGTAATTAATAGAGATGCAATCATAAATGATAATAGTTTCTTATACATCTGCTTCCTCCTTAAAAATCTCCTTAGGATAATTTTAGCATAAAATACTACTGCAAACTAAAAAGCTGTACGGAAATTCCATACAGCTTTCAATTGGGGTAATCCGGTATATCTCTGAGTCTATACCTCTATAAAAAGACGTCTTCCGACTATATTGGGCTGATTATTATAATAACCCGCAAAATATCCGCCTGCTACAGGACGGTTTTGTCCGTAGAACGCAAAAGGATTACTGTTTTTCGGGGTAACAAATGGATTGCTGGACGAAGCAGAAGCAAAAGGATTTGAACTGCCGGTTCTGGTTACAGCTGACGAATGTACTGCCGGCTGTGATGTTAATACTCTTGATAATAAATTAATTATTCCTGCCATATTAGTTAAACCTTTCTAAACGGGGTTTAATGATTTTCTCTCATATGTCAATTATTTTATCGGCATTTTGAAACAAAACTTTATACAAAATTTTTAAACATCAACCGAATGTATTAATTTTTGTAACAAAAAAGCAATTTTATATAAAATATATACTTTATATATACAAAGGAGAGAATATGCCGGAACCTAAAAAAGAATTATCACTGGGTGACTTTTGGGACATAGCACATGACAGAGAGGTCGATGATGCTATTCTTGAAACGGCTGAAGTCGAGAATGTTCTTCATAATCTGGAACGCAGCGGAAAAGATTTAGGAGAGGGTATAGAAAAACTGTTCAAACAAAGACCTCCCAAACCTCCGGCAGGTCCTACGCCGAGTTATGCAGAGTCGGCATTTATTAAACCAAAGAAAGAAACAACCTTATATAATGTAACAAACACTGAAGATAAAGTTCCGGAAACTACAACTAAATCAACTGTATTTAAAAATATCAAATACAGGGTGCGCGGATTTTCACTCAACGCTATTTACAGGAATAAAGACACTGATTATAAATTATTTCTGGGAGAAAAAGCAGGAATCGGCTTAGAAAAAAAAGAGGGTTCCACAAGAACAAATATCAAGGCTCAATATAACATCGGCAACCAGAAATCTAATGTAGAATATTCGTACAGCAATCCGGTCAGCACATATAAATTTTCAGTATTCAACCAGCACGGGAATAACGGTCTAACAGCTTCGTATTCAACAAGGAAAGGATTTAACTCAGCATTTTCCGTAGATGAAAACAGCGCATCCGTCAAGTGTGAGTATGAACGCAAATATCCGGACTGTTATGTAGAGATGAGTGCATATGCTACAACCGGCGAAAATTATTCAAATCCGTTAATTGGTGTAAGCGGCAGAGTTACATTCTAAAAAATAAAAAGGAATTAAAGAAAACCTTAATCCCTTTATAAAACGGAGTTTAACTAATTATTACCAGTATTAAATTATTGAGTTGCAAGTTCCATTGCAGATTGCAGCAGTTCTTTATTGGATTTGATAAGCGCATTAACAAGTTCCATCTGAACTTTTGCCTGCTGATAGTCTGCAATATTATTTTTGAAGTCGGTATTTGCCTGTTCTAACAGTCCGGAGCGTATTTCACCGCGTCCTACAACAGGTTTGCCGGATTCTGCTGTTTCGACAAACATACCGTCTTTTACTTCATATAAGCCGTTTGGATTATGGAAGTTGGCTGTTGCGATTTTATATAGCGGAACTGAACGATTGCCGCCGTCAGCTTTACCGTATATTGTACCGTCGTTTTTTATTTCGTATTCATCATATTTACCTAAAAACTTACCGTTATTTGGATCTATCCAGAGCTTTATATTTGTTGTCGGAATGCTTAATGCACCGCCTTTTAAGGCTGTTTCTTCATACAGATCCGCGGCTATAGATTTTGTACCGGACATGATTTCGCCTTTATCATTAAGAATATAACCTTGAACTGTTGCACCATTTTTTGCCCGATATACACCTTCTGAATCAAACGTAAATTCACCCAACCGCGTATATGAAACATTACCTTCCGGTGTCCTTAAAATAAAATAACCGCTTCCTTCAAAGAAAAGATTCTCGTTAGAAGTTCCGGGAATAGATTTTCCTTGCCCCAGATTTTTAACATTGTTGTCAATTATAGCTCCGCCCAAAAAAGTCTTAAATGTAACTTTGTTTTCGCGGAAACCCGGAGTATAAACATTAGTAAGGTTGTCAGCAAGCACATCCATCCATTCAACGGTTGCTTTCTGGGTGTTAATCGCTGTGGTGTATAAATCATTCATCTTTGCGGTCCTTCCTTCTGTTTTCCTTATCGTCGTCTTGTTTTTGGCGTCGTTCGTTTAATTCATCGTATTCTATATTGTTGTCGTCAAATCTTTGTCTTAGGAGCGGAAGATTTTCTTTTAAGTATGCTTCTGCAACCTGTGAGCTTGGGAGAAAATCTGCGGAGATTTTTCCTTCCCTGCTTATTTTTATAATGACAGAAATATTATTGTCAAAATCTATTCTTACAGGCTGATTATCTTTCATTGACTTAGCAATTAAATCCGCAAGTGTTTTAGAAACTTGATAAGATTTTAATGCCTGTTGTGTATCAATATTTGCACTTCCGTTTTCAACAAGATTAACAAAAAAATCCACGTCAGATTTATTCATTATTACGTTGTCATATTTAACAACAGTTTCAACGGTTATGTTGGATTTGGTATCAACTTTTTTAACGCCGGATTCATTTTGTACGGTTTTTATATTTTGTTTAATTCTTTGCGGCTCAACTTCTGTAACTTGTTCTTGAGTGTTTTGCTGCTGAAGCAGCATGTTCTTATTTGCAATAGCAATATTTTCACTCATTGTAGACAGAATATCTTTTTCTTCAGCCAAATCTTTTTCGTTAATTGCAAGTTCCTGCTGCTGCATAACATATGCATTAAACGGCTGTCCGTTATTGCTGTTAAAGTTCATATTCGCATTCATTTGCTGATTAAACGGATCTTTGGGTTCTTGAATATTCATATCATTGTTTATCAAGCTGTTATCCTTATCTTTTTCTTCATTATCGGTCAATTGATTATTGGGCTTTACGGGAAATTTTGATTTATCATCCGTATGATTGAGCTTGTTTATTTCTTCAACTGCGTTTTGAAGCCCGTTCATAACATCATTGATATCTTCATCCGTTTCTTTCCCTTTTTCGTCTTCAGATACTCTTATATCATTATTTACACTGTCTTTTTCTTCTGTTTTGGAATTCGTTTTTTCAACTTCTTTTTCTTCAGCCTTTTCTTCATTTTTGGTTTCTGACAGATTATTAAGTTCTTCTGCAAAACCATTATTTTCTTTTACCTGTGCTTTGCCGGAAGATGTAGCTGTGTTTACTGCTGTTGTTGTTATATTTGATTTTGTTTCTATATTCATCGTTCTATTCCGTTTCCAGTTGTTTTAATTTTTCCAGAAGTTCCTGCTCTTCTGCTTCTTCTCTTGAATGTATAAAAAATCTCTGTACGCCTATTTCCGAAAATTGTTTTAGTTCAATAGCTTTTTGTTCTTCAAGGTATGCTTCTTTTTGTTTTTCCTTATGCTTTTCTACTACTTTTACCGCCTGCTCGAGCTTAACGAGTTTTTGCTGTTCCTGCTCCAGTATGCTTTGCAGTCTTTGTCTTTCTTGTTCCAGAGCGTCTGCCTTGTCCCAGAGATGGTGGAGATAGTTGTCATAATATTCCATCATCCTAAAATCTGCTGTTTTTTTGTCTTTTATTGTTTGTTGGATCTCTGCTTCATTCTGTCTTATTTTGTCCTCTGCTATATATACATCCTGCTGCGCTTTTTGAACCACAAGCAATTGTTCTTCTTTTTTCCGGATACGAAAATCCAATATTTTTTGTAATCTATATACAAAGGGCATAATATATTCTCACATGTGTATTTTGACAGATATTCGCAAATTTCAACACATCTATTTGTATGATAATTATTTTTTTCTCTAAGTCAAATTCAAAGTAAAAGATTAAATTAATACTTAAGAACTATGTAAAAAGGTATAGAATTAGGTTAAAATAAATAGAGGATAAAACTAAAGAAAGAGTGTGTGTTATTATGATTCAGCCTGTAAATGCCTTAACCCCTAAGGTATTATTTAGGGGTCTTGAAAATTCTAAAAATGAAAATCCAAAAAACAGTCAATTTCAAAAACGTTTGGCAATAGCCAATGCCGTTGGTATTTCAGCGATTCTTGGTTTACTTACGACCGGTATCGCAAGGAGTTATACTGCGTCCTGGAAAAATGCAGGATTATTTGGTTTAGGTGCAGCTGCAGTAACTATGATGTTTGCCGTTCCAAAATTTTTGTATAGAGCAGGGTTTTATACAAAATCTCCCAAAGGACAGGATAAAATCCTAAACAGTGTCAATGAAGCTGTTGATAAACACGGCAGTAATTTGCAGGGAAAGCTTGAAAATTATTCAAAAACAAAAGTAAAAGCTTTAATTGCTTAATCTACCGGAGTGTGTTTGCCAAGTCCGAAGCCTTCTCTTGCGACAGTATATAATGCGGAGGCTGCAACTCCTATTGCACCGATTTTTGATGCTGTTCCTTTTCCTGCAAGAGCCATGGAGGCAAATATTACCGGAATAATATTTGTGCCCAGAGATTCCAGCGCACCTCCTACAAAGCCTTTTATACTGCCAAAAATTGATATTAAAGGGTTTTCCATTCTAAAATCGCGTGTTTTTTCCTGCACGAAATTCTTTACTTCGCTTTCTGTACCTAATGTTCTCGTAGCAGCATGCACGCGTTCAAAGTGGTCAGCAGTCATATGCTGGGAAACCCTGTGAGAGTTTGCTTTCCCCAAACAGTAAGCATCATATAATGCCGCACTTACACCTGCGATACCTGCTGTTTTGCATACAATTTTTGAAACGACGTTCATCCTGCACTATCCTTTCTTATCTTCTTTTGCAGCCGGATTCGGAATATTTTTTACTTCTGTTCCGGCAGACATTTTTAACAATATGTCTGCTGCCTGCAGAACATCTTCCTTATCCGCATTCGGGTTCTGCTGAATATTATGGAGAAGTTCTATTGTATAGTCGTTACCGCTTGCCAACTGAGAACTAAATGCACTTAAGGCTGCGATTCTAATCAGTTTTGAAGGGTCTTGAAGCATTTTATTTAAAAGTGCATTCAACGCTAGATCATTATATCTTGATTTGTCTTCGTCCAGTCTGGTTAAAATTTCTTTCGACGCCATTAGACGGATTTCCTCATTCGGATTGTTTAAATAATTCTCAAGAGATTTGATATATTCGTCTGTTAGTGCAACAACATTTTTAGGTGTAGAATTTTCCTTTTCTGCTTTTGCCTTTGCATCTCTCGCATCCAGATCATCTATAATATTTTGTGATTTTGTAAAGTCCTGCGGTTCTGAGGGCTTTAGTTCCGTTGCTGTTGTATCATTATTTTCAGTCTTTTTGTCTGATTCTGTAATATCGCCGGCATCGTTAATTGGAATATTATTGTCCGGTGTTGTTGTTAAGTCAACAGGCATTTTTGCCGGTTTATTTTCTTTGTTTTCTATACCATATGCCGGATAATTGTAATTATTTAAATAATACTGCGGCGGATATGCAAGGACTTGAGGCTGAGCCGGCATATTCCCGCGCGGGCAGTTGTCGGTGCAGTAATTCGGATAAGTGTAATAAGGCTGTGCCGGTATTTGAACTCCGCTTATTCCATTATTCGGAATTGAATTTTGAAGCGGTACACCTTTAATTTCTGGCATTCCATTGTTTGCACCTGCGTTGACAGTAGGATTTGCTATTTGTATTGTTACGCCGGAGTAATTTGGCTGAGGATTAAACATTGGATTTGTCATAATTATTCACCTTCCGTTAAACACACTTTTATACTTATATAAAGTCTATAACAAAACAGAAATTGCTTCATTTCAATATTTTTGTTACGATATGTAAAGAGGTTTTTATGGGAATTAAGGTTTTAGACTGTACATTAAGGGACGGAGCGTACGTAGTTGACTCGTTTTTCGGCACGGAGTGTATTAAAGATATTATCAAATCTCTTTTCAGCGCGGGGGTTGATATTGTGGAATGCGGGTGGCTTAAAAATGTTGATACAGAAGAAGGCTCCGTTAATTACAGCATTCCCTCAGGCGCGGATAAATATATTCCTGCTGAAAAAAGAATAAAAACCGCATTAATGTTTGATTACGGCAGGTATGATGCTGCAAATTTAACGCAGACAGATGCCGTTGATATTATAAGAATAGCTTTTCATAAACAAAATCTTGATGAAATTTCTTTTACGGCGGAACAGGTAAAAGATAAAGGGTACAAGGTTTTTTTACAGCCTTCTAATATAAAAGAATATGAAGATAAAGATATAGAAAAATTATGCAGAAGGGCAAATTTTATAGGGGTTGATGCTTCCTATATTGTTGATTCTTTTGGCTCAATGTTTCCGGAAGATCTGGATAGAATAATGCCGATTTTTGACGAACTTATTGATAAAAATATTGAAATAGGTTTTCACTCGCATAATAATATACAGCTTTCCCTTGCGCTTTCATTTCAGTTTATAAATTATATGAAGCGCGATGTTATTGTAGATTCGACTCTTTGCGGAATAGGACGCGGAGCCGGAAATACAAAAACCGAACTTTTGCTTGAATATCTTAACCGTAAAGGCTATGAATACAATCTGGATTATATATGGCAGGGGATTGAAAAAAATATTCTGCCCTTATACAAAAAATATAATTGGGAATACACGCCCCAAAAGGCGCTTCTCGGAATAAAAAATCTGCACCCTTAATTATTAAATCAACCATATAAACGATGGCAGGCATGCCCGCATAAAGTAAAGTATTAGAGGTACTAATAGTACCGTCTTGGCGAGGTAGGTAAATTGAAGAAATATAAGTTCCGGCTGCAGGTGGTTCTTGACATGCGAGAGAAGGAACTGGAACAAAGGCAGATGGAAATGGCAAAAATTGTTGCAGCTTTAAATACTCAACAAGAAAAGCTTCAAAGCATCTTTCGGAGTCAGGAAATAAATACCAATGAAATGGAAGCTCTCTATAATGCAGAAGAACTTGACATTATGCAGATAGAAGCCCACCGTGACTTCGGTATAAAACTCGTTAATGATGCGAGAAATCAAGAGAGGATAATCGAAAACACAAAATCAATTCTTAAAAGAAAACAGGAAGAGGTTAAAAAAGCTCATCAACAGGTAGAAATTCTTAAAAAACTAAAAGAAAAGCAAGAAAAAGAATTTTATAAAGAATATCTGCATCTGGAAATGAAAGAAATTGATGATATAACATCAGCAAGGTTTAAAATAGGATAAAATGGCTCAAGCAGTATTATTAAACAACTTAAATATATCTCAAACTACTACAGTAGAAAATACTGCAGGAAATAAAAATGTTCCTGCCGGCAATGATTTCCAGATGTTGTTTGAAGAAAAAACCTCATCTGCAAAAACTAAAAACAACACAGGCAGCACTAAAGATTCAAAAGCTCAAGAGACTGATAAACGGTTCTATACTCTGGGCAGTTTAAAAGATAATAATCCGGAGATATTACAAAATCTTGCGGAATTGCTGCAGGAAACTCTTCCGGAAGAAACAAGCGAAGAACAATCTACAGATTTAATAGAAACTCCGGAATTGGAGGATGATACCTCATCTGACGCGATTCAATCTCCATTAGTCGATGACACAACTGATGAAAGTTCTGCAGAAAATGCTGATACTGAAACAGATACTGATAAGAATGAAGAAAAGTTTGACTCAAAAGAATCTCCGAAACCGGCAGACATTACTAATAATCAAGCATTTATAAATCAAGAAATGCAAAACTCATCAATAGAGTTTGAAGAAAGCACAAACGAAAATGAAGAAGAGTTAACGATTACTCTGAATGGTAAAGATATAGACAAGGCTCTTGAAGAATTCGGGATAGAAACGGAAGAAGTTCCTGCGGTTAATCTTACTAAGAATGAAGCAACTCCGGAACTTGAGGACGGAAAAACTCTGGAGAATCTTGCTGATGAGGAAACCCTTAAAGAATTAAAAATAGAATCTCTGGAGGCAGAAGCGGGGGGAGAAAATGAGGAGTCTGATTTGATGCAAAATCAGACTCCGGAAGAACAGGGAGTAAAGGCAATTATTCAAGCGGATGTTGAATATAATGAAATAAAAACAACAGACGTAAAACCGGCAGTCAGCCAGCCAAACAAAACAGGCGGAGAGGTTACACCCGGCAAAATAATAGAACAGATTTCCAAACAGCTGGAAACTATGTATAACGGTTCAAAGGTTAATATTGTTCTTAACCCGGAATCTCTTGGCAAGGTCAGCATACAGTTGATTAATACTCCGGATGGACTTTCGGCGCAGTTTACGGTTGCAACACAGGATGCTAAAAACTTACTTATGAAAGGTCTTGACGGGCTTAAAGACGCTTTGCTCTCACACGGAGTCAGTGTTGACAATGTTACCGTCAAGATGAATGAAACTCAAGAGAGTGAATATAATGCAGACTGGACAGAACAGGAAGGTTCCGGAGGCGGTAATCAGCAGGGACAGGCAAGACAAGAAGAACAGGATAAAGAACGCTTTGAGCAAATGATGTTTAATATAGAAAATAAAGAAAATGGTAAGGTATAGAGGAGAAGATTATGAGTATAATAGGCAGTGAAATAACAACAATGCAAAACCAGACAGCATATAACAATACTAATGTCGGTCAGACAAACAGCACAGATACCAGCGATAGTAATATGTTCTTGACGCTGATGCTTCAGCAGCTTCAAAATCAGGATCCTACACAGCCTACTGATAATACGGAATGGCTGGCACAGCTCGCTCAATACTCTTCTCTTGAACAGATGACACAAATTAACAGCGGGTTACAAGACTGCATGACATACATGGCAGCAATGTATTCCGGTATGACAACAGATGCAGAGATTACTCAAACATTATCCATGATAGGCAAAGACGTAACTCTAAAAGTTCCGGATCCGGATAATGAAGACAAAGAAATCGAAGTTACAGGCACCGTAACGGAAGCAAGTTTTGAGGACGGTTCCGGAATGGTAAAAGTAAACGGCGAATACTATTCTATTGCAAATATTGTTTCTATACGCGAACCGGGTCAAGCAGGTTCCTCTGCCGGAAGCAATACTGCATCAGATACAACAGAAAACAAAAACAAAGTATAAATAGCCAGAAATACGGGAGGAAAACATGTCACAAGCATTGCATACTGCAAGCACCGGTATTAACGCCGGACAACAACAAATTAACGTTATTGCAAATAACGTAGCTAACATTAATACTGTCGCATTTAAGTCGGCAAATATGACATTTGAAACATTGTATTCAAATACGCTTTCTTACGGAAGCGCAGCTACAAAAGAAGGCGGCGGTACAAACCCGAAACAAATCGGACTCGGTGTACAAATCGGCGGTATATCAAGAAATTTTGACTCCGGAACCTTTGTTGCAACAGGCAGATCTCTGGATTTAATGATATCCGGAAGCGGGTATTTTGTTGTTCAGGATGCTGAAGGACAGCAGTATTTTACACGTGACGGCTGTTTTACGACGGATTCTGAAGGCAACCTTGTAACTCAATCCGGAATGAAGGTTGTCGGAGCAAAATCACCTTATACTAATACCAGCTCTTCAGATACGGTTAAAATCCCTACTAATTTAAAGGTTACTGTAAGTAATACTGCAAATGTAGAGGATAAATATATTTACGAACTGAATGAGGCAAATATTACATCAGGAAGCTTTGACGTAGCAGTATTGGGTGCAGACGGACAAACCGTCGGAACAGTAACGCTTACTATCGATGATACGCATCAGACTGTAGGTGATATGGTTGCTGATTTTAATGCAAGTATTGCAGCATATAATGCTGCACATCAGGGTGCAGAGATAGACTTAAATGTTACTGTTGCTAACGGAAGTATCAGCTTTAATACAGGTGCTGATAATGATTTGAAATTTACTGCAGATGATACAAACTTTCTGGCTGAAGTAGGTATATCTGACAGTAACTATACGTCAAATCCGATAAACCAGAGTGTTGTTATTCAAGATTTGCTTGCATATGATGATCCGGATGGTCTTTCATTGCAAACAGTTACAGTAGACGAAAACGGCATTCTTGCAGCAACATATAATGACGGCTCTATTCTGACCACAACAATTGATCAGAACGGTGCCGCAGTATGGAAATATACAACTCCGGAAGGTGTTGTTATAACAGGTGGAGATGTTACCACCAGAGGTTCAATATCTGCAGATTCCAATTTTATTATTGAACTTGCAAATATGGTTAACCAGGAAGGACTTGTTTCAATCAATAATAACCTCTGGGAATGGGGACCGGACGTTGGTGAAATTTACTACGGTATGGCAGGAGAAATGGCATTCGGTTCAATTGAATCCGGTGGATACGAAGGTTCGAACGTTGACATTGCAACAGAATTGTCCAATATGATTACTGCTCAGAGAATGATTCAAATGAATTCCCGTGTATTCTCTACAGCAAGCAGCGTAATGGAAACTCTGGCATATCTGGGACAGTAGCAGATTAAGTGACTGAGTGACTATGTGATTAAGTGACTAAGAAGTCATAAGGCACATAGATAAGGCAAAAAATATAAATGAATCAATTATAAAAAGTTCTTAAACTTAATCACTCAGTCACCCGGTCACTTAGTCACCACTAAAAGGCATGCCTTTTTGAAAAAATTTTTCAAAAATCTTGTCAAATTCTTAACAAAATCTCAAAAACTTTACAAAACTTAATATTCTGGACATGGTCGAAATCCATGTGAATCATGGGTTTCGGCATGTTCCTCAAAAATCAAAAAGTTGTTACAAAAAGGGACTTGTACACGGCATGTTTTCTATTATATAATACAATAGAGGGTTGAGGGGAAATGTTAATACCATCACAAGATTGGGGCGAAGGTTTAAAATTTGACAGCTCAATGGTAAAAACAAACCTTCAAGAAATTCAAAAAAATATCGCACATTCTAAAGTAAAAATAATCGCAGTAACCAAGTATTTCGGGCTTGAAGGGGTAATCGCGGGATATGATGCAGGACTTAGGGATTTTGGAGAGTCAAGGGCAAAAGATGCTGTAGAAAAAATAGAGGCTCTTCCAGATGAGATAAGAAATAATTCAACATTCCACTTTATCGGGCATCTGCAGAGCAATAAGGCGCACAAAGTTGTTAAATATTTCGATGTGATTCATTCTGTAGATTCTTTGAAGATTGCGGGAATTATCTCAGAAACCGCCTGCCATTTGAATAAGAGAGAGAAGATTTTATTACAGGTGAATAATGCGGGCGAAGAACAAAAGTTCGGATACACAAAAGAAGCTCTGAAAGATGATTTTGCAGAAATTCTTAAGCTGGAGGGGGTTGAAGTTATCGGTTTGATGAATATTGCTCCTTTGGGCGCAGATAAGGATACACTTGCAGAATTATTCAGAGATGTCCGGTTCTTTAGAGATGAGCTGGAGGCGGAATTTAATGTAAAGCTTCCGGAGTTATCAATGGGTATGAGCGACGATTATGAAATTGCGGTTAAAGAGGGTGCAACAATTATCAGAATAGGCAGAAAGTTATTTAAGTAGTTATAAATGGAGGAGAAATGGCATTATCAGAAGGATTAAAAGGGTTTGTAAACTTTTTTACTAAAAGTTTTAATGATGGAAATGATGAAGACGCGTTCATGGATTTAGTAGATCATGAAGGCGATTATGTAACAGATAGAAATTTAGCTTTAGATACTATGTATGACACAAAAGTAAGCGGAAGAGCAGAACGTTCTTTTGATAGAGAATCTAAGGTTGTTTCTCATCCAAATTCTTATAAATCCGGTGAAGTTACAGTAATTGAACCCCGTTCATTCTCAGAATCAGCTCAAATTGTTAAAAAGTTGATTGATAAAAAGACCGTTATTTTGCACTTAGACTTGCTTGATAAAGAACAATCACAGAGAACTATTGATTTTATCTGCGGTGCAGCTCACGCATTAAACGGTACTGCTCAAAAAATTAGTGATATGGTATTCATTTTCACTCCGAGCAATGTATCTTTGTCTGTTGAAAATGGCGCTGTACAAAATAAATTTGCAGAATCTTTGTGGAATAAACCGCTGTAGGGAGGTTTATAAGTTTAGAAGTTGAGCAGTTTAGGAGAAGTTAAAAGATTTTGAGCGCAGGCGAATTAAATTTCTTCTCAACAATCACTAAACTTCTAAACAAGACTCGAAGTATGAAATTTTTATAATATATTGATTTGTGATAGTTGGATTTTCAGGGTGCTTTTGCACCCTTTTTATTATTTGTGATAAGTTTCGTTCTTAAGAATTTTAAATGCACGATAAATCTGCTCGACAAGCAATAGTCTGGCAAATTGATGCAAAAATGTCATTCTAGATATACTTAGTTTAAAATCAGCTCTTGCAGATATTCTGTGAGAAAGACCGCAGGATGAGCCAATTACAAACACCAGTTCTGATATTCCGCAGTTTATAATCTCATCTATCTTTGATGCAAATTCTTCTGATGAAAGTTGTTTGCCATGAATTTCAAGTGTTATAACATACGAATCCTGCTTGATATTTGACAAAATTTTTTCTGCTTCTTCTTCAAGGGCTCTTGAGATTAAATTTTCATCGCGTATTTCAATTGGTTGGAGTTCAACAATTTCAATCGGAATATATGGTTTTAGACGCTTTAGAAATTCATCAATGCCGTCTTTTAAAAATTTTTCCTTAATTTTTCCAAGAGCTATTATTTTAATTTTCATATCCTAATTTAATCAAAACGATAAATAAATGTAAATAAGGTGTAAAGATTGTCTGTAGCGCGAGTTTGGATTTTCTTAGTGCCGCATTAATTTCATACTTTTATACTACGCTGTATAATGTACACTCATATATATTGACTAGACAAGATTAGAAATGCATTGATGTTCCTTAGTCCCGCTTACAGCCGCATTTTTCGACTCTTATTAATCTAATGGTCTATATCTTTTAATCTACCTCAAATGCACTAAAATTAATCATTCTATTGATGAAAATATCCTCTATTAGAGGGTAATATAAATAGTGTAGAGGATATAATTATAGGGAGAAGAGAGAGTATGAGAAGAGAATTCAAGAAAAAATCAAAAGTACTTTTGATTGATGACAATTATGAACACTTAGCAGGTATAAGAGAATTATTAAATATTGAAGGTACATTTGATGTGGTAGGAATTGCAACAAATATTACGGTAGGCTTAAATCTTATCAAGAAATACCAGCCGGATGTTGTATTGCTGGATATGAATATGCCGGAAAAAGACGGTTTGCAAGGTATTTTAGAGATAGATAAGCTTGGTTTGGATACAAAAGTTCTGGCTCTTTCCGGTTATGATGATGCGGATTTAATTTTTAGGGCAATGAAAATCGGCGCAAAAGGTTATGTATTAAAAACCATGGCATCTGCACAACTGATATATGCTATTGAAGAAGTTCTAAACGGAAAAATTTATCTTCCGCTTGCTCTTACTTCAAGATTCTTTGAATATTTTCAACAAACTTTCAGAGAAGAAAATGCAAAGCCTCAAACAGAAGAAGAAAATCTGCTTGATTATTTAACACAGAGAGAAGAAGAAGTTTTAGAGCTATTAACACAGGGCATTACTTACAAAGGTGTAGCTAATAAACTGTTTATATCTGAAACGACCGTTAAAACTCATGTAAACAATATTTTCCAAAAATTGCAGGTTAATGATAGAACACAGGCTGTTTTATACGCAATAAACAATGGTTTTTTAACTAAAAAAGTTAAAGTTGCTGTTTAAAAGGAAGAATTTGAGTGAAAAAAATCGTAAGACAACAAAATTATTTAAAAGCACTTATTGACTCACAGGAGAATAAATCTATCTCCAGACAGGCTCTAAGATGCATTATCCGCGCTAATCTTGAACCGCTTCTTGATAAGCCGGAAGAGAGTGTTGTTTTACATAGAATAATTAACCGAAAAGGATTGCTTGGAATTATCAAAAGGCTGGATTTTTCTGATATAGAATCTTACGACTTTTCTGATGAGAGCGCTAATCTTCGTGAAAAAGTCTGGGCAGATACAGAGTTTTTATGCGTTCTGACTCATAGATTTGTATCAATTATACTCTGGGACAACCGGACAGACGATGAACATTCTGTTAGATATTATTCTGTCTATAACTCAAAACTCCAAAATGAAGCACTCGATATAATTAATCGCAACGTAATAATCGATTTAAAGAATTTTCAAGAAAAGTTTAAACCTGACAGACGTGATAACGTTCTTTTGAATTCTTCTATAAGACGGTTGATAGAAAATCTGGATGAAGCTTCTAAAGACGCTGTTCTGGGGTTTGCGGAATATCAGACTGCAAAGACAGAGGATTATACAAATCAGAATACACGCGTTATTGCGCATGAAATCAGAAACCAGCTTTCAATCTGCGATTTGTACACTGAAATTATCAAAAAATACTGCATGAAAAACAAAATTGAGGATAATACAATCTCAAATGCTCTCAAATCTCTTTCACGCAGTGTAAAAATGGCAAATAATATGTTAATAGCGCTCAAGAGTTCTGAAAATTGCGAATTGAAACCACACCATCTGCAGAAAATTATAAAAGAAGTTCAAAATTTGACTAACGTATATTTTGAATGCAAAAATATTGAATATATTGTAGAAAACAATATTGACGGGATTATTCTTGCGGATGAAGATAAATTAATAGCAGCAATAATTAATCTCGTAAAAAATGCATCAGAGGCATTTGACAGCGAAGATGTCCTTAAAGATGGCAGGTATATTAAAATTAAGACAGAAACAGAGGGTGATTTTGCCCTAATAAGAGTTTCAAATAATGCAGGTAAAATTTCAAATCCGGATGCGATATTTGAAAAAGGATTTACGACAAAATCAACAGGAAGCGGACTTGGACTTGCAATCTGCAGACAAACTATAGAAGAACAGTTTGGTAAAATAAATCTTGAACACACCGGAGATGATTACACGGAATTTGTCATTAAAATCGGTCTTGTGTAGGGGGAAGGGTAATGGATTTAATTTCAAACAGAACCATAGAAATAACAAAGCTCGGTATGGACGGGTTGGTAGAACGCCAGCATGCCATATCTTCTAATATTGCAAACGTTATGACACCTGGTTTTCAAAGAAACGAGGTAGCTTTTGAAAGCCAGCTGGCTGAAATTATTGAAAAAGAAGATTTAAAAGACTATATCAAAGGGCAGAACAGTATTGAATACAAACCGCCAATGGTAGATGTTTTTACAGGTGAAATTCACACATACAGAACGCCAACATTACAGGAAAAGGCATATTTAAAATCAAATACACTGGATCAGTTTAAACCGCAGGTTGTTACAGATATATACAGCGGGGGAGATTCAAGCGGGAATAATGTTGAATTGGAACGTGAAATGATGGATTTATCTAAGACCGGTACAAGATTCCTTGTACTTTCAAATCTTGAACAGCGCGAGTTTACAGGATTATCAGAGGCTATAAGAGGGCAATAGGGGAGGAATACTAGATGAGCTTTAACATATTCGATATAGCCGGCTCCGGTATGACAGCACAAAGAGTTAAAATGGATACAATTGCAAGTAACATTGCAAATATTAATACAACCAGACAACCGGACGGGGCAAAAGGTGTTTACATAAAAAAAGACGTGTCTTTCAGAACGATTTATGAAGATACTGTCAACAGAGGGTATTCCAATTTTTCTTCAAACAGTGCGGATGCCCAGTTTGATCCGCGGACAGGAAATATGCTTATAAATGCAAATATTGCATTAAATGAAGGATTGCTTACAGGGGGCGTGCAGGTGGATGAGATTTATGAAGCGGAAAACGGTGTAAAGACCGTGTATGATCCGTCTCATCCGGATGCTGATGAAGAGGGATATGTGGATTTGCCAAACATAAATCTTGTCGAAGAAATGGTCGGTATGATATCAGCTTCAAGGGCATATGAAGCTAATGCGACTGTTGCAGAAAACGTTAAAACAATGATGCAGAGCGCTATGAATATATAACGGCTTAAAAGGAGGATAACGGTATGAATTTTACAACCGGAATAAGTGAGTTTAATACAAGTTATAATAACGTAAATTCCATTAATGATTATAATAAATTCCTGCAGGGCAATGCATCTTTTAATATTGAACGCAGCGAGTTTGAAGATGCTCTGGAAAAAGCTTCAAAGAATTATCCGGTGAAAGATAAACATGATCCTGCCGGTCTTGGAACTTTTGCGGATAAAATGGGAAATGCGTTTTCAGAGAGCTTGAATGCCGTAAATAATGCTAAATTAGAAGCACATCGAATGCAGGAAGATATCGCAATGGGCGGTTCTACTAATATTCATGATGCTATGATTGCAGCAGAGAAAGCATCACTTAGTATGCAAATGGCAATACAGGTAAGAAACAGAATCGTTTCTGCTTATACTGATATTACAACAATGGCTATATAAAGGGGTATGTGTTCTTATCTTTTTGGTTACTTTTTCTTTTTAGTAAAGAAAAAGTAACGGCGGTAAGGACTCTGCCGAAGAAAAGGTGACTAAATGTCACGTTTTCTGAGAGGGGCGAACCCCATTTGACTGGAGTCAAATCCGGGTTCAATTCTCTGGTTTCAATTAAGCAAAAAAACTAACGGCGGTAAGGGGAATTGAACCCCTGTTTGGAGAATGAGAATCTCCCGTCCTAACCACTAGACGATACCGCTTTATTTATGATACCGAGGGCATATGGTCGGAGTATATAATACTTGACCAGTCGCCTTCAAAGTAGCTTATTTGTGTTAATGTTCCGGTTTTAATGAGGTTTTTGAACTGGTTAACCGGAGTAAGTTCCAGAGTTTTGGCAATAGCAGACTGTACTACATCCGGAGTTGTAACAACAATAATACGGTTGCCCCTGTTTTCTTCAACCAGTTTATCAATCACATCAGAAACTCTTTTATTAAAATCTTCCAGAGATTCTCCGCCTTTAGGCTTTTGCATAATAACTTCCGGACCGTATTCATCAAATAAATCAGAGTATGAGCGTCCGCTCCATTCGCCGTGATTTCTTGCCGGCAAATCAATAGTAGTTATATTTTTCTTAAAAAGTTTTGCAATAATCTGGGCTGACTGTGTGCATCTTGCAGAAGCACTTGTATAAATAGTCTCATATGCAACAGCTCTGTTTGTGAGGTATTCACAGACTTTTTCCATTTCTTCTTCCCCAAATTCGTTTAATTTAGGGTATTTTTCAGTATCGCATATAATTCCGTCCAGTGTATGAACAGTTGCCCCGTGTGTTATAAAAGTTATCTTACATTTACGTTTGAACATTTTATTATTTCCTTGTCAACATTATATCATAAAAATATTGATAAAAAAAATCAAACTTTAGTTATAAAAATTTCCATATTAATGTATGATTGACTTTTTAGAAAAAAACCTTAAACTAATGATGTACAACTATAACATAAGGAGACAGTTATGGGCAAAAGACTCGACGGCTCTTCTCTTTTCAGTGGAATTAATGCCGGATTAACAAATTCATTTACACTATTATCAAGTCAATACGAAGACGGATTAACACTGGAAAATCTAAGCTCTGCGCTTACAAATACAAATATAACAAATACGGCTTATGGAACAACATTCGCGTCATATCTGACGAATAATTTTAATAGTATTGACTCTAATGCAGACGGTAAGATTTCTGCAGATGAAATTCAAAGACTGATGAATAATATGGCAACCCAAGGTTTGACAAGAGAACAGATTATGTCATTGGGAGCATCATCCGGAATGAGTACATCTTTACAGGAAACAGTGCTGTCACATTTTGATGACATTGATACAAATAAAGATGGTAAAGTTACCAATCAAGAGATTAACGCTTATGGAGTTAATTCCGAAATTGAAAAACAGAAAATTGAGGACAGAAACAGAATAGTTAATAATATGTCATTATTCTATAGCGATGATTTGCCCGAATACGAAGGCAGTATGATGGATTACAAATATCTTGATGATGAAGAGAATTCATAAGGTTGAAAGAGAAGGGTGATAGTATAAGTGTGGCGGTACAGAATGTACCGCCACACTTATTTAATTTTCATCTTTATGCGGTTCAATCGGCTGCGGTTTTGTCATAACACTTATCAAACTAAGTACAACCATAATTAAGATTAAAACCGCAATATATATAAAGTAGTTCTTTAATGTTCCCGTAAAGTATGTTGCAAGCGCACCGCCTACAATAGCTACCGATGTTAAGATAGCAACTGTTTTTTTCTGAGAAAATCCGGCTTTTAAGAGTTTATGATGTATGTGCTCTGCATCAGCAACAAAAGGGGATTTACCCTTCATTATTCTTCTTAAACTTGAATATGTAATATCCATAATAGGAACCGCAAGTACAAGGAAAGGCAGCAGGACAGCGAGAGCAGCTCCTTTCATAACTCCTGCTACAGATAGTGTTGCAAGCAGGAAGCCGGAGAATAAGGCTCCGGAATCACCCATAAATATTTTTGCAGGGTTAAAATTAAATGTCAGAAATGCGAGCATAGAACCGGCTAATATAAAAGCAATAAGAGCTGTAATCGGTTGAGCCGGTGTAACAGCAACTGCAATCAGCGCAAGAGTAATAGAACTTACCGTAATAACAGAACCGGCAAGCCCGTCCACACCGTCAATGAAATTAACTGCATTTGAAATTCCAACAATCCATAGGAGTGTAATCGGATATGAAAAGATGCCAAGGTGAATTACACCGCCAAACGGGTTAAAGATAGTATCAATTTGCACTCCTAAAAGATATACAATTGTAGCAATTGACAGTTGTATAATAAGCTTAAATTTTGCATCAAGATTATAAATATCGTCCACAAGCCCGAGAAGAAACATTAAAGAGCCGCCTAACAGAATTCCGGAGAGCAAACTGCCATAAGGATAGTAGCTTAATAGTACAAGAAATAAAAATGTAAGCATTGCACTTGACCAGATAGCCACGCCTCCTAATCTGGATATAGGGAGTTTATGAATCTTTCTTTCATTAGGTAAATCAACAAGTCCTTCTTTTTGGGAGAACTCAATTACCATTGGTACAATAAAAACTCCCAGCAGGTAGGAAATAAATGCGCCTATTATGTGTGCTTGTGTAAGTTTTATTATCATACAATAATTATACCAGATAAAAAAAATGCAACTATGTTTACATTATTTGTGATATTTTTATTTTATTTATTACTTCCTGTAATGTTTCAACTATTGATGCAAGTTGGAACAAAATAATAATCTATTTGCGTCCGTCTTCTTGCGTTGTAAGCGTGTATTAAACAGATATTTAAATAAAATCTTATCCGGCAGTAGAAATTATTAAAAGAATATATTATGATATTTCTATGGGGAACATAAGAGGTTTATTTATGAAGAGAATATTAGTTATTTTTGTAATGTTTATATTTACTTCTGCTGTTCAAGCAGGTGATTATACGGTTCAAAAACTGCCGAACGGTCAGACTGTTGTTGTGTACGAAATCAAAAATAATCCGATAGTAACAATTGATACCTGGATTAAAACCGGTTCAATTAATGAAACTGATACAAATAACGGTGTTGCACACTTCTTAGAGCACCTGTTTTTTAAGGGAACAAAGGCGCATCCGGCAGGAGAGTTTGATAAAATTCTGGAGTCCAAAGGCGCTGTTATAAATGCGGCAACAAGTAAAGATTTTACTCATTACTATATAACTATTCCTTCAGAATATTTTGATACTGCAATGGAACTGCATTCTGATATGCTGCTTCATCCGCAGATTCCAAGAGCAGAACTTGAAAAAGAAAGAAAAGTTGTACTGGAAGAAATTGCCAAAGATGGCAATACACCTTCAAAAAAGGTGTATGACAATTTAAATAATATGATGTACACAACACACCCTTACAAAAGAAAGGTCATAGGTACCACTGATATAATTGGTACAATAAGGAGGGAAGAAATACTGGATTACTTTAATCATTATTATACACCTTCAAACATGGTAACCCTTGTAATCGGTGATGTTAATACAGAAAAAGCTATCGACAAAATTCAACAATGTTTCAATCAAGAATATAAAAAACCTGTCAAAAAACGCTTCAAACAAGAACATCCGCTTCAAATACAGAAGAAAAAGATTGAATATATGCAGGATACACAATCCGGCTATATGATGATAGGTTTTCGCGGAACAAAAATATCTGATAACAATACTTACGCTTTAGATGTACTTTCACAGGTTCTCGGCGGAGGCAAATCTTCTAAATTATACAGAAATATTAAAGAACAAAAAGGACTAGCATATTCTATAGCCGCCGCTAACGGAAGCTACAGAGATGATGGTATTTTTTATATAACAGCAAATTTTACTCCGTCAAATGCAGATAAACTGGAAAAAGCAATTTATGAAGAAATTGCATATATACAAAAATACGGAATCACTGATGAAGAACTGGAACGTGCAAAAAATATGATAGTTCAAGATACATACTATTCAAGAGAATCAACATCCAATATTGCATCAGAACTAGGCTACATAATGGCTCTTACAAATACTTCAGAACTTTATGATAACTATATTGAAGGAATAAAAAAAGTTACAGCAGAAGAGGTTAAATCTGCTGCACAAAAATTTCTTGGTGTTAATAAAAGTGCTGTATCAATAGTGCTTCCCAAATCAATGGAAAACCTTGAGACAAAAGCAGAAATAAAACATACAGCACAAAAAATATCGGAGCACAACGGAACTGTTAAATACTGCATAGATAACGGAACAACATTATTAATTAATGAAAATAAAAATAATGATATTATCGCAATAACAATCATTGCTAAAGGCGGAGAGTTTTTAGAGGAAATCCCAGGGGAAGGCACACTTACTGCCGCTACAATGCTGAAAGGTACTAAAAAGTATTCAGCCCAGGAACTTGCACAAATTCTTGATGAGAATGGCATTGAAATAGCACCTGCCTGTGGAGATGACTTTTTTATCATAAATGTTCAAACAACAACAGCACAAATAGACAAAACACTGGATATTTTAGATGAAATCATTAACAATGCATCTTTTGATGATTATGAACTTGAAAAGAAGCGTTCAGAAATATTGTTAAAAATTAAGCAGCACAGAGATGTGCCAATGAATATTGCACTGGAAAACTTTAAGACCCATATTTTTGAAAATAGTGTCTATTCACACTCAAATACAATTCTAGAAAAAACACTTCCATCAGTTCAAAGAGAGGATGTCATCAAATATTACAACAAGATATTAGACGGAAAAAACATTATTGTTTCCATAAACGGTAATGTAGACTCAGAAAAAATGATATCAGCTTTTGGTTCTATAATACAAGATAAAAAAGTCCCGTCTGCAGATTTTTCAAAATACTCTGTAACAAAATTAACAGCTCCAAAAACAATCAAAAAAAGCATTAAGGATTTACAAACAGCATGGTTGTTTATGGGCTGGCAGACTGCAGGAGTACAGGATAAAAAAGACTTTGTGACATTAAAAGTTATTAACACTATTTTAGGTTCTGGAATGAGTTCAAGATTATTCACCAACCTCCGTGAACAGGATGGTCTTGCTTATCAGCTTGGTTCAAGCTATTCTCCAATGATGCTGGGCGGAATATTTATGTCTTATATAGGAACAAATCCCGATACTCTTGAGTACTCTAGAGATAAAATGCTGCATGAAATTAACCGCTTAAAAATGGAGTTTGTTTCTGACAGCGAGCTTCAAGACGCAAAAGACCGGTTAAAGGGAGGGTTCATTATAGCTCTTGAAACAAATTCAGAAAAAGCCTCCAATATAGGGGTTTTTGAAGCATATGGATTCGGTTATGACTTCTTAAATGATTACACTAAAATGATTGATGAAGTAACCGCATCAGACATTATACGTGTAGCTAATAAGTATTTTAATAAAAACTTTATTCAATCAGAAGTAACAAAATAGCCTAACTGGATAAATAGAAATCGCAAAGTTGTCTAATTTTAACTAAATATTAAAATCATAAAATAAATTTTATGTTAAAAAAGATACTTTGCCTGTTTATCTTATTCTTTACTGGAGATATTGTATTTGCACAAGATATAGATATCCAAACGTTTGAAGAATTGATAAATTCAACTCCGTCAAATGGAGATACACTAATATTTACCAGAAACTTAGATGCATCATCATCTATCGGGAATTATTTTCAAAATCTAAACTTGACTTTTGACGGTAAGAGTTATTTTATAAATGGAGATAATTTATTCGGAGGCTTTGTACTTAACCGGAATAATAGCAGCCAATTTCGCCAGCTTGGAATGATAAACTGCCAGGGACAGCTTTACAATTATTCCAAATATGCAGGTGCCATATTCAATAACGGTGGTGATGCCTTTATTCAAGGTTCAGACTTTTCACGGAATTTTGTAAACTCTGAAGGGTATAACTTCGGTGTCGGCGGCGCTTTGTATAATCGCAATAGCGGCAGTATTACGATAGATAACAGTACTTTTAGCAGCAACTATGCTTATGGTGCTTCTTCAAGCGGCGGTGCCATTGCAAATGGTTATGATACAACAGCGGATTTAACTATTAACAACTCGCTGCTTGAAAATAACTTTACTTACGGAGAAGTAATTTCGAACGGCGGGGCTTTATACAATTCAGGAAATACACAGATAAATAACAGCACACTTAACCACAATTACATATACGGCTCTGACGGAATTTTCGGCTACGGCGGTGCAGCATATAATACAGGAACACTATCGTTTAACAATACAATGATAAATGATAATTATGCGGAAGGAAGTTCAAATTCTTTTGTTTTTGGAGGTGCTGTCTACAATTCCAATACTCTGAATATCACAAACAGCACATTGAAAGGTAATCATATTGATGCGATGTTTACCGGCGCAGGCGGAGCAATCTTTAATGCAGACGGCGCAAATGCAACAATCAAGAATTCTATATTAGAAGATAATTATATTTCACAGGAAGCACAGGTCGGTCACGGCGGTGCAGTCTATAATGCAGGAACCTTAAATTTGGAAGGAACCAGTTTTAGAAATAATACTAACAGAACCGGAGAATTAAACGATATTTATAACAGTTCAGAAAATTCCACAATAAATTTCAATTCCACCGGAACTAATAATATTTTAAGCGGAATTGCGGGTATTGGAACTATTAATAAAAATGACAGCGGGATTTTAAATTTAGGAGGAAAAAACAATAATTACAACGGTGATTTTAATTTTAATGCAGGGACCTTAAATTTATTAGCCGGAGCGGACTATTTTAATGCTGCAAATACAAATTTTAGTAATGGCATAAATTTCAATATGCAGAATAGAGAAATTGATAATATAAACTTTGGTAATTTATCTTTATCCGGAACCGGTAATATATTTGCAGATTTAAATCTTAATACAAATACAATGGATAGGATAAATGCATCTTCTGTAAGCGGTAGTGGAAATCTGCATCTAGAAAAACTACTAATAGAAGGAACTCCAAAAAATGAAAATATATCTATCCCGTTTGCGAATTCTGTTCTCAAAGACTATGTAAGCTACACTCCGGAAACTATTGAAACACCTTTATATAATTATTATTCCAGTTATACTTCATCTGACGGGAATATCAATTTTACAAGAAGCGGTTTTAATCCATCAGTTTATATACCTGCAGTTGCATCTCAGCTTGCAGGTTATCTGGTTCAGCTTGATACCTATAAAAATATTTTTTCTAATCTGGATATGGTTATGATAACACCACCGGATATTACAACCGGTTATAATACAAAAAACAAAATGGCTGACGCATCAAATAAGTTCGCCTTTTCACCAGTATTAATGCCGGAAGAACGAAAAGGCATATGGTTTAAGCCATATACAACTTTTGAAAATGTTCCTCTCAAAAACGGACCACAGGTTTCTAATGTTTCATACGGTTGTATATTGGGCGGAGAAAGTGAACTTACTAAGCTTAAGAAAAACTGGTATATGCTTTATGGTGCTTATCTTTCCTATAACGGTTCACACCAAACTTTTGATGGTAACAGCATTTATAATAACGGAGGTTTACTGGGAGTTGATGCAGTATTTTATAGAGGAAATTTTTTCTCAGCCTGGACTGCTAATGCCGGTGCCAATTCTGCAGAAGCTTCTTCTAAATACGGCAGAGATAATTTTGTTATGTTTAATACGGGTATTGCCGAAAAAACAGGATATAACTGGGCATTATTGCATAACAGGCTAATATTGCAGCCAAGTTTATTAATGTCTTACAGTTTTATTAATACTTTTAACTATACAACCAGCAGCGACTTGCACATAGATGCAGACCCTATTCATGCAATACACATTGAACCACAAATAAAAATAATCGGAAATTTCAGAGAATATCTTCAGCCTTATCTATGCGTTTCAATGGTATGGAATATAATAGATAAATCAAATTTTCAAGCAAATGATGTTTATCTGCCTCAATTATCAATAAAACCGTTTGTTCAATACGGAGTCGGTGTACAAAAGCGCTGGGGAGATAGATTGACAGGATTCCTTGAAGCAATGATAAGAAACGGCGGACGTAATGGTATTGCACTGCAATTTGGTTTAAGATTCAGCATTTAAATGTATCGGATTATGTTGGTAAATTCATTTTAAATCAACGTTTTAATTAATGGCTTATATATTTTTAACTAAAAATTCCGTAAAATCCTCAACAGTGTATCTGCCAAAAGAATATAACTTTAGGGCAGTTTCGCATCCGATACAGGATGTTAGAACCGTTTTAGCACCGGAATTAATAATATTATCATATTTAGCTTTAAAAATTTTTGACATAATTTTGTATTCATTGATTTTAGAAATTCCGTTTAGTCCGCAGCATTCATCAAAATTTGCCATCTCTACATATTCAAGATTTTCGGTATTATCAAGAATCCATTTTATATCATCATAGTTATCTATATTGCAAGGTTTATGAAAAGTTACTTTTTTGTTCTTTTTGAGTTTTAATTTCAAATTATTTTCTCTTATGTATTCAAAAATATTTTTTACTTTTATATCTGAAGAAAAACCTTTGAGAGTTTTTTCACAGCTTGCACAAGTAGTAACTATATCTTTTACTCCGGTTTGTGCAATAAGATTAAGGCAGTTGTTTTTGTATTCTTCAAAATTTTCTTTATCTCCTCTAACATAAAACGGTATTCCGCAGCATTTAAAATCCGGCGTAATAACTTCAATGTTACAGGAATTAAGAAGCTTTACAACAGCCCTGTTTCCTTTTATTTTTCCGGAACAGCCGCCAAAATATACAACTTTTTTATCATATTTTTTACTTACGATATTATGGGAAAAAAGCCGTAAGAAACTGACACCGCAGCCAAAAAATATATATTTTTGAAGGATAGAAATAAATTTTTCAAAAATATGTGATTTAAAATATTCAGCTTTTGCTGAAGCTATAATATCGACGACATTAATGTCACTCGGACAGAACTTGGAGCAGGCACCGCACTTTAAACACAAGTCCAAATACCGGTTTAACCTGCCTGTCATTTTTAATTCACCGTTTATTAAACCCCTTAGCATTATAAACATTCCGCGGGAAACCGTACAATCATTTCCGGTAATTTTATAAATCGGGCATACAGACTGACACAATCCGCATTTTGAACATGAATGAATTTCTTCTTTATACTCCGCCAGGTGTTTCATGATTAATATTTTAAGCCAAATATTTTTTGTAGTAAAATAGAGGTAAATATAAAAACAAAAAATAAAATCGGTGGTTCCGGGAATAAAAGGAGTGTGAAATATGACTGCAATAATTCAACAATCACAAATGGAATTAGACAGAGCTTCTGCGGTAAAAACAATTGATTCTGAAATTGAAACAATTAACCGCTTAAAGGATTCTCTAAAAGCAGAAAACCTTACCAGAGCACTCGACTATATGCAAAACTCAAAAGGCAGAATAATTATAACAGGTATGGGAAAATCCGGTCATATAGGTAAAAAAATTGCAGCCTCTCTGGCATCAACAGGTACACCTTCATTCTTTGTTCATCCTGCAGAAGCCAGCCATGGTGATTTGGGTATGATAACCGAAGAAGATGTTGTAATTGCAATTTCTAATAGCGGAGAGTCTAAAGAGCTTATTGATATATTAAATTATTGTAAAAGATTTGGAATAAAGCTGATTGCAATTACAAAAAATCCCGAAAGTTCACTCGGAAAAGCCGGTGATATAGTTTTAGAACTTCCTAATAATGGAGAAGCATGTCCGCTTGGCTTAGCCCCAACAAATTCAACGACAGCAACACTTGTCCTCGGTGATATTTTGACAGTAGGTATGATAGAAAGAAAAGGCTTCTCTAAAGAAGCTTTCAATGACAGACATCCGGGCGGCAAGCTCGGTTCAATACTTAAACGCGTTTCTGATTTAATGCATACAGGACAGGAAATGCCTATACTGGATGAAAATTCTAATATGCAGGCAGTATTGCTGGAAATGACTTCAAAACGTCTTGGCTGTGTTGGATTTATTAATGAAAAGGGTGAGTTAACCGGTATGCTTACTGATGGTGATTTAAGAAGATGTTTATCTTCTAAAATTCTTGAAGCAAAAGCCATTGATTTGATGACACGTAATCCGAAAACAATATCTCCGGAAGCAATGACGGCTGAAGCTTTAAAATTGATGCATGATAAAAAGATTACAAACCTTTTTGTATTGAAAGACAATAAACCTGTTGGAGTAATCCATATTCACGATTTGTTAAATAACGGAGTTGCATAGAATGAGGCTTGAAACTCAAAAGAAATTTGCAGCAGGGCTTTCAATAACCTCTAATACGTTGATTATAATAACGAAAATTATTGCCGGAATGCTTTCCGGAAGCATAAGTATTATATCTGAAGCTATTCATTCACTTTCGGATTTTCTTGCTTCTGTATTAACTTTTTTTGCGGTCACGCGTTCTGCCGAGCCTGCAGATAAGGAACATCCGTTCGGACACGGTAAATATGAGGATATGTCCGGCTTTATAGAAGGCGGTTTAATTATTTTTGCAGGTTTATTTATTATATATGAAGCAGCATCAAAGCTCATATCCGGATATACAATAGAAGTTGAATCCATGCTGGGAATTTATGTCATGGCTTTTGCTGTAATTGCTAATTTTTTAGTCAGCAGATATCTGTTTTTTGTTGCTAAAAAATCTGATTCCGTATCTCTGCGGGCAGATGCAGAACATTTACAAACAGATATATTTTCCTCATTAGGAGTGCTGTTAGGGTTGGTATTAATAAAAATAACAGGATTAACAATTATAGACCCCGTGATTGCAATAGTTGTAGCTTTAATTATTCTTAAAACCGGATTTTCAATATCAAAAGAAACCCTTAATAACCTTCTCGACGGTTCAATTCCTCCGGCTGATATTACAAAAATAGAGGAAATTTTAAAAAATAATCAAGTAATTAAGGGATACAAAAATATTAAAGGGCGTAAAGCCGGACAGTATAAAGAAATAGAATTGACGCTATTATTTAATCCGGATATGAAAATCAGTTGTTGTCATAATATTTGTGATCAAGTTGAGAGCAGTATCAAGGAGGCTCTCGGGAATGTAAGTATAGTTATACATTCTGAGCCAATGTAACATATTGTATATATAACACTTGTATATTTTAAAAAATGCGTTAAACTGATAATAGAGGTTTAATTATGAGTTCTATATCATCAATAGACACATCCATTTACTCCGGCTTACTGGAAAATATGAGTGCAACAACGGGCAGAAATGCTCCGGAGGCTGCAACAGTTCCGACGTATTCAACCTCTGATGTTGAGAGTTCTCAAGTTGATTTAAACAATTATTATTCAAACATCAGACCGGAAGACTTGCTTGCCACAGCTGGAGCTAACGTTGTACAATCTGCACAGGATTTAGATAATGCAATGGTATCAGCCTTGCAGAACGGATATTCAGTGCAGGATGCCTGCAATATAAAACTGGCTCAAACTGCGTATCAAGCCAACTGTGCTGTATATGATTCAATTATTGATATGTCTGTTTAATGAAGCAGTAAATACATTTCATTGTAAAAACGGAGTATAAAAATAATAATAAGTATCAGCAGGATAAGTATAATTCCCTGCGGAGATTTCCAATCAAAATGTACGTGTAGATTTTGTACACGATTTTTGTATGTATCAATGAAATGTATTAAGTAGAAAATATTGAATAACACTATATAATAAGGGTTACTTTCAACAAATGTGCCATAAGTGTTTTCGGTATATTTTTGTATAATTCTTAGTACACGGTATGTAAGGGCGATATAGATAAAACATTGCAATATTGCAAATATAAGCAGATAAGTTGGATGCTTATAGAAGAAGAATAGATAAAAACCGCCATTTACAGCTAAAAGCAAAAACAGCCATTGCAGCTTCAGTTTGTCTTTACCGGAGGGAGTAAGCTTATTTATAGCTTTTCCGTTTATAAAAAACCATATTGTTGAGAAAAAGCCCAGTGTCAAAATATCAATAGCAAGAAAAGGACCGAGTTCATTAAATTTAATATTAGGAAGCTCCGGCTCTTTAAATAATGAACCGCAATTTTCACATCGCAATGCATCACTTTCTATAATATTCCCGCAAAACGGACAGTTGATTTGTTCTGCCATTTATACCCTCTCTCGTTTTATTCATTTTACCATATTATATAATCTTTGCGCAATAGTCAGCTATCGGACATGCTTCACAATTTGGTTTCAATGGTTTACAGACATTCTGTCCATGGGTAACAAGAAGGGTATTTATATCTATCCAGTGTTTTACTGGAAGTTTTTCTCGTAAAGCAAACTCGGTTTCTTCCGGATTTTTCGTTTTTACATAGCCCAGTCGGTTAAAAATTCTATGCACATGAACATCCACACAAATAGCAGGTTTATTAAACCCGCGTGATAAAACAAGATTGGCAGTTTTTCTTCCAACCCCGTTAAATTTTATTAAATCATCAATTTCATCCGGAACTTTCCCGCCTAAATCTTCATCAATAACCCTTGAAAGTTCAATAATCTGCTTGGCCTTGTTTTCATAAAAACCGACAGGATAAATAGTTTTAGCCAGCTCCTGTACATTTACATTCTTCATTTCTTTTGGTGTTTTTGCAAGTTCAAGCATTCTTAATGTAGCAGGATAGGTTGTTTTATCATTTGTTCTCAAGCTTAATATGCAGGATATCAAGACAAGATAAGGGTCATTAAAACTATCCATTAAATGCACAAAATCACTCATCGGCTGCTTAGCATCTTTTAATTTCGCTACGATTATATCTATATTACAGTCTTTTCTAGCCGTCATTTTATATACTCCTAATAATATCGTATATTAAGCATAAAATATCTACAAGCTGATAAAATAATAAAACTGACTATAATTTTAAGTATGCTTGGTAAATAATTTATAGTGTTCTGCCCTTATAACGGCTTTTATATTCTAAATGCAACTGCATCATTTTATTGTAGAACTGCAAATCTTTAAATGTGGATTTTTCTATAATAGAATATATCGATTGCAAAATTTCTTCTTTTGATTTCTCTACAAAAGTGTATGTAAAAAACTCTTTAAGTTCTACATTTAGAACCTCTACAAATTTATTAACGTTTTCTGGCTTAGGATACTGAGAGCCTTTTTCAATTCTGGAAATTGTTGATACCTCTAGCTCAACAAGTTCTGCAAATTGTGCTTGAGTCAATCCGCGCATCTTTCTTATTTGTTGTAATCTCTTACCAAATATTTTTGCTACATCAACCATATAAATATTTTAAAATTATATAAATTAGAATAAAATGCTCTAATACGCTTATAAATATGTTGCTAAAAATGCGTACAACGACTATAAATTACAAAACATGTAAAGAAATATTAATAATTGTAAACTGGGCATTTGTCAGTATTGTCATAATGTTTGGACAGCAGTTAGTATCTTATAAATACAAATTGTAACAAATTTACGTTTTTTTCTAAAGTTTTTCTATAAAATGCCGTTATAGTTCATGTAAGCTTACAAAGTCCGTAACTAAAAATGAAAGGAAAACAACATTATGGGTATGAACATTAACAACAGAGGTTTATTTAATTTTCAAAAGAACTGGAAAGATAAAATTAATTTCGAACCGCAAATGGAAATTCAAGAGTTGACCGCTGAACCTTTAAAACCTGGGAAAATGCGTCCTTTAAGACCGAATTCCCAAGTAGATATTCAACAATTGTTAGATAATCTTGATAATCCGAATATTCCGAAATTTGAATAATAAATAATGGCTGGTATACTTATGTTTACCAGCCATTTTAACTCATTAGTATTTATTTTAAAAACTTCCTCTTAATCCGGGTATAACTGTCCAAATAAAAAGAGCAAGTACAATTTTCTCGCCCTGCGGATGCGGTGAGTGGGGCAATCCATAGGGACATTTTTACATCTTTTCCGGTACAGACACTGCAAGAATATCAAGCGCATTTTTTAATGTCGTTTTGATTGCTAACATAAGCGCAAGTCTGGATTGCATTAATTCTTTATCATCACAGATTACTCTGTTTGAATTATAGAATGAATGGAATTCAGCTGCCAGCTCTTGAACATAACGGCAGATAGTATAAACAGTTCTGTTCTGTGCGGATAATACAATAACCGATTTAAATTCTTCAAGTTTTAAAATAAGCGCTTTTGCACTGTCAGCTGTTTTGAGAATTATATTTTTATCAAAGTTTTCAATTAAATTATCCAATTCTTCTCTGCTCATAGGTGCAGTGGATTTTTCTCCTGTTTCTGCGTTAAGTCTTTCATTCACAGCGTTTCTTAAAATAGAACATACACGGGCATACGCATACTGGACATAAAACACGGGATTTTCATCCGTTGAGCGTTTTGCAAGCTCGATATCAAAGTCCAGAGTCATATCAATATTTCTCATTTCCATCCAGTAACGGGTTGCATCAATTCCTACTTCTTCTATCAAGTCGTCTAATGTAACCATGTTTTTACGTTTGCCCATTCTGACTTCTTCACCGTTAACAACTAAATTTACAAGCTGTCCCAGAAGGATTTCCAGTTTATCCGGATTGTATCCTAAAGCTTCTAATGAAGCTTTAACACGCGCTACATAACCATGATGGTCAGCTCCCCATATATTGATAAGTCTGTCAAACCCTCTGTTAAACTTATCTGCATGATAGGCGATATCAGCTGTTAAATAAGTGTTAGAACCGTCAGCCTTTTTAATAACCCTGTCTTGATCATCTCCAAATGCTGATGATTTAAACCACATAGCGCCATCCTGTTCATACAGCATTCCTTTTTCCATAAGTGCTTTATAGCTTTCTTCCACTTTACCGGATTTATGAAGTTCCAGCTCTGAATAAAAATTATCAAAATGAACTCTGAATTCTTCAAGAAGCTTTTTCTGGCACTCTTCCATTTCTTTTTTTGCAAAATCTGAAAGTATTTGACTATCAAGTTTATCTGCTGTTATACCAGGATTTTGTTCAATATATTTCTTTGCTGCTGGTATTAAATAATCACCGGGATAATAATTTTTTCTTTCTGTTTCATCCTCCGGAAAATCAATATTTTCGCCAAGCTGCTGCATAACCCTTATTTTAAGAGAATTCCCGAGTTTTTGTATCTGGCTTCCCGCATCATTAATATAAAATTCTTGATAAACATCATGCCCGTAGAATTTCAATAGATTTGCCAGAGCGCTGCCCATTGCTGCCCAGCGTCCGTGTCCTATGTGAAAAGGTCCTGTCGGATTTGCGGAAACATATTCAAGAAGTATTTTTTCTTTTTCAATATTTTCCGGACGACCGTAATTCTCTTTCTTTTTTAGAATTTCTTCTATAGCATTTGCTAAAAGAATATTTTCTATCTTAAAGTTTATAAATCCGCCGACAATAGAAACTTCATAGTTTTCCTTTGCAAGATATTCTGCAATTACATTGGCAATAACAGGAGGTGCAATTTTAGCAGTGCGTGCAAGGGATGAAACATTGACAGCAAAATCTCCAAAATTTGGATTTTTTGGCTTTTCTACAATCAGAGTTCCTTTTTGATATTCTGATGCCTGTCCGAGTTTATTATCTTGTATAGCTTTTAATATTGCTTCTTCAACTTCATTTAAGAAAAAATCTTTTAACATTATTTATCCTCTCATATTCCATTTACCGAATAGTATAAGATAAACAGGGGCAAATGTATATAGGTTGGATTTATTCTTCAATCTCTTTAATATCTGTATCAAGCTTTTTTAAAATATTCTCTGTTGAATCCTTATTTAAAAGTACAGATTGAACTGCAGTATTAACAAGCGTATTAATTTCTTTTTGATTTCGCCGTTGTTTTAGCTGGGGAGTAATTTGGGAAATTTGTTTGGCACTAACTGAGCGGGCTTTGGCTTCCAGAGTCGAATAATCATTATAGAAAGCGTTATTTAATGCTTCACTGTTTGTCGCAATAACATTTGTCATTTTTGCAAGTTCAAGCTGGTTTTGAGCATTTGTAAGATACAAACAAAAATCAAGTGCTTCTTTTTTGTGTTTCGCCTTTAGCGGAATTACAAAATTCATAACCGAGAAATCATTTTGCCCGACAGGTCCTTTTATTTGCTCGGTTACATCAGTTTTTTCATAAACCGATGGTGCATTTTCTTTCACCATAGTTAAGAAATTGGCACCGCCTTGAAAGAAAACAATTTTTTCTGCCATATACTGTTCAAGCGCTTCTCTTAAAGTAAAAGTTATACTCTCTTTTGGGATTAACTCTTTTTGATATAAATTTTTATACATTTCAAAAACCGGAGCTGCAGCTGTATAATCATCCGTTATTCCGTATTTATTCAGAATTTTAACCATCGTATCATTTTCGGTAATCGTCGGCAGATAAGCATAGGCGCCAGTATTCAGCTTTATTTTTTCAGAAACAGCACCCAGTTCTTTATAAGTCTTTGGAAGTCTTATTATACCGGATTTTTCAAAAAGTTCTTTATTGTATATAGTAACAGCACTTGTTGCATACCATGGAATTGAATAAATTCTGCCGTTATATTTAAGTGCATTTATAATATCCGGATTAAAACCATTGAGCGCTTCTTCATCAATCTCTTGAAGTGTTCCTTTTTGTGCCAGAAGCGCAGAGAAATCCGGATTAAGATTGATTAAATCCGGCGGCGTGTCTGTCATAACCGCAGCCAGTGTTCTTTTTTCGCCTTCTGAAAACGGCACATCAATCCATTTAATTTGAATATTCGGATGTTCCTTTTCGTAACTGCGGATAATCTTATACATATAATCCGCAAAATCCCCCATCTGCAAAGTCCAGACTGTTACTTCTCTGGGACGGGCATCTTCCCTTATTGAACAGGCAGTAAGGGTCAAAATAGAAAAAAATATGATAATCAGTGTAAAAATTCGTTTCATCGGGCAAAGCCCTCCTCCCCAATTTTGACGATTTATCAGCTTTTTATATCTGAATTCAAGTTCAAATCAATATACTTAAATGTATTTGTAACTATTCCGGGCGGAAAGTTATACACATTATTGCAAGGCGTGATTTTTAAAATAGAATTGGAATTATCAACCCCCGCAATAGTTGCCAGATACTGATTTTTATTAACACTAAAGATTACATAACCGTTGTATGTCTGGACTTCATCTATAAGAAATCTGTTTGCGGAAAGGGATGCAAGTGTCAAATAAAATAATTTTTCCTTATTTACTGCAAAAAGTTTTGTGCAGTCTTCAAACATAACATTTTGCGGTACTGTCGCTGGCTGAAGCTGTTCAGCAGAAAATGTTAGGGGGCAAATAATTAATGCAGATAACAAAAATAAAAATTTCTTCATAACTTCTCCTATTTTTATTCATGTTATCATATTTTTTTTAACCATAACTCATATATAAATAGTATTATTTCCGGTTAAGAAGAGTTATATTGCCGCTAATCAAATTTTTTATTATTTTTATCAAAAGCAAAACTGTTTATCACAAATCAATATCTGATTCCTTAATTGGAGCGCCAATTACCCGTTCAAGCTCTGCAGCATTTATATTGTAGTTTAAAAGGTTATTGTAATAATCAAGCTGTGCATTCAAATAAGTATTTTCAGAATCTTTAAACTCAATTGCATCGCCTAAACCTACTTGATACCTTCTAAAAGCCAGATACTGTCTTTCTTTTGCCTGTTGAAGGGCAAGTTTTGCAACATCAAGACTATCATGAGAATTCAACAGATTTATGTAAGCGCTTTTGACTTCCAGATAAACGTTTTGTTTCTGCTGCTCATAATCTGCAACATATTTTTGATATGTAGCTTTAGCCTCATCAACCTGTTTTTTCAAAAGCATTATATTTAAAGCATTATAATTCAGCTGTACTCCAAATTGATATCCGTAATCACTATATATCTGTCGCCCGCCATGGTCATATGAAGCAAACCCGCTGATATCCGGAGTAAAAGCCCGCTTTGCTGCACGGACATTCATTTCTGCCGCATCCATGGCTTTCTTGGCGGACAATAATGCCGGACGTGATTCCTGCGCAGTTTTTAACAAATCCGGAAAATTAACATCATATTTTTTGCTGTTCATTTTATCCTTGAGAATAACATTCTCAAGTTCCGGAATACCTACTGCATTCGCCAGTTCTACAGCTGCAAGTTCCAGTGTATTTTTTGCTCTGATTAAATTAACCTTTGCATTTCCCATATTATATTCAGCAGTGGTTACATCTATTTTAGCCTTTTTACCTATTTCATAATAAGCTTTTGCCTGTTTTAGTTGCAGCTCAAAATCTTTAACCGTTTCTTCATAAACAGCTTTTTGTATTTCCGCAAAAACCATATTGTAATAAGCAACTTTTACATTATATATGACAGTTTCAATACTTGATTCCGCATCATATCTGGAAGCTTCATAATTTCTTTTTGCCATATCAGCACTAGCTTTTGTCTTTCCGAAATCAAAGAACAGCATATTCGCAGAAAGTGTCGGCACATAAAACATATTATATCTTTGCGTCATCATTCTTGACATATTAGCCGGCATATTAGACATCAGCATATCATTTCTTGAATAACTTACACCTGCACCGATTGTCGGAAAATAATTCGACCACGCCTGTCCTATTCTTGTTTTATAAATTTCTGCATTGCTTATTGCGGACATAATTGTTGGATGATGAGTTATCGCAAGTTTAATACAATCGCTTAGTGTAACTTCGCCATTCATTTCCGTATATTCTATCTGGCTGTTTATTTCCGGAAATTTGGTTTCGTACATGCCCTTTGCTTCTTTTGAAGTTTCACGCTTTACACGCTCATTATTCTTATTCTTCTTGCGTTCAAGTCGTTTATTAACCTTAACTTTTTCCGGTTTTACTATTTCTATTTTTTCTTCTTTTTTAACTTTATCTTCTTTTTTCTTTGCTAAAACCGCATTTGTTGAAACAGAAAGAATTGAACATATTAATAATATATTTAAAATCTTTTTCATCTTATATCTCCAAATCTTTATCCGTAATCTCTTTTGTCGGGAATTTATCAACAAATTCTTGAACTATTACATAGAATGCCGGAGTGAGCGCCGCACCTAATGTTGCAGCCGCAATCATACCGCCGAATACTGTTGAACCTACGGATATTCTTGAATTAGCACCGGCTCCGTGTGCAAATAACATTGGAAGAACACCGATAATAAATGCCAGTTCTGTCATCATAATTGCTCTGAACCTCAAATGAGCTGCCTTAATTGCCGCATCTTTTACCGGAAGTCCGTATTTCTCGTGTTCTTCTTTAGCAAACTCTACAATAAGTATTGACTGTTTAGCCGCAAGACCGACAAGTGTAATCATACCGACCTGCGAATAAATATCGAATGATTGGTTAAGCATAAGCTGGAATATCAAAGCACCCAGAGCTGCAACCGGCGAAATCAAAAGTACCGCAATCGGAATTGTATAGCTTTCATAAAGAGCTACAAGGAATAAGTAAACAAACACAAGCGCCATTGCAATAATCATAGCTGTTTGTCCCGATGCTTCACGCTCCTGGGCTGATGTACCGGACCAATCATAGGCAATATCCGCCGGCAGAACCTCTTTTGCTACATCTTCCATAGCGTTCATAGCATCGCCGGAGCTTTTTCCTGCCGCCTGCTGACCTTGAATTTGTACGGATTTATATTGATTATATCTTGTAATAGACGCTGTACCGATTGCCTGTCTTAGTTTGATTATAGACATAACAGGAACCATTACGCCGTTATTGTTTTTAACATAAATCCCCGATAAATCGGTCGCTTTATCTCTAAACTTGCTCTCTGCCTGCAATTGTACTTTAAATACCCTGTCATATTTGTTAAAATCGTTTACGTAATAAGTACCGAGCATAGAAGAAAGTGTTGAATATAATTCCTGCAGGTCAACATTTTGTGCAAGAGCTTTTTCGTAATCAATATCGACAATATATTGAGGAACATTTGCCTGGAATGATGTGTAAACACTTGATAACGATGGGTTTTGGTTAGCTGCTGCAATAAGTTTATTTGCCCATACTTCCAGATCCTGCGGAGTATAAGTACCTTTAGAAAGCATCTGGAATTCAAAACCGCCCATCATACTCATACCGCTGATTGCCGGAGGAGAAAATGCTACAATCGAAGCCTCTTTTATTGTAGAAGCCGCGGCTCTTACTTTATTTAAGATTGCAACGTGTGACATATCCGTAGCCTGTCCTTTGAATTTTCTTACAATCCATTCAAAAACACCTACATTTCTGTCAGCATAATCTTCAAGCTGAATAATAATCGTAGATTGGTTTGTAGCTCCGTTACCGCCGAATACTGTAAGTTTTTCGGTATTAACTCCGTCAATATTTTTAATTAAGTCTGTAAATTTTCTTGAAACCTCTTCTGTTCGTGTTAGGGACGCACCGTCCGGAAGTGTAATCTGTGCAAGCAAAACCCCTTGATCTTCATCCGGAATAAAACCTGTTGAAATCGTTTTAAAGCATAAAAGAGTTAAAAGAATTATTCCAGCATAAAGGATTATTACAAGCTTTTTATCGTAAACAAACTTTTTAACGTATTCCATATAAAAGTTTTCAAGCTTTGCAAACATTTCATTGAAATCTTTTACCAGAATATCGGCTTTTTGTCCGATTTTAACCATAATCGGATGTTTTTCTTTTAATTTATCGTGGTTTTGTCCTAAGAAATGCGAACACATAGCAGGCGAAAGAGTAAGTGCACAAACAGCAGACAGTGCAATTGATACCGCAATACAAACGGCAAACTGTTTATACATAACCCCTGTCATACCGCCCATAAATATAATAGGCACAAATACCGCCATCAAAACAAGCGCCATTGCAACAAGCGCAAAACCTACTTCCTGCATCGTAAGCTGGGTCGCAATAACAGCGGATTTTCCTTCATCAATATGCCTTTTTACGTTTTCAATAACAACAATAGCGTCATCGACTACAACCGCAACCGCAAGAACCATCGCAAACAGGGTTAAAAGGTTAATAGACATCCCGAACGCTTTTAGGACAAAGAACGTACCAATTAAAGAAACCGGAATAGTTACGCATGGAACAAGAGTTGCCATAGCATCTCCCAAAAACAGGAAGATAATAAGAACAACGATTAAACCTGTAAGAAGAATGGTAAACTCGACTTCTTTCATTGATTCATGAATATAGTCAGCATCGTCTTTTACATACAAAATTTTGATACCGTTTGTCATTTGGGCGTTTAATTCGTCAACTTTTTCTTTAACAGCTTTAGAAAGGTTAATTACGTTAGCATCCGGAAGCTGTGAAATTATAACAACCGCGGAAGGTTTACCGTTAACTAAACCTAAGTTTGAATAAGATTCAGCCCCCAGTTCAACCCTTGCAATATCTTTAATTCTAACGTTTGAACCGTCCATGTTAGAGCGGATAATAATATTTTCAAACTGTTCTACTTCATCAAGACGCCCCTGTGTTTTTAATGTCAACTGCAAAGCGTTCTTTTCGTCTGTCGGAAGCTGACCTAAAGCGCCTGCTGTAACCTGCGTATTTTGAGTCGATATAGCATTTTTAACTTCACTTGTAGAAATTCCAAGTCCTGCCATTTTTTGGGGGTCAAGCCATATTCTCATAGAATAGTTGCCGCCGCCGTAAACTTCGACATCGGCAACACCTTCAACACGCTTAAGTTCATCTTTAATATATATAGAACCATAGTTTGTCAGATCCAATTGAGTCCAGTTACCGGATTCCGGATAAAGCGTAAGAATAATAGCGCCGGAGCCGGAAGTTCTGCTTATTGCAGTTACACCTGTTCTCTGGACATCCTCTGGCAATTGTGACTGCACCTGCTGAATTCTGTTTTGTACATTCATCAAGTTGATGTTCTTATCTGAACCTACTTTAAAATATAAGGTCAAAGAATAGCGCCCGTCATACGAGGTTGAAGTCATATAAGTCAAATCTTCAACACCGTTAAGTTTGTTTTCAAGAACTGTTGCAACAGAAGATTCAATAACCTCTGCACTAGCACCTTGATAATTTGCAGAAACTCTTACCTGCGGAGGAGTTACATCAGGATAGCTTTCCTGCTTCAATGTGAGCATAGAAATTAACCCTAAAATCACTATACATACTGATATTACTAATGCAAATCTCGGTTTTCTTATAAAAAAGAACAGTTTTTCTTTATCAAATATTTGTTTCATTAATCTTTACTCTGACTTGTCTTATTTGTTATAATCTTTAACTTTTGTCCTTCTGCCGATATATTTTGAATACCGGAAACTACGATAGTGTCTTTTGTACTGATACCGTCTTCTACAATCCAGTTATTATTAATATCATCAGATACTTGAATATTTTTCTTAACAGCTTTGTTATTCTCCACTGCCCAAACATAATATCCGCTCATAGCATCACCCTTTGTACAGGATTGAGGAACTGTAACATATTCAATAAGTTTTGGAGCTATAAGCTTAACTTTCATATAAGCACCCGGCACAAGCCAGCCCTTAGAGTTGTCAAAAGAAGCTCTCATAGTAACAGAACCGGAATCTTTGTCTATTTTATTATCAACAAAATTTATTGTACCGATTTTGTCATACCAGTCACCGTCACCGAATTGAACCTTTACTTCCACATCTTCAAATCGGTTGCTTGCTCTTAAAAGTTTTACAAAATCATCTGTTTTTAAGCTGAAAGTTACGTAAACAGGAGATACGCTTGCAACATTAACCAGCGAGCCGGAGGATGCAGTAACATAATTCCCTTCCGTTATATTAACTTTTCCTATTCTGCCATCTATCGGGGATTTTATTGTTGTGTAGCCGAGATTAACTCTTGCAAGCTCCAGCTGCTGTAATGCAGCATCCAATAAAGCTTTGTTCTGGTTTCTTGTTGCAAGACTTGAATCTACATCAGAACGGCTTATCAAATCCTCTTTTACAAGTGCATTTGCTCTGTTCCATTCCTGCTGTGCATTTGTGTACAAAGCCCTGTACTGGTTAACAGAAGCCTGCGCATTATTAACATTAAGCTGATACTCCTTTGGATCTATCTGAAAGAGAAGCTGACCTTTTTTTACAAAATCCCCTTCCTGGAAATATTTTTTCAATAAAAATCCGGAAACACGCGCTATAACATCAATTGAATACTGAGCTTCGACTCTTCCTGTTGCTTCTGCAGATACATTCACTTCCTCAATACGCGGATTATCAACAATAACCTCTTTAGGCATCATCATTGCCTTCCTCTGGATAAATCCTGCAATAGCCCCGGCTGTTTTATTATATATAATCGGCACAATTATAATAAGCAATATAATTATACCAACCTGTTTACGCGTTAAATTCAATTTCATGCCCCTCTCCAATCCCAGGTAGAATATTCTACCATAATGCTAATATATAATCGGCTTATTGTCAATAATAACCAGCATTTATCAACTATATGGAGTAAACTTATTCCAGGCAAGATTATAAATTTCAGTCGCCTAAACTTGCATTTTAATTTTCAACAGAAGCAAGCAAGGCATTGATTTCTGCAATTAAATCATCATTATGAGTTTTCACTGCATTTACAAGCGCCTTTTTTAACAAAGATTTTGCTTTATTAGGACTTTTAAACTCAATCATTATTTGTGCAGCAGATTTATAATTACGTGCAATTTCTTCTGCAGAATTTGTTTTTTCATAGTTCTTTACTGCTTCAGCATAATATTTTAAAGCCTTATCACCCTTTTTGAACTGAACACACGCATCTGCAGTGTTAGATAATACATAGCCTTTCATTGAATTATCCGTTGTCTGCTCTATTAATTTGCGGGCAACATCATAATAATCAAAAGCATTTTCATCATATTTATCAGTAAAAATATTAGCCATTCTTGTAAGAGAATCAGACTGACCTATTAAATCATCAGACTTTCCTGCATAAGAAATAGAGGTTAAATAATGATTCAATGCCGGTTCAATTTCATTTACATCATCATAAATCTGTGCCATTGAAAAATGTGCCCGTGATTTTACATTAACATCTGTCGTATATTGCAGTGACCTGTTGTAACTGTTTAAAGCCTGTACAAAGTGGTCATTATCATCGTAGATTTTGCCTATTTCCAGACATATTCTTGATTGAGTTTCATTGTCTTTTAGCTCTGCAGCCCGCATAAAAGCTTCTTTAAACATCTGCATTGCTTTTTGCGGATTGTTGGAACAAGCCTGTTTTTTAGCTTCTACAAATAATGACTTAAGTTTTGTATCCTGTGGAATGATGGTTATATTAGGTTTTTTGGAAATTGTTTCTTTCGCCTGCGTAAATTCTTCTTCAAGCGTCAATTCTTCCGGTTCAAACTCGATAATCTCCGAATTTGTTTTTTCCGGAACTTCTACATTGTTTTCAGCCGGCGGAAGTTCTTGCTGTACAGGTGCAGAATCAGTTGTCTGCGTTTTTTGAGGTTTGTTATTATCCGGAAATTTTACAAGAAAACTCGGGTTTACTTCATCTTCATTATAACTGTAATTAATACGCTGCAAAAATAGCGCATCAAGCCAGTTTTGAACGACTTTTGAATCTTTATTCAGAGTTTCTGAAATATATTTATCCAGAAGAGAAGCGGCTATTTTGAGATTACTTTGTATCAAGTTTACCTGCGGCTGAGGCTCTCTAACCTGCTGTTCTACAATCTGCAGATAATGGTTAACCTGTTCTTCTATATCAGCAGGTGTTGCTATTGCCTTTATTGTATTTCTGAAATCTTTAAGTATCTGAGCAATGTTGATTTTATTGCTTCTAGGAGCTGCCTGTGGAAGCGGTGTCTGTGCCGATGGAGCCTGTTCAATAGGCTGATAGCCTGCCTGTGCAGCTTGATACTGCATCGGATTAATCTGGTGCTGGTTATATCTTATCGGAGGCGGAGTTTGAACTTGATATGCCTGCCTGTGCGGTGTTGAAGGATAGCTATTATTAGCGGGAGAATATACCGGCTGGCGTATTGGAGCTTGCTGGTGCATGTCTTCAGCTCTGCCGCGAGCAACTACTTGATGATTTTGTCTTTGCTGCTGCTGATCTTGAGCATTACTATTATGCCCGTCTTTGTCCGTGCCTTCATTCCCTGCATTATAACTGCCAGTTCCCCTCTGCGGATAGGGACGCGGGCGTATTGTGTTCATTGTGTTAAACAATATAGACCGTCCTTCCTTTAATAATATCGGAAATTATTTGCGGTTCTTGACCGTTTTATTTAAATTTCATATATTTGGATGATATTAATTTAATTATTATTTTTTTAAAGTCATGTTTTTGAGCCGCAGGTACACAAATTATTATTTAAGTAAATAATAAGCAGTTTGCAAATCTGTATTTCCGGCATTTATCCTAAGATTTTTCTTATCGTTCTAAATAAAAAATTTTCGTTACGTTCTATACTGTTTGTTGCATGCGCCCTATCAATGCTTTCTCCCTCTAGCTGATGTTTTAATAAAATTTCGGCATTTGGACCTTCATATTTTCTATATAACTTCAATAAATCTAATGAGAGCTTTTTGCCGCACATAATCGCTTCAAAAGTACAGGCTACAAATTCTGCAGGAGATGAGCAGGCGTATCCGTAAAGCTCTCTCTTTATTAATTTTTGTGACGGTTTATCACTCAAAAATTTTTCCAGAATAGAAAAATCATAATTGCCGGATTCAACTATTTCGGTCTTTTTCCCCATTTTTAAATAATTTTTTGAAATTTTTTCATGATTAAAGTGAGCTGTTTCATGCGCAAGGGTTCTAAACATACCGTAAAAAGTATTTATGGAAATCATGTTGTTTCCGTATCCACCGCAAAAACGCTCATTTTTATGTTTATACAACTTTATACACGATGGAAAGGATATCTTCCCCCGGTTAATATTATAAAGCTTGCATAATCCGCTGTTAAGTTCATTGATATTACCTGTACTGCAGCAGCTAATTTCAGTGATATTAAAATTTGTACGGGCAAATGCTTTAGCCTCTTCTATTGATGATGACTTTTTATACATCAAAGGCTTGAATTTTTCAAAAGTATTTTTATTAGAACTTATGCGGAAAAGATAATTATGGTTTTTAATCTTTCCTGCAAGATTTAAATTTTTATATTCAAATAAATTTTGCAAATATTTTATTTTCATAATTAGAACAAAACCAAATATAAAAAAAATTGCCACCTTTCATAAATATAGTTTTTGATGTGGTAAATCTATAATTTACTATATCCTTGTATCATGAATTAGTAGTAGGTCAAGCATTGCTTGATAATAACTTATTACAGACAGCAATGCAGGATAAGATTTTTATTTAGAATAGCGCGCAGGTGTGTATACGTATTTATAAGTATTTTGTGATGTATATTGAACCGGAACCGTAAAATCTCTTGGATTTATTTCTTCCTGCTTATTTTCTTCAATCTTTACTTCCAATTTGGGTAAAGGCTCTGTTTCTAGAGGGGTAACTGCCGTCGGTTTCTTTTTATTACTAACTTTAGTTTTTTTTATTTGTTTATGAGGGGTAATTTTTTTTGATTCCGATATGTTTTGAGAAGTCTTTTCAACTTTTTCTTCGGCTTTTTCTTCCTGCGGCTGCTCTATTTTAGGCTCTGCAATTTCCTGCTTAATCACCTCTTGCTGAACAGGCTTATCTGTTCTTAAAAATATAAAAGCTGATATGAAAGCTAAAATTCCCGCAATGAGAATTGTTAATAAAATTTTTTTCTTATCCATACCATAATATTTTACTTCATTAATTGATAAAAGACAAGACAAATACTGCATATACATATAAAGTAGAATATGCTAAATCAAAGATTTAGCACATCAAATATATTTTTTCCAAAATTAAAAAGGCGGGTAAACTTACGTTTTTCCCGCCCTAATTTTATATTTTTGTTATTTATACATTGCAAGCGCAAACGCCGTCTTTGCAGCAATAGCCGAGAGCTTCTTGAGCTTCTGACATTCTTACTTTGATACGACCGTCTACTGCAATACCTTCGCCTGTCTTTTCAGAAATCAATAACGGGTTGATATCCAATTCGTCAATGAATTTGAAGTCATTAACTAATTGAGATAATCTCAACAGAGTTTCTTCAATCTGTTCCATTTGAGCCGGCTTAGTTCCTCTTGCACCTTCAAGAAGTTTGTATGCTTTAACAGACTTAATCATTTCTTTAGCATCAACATCAGTTAAAGGTGCAATTCTGAAAGTTACATCCTTCATAACTTCAATAAATACACCGCCTAAACCGAACATCATCATAGGTCCGTATTGAGGATCTGTTGCGATACCGCAAACCATTTCTCTGTTACCTTTAACCATTTCTTGAATGATTACACCTTCTAAGCCTTCAAGAAGTCCTTTTTCTTTAAGCTTAGCAATAAGGTCTTGATATTCGCTTCTTAATTGTTCGGCAGATTGGATATTAACTCTAACCCCGCCTACGTCGGTTTTGTGAGAAGTTGTTTTTGAAGTCATCTTCATAACAACAGGATATCCGATAGAATCAGCGATTGTTACAGCTTCATCTTCAGTTTTTGCAAAACCGGATTTGCAAACTCTGATTCCGTAAGCATCTAATACATCGATAGATTCTCTTGTTGTCAACTGGTCACGACCTTCGTTAACTGATTTAGCGATAATTTCCTGTGCGCGTTTGAAATCAACATTGTATGTTGGAACTTTGCCTTCTGCTCTTTCCATCCATAATCTCTGTTGATTTAATCTGTTCAAGCCGTCAGCAGCTTCTTCAGCGTACATAAAGAACGGCATGTTAACATCCATGTCAGAAATCTTATTGAAGAATTCGCTCTTAGTCATAAATACGCCGATAACCGGTTTTTGCGGATTTTTAGCCTTAATTTCCATCAAAGCTTTAGCAACATCAATATCTTTTAAGCCCAAGAACGGAAGATAGATTGTAATAATCATATCAACGTTTTCATCGGCAATAACTGTTTCTAATGTTTGCTTGTAGTGTTCAATCGGAGCTGAAGCAATCATATCAACAGGGTTTTTAACAGATGCTGCAGCAGGTAAGAAGCTTCTTAATTTTTCTTTTGTAGCATCGGTTAATTTAGCCATCTGCATACCGTGTTCGCAAACAGCATCAGTTGCCATGATACCAGGACCGCCGGAGTTAGTAATAATAGCTACTCTGTTGCCTTTCGGTATCGGGCAGTTTGCAAAAACTTTAGCTGTTGCAAACAAGTCTTTTAATGAATATTCTCTGATTACACCAGATTGCTGTAATAAAGCGTTAGCTGCCTTATCAGCACCGGCTAATGAACCGGTGTGAGAGGAAGCAGCGCTTGCACCTGCTGCTGAACGACCTGCTTTAAGAGCAAGAATAGGTTTCTTTTTAGAAATTCGTGTTGCTAATTTTCTAAAGTTAGCAGGGTTCTGGATTGATTCCATATAAAGAAGAATTTGTTCAACGTCAGAATCATTTTCCCAGTATTCAAGAGCTGTTTCAGCGTTAACATCAGCCTGGTTTCCGATTGAAATAAACTGCGCAAAACCAAGGTTAAGGTCTTTTAAGATATTTAAAATACCGCCGCCTAAAGCACCTGATTGAGAAACAAAACCAATGTTTCCTCTCTCCGGCAGAGATTCTGCGAAACATCCGTCCATTCTGATGTCCGGATGAGTGTTAACAACGCCTAAGCAATTAGGACCGACGCATCTCATGCCGTATGCTCTGACTTTTTCAAGCAATTGTTTTTCAAGTTCAGCACCTTCTTTACCTGTTTCTTTGAAGCCGGCTGTAATTATGCATAAACCTTTAATTCCTTTTTCGTGGCACTGGTCAATAGTTGCAAGAACGAATTTTGCATTAACAACAATAATTGCTAAATCAACTTCGCCCGGAACTTCCAGTACACTTGTATAAGCCTGTAAACCCTCAATAATTCCGCCTTTCGGGTTAACAGGATAAATCTTTCCGTTAAAATTGTATTCTTGTAAACGCTTCATAATATCAGAACCGATTGTGTGTTCTTTTGTTGAAGCACCAATAACCGCAATAGATTTCGGTTTCATGATTTTGTCTAAAATATTCATGATCTCTTCCTTTCTTTTATAAAAATCACACAAATATTATAATACAAACACATTTCATGCGAATAAAATTTAGATATATTTTGTAATATTTGTTAATTTTACTTGTGACAAATAAAATTTTTACAGGGTTTATTATATAAAATAAGAAAGGTTTAATATGAAAAATTTTAATTTACCGGCAAATCTTTATCACATTACAACAACGGAAAGGCTGGCAAAAATAAAAGAAGATAAGCTTCTTAAGGCAATGCCGGATACTTTAACCTATGGCAGAGTCAAAGGTGTATTTACTTTTGAATTGGAAAACTTTGCTACACAATGGGCTAAAGATAAACATATGAACTTTGCGCGCTTAATACTGGATTACATTTCAAGAGGTAAAGAGATGACAGCTCTCAGAATTCCTTTAAAGAATATTCCTAAGAAAGAATTAATGATGATAAAAACAAGAGAAGTAAAAAAAGTTATTGATTGGAAGTTTGGATATTATAAACCGAAAAACAGATTTGAAACAGATATTCTTGGGCAACACCCTTCGCTTCTGGATGAAAATACAGCATCCAAACGAGCTGTTGAACTCATACTGCCGAATGACATAGATATTAATAATATTGACACACTGGGACGTTCGTACTACAGCTCCCGATTAAAGCTCGCAGATATTGTTATGGGATTTTTCAAGGGCGAGCCGGAGGAAAACATAATTAAAAATAATATTGATATTCTGGGATAATTATTGCTGCAAATATACGTGCCGGACTAATAAAATTTGACTTTTTGTTACAGTTCTTAATTATGCACTATTTTTATGGTAAAATTTTTTATGTGTTATAAATTTTTAAATGAAAGGATTTAATTAAATGGAAAAAATTGCAGATATAGGAGTTTTTGGCGGTTCAGGCTTTTATAAATTTTTGGAAGATATAAAAGAAGTAAAAATAGAAACTCCTTACGGAATGCCTTCTGACAGCCTATTTATCGGTAAGATAGGAAACCATAATGTTGCTTTTATGCCAAGGCACGGAAGAAGTCATACAATTTTGCCTCATTTAATTAATTACAGAGCAAATGTTTGGGCTATGAAAGAAATAGGATGCAAGCGCGTTATTTCTCCCTGTGCAGCAGGCAGTTTGCAAAAACATGTCGAACCCGGAAATTTTGTTATCTGCGATCAGTTTGTAGATTGGACAGACGGTAGAAAAACCACATTCTTTGAAGGTCCTATCGTTACTCACCCGTCTGCTGCAGATCCTTATTGTCCGGAATTAAGAAAACTTGCAATTGATACAGCAAAAGATTTAGGTATAAAAGTACATGAAACTGGCACTGTTGTTGTAATTAACGGTCCGAGATTTTCAACAAAAGCAGAATCAAAATTCTTTACATCTCAAGGCTGGGAAGTAATTAACATGACGGCTTTTCCGGAAGCTTATCTGGTAAAAGAAATGGATATGTGCCCTCTAAATATATCATTAATAACTGACTATGATGCAGGACTTGTAGGCGATGTACCGCCGGTTTCCCATCATGAAGTTATACAGGTATTTAACAATAATCTGGATAATTTGAAAAAACTTTTATTCAGTATGATAGAAAAAATGCCGGCAGAAAATAATAACTGTGAATGTGCTAATACCAGAAAATGTTCACAGGGGTAAAAGGAAGAAATAAAAGGACGATTGGCTGCTGACGGTTAAAAAATATAAAAAGGAGAGAAAATGTTATCAAGAGCAGTAAGTACGCTATTCTACTTCTACTATTTGCTTATAATACTAAGAATATTTTTGACATGGATTCCTTCAATTGATTGGATGAGCCAGCCGTTTGCTGGAATACGTTCTGTTACAGATCCTTTCTTAAATATTTTTAGGGGAGTAATTCCGCCCATAGGCATGCTTGATATTTCTCCCATTTTAGCGATTATTCTACTGCAGATTTTACAGGGTATAATCGTCGGCTGGCTTAATAGTTTAGGATTATGATTGATTTAAAAAGTCTAAAAAAAGCTATTGTGCTTACTCAACATGGGAAAACTGAGGAAGCAGAAAATATCTATAAGGATTTATTGAAAGCAAATCCGGATGATAGTAGTTTATTGTCTGTATTTGGTTTATTTTACGTTAATATAGGGGATTTTGAGCGAGCCGCGGAGCTTTTACAAAAATCATATGATATAAAAAAGACTCTGGGAACCGTTTCTGCTCTTGGTTTTGCGGAATATGAAAGAGGGGATTATGTAAAAGCCGCGAATTATTTGGAGGAAGCTCTTGAATATGGCGAGAATGCTGATATTTATAATAAATTGATAATAAGTCTGTTTGAAATTCATAGATATGAACAAGCGATTAAATATTCAGAAAAAATGTATGAGCTTTATCCAAAAGATGTGCGTGCAATTACAAACAGAGTTAAGTCTTTAACTCAGAGCGGAAAAATGATGGAAGCACAGGAGTTCTGCATAGAAGCTTTAAAAGAAAATCCGGAATCGGCTGCACTTTGGTTTCATTTAGGGTATTTAAAAGAATTGATTTTTTGTGATGATGTTCAAGCAAGAGAATGTTATAAAGCGGCTGCAGAGCTGGGGAATAAAGAGGCAGATTATAATATAGCAGTAAGTTGTTTCAAATTGGGAGAATATAAGGATGCAGAATTTTATTACAAAAGAATGTTATCTAATTTCCCGAACGACATAGAAACAATGACTTCGCTGGGAATGTGTTATCTGGCACAAAAAAAATTTAAGGAAGGATATGAATTATTCTATAAGCGTGAATTACCTTCTTTTATGAAGAAGTATGAAAAAGTCTGGAAACCCGGAGATAGTTTGGAAAATAAAATTGCTGTAATATGCGAGCAGGGGCTCGGTGATCATATCCAATTTGTAAGATATTTACCGTTTTTGGGTGACAGAAAAGTTCAAGTTGCAGCTCCGGCACCATTAAAGACTTTGTTTAAGAATAATTATCCGGAAGTAGAGTTTGTGGATTTCAAAGACGTTAATCCAAAAGCTCAAGCTTTAAGAATTACAGATTTAGCTTATATTTTAGATATGGATTTTTATCATATTCCATATTCAGAAGGATATTTAAAAAGTGAAACTGCAGAAATAGTTTGTCCAAAACTCAAAGTCGGTTTATGCTGGGAAGCTGGTTGCGCCGGAATAAGAACGATGATTAATCGAACTATAAATATAAAATGCTTTGAGCCGTTATTGAATCTGGAAAATATTCAAGTTTATTCTTTTCAAGTAGATGATACTCTGCATGGAAATGAAAAATATACGCAGATGATAAATTTAGCGAAAGATTTTAAGGATTTTTCAGATACTGCCCGTTCATTAATGGCTATGGATGTTGTTGTAACGGTCGATACTTCTGTTGCCCATCTTGCAGGAGCTTTAGGGGTAAAAACATATCTTTTGCTTCCTTATGCTGCTGATTGGCGCTGGTTTAGTGATACAGAAACGACTCCGTGGTACAAAAGTATTGAAATTTTTAAACAAACAGACCATATTTCCTGGGAAGAGCCAATAAATAATATTATAGAAAAACTAAAGTAGCAAAATTTATATTTACAGGATTTAATACAATATGGATATTAAGCCTTTAACAAAACCTGTATGGAAAACATTTTTAGATGCAAAACTCTGTTCCTTTATGCTGCCTAAAAAAGATTTAGGAGTATTGCGTGCAGAGGTATCTCATTTAAGAGATGCGAATTTTGCAACAAATATTTTTGCGGAAAATGGAGAACGTCTTGGAAAAGATTTTTTTGCAATATATCCGCAGGATAAAAAAATGTTCGATTTCAATATAGAAACAGCAAAAAATTACAGAAAAAAGTTCCGGATTGGTGAATTATTGCGACTTGTTAGTATAATGGAGATGTTTGAAAATAAAATCAACTATATACAGTTATACTCAAGAGAAACTGCAATTTACTTCCATGCAAAATACGGATTTAAATCTGATATAACACGTTTTTCACATCGGGATAAAACGCTGGAGACAATTGCAGGTGATGCCAGATTTGTTGATTTAGCACAAAAAGCAAAGGCTATAATAAAAGAAGTTGAAAGATGCAGGGTTAGTGTACGATTGCGCGAATTATGCAAAATTACATCTAAGCTCACGGATGAGTATATGCAAAGAGTACAATTACTTTCAAAAGATGAGCTTAATGCGCATCCGTTTAAGGAAGGGTTTGATATGATATTAACAAAAGAAACTGTTTTAGAAAAAAAAGATATGTTTAATAAGCTCTTTAAACAGCATGGTATAGATTATAAAATTTAGACACCGGAGCCTTTAACTTCAATTTTCTTTAATCTCTGTTCGATTCTTCTGTACCATTTCAACTTTCTCTGAAACAGTGTTTCATAACCTTTAAAATTACCCATACTTATGTCATAAAACTGTTTATCACATAAATCTTGAAGAGTTTTTGCTAGATATTCGGTATATTCTTTTCTGTCCGGTTTATCATTATCAAGTTCAATAAGTTTACCCATTTCAACCAGAACTTCCGGTCTGTTATCCCGTAAAAACATGTAATTTACAGCAATCGGCATAAGTGCAACTTTACCGTACTTTTTGGCAGCTTTTTCTGCAACATATGTAAGTCCAGTTTGGAATTCAATAGGTCTGTGATTAGGCGGTTTAATTATTCCTTGAGGGAAAAGATATAATATATTATTTGGGTCGCCGAGAATTTCAACAGAATATTTAAGAGCCTGCATAGAGGCTTGCGCGGATTTTTTATTCACATTAAAAGCTCCGCCCCTTCTTAAAAGTGGAAAACGATTAAGTTCTTCTACCATAAGACGGATTTCTTTTTTAAATATTCTGTTACAGATATTATATCCGACAATTCCGTCCCACCAGTTACTGTGCGGTGCAAATAAAATAACCGGAGTTTGTGGATCTTTATTATAAAAGTTTTCTGCACCTTTATAACGGAAAGCATAAAATCTGTTTTCCAGCATTCCATAAAAAAATCTATCTGCCACCCATAACCAGAAAGGTGAAGTTTGCGCCGGACGAAACTTCTCATCAATATTACGGAGTTTTGTCGGTGGAACTTCCGAATATAAATCCTCTAAATTTATCATATAAATATCATACACATTTAAGCCCTGTTTGTGAACACCTAATTGACTAAAATTAATTAAAGTTTACAATAGTTAATAATAGGGGAGAGAAGAATGAAGAAGTTTTGTCTTGTACTTTTTGTGCTGGTTATATTAGCCGCTTTTTTTATTATAAATAAGCATATGCTGCTGTATGTTTATATGAATCCGTACACCAATACAAAATCTCTGCCTTATATTTCTAAAACAATAAAAATGCTGGATAAAGCATTTGAATATGCAAAATTTTCTTCACACAAAAACGGTATGGACTTCAAATATCTTTATTACAATGCATACGGTTCTGGTTTTATAAAGAAAAATCCTATACCTAATGATCTGGATTTTGCTGTAGGAGTTTATCTGGGAGAATACAATTATGACGGGAAAAACGGTGATAAAATTGCAGGTTCAATTGTTAATAAAATGAATTCTTTTGAAACATCTTTTAATTTTTATATTAATATGTCCGGCAATAATCATACTTTCACAACAACAACTCCCTTAGGTCAAATGAATATTTTTTCAAAACAGTATAATACAAGCGTTAAAAATATCTCTGATTCTCTGGATACAGCCCTTTTAGGAAATAATTATGTCAAATATACACAAAAGCATCTGGAAGACAGTTCTGACAGTGTACTTGTTGATGTACCTTATATAATGAAATCCAATGAGATTTTAATGGAAAATAGAAAACCAATAGTACTGTATAGTGATTTAGTAAATTATAATCCTTTTATGCCTCGCTATATAAGGGAAATCTCAATTATTCCGGAATACTATACGACAATTAATTATAAAGGGAAAAGTCATCTGGTAGAAATTGTGCCGGAATCTTTTTTAGGCAACAGGCTGCAGCTTTCCAGAAGAATATTTGCATCTACTATTTTTGTTCATAATTCTTCGGCAAAATTTTTGCAAAATGCTCCCTATTTTAAAAATGATGAAGACTATCTGTTTTATAGAATGCTCTCTTTTAAAAGGCATTTGCAGGATATCAACAATATTCTTGTAATGGAAGACAGACCAGTAAAATTATTTAAAAGATTAATACAAACAGCAGATATGGTTTATCCTGTTTTACCATCCGGAACTTATCAAGAAATTTCAGATTTTGTATCTGAAAATCTGAGTAATAAAAATATTCAGCTGTTAAACGAATATACTAATATCTGCGGCAATCTTTATGCAATAATGGAAACGCCTAAACTGTTTTTCAACTTGCAAAGCAGCGGAAAACTTGAGAATATGTATAAAACGCTTGAATATACTGTTAAAGCAATGGAACAGATTGGACAGATTGATAAAAAAACTATTTCAATCTTAAAAAATTATCAAGAAAAAGAATTAAGCGGAATGTTTAAACTAAAAAATGAAAGAGAATTAAAGGCTTACAAAGAAAAAGTTATGGATAATGAATACGGCGAAATTTCAGACACTGCCGGCGCGGCTGTTCTTGCTCAAATATCAGACAGAAAAAAAATCCGCCGCTATATAGAGATGTTTAATAAGATATATATTGATGCCGGATATCATAAAGTGTCGCTGTACTGGCTTGATAATAATACACTCGGGGTTGTAGAGGATGATTTTACAAAAAATATTAAAGATTTTAAAGCTTTTGCAAAAGAAAATGATTTGATTGATATTAATTATAAATTGATAAAACCGGAGCAGGTTCCGGATATGAAAATGCGTTATGATGTTTTTGCTAGATTTAACTCAACAGCAGAAGAAAATCACAATTATGAATATTTTCAGAAAGTGCTTCTGAATGATAGAAACAATTTTAAAACCAAAAGAAAACTTATATGGGCTAAATAACAAAAATACACTTTTATGTAAAATTTTTGTAACAATTTGTATATAAAAGTCAATTTTGAGTCTTCATGTGTTTTATACTTTTGGGAAGAAGTGTTATGAATATACAGCCGAATTCAAATAATATATCAATGCATGGAAAGTTCAGCGACCGAATTATGCAAAAGGTGCTGGATGCTTTGCCGTCTAAAACTGTAAAAGAATCGGCGAAGAAATTAGATAAGTGGAAAAAGATAGATGATATAATTTCACGTCCGGCAGAGAATAGGGCTATTCTTGGAGCTACAGCGCTTGTTACACAGCCGCTTATTGACAGCTATAATCCGAAAGTAGATGAAGAAACCCGAACTGTTTCAAGAAACAGAACTATTGCAAAAATAATAGCAGGTGCCGGAGTCGGTGTATTTGTAGTCCGCGGTCCGCTATATAAACTAATTGTAAATATGACTAATCTTAAAGGGAAATCAAAATATAGTAAATTTTTAATTCCCAAAAAATCTTTAAGCGAAATCAGCAGCAACGAAGAATTTCTTAAACATTACAGAAGTGCATTGTCTATGGGACTTGTGCTTATTGCAAATTGTGTAACAAACTTTGTACTGGATGCTCCGCTTACAATTTTTCTTACAAATAAGTTAAACAAGCAGGAAAAGGAGGTTAAACGTGGATAATTCTCCTTTGCAAAAATGCCTAGAATGGGTTTATAAAAATTTTAAAACTAATACTGCTAAGATGCTTGTTGTAACAGGTACCGTGGGATGGGGTTTATCTTCTCTTGCACAAATCTTCGCAGTGATAGTAAATCCAAAAATTTCAAAAGAACAAAAAAGTTTCCTTGTACCTCAAGAATTTTTAGATGCTGTTGTTAATATAGGTTCATTTTTCGTAATTACCCAGAGTGCAAAAAAAATTGTTTCAAAAATGGCATCAACAGGAAAAATTGCTCCTCAAAAAGTACGGGATTTTCTTAATAAAAACCCTATTTACGGCAATCAAACAGGAAAATTATCTCTGGATCTCGATAAGGTTCTAAAAAATGAACTCCAGTTTCCAAAAGATTCTTATTATACATATAAAAATATTGCAACAACTGTGGGAACAGTAGGAGCAAGTGTGTTATCATCCAATATAGTTACTCCTATAATCAGAAATACACTTGCTTCTGATGTTCAGAAAAAATATATAAACAATAGACCTCAGCCTTCATCAAGCATGAGAGTATAATTATTTGTGTTAAAATGAAGATATGGAATATTATGATTACGGGATTATAGGCGGTGGTCCTGCTGGATATACGGCAGGCATGTTTCTTGCAAAACAGGGATATAATGTTATTCTTTTTGAAAAAGATAAACTTGGAGGAACCTGCTTAAACAGAGGGTGTATTCCGACAAAATCTTTTTTACACTCTTCAGAATTGTATTCTGAGATTATTTCTGCATCCGAAATCGGTGTAAGTTACGATAATTTGCGCTTTGATTTTTCTAAAGTTATTGAGAAAAAAGATAAAACCGTTGAAAGGGTCAGAAAATCTCTGGAGCTTGCTGTCAAAAATTCGGGAGTAAAAACAATATATGCCGTGGCTTGTATAAAAGATAAAAACACAATCATTGCAGATAATAATATGTATTCTGCAGACAGAATTATTGTTGCAACAGGTGCTAAGCCAAAAGAAATTATTGGTTTAGAATTCGATGGCAAATTTATTTTGAATTCTGACGATGTATTAAACATATCTTCTCTGCCAAAGTCTGTTTTAATTGTAGGTTCCGGTGCTATAGGGATAGAGTGGGCGAGAATTTTTTCAAATTTCGGTGCAGAAGTTACAATTGTAGAAACTGCAGAGTATCTTATTCCAAACGCAGACATTGATGTTTCAAAAAGAATTGAAAGAATTTTCAAACAAAAGAAGATAAAATATTACACAAAAGATTCTGTGGCAAAAATAGAAAATAAGAAAGTTTTATTAAAGAGCGGTGCCGAATTAACACCGGACTTTGTACTGGTTGCTGCAGGGCGTGAGCCGGTTTTGCCGGTATGTGATGATTCTTGTATTGTAATAGGGGATTCCTGCGGAGAAATACAACTGGCACATTATGCAATACATCAAGCCAAACAGCTTGCACTTGGCATAACTTACAACAGAGATTTAATTCCTTCTGTTATATACGGCAATCCGGAAATTGCATGGGTAGGAAAAAGAGAACAGGATTGCGGAGAGGATTGCAAAAAGATTTTACTGCCCGTTACTGCATTAGGTAAAGCGTGGTGTGATGATGCTACAGAAGGTTTTATAAAATTAATTACAAAAGACGGTAGAATTTTGGGTGCGCATATTGTTTCAAAAGAAGCTTCTTCACTAATACATACGGTATTAATAGCAATGCAGAATAATTTGAATGTAGATGAATTAAAGAAAATTTGTTTTGCACATCCGACATACAGCGAAGGGATTTTCGATATTATTATTAATTTATAGAGTTAATTAAAGCAAAAATTACATTTACTCACCGGTTTAATTGATAAAGGATTTTTACCAGTTGTCAGAACCGTAAGCCTTATATTTTTCAATCATTGTCTGGTGGTGATTGATGATTTTTTGAATATTTTTGTCTTTGGAAGACATAAGTTCATAATGTATGATTTCTTCTTTAAGCTTTCTAATTTTTTGTTTTATTTTTTCCGACTTAATAAATATTTCTCCATAATATCCGCATCCTAACGGCAAAAATGCAAAAGGGGAAGACGGATATTTAACACACTCTTCCGGTTTATCTGGATTAGTACACAAATTCTCTACAAGATATTTACATGAACAAAATGTGATATTTTTCGTTTTATTAACAGGAACAAGCATTTTTTTAAATTCAGCGGTCAATGGCTGTATGCCGTCAAAATACATCTGTCCGGTGTCAAAATCAACCGGTATATTTTTGCAGCACTCACCGCATTGAACACAAAAATCTTTATTCATACTAATATTATACATTTAATATAGGATAGTCAAAGGAAAAAAAATATAATATCATGTAAGTAATAATTTTAAATAGGAGAAGAACAATGAAGAGATTAATTCTTGCTTTAGGCGTATGTTTAGCGGTAAATGGTGCTGTAATGGCTGACGGTAACGCATTTACACCACTAAATTTTAACGATACAGCGTATGGAACACAGTCAGCTGCTGCTACAAAATCTGCACCGGCTGCATCTTCTGTTGAAGGTGATGCTGTAGGAAACGGCAATATTCAAAACGCAATTCAACAGCTAGACAATGCGCAGGTTGATATTCGCAATGATTTATTAAATTGCAAAACCAAATACGCTGATGTTGATGCTCAATACAAACTCATCAAAACAGAACGCAAAGCTTTAAAAAAACAAGTAAGTTCAATTGAAAAAAGAATTAAAGAAATTGATAAAGCAAAAGAAAAAATCAGAAAAAATATGTTATAAAATAAAGGGCTTAGTTAATCAACTAAGCCCTCTTTTTATTGCTTTGGCTGCTGAAACAGCGGTGTACTCCTGTTTTGCATGCAAACTCCAAACTGACAGCTTGAATTATAGGAATAATCCGTTTCAGCAGGCGTAAATCTTCGAAACTCCTGCTCTATATCATCTCTTTTAATAGGATTCAATCTTGCCTCTCCGGTATCTGAAAATTCACTTATATTGGTATCCGGATTATATGTTGGTGAAACCTGCTCTCTAAAACCGGGAAGAGAGCAGACTGTTTCACCTCCCTCTATAGGACAGGCTGCAAATGAAGAGAATGGAAAGAAGGCTAGCAATGAGATTAATAAAACTATTCTTGTTGAATTTTTCATAAAAACTCCTTTTTATTTTATAGTGTAAGCCAATTGTCCATCTTATCATTGCCTTTTTTACCTAATTCGTTTAGTTAATATTCTAAAATTACATTTTTTGAAGGATGAATGGCAGTATGCTATGGTGTTATTATAAAAATGGGATTTGGAGGGATAGATAATTGTACGCATATCAACAGCAGGAAAGAATACCAAGAAGGCTGCATGTCGTACCGCAGAAGAGAAAGAAAAGTTCTGTTGTCATAAGACAGCCAAGGGTAATTAAACCAAAAACTAATCCTATAGTTCATATATTTAGGCTCGGGGTTATATTCGGTTTTTTTGCACTATTTATGTACTTTGTATTTCCGACTTCTTATCACAGATTAATTAAGCAGGTCTTTTACCCTCAAGCCTTGCAGCAAACTACAAGCCCAACTCAAGGTATGGCTGTTAAGAATTGGACAAAACCTGTAGAAGCTGACTTGTATTCTATTGCATATCCGATTACTAATTATTTGAGCAATGACTTGTTTTTAAATCGACTGCTTCTAACCCCTACTGTTCAAAAAATGCACAGTGAAATTACTACAATGTACCACACAACAGAAATGAGCGCTTTAAAGACTCAGCTTAATAATTTAGCTGCCCGGTATCCGATGATTAAACCATCTGTATATGTATGGGAATATGAAAACGGAAAATACGTTGATATCAATGCTGATAAACTTTATCCAGCTGCAAGTATAATAAAAATACCGGTTCTAATAAGATTGTTTAAATCAATTGAAGCGAAACAAATGACAATATACGATGATATGATTTTGACGGATTATTATCAATCTCCAGGTTCCGGTAATTTGCAATATGCTCAAACAGGGCGGAAGTATTCTCTTGATCAGCTTGCAAAAACTATGATACAGGATTCGGATAATACTTCAACCAATATGCTTATAGCAAAAGTCGGCGGAATGGATGATGTTAATATCGGGCTTAGGGATTGGGGAATATCCAAAACATATCTTAGAACGTGGCTGCCAGATTTAAAAGGTACTAATAAGACAACTGCGCGTGATATGGCAAAGCTGCTTTACAACCTGGACAATCCGGGCTTCTTGAATATAAATTCGCGTGAATACATAATTGATTACCTAAGTCATGTTAAAAACAACCGGCTTATTGCAGCAGGACTGGGTGAGGGCGCATTATTTGTTCACAAAACCGGTGATATAGGCTCAATGTTAGGTGATGCAGGTATAGTTTACGCACCAAATGGCAAAAAATATATTGTTGTAATTCTTGCCACACGTCCGCATAATGCACCTCAGTGTAAAGAATTTATAGTAAAAGCTTCTAATCTCATATATAAGGCAATCGTTGGAACAGGACCGGTAAAGGGTTAAAGGGGTAAAGGGGTAAATCCAAAGGGGTAAATCAAGGGGGTAAATCAAGAAAGAAATATATGGATAAAAGGAGTAAATTGGGATTCGTTATTTTTAACGTGCAATCAACGAAAAGGAGATAAATATACACATTCATATTTAGAGTATAATATTATTAATGAAGTATGCATTGGTTTTAGTAAATATTAAAGGGCTCGGGGTAAAGACATTCAGCTATCTTATTCCGGATGAAATGCGTGATATTATACAAATCGGTCAGGCAGTTCTTGTTCCGTTCGGGAGACAAGGACTTATTAATGCTTTTGTAGTAGGGTTTTCAGACTATCTTCCCGGTGATTTTAAAGCAAAAAAAATTAACCGGATACTGAATGAAAAACCGCTTTTTTCTCTTAAATACCTAAAACTTCTTGAATGGGTTGCTAATTACTATTGTACTGATTTTGTAACTGTTTTGAATGCTGCCCTGCCAATGAAGTTAATAGAAAAAAATGCCAAAATTGAACTCGCAGTTTCCATTATAAAAGATGAAGGAGAAGGTTTAACCAAAAGACAGAAAGAAATTCTTGCTCTTCTTAAATCCCGTGGTAAATCTTCACTTATTGAGTTTGAGGAAATTGCTAAAACAACGCGGGCAACTATGAAAAAACTTGCAGAAAACGGATTTGTAAAAATTGAAGAAGAGTATATTTACAGAAATCCTCTGTCAATTTTTAAAGATATTGAAACAGAGCCTTTGTTTGAACTTGAGGGCGAACAAATAACAGCTTATGAAGGTATTAAAGCAAAATTAAAATCCCAAAAACCAATATTACTCCACGGTGTTACAGCCTCCGGTAAAACAGAAGTTTACTTTAAATTAATCAAAGACGTAATAGATTCCGGACGTAATGTTTTGTTTTTAGCTCCAGAAATTGCACTGGCATCGCAATTAACAAAAAGGCTTGCCCGCAAATTTGGAATAAATGATGTAGCAATCTGGCACAGCAGTATTTCAGAAGGAGAAAAATATGATGTGTGGCAGCGGCTTTATAAAGATAATATAAAAATTCTTGCAGGTGCACGTTCTGCAGTATTTGCACCGCTCAAGAACATCGGATTAATTATCATAGATGAAGAACACGAAGGAGCTTATAAACAAACAAATCCTGCACCTCGCTATGATGCCAGAGTCGTTGCAAGACGACTTGCCCAATTTCATCAAGCACCGCTGCTTTTAGGTTCTGCAACGCCGGATGTTTCAACTTATTATTATGCGGCAAATAATAACAATCTATTTGAAATGAAGAAAAGGTTTAACAATTCACCGCTTGCACTTCCGCAGGTAATAAATATGCAGGAATACGGAAAAGCTGCATATCGCGGTATCATATCAAAACCTTTGCAGACAGAGATTACGGAAACGCTTGAACGAAATCAGCAGGTAATTCTTTTGATGAACAGACGCGGCTATTCAACTTATACACAATGTAAAGCCTGCGGTACTGTTATAGAGTGTCCGGACTGTTCTATTCCTATGATATGGCATTCTAGTATAAAAAAACTCAAATGCCATTACTGTAATCGCGAGATGAGTTTTCCGGACTACTGCCCTGCCTGCGGAAGCGACGCGTTGTCAACATCTGGTGTCGGAACTCAAAAAATAGAGGTTCTTATAAAGGAACTTTATCCGGATGCTCGTGTTGAAAGGATAGATAGTGATATTTTAACAAGAAAGAATGCTCATATTGAGCTATTGAATAAGTTTCAAGACGGTGAAATTGATATTCTCGTTGGAACGCAAATGATAGCCAAAGGTCTTGATAACCCAAATGTTACGCTTGTAGGAGTTTTGAGCGCTGATTCCGGCTTTAATATTCCTGATTTTAGAGCATCAGAAAGAGGCTTCCAACTCCTTACTCAAGTAGCTGGACGTGCAGGCAGAGGAGAGTTTAAAGGTAAAGTTCTGTTCCAGACTTATAATCCGGATTATTATGCATTCCAGACTGCTAAATCCCAAAATTATGAAAAATTTTTTGAAACAGAAATAAAAGCACGCCAGGAATTTGATTATCCTCCGTTCAGCCAGATAATAAGGCTGATTTTATCCTCCCAGAATAATTTTAGGGCAGAAAAATCCGCTATGGAAATCGCTCTGAGGCTTAATACAATGACTGACAAATTCGGTTTCGGCGAGTATCTGGAAACTCTTGGTCCGACCCCCTGCGTAATAGAAAAATTGCACGGCTTTTACAGGTTCCAGATTCTTATTAAGAATAAATTATCTCAAAAGGGACACGATTTTGTGTCGAAATTTCTCGGCAAAATAACACTGCCTAAAGACATTAAGCTTGCGATAGATGTTGACCCTCTGGATATTTTGTAACAATTTCTTAACAAACCCTAAAGTTTGAGAAAAAATTGCCGTTAATAAAATTGGTTGTACAAAACGAAGGAGAAAAAAATGGTTCCAGATTACAGCAATATTAAATTTAACATGAATGACATTCAAAGATTTTTCAAAGACCAGGGGGTTGATGTCAGTGCAAAAGACTCAAAAACTCTGGCAAGTATTTTTAAAGAATGTGATACACAAGATGAAAAAGGCGAAAAGAAAGCTGATGGAGTTTTAACTGGCGAAGAAAGAAGCACTTTTATTGATAAAATTCAAGCAGCCTGTCCGAAATTAGTCAATTCCGTTATAGATTTCTTTACAACGGTAGAAGTTGTCGAAGAACAAAAAGAATGGAAAAAGGTTGAACAAATGTTAGAAGAACAGAAGGCACAAGAAAGCAAAAATATTGATAAAGAAACTTAAAATCTAATTTTTATGTCATAATTCCTTATTTCTTACAAAAAAGCGCCAATTCTTTGGCGCTTTTTAATATAGTACTTTAAATACCATTATCCATTAATAGTAGGTGAGGCAATGACTAACTATAACTTTTTATACCTTAGCTACAGCTCTCGGTCCTGCTTTAACAATTTCCGCCGGCATATTCGGGTATTTAGCGGCAAAATTGTCTGCAAACATTTGAGCTAACTTATTAGCTGCCTCGTCATAAGCATTCTTATCAGACCACATGCCTCTTGCATCAAGCATTTCATCCGGTACGCCGGGGCAAGAAACAGGGTAGTCAACATTAAATATGTCATGATGCTTAAATTCTATATTGTCAAAAGCACCGCTTATAGCAGCAGAAACCATAGCTCTTGTATAGCTTAATTTCATACGCTTAGCGCCGGAAGCTGCGCTTCCGCCTGCCCATCCGGTATTAACCAGATAAACTTTTGTACCGTATTTGTCAAGCTTTTCACCGAGCATTTCAGCATAAACAGAAGCATCCATCGGCATAAAAGGCTCGCCAAATAATGTTGAGAATGTCGGCTGCGGCTCTGTTACGCCTCTTTCAGTACCGGCAAGTTTTGAAGTAAATCCTGTTACAAAGTGGTACATTGCAGCATTTTTATCCAGTCTTGAAATAGGCGGTAATACACCAAAAGCGTCCGCTGTTAAGAATACAACAACTTTAGGAATCCCTCCCTTAGAAGGTATTTGAGCGTTATTAATATAATCAATCGGATAACCAACTCTTGTGTTTTCGGTTAAACTTCCGTCATTAAAGTCAAATTCTCTGGTTTCCGGATCCATAACCACGTTTTCTACAAGAGAACCAAACTTGATAGCATTATAAATATCCGGCTCGTGTTCTGCTGAGAGATTAATACATTTTGCATAACAACCGCCTTCAAAATTGAATACACCATCCGGCGACCAGCCATGTTCATCATCACCGATTAGTTTACGGTTCGGGTCGGCAGATAAAGTTGTTTTTCCTGTTCCGGAAAGCCCGAAGAAAATAGCGGTTTCACCTGTTTGCGGATTCATATTTGCAGAACAATGCATTGGCAGAACATTTTTCTTTGTCATAATGTAGTTCATCGTAGCAAATACAGATTTTTTAATTTCACCGGAGTACTGTGAACCACATATGATAATTTCATGTGCTTCATAGTCTATTGCAATACAAGCTTCTGAATTAACACCATCAACTTCCGGATCACATTTAAATCCCGGTGCGCAAAGGATAGTGTAATCTGCTTCACCATAATTTCTTAATTCTTCTTCAGACGGACGAATTAATAGCTGGTGAATAAATAAATTTTGACTTGCAAGTTCATTTATAACTCTGAATTTTTGAGTATATTTCTTATCTGCCCCTGCAAAACCGTCAAATATGAAGATTTCACGATTTTGTAAATATGCAGTTAATTTATTTCTTATAGCATTAAATCTTTCTCTGCTGATTGGTTTATTAACTTTTCCCCATGCAATTTCATTGTGAACACCTTCGCTATCAACAATAAATTTATCCTTAGGAGAACGACCGGTATATTTGCCGGTTGTTACAACAAGAGCTCCGGTATTACTTAAAGACCCTTCACCTCTTCTTAGAGCAGCTTCTGTAAGCGCTGCCGGCGATAAATTACGATAAACAGCTTTAGGATTAATAATTCCTAATTTTTCAATTCTATACGTTTCCATTATTCGGCTACCTCCTTTTAAAAGCTTATTTTTTAAGCTTTTATATTTATATTATAAACATCAAAAAAAAGCAATAAAAAAAGCGGATAAACCGCTTTTTTGTAACATTTATGAATTTTGTAATCCTCTTTTGAACTCTTCCGGTCTGCTTGAACGCGCCAGAGCATCTTCAAGAGTAATCTTTTTCCTCATATACAAATCTCTCAAAGACATTTCAAGAGTCTGCATACCAAAACCGGAGTTTGTTTGCATTGTAGAATAAATTTGTGCTGCTTTTGCTTCTCTGATTAAGTTAGCAATTGCAGGAATAACAAGCATAACTTCCTGCGCCATAACACGTCCCTGTTTTGTTCCGTCAGATTGAAGAAGCGGAAGCAATGTCTGAGAAAATACAGCTACTAAAGAGTTAGAAAGCTGTACACGAACCTGCTGCTGTTGACCTTCCGGAAATACGTCGATAATACGGTCAATTGTCTGAGAAGCTGATGAGGTGTGCAAAGTACCAAATACTAAGTGACCTGTTTCTGCAGCTGTCAATGCCAGTCTGATTGTATCCAAATCACGCATCTCACCTACCAGAATGATATCAGGGTCTTCACGCAGTGCTGATTTAAGTGCATTTGCAAAGCTTCTGGTATCTTGTCCGAGTTCTCTCTGGTGGATTATTGAACGTTTTGACGGGTGAATAAATTCGATAGGGTCTTCAATTGTCAAAATGTGTTCTGAACGAGTTTCGTTAATATAATTAATCATTGCAGCCAGTGTGGTTGATTTACCGGAACCTGTAGGACCAGTAACCAGTACTAAACCACGCGGTTTTTCAGCAATTTTTCTAACAGTATCAGAAAGACCTAATTCTTTAAAAGACGGAACTTTAGATGCAATAACACGGAAAGCTGCCGCATAGTTTCCTCTATCTTTATAAATGTTAACCCTAAAACGGCTTAAACCTTGAATTCCGTATGAAAAGTCCAATTCCCAATCTTGTTCAAGTTTACGTCTTTGCTCTTTATTTAACATCGGGAACAAAAGTAACTCTACTTCTTCCGGTTTAAGCGCCGGTACATCCATTCTTTGAAGATTACCGTCTATACGAACAACCGGCGGAAGCCCTGCAGAGATGTGTAAGTCAGATCCTCTCTGTTTTACAACCACTTCCAAATATTTTTCTATAAGCATTCAAAAGCCCTCTTTTTTCTTTAAGACGGGGATTAATCCACGTAAAGTGCCTTTTCCCCTTGCACTCTTTACATCAAAACTATATCATAGAATAAAAAATTTGTAAACATTTATTAAATTGAAGCTAAATATTCATTAATAGCCTTTGCCGCCTTTTTACCGGCACCCATGGCATTAATGGCGTTAGATTCTCCGACCGGCGCAACATCGCCTCCTGCATATATTGTCGGGACTGATGTTTCACGGGTTTCAGCATCAACTGTGAAATATCCTTTTTTATCAGTCGCAAAATCAAGCCCGTCCAGATGTGCAGACTTTTGTATAATCGGATTCGGTCCTGTACCCAGTGCGACAATTACTGTATCAACATCTAAATCTACATATCTTCCGGTGCCGACAGGTCTGCGTCTTCCGGACTCGTCGGGTTCTCCCAGCTCCATTATTTCAAACTTCATACCTGCAACGTAACCATCTTTGTTATATATTTCGCAGGGAGCATGTAAAAACTGAAATATTACACCCTCTTCTTTTGCGTGTCTTATTTCTTCCAAACGGGCAGGCAGTTCTTTTTCGGTTCTTCTATATACGATATAAACTTTTTCAAAACCTACACGTACAGCCGTTCTTGCAGCATCCATTGCAACATTACCGCCGCCGATTACCGCTACTGATTTTCCTACTTTTAGCGGCGTTGCTGTATCAGCTTCATTTGCATGCATTAAATTTACACGGGTTAGAAACTCATTTGCAGAAAATACTCCGTTTAAATTCTCACCCGGAATATGCATCATCTTAGGAAGTCCTGCACCGGAGCAAATAAATATAGCGTCATAACCGTCTTCTTGAAGCTGTTTGAGAGTTATTGATTTACCGACAACAACATTCTTTTCAAATTTTACGCCCATATCAACAAGAGATTTAATTTCTCTGTCTAATACGGTTCGCGGGAGTCTAAAAGGCGGAATACCGTATCTCAAAACACCGCCAAACTCGTGAAGAGCTTCAAAAACAGTAACTTCGTGTCCTGCTTTTCTTAAATCGCAAGCAGCAGTAATTCCGGCACAACCGGAACCTACAATCGCAACTTTTTTACCGCTCGGCTTTATTTCTGCCGGTTTAGGTTCTGTATTGTCGCCGACATAACGTTCTAATGCGCCAATTGCAACGGCTTCACCTTTTATCCCCAGAATACAGTTTCCTTCGCATTGTCTTTCCTGCGGACAAACTCTGCCGCATACTGAAGGCAGCATACTTGTTTGACGGATTATTTCACCGGCTTCATCAAGATTATCTTCTTTCAAAGCTTTAATAAAATCCGGAATCTGGATATTTACAGGACATCCCTGTACGCATCTCGGATTTTTGCAATGCAGACATCTTGCTGCTTCTTCTTTAACCTGTTCTGCAGTTAAATTTTCTTCAACAGGAAGAAAATTATGACGACGTTCCATCTTATCTTGTTCTTTTGGTCTTTGACGCATATTGATAACTCTCCTTAGACAAAAATGCTCTCTTAAACTCCATAACTAAATAATAGCAAAAATTACAAAAAATTTCATCATTTTATTAATTTAATTAAAATCTAATTTCTAAAATCCGATTCTGGCAAAGAAAAAGGTCAAAGTATTTACTTTGACCGTAAAGATAGCCCGTGAGAGGCTAAAACTTATTCATTTACCTTTTAACTAAGATTTTTTTCGAGCTTTTCTATTCGTTTTTCAAGCTTTTTGATTAACTCTTGCTGCTCTTCAATAGTATTTTGCAGAGTTTCAATAGTTTCATTTTGCTTTTTATCCGTAGAATTGATTTGAGTTATATTTTCTACAATTTCCGTAATCTTGTTATCAAGCTCTTTAACAGCATTAATAACCGCATAGAACATATCTTCAAAACGAATTCTTAAATATCCATCCTCTCCTTTAGTAACCGCATCCGGAAAGACTTTCTCTAAATCCTGCGCCATTACACCGACATGAGGAATTTTTGCTTCGTCTTTTTTGAATGTATAGTGGAAGAAATCTAATTGTTTAAGCTCTGCAAGTCCGGCTGTATATTTCTCTCCAACATTTTTTAAGCGACGGTCAGAAAATTTAGAAGATTTAAAAATTGCATCAATCTCAGATTTACTCAGCTCAGTTAATATTGTATGTCGTTTATCAGATGTGGCTCTTCCATAATCAAGTCCATTTCCGTCATTAACATTTAGATAAACTCTCTTCTCTGCATTTTTTATTCCGCTTCTACCTAACCAAACACCGCCTTCTACTATCAAATTTCCAGGGATGTAAACAGTTTGAGTTATCATGTTTGAACCTATGACAATCTGATTTTCAGCTGTAGTTCTTGAATATGGTCCAATAGCTATAGAATTTTTATAAGCAGCTTCTGCTTGTTCCCCAATTGCGATAGCTTCTTGAGCAGTTGCAACAGCTTCATATCCAAGAGCCGTAGCACCTATTTCAGTAGCCTTCGCCGCAGAACCTATAGCAGTAGAATATTGTCCGGAGGCAATTGTATTACCTACCCCCCCCGAGCCAGTAGAACCTATTGCAATAGATACGGTAGAAGAAGCTTCTGCATTATTACCAATAGCAATAGCTCCATCAATATTATTAGGATTATTTGTATTATTAGCTGTAGCTCCATGTCCTAATGCTATTGATAATGGTGCAGTTGCTTTGCTGCTTTGTCCGATAGCAATTGAGTTTTCTGCTATAGCACAAGTCCTATCTGCATCATTATTACTATCATTATTTCCAATAGCAATAGTATTTAATCCACTGACTTCAACTCCTCTACCGATAGCAATTGAATCATCAGCGTCTGCATCAACATTTACTCCTTGTCCAATTGCTACTATACCCGTTGGTGAATTAAGTATTGTCTGCCCCATACCAATTGCAGTTGAATTGTTGCCAACAGCAGCATTATTCAAGGTTACAATACCGCTTGCCTGGTTCATATTGATTTGTCCGCTGAAATTCCCGTTTGCATCGGCAAAAGCAAATGCTGGATGCTGACCGTCATTTCCGCTTGCTAAAACTAATCTCGGATATTGAGGACCGTTATTTCCTCTGTTATACCTTGAAGTACCAATTATTGCACTGGCATCACTGCCGTTCATATTATACGCAATACTGTTATTCAATCCAGTAAACACCCACGGGCTGTCACCGGTGCCTGCATTTCTCGACATCTTCTTGGTCACCATAGGTGCGGTTGCTGCAGCTATTATTGCTACAATTAGTAATACCACCATCATTTCCATTAAGGAAAATCCTTGTTTTAATTGCTCTCTCACGTTCGCTATTCCTTTCTTTCTTCTTATTAAGGTGTCTAATGTAACACAATACATATTGTGTTACATAACTCTATAATACACTATTTTCAATACTTTTGCAATATCAAATCAAAAAATCAGTTTTTCAAAACCTGTAATCTCCCTATTCACATATATTCCAAGGAAACGAAATTCTTGAATGCTATATCTAACAAGGCGCACACCGCGAACGTGATGCGTAAGTATCGATAGTGAGCGAAAGAGAACCGGCTTGCCGGTCAAGCCTTAGAGGGTTAAATCAAATTAGCCTCAATGCCCGTAAGGGCATAGAAAACAGCCGCTTATTTTCTCTTTCTTTCCGTCCCTTTCTTTCTCTTTTAATGCCAAAAAAGAGAAAGAAAGGGACAATATGTAAAAAACATAGATATGATGCTAATTTTAGCCATAAAATTAGCCCCCTAATGTAACACAATATGTATTGTGTTACATTAGAGTTATTTTTTTTAACTGTCATGCTGAATAGCCGTCAAGTGCTAAAAAAGAGATGAAGTATGTGTATATAAATAGAGGCGTATTTCAGCATCTTACCAACCGAGAATTATACCTTTTAATTTGTAAGATCTTGAACAGCTTGAAAATTGGGGGTAAAAGGAAGAAAATATTACTTACTCCTCTTGTTCATTTACCCCTCATTTACCCCCGATTTTCTACGTTTTCAAGATGACACACAATTGTTAGGATGGTATCAGACGAGGGTGTCTTAGCCAATTTGTTTTTTAGTAGTGTGTAGCTTGCTACACAAAAGCTTTTTTTATTTTTTTTTATCCCCTCGCTCCTTGTGGGAGAGGGTTAGGGAGAGGGGTTAACATGTTTTAGTGTCGCAATATTACATAATGTATTCTAACATTTCTTTCTCTTTTTTCCGCAAAAAAGAGAAAGAGACGTTAACAAAGAAAGAGAAAATCGTGATTGTTTTCTACACCCTAACGGGTGTGGATTGAATGGATGCTGCAGGCTTCGCCTGTACTCTTAAACGGGCTATCGTTATGCTAACGCATAACTCGCCCGTGGCGCTTACGATGTTCTTAAAGTGGGGCTAGATATTTAAATCTTGTAATATCATAAGATTAAAAATTTCTGGTCACAGCTATGTCCTGCCTAAAAGAAGGTTGAACCGGCTTTATATGTCTTGAATGCCAAAATAATAACTATTAAAATCTTATTCAGAAATTGCATAGAGTTGTACTAAAGAAAGATGATATAAAAAACAAAAGTCCTTTAACATATTAAAGAACTTTTGTTTAAGTTGTATAATAGATTTTTTATTACAATTTTTCCGGATTCCTTAACGGAATTAATCTGTCTAAATCGGAGTTCAAGCTAAAGTAAAATCTTGCTGTATTTTCATCATATGAACGACCTAGCGGGAAGCCTACACCGATTTGAGCAGTAAGCCAATCCGTAAATGTGATATAAGTTCCGAAACCTACAGAATGCAAGAATGTCTGCGGATAATTATATATATTGCCGTTTTCGCCTAACCAGCCCCAATCATAGAACACTGCCAATCTTAATCTTTCGTCGACTTTTGGCCATAATCTGTCTAAGAATGGAATCGGGAATCTGTATTCTACAGTACCTGTAACACCATAGTCACCGATTAATTCTGCAGGTTGATAACCTCTTAAAGTATATGGACCACCCATCTGAAGCTGTTCTGCTGCAAACAGTTTATCCGGTGAATATTGACCGTTTACCCTTACAATACCCATGCCGCGTCCGAATAATCTTTGAACACGCGTTGCACCGGCTGTAACTTTAAAGAAGGTAGTATCTTGTATAGCGCCGTGACCATCACCGCCCATACCAAAGTCAATACCTAAATTACCAATCCAACGACCATAATTATCATCTGTCATACCATATAAACCGGAACGCCAAACGTTTAAGTTATATGTTGATAATCTCATCGGGTTGCCGGTGATATTAGCAGATGTATTAGCATTTACATAATCATAACCTGTATAGAAAATCAAATCAGTTTTAGCTGTCTGAATCAACGGTTGTGTTAATTTAAAGAAGTAACTTTGTGCGTTACCTTTAACATTTAACGACTTATAAGGTCCGCCTAATCTAACGTGCGAATCAGTAAAATCAAATGATAATCTTGTACCGTATGAAGAAACCGGTAAAGAATATCCTGCCATCCATCCTGTCGCACCGGAAGATATAATAGTTCCGCCGTAAATCTTATCGCCCAGACCTGTTAAGTTATCCATACCAACAAGGAATGAAACTCTCTGAGCGCCTGTATAAGAACGACCATAGTCATCATAAGCAAAGTTCAAGTTAACCGGAAATCTGTCGCGTACATTCAAAGTGATTGCTGTATTTTCATCACCTTCCTGCTGTCTTTCGACTTCTGTTTGAACCTGTACATAGTCTTCACGGTTAATCTCTTTCATAGCTCTTTGAAGGTTTTTAGCATTGAAGACATCTCCTTCTCTAAGCCCTGCTTTTCCCATTATAATATGTCTCAAGTACCATTCTCTGGTCCATTTTTCGCCTTCTATATTAAGTTCGCCGACTTTACTTTCAACAATCTTAATGGTTGCAACACCATCTACAATTCTTTGAGGCGGGACTGTTGCATATGAAGTCAAATAACCTTTTGCTCTATAGTAGTTTGTCACCTTCTGGCATACTTCAAGAAGTTCATCGAAGAAAATATCTTCGCCAAGAACTTCTAAGCCCAATTTTTCAAGTTCTTCTGACGGGATTTTTGTATTTCCCTCAAAATTTATCTTCTGCAATAAAAAGTGCGGGTTGTATAACACACCTTCTCTTGCCTGGTTTTCTTCAATAGAAGCGTCATAAATCTGTTCATCTTTTGTTACATCATCAAAAGATTGAATATAACTCTTATCAATTTGATAATGGTTTATATTCTGCATTTCAGATGTGTTAAAAGCGCCAGGGTTGTAGCCGCCCATTTCTGCTTGAACTTGAGCCGGTAACACTGTTCCAGCCATAGGGTCTGCAAATGCCTTGTTTACTGATAAAAGGCATAAAATTGCGAGCAAATAGCTTATCTGTTTCTTCATAGTATCCAAATTCCTAATTTTTTTTTATTATTGGGTTATAATTTTGCTGTACATTTAACATTATAATTTACTTAAAATCCCAAAACAAATTTAATTGCTAAAATGTAACAAAATATTAACTTGACTTTATATTTTATTTTAACGTATTTGTTAATTTTTGTAAAGATATCTTTATATGAAAGTTATAAAATTAAAAAAGTGTGGAATTTATTATAATGTAGCCCCGTTACAAAAGTTTACAGATAAGGAGTAAAATTTGGTCGCAGCAATTAGTGCAGTCGGTTCATATGCAGATCCGGAATACTTAAGAATATTACAGGAATTAATGAAGCTCGGAATTGCTCCGAGCGGCAATAAAACTATTGATAAGAGTAAGCTTGAACAGGCAAAACTTGAACTTTTACAAAAAATTCAAGAAAGACAGGAAAAAGAGCAAAAACAATCACTGCAGGTTCAGCCTCCGGAGGGTACTGGTGAATCTGAACGCGCTAAAATGGAAGAAGAGCGGCTTGGGGCTATGAATGTAGCAGAACTTAATCGTTTGTATTTTGGGATTTAGTAAGAGTTAAAGCTATTTCAGAAGATAAATCGTCAGATTTTTCACTGGTTCCGAGCAGCTTCAGTATTTGCCGATATAGATTTTCCTGTGTATATACATCATTGCCATTCTTATATTTTAGGCATATTGTGCAATTTTTGTCCGGAATGGTAACTCTGCAGATATCACCTTTGTATACAATCTCAAATTTGGAGTTTTGAAAACTTGTCTGTCTGACTTTTTTTCGCTGTGTCTGATTAGTTTCTTCAAAATATTTTTTTGAATTTACAATATCGTTTCTGATAATATGTGAAAATTCAGCACTTGCACTGGATACAGAATGAAGATGAAGGCAGGTGAGGTTTGTTACGGAGTAATTGATTTTATTATTTATCAAGTTCTTATACAATATATAGTTATCGCCGTATATGATTTTTAAATCATCCGGTATAGTATAAAAGTTTTTCTTTTTGCCGAAAATAGCAATTCCCCAATCTCCTGTACTCATATAGCGTTTTAGGGGTGTAAATGAAGGTTGGGTTTCGACTGAAATTTCCGGAGCTGTATAGTTTTCTTCATCAAATAATTTTATTGCAGAAGGTGACATTCCTATTAATCCGGTTGTTTCATTGTTAAAAATCTCTGATTCAATTATTTTCCTGCAAAAGTCTTTGCAGACAAGCATATCATCATTTATTAAAGCAAAGTTTTCATTTTTGATTTCTGTTATTCCTAAGTTCCAGCTCTGATTAACATATAGATTTTCTTTAGGTGTATAAATTGTAAGTTTCTTACTGTCCAGCTCAATTGGAATTTCCGGCTTATTATTAATTAAGAAAATTTCGTCAACCGAACTGTCTTCCGATATAATCGATATAAGTGAAGATAAAACTTTTAATTTTTTTTGAATAGTAGGTATAATAACGGAAATCATAGTTCAAAGTATATAATAAGTTTTAAGATAAAACAAACTTAAAGAAGGATTTTTTTTCTAAAAACATAGTAAAGTGTATATGTGAGAAGAAAATATGTAATAAGTTTTAAAATACAAATGATAGTATCGTTGCCGGAAAATGCGCATATTGAAATTAAGTAACAAATGAGCGTAATAATACAAAGTTTGAAAAATGACTGAAAAACTTTATTGTAATTAATATAATTTGAATTTTTAAATTTAATAAAATTATTTGTCACAATTAGTGTTATTTCGGTCAAAAGCATTACAGCAGCAGCACCGGTTATTGAATATTTTTGTATGACAAAAAGGTTAATAATGCAGGATATTGCAAGAATTGTTACACCCAGAACCGTTTCAATATATGTTTTATTCGTAAGATGATATTTTATATTGATAAGTTTCATCAGTTCATGTAAAAAAATTGTTATTCCAAATAGCGGAAGCAGCAATGATACAAGGCTGTATGCTGAAGGCAGTACAAGCTTTACTATATCTTGCGAGAAGAAACCAAAACCCATAACAAGCGGAAGCATAATAAAAATGTACATTTGTATCATACTTGTAAAATAAGGTCTTATGGCTTTATTGTGTTCATGATTTTTAATAATAACGGGGAAATTAACAAACATAAAAAGACTGGCCGCAGGCTGAAGCGTATTTGTTGCAAGAGTCCAGGCAATACCAAAAACTGATGTATTAAGATACTGATTGTATGATTGAAATATAAGTTTAGGAGAGTGAAAAAGTGTCCAGTAACACACGCTTGTAACAACGAGCGGAAGTGCATATTTAAGTATTTCAAAAAGGATTTTTTTATCAATAACTAAGTTTACAGGATATTTTATGGCAATAGAAACAGATATATAAATATCTATAATTGCAATAGCCATAATCATAGCTGTAATAATAGCCGATGAATCGGGCAAAATATTAACCATAGCAAGAAATATTGCTACAAATAACAGCTGATAAAGTATTATACTCCCTGTATAAAGCCAGTAGTAGTTTTTTGCTCGCAAAATTTGGTACAAAATTTGTCTTATGCCGCAGGGGATAACAAGAATAATTGTCAGTATAAAAACAAGAGGGCTGACGGCAAATTGTGTTATGATTAAATTTTTTGCAGAGAAATAGATTATGAGCATTAAAATATATACGAATATTGATAACCAGAAAACCGTTGAAAGGAAAGAATTGAGTTTATCTTGAATATCATATTTTTCGTAAAATCTTATAACACCTTTTGCAATCCAGTCAAAAGAGCATGTACAAATCAAGTTAAGTATCTGAAGTGCAATTAGATAAATACTGACTTCTTTTGTATCAAGAATATGCGTCAAAAGCGGAATGATAAAAAAAGAATTTAGTATCATTATTCCTCTTGAAGGTAAATATTGTACTAAATTCTTTAATATTAACGAATAATTATAAAAAATTCTTCTTTCCACGGCTTAGTAATCAAATTTAAAATTATTACGCATAAAGTGACCGAAGCAGCCGCCGTAAGTTCCGGTTTTACAACCTTCAAAACGTGCTTCAACCCTGTGCTTTAATTCTTCGGCATCGCCTTTACGTACTTCCGGAGTTATACCTCCTTCATCTACACTGCCATCATAATACACACTAACAGACCACAAATCACGCCCGATTTTATTAGGTCCCTTTTTGCCATTTACGTCAAAATATACATTAATAGGAAGATAGGAAGAACCACCTTCTTCTTCATCTGGTGCATAATATTGTAATGAAAAAACAGTTCCATCTGCTAAAACATATGTATTATTTTCATCAAACCATTGAACATCCATTAACTCATTTGTAGCCATTTCCATATATTTAGGAGCATAGCAGTCTGCTGCTTCTTTACATTGACCTGTATAATTAAAATATTTTTTTATAAAAGCCTCCGGATCAAAATCCATCGCTGTGATAGAATCGATTTCATTATCAACTTTATATAAGTCAAATGCTCTGCTCAACTGCGTATAGAACTTTTGTGTTTGTTTTTCAAGAGCAGCATTTGAAACATTTGAATTAAGAGCAGGAAGTGTTACTGCCGCAATAACACCGATTATACCTATAGTAATCAAAACTTCCGCAAGTGTGAACCCCAATTTCTTTATCATATTATTTTGCCCTCTTTTCTTTAGTACTTTTTTATTGTATCAAACTTTATCCGGCATATCAACTCTATATTGCAAAGCCTGCGAAATATGGCTTAATTCAATATTTTTACTGCATGCTAAATCCGCAATCGTCCTTGAAATTTTTAATATACGATGGAATTTTCTTCCGGAGAGAGAATATTTTTGTGCGGCAATCTTTAAAAATTCAGAAGATTCTTTATCAAGGGCACAGTATTTTTTTATCTGTTTCGGATTAAGTTCAGAGTTAGTAAAAATACCCTCGTCTTTATATCTTTCGGTCTGAATTTTTCTTGCATTTATGACTCTTTTTCTTATTTCCGCCGATGATTCAGACTCTGTCTTTATATTAATAAGTTCGTCAGAAGAAAGGCGCGGAACATTTATTATTAAATCGATTCTATCTAAAAGAGGACCGGAAATCTTGGAAAGATATCTTTTAATCTGAAAATCGCTGCAGGTGCATTGTTTTTCCTTATCACCTAAAAAACCGCAGGGACATGGGTTCATAGCGCCGATTAATGTAAACTTGGCAGGATATTTGATAGATAGTCTTGTCCTTGATATCGTAACTTCGCCGTCCTCCATAGGCTGCCTTAAAACTTCCAGTACATTACGCGGAAATTCAGCCATTTCATCAAGGAACAGCACTCCCCTGTGAGCAAGTGTGATTTCTCCTGGTTTAGGGTTTATTCCCCCGCCTATTATTCCATTTGGAGATGCTGTATGATGCACAGCTCTATACGGACGTTTTGTAATCAGAGGCTTATCAGATTCTAATAACCCGCTTATACTGTATATTTTGGTAAGTTCAATTGCTTCCTCAAGCTCCAGAGGAGGCAGAATAGATGCAAAACATTTTGCCATCAGCGTTTTTCCGGAGCCTGGAGAACCGGACATTAAAACATTGTGTCCGCCTGCAGCTGCAATCTCCAGAGCTTTCTTTGCCTTTTGTTGTCCTTTCACATCTTTAAAATCATAGACATAATCTTGCTCAGAATGCATACCAAGAAAATCATTGATATTAACTACAGTAGGTTTAAGCGGAGTTTCTGCAAAATGGTTAACAATATCTCCCAGAGAGGCTGCACCATATACATTTATTCCCTGTATCAGTGCTGCCTCCCGCGCATTCTCTTCCGGTACAAAAACTGTTTTTATTCCTGCATCTTTCAATCCGGAAACAAGCGGTAAAACTCCGTTGACTTTTCTTATTGAGCCGTCAAGAGATAATTCGCCCAAAAATGCAGTTTCATTGTCATCCGGTATAGCAATTCCTTCTTCTTTCAGAATTCCTATAGCAATAGGCAAATCAAAATTAGTTCCCTCTTTTCTGATATCTGCAGGCGCTAAATTAATAATCAAACGTCCTTTTGGGAAAGAAAAACCGGAATTTTTGATAGCGGAACGAACCCTTTCTCTTGCTTCATTAACAGCATTATCCGGAAGCCCTACAATATTTATTGAAGGCAGAGAGTTAACAACATCTACTTCTATTTCTATTTTATATGCATCTATCCCTGCAGTTGCAGCTGTTATAGCTTTTGTAACCATTCTTTATGTATCCGGAAGCATTGAAGATATCTCTGCCACTATTCTTGCAATATCCGGACCACCGAAAATTGCTTCCAGAATAAGACCAGAATTTATTATTGTAGTTTCTCTATACTCCATAGTATCTATATCAATAATATTAAACTCAACGTAATCTTCTCCGACATACGTAATTTTGCCATACTCTGCACCGGTTGCCCATCTTAAAAAAACGTATTTTTGTTCAAAAACTTTGAGTCTGTTTATTAGTTTCATCTAAATACCTTCGCCTCTAACTGTATATAATATTATTAGTTTTAATTTTTACAAAGTCAAATAGTTTTAATCTAATTTTATTAAGAAATTTTTTAGTACCATGTCATCTTCCGGAAGTAAATTTATAAATTTGAAGATGTACAATGTTTCGCCAAAATGATTTTCGACATCGCTTTTTTCTCTTACAAATCTTGTTTCTACAGTCATTTGTCCGTCCGGGAAATTAATTAAAGTTTCTTTCGGCAGTTTTAGTGTTAATATACCGGAGATTTTTCTGTAAATACTGGAAATCTGCTGTGTGGAGAAAAATGAAATGCCTCCGGTTGCAAGATCATACGTTTCTGCTTCTATTTCAAACCCGTCATTAAATTTTATTATGACAGGAAGCTTTACTAATTTTCTGGAACTGCTTCTAAGCTGTGTATAATCCCATGTTTTAGGAATACTTACTTCATAAAGAACTTCCTCCAGTGACATATTGGTATCAATTAATGTAACTTTTGTTTTATACACACCATCTGTCGTGTATACGTGAAGTTCTGCCGGAATTTTTCTTTTTGGCTTTGAAAAATTCGGAGGAACCGATGCTGCAAAATAGCACTCTTTTTTATCCATGAATCTCAGTTTTACGGACTCTTTTTTTCTTGCTCCAAGCGTGTTTACATATATAAGATAAATTTTTGTAATATTTGAATCTCTTAAAATATTTTGCTGCATGATTTTAACTCTCCTATATAATGATACCATATAAATGAAAAGTTACAACAATGAACTTGACGCTAGTAAGAAAAAACTGTAAAATCAACTTATGTGTAGAATAGGGGCAATAAAATCAAGAAAAAAATTACATCCCTCAATAGCCTTAAAGCTAATGAGAAGCCAGCAGGAAGGACACGATGATTCCGGATTTGCATTTGTGATGCAGGATATGGGCGGATTGTTTGAAAACTACAAGGATCTGCCGCTTCTTTCAATGGCTGCTACGGTGGAAGGAACAAGGCTCGCCGAAGATGTTTTGCGCGAAACAGGATTTTCACGTGTTATGCAATGGTCGCCGGATATAAACAACAAAAAAGGCTTAAAAATAGAAGCAATGCCTAATTATATGTTTGAAGTTCTGCAATATCCAAAGAGTTATAAACACGCAACTAAACAAGAAAAAGAAGAATTGCTTATTGATACTTCAATTAAGCTTCGGAATACTCTGGAAAATACAAATTCCGGTTTTATTTATTCGTTCTGGCCGGATGTTTTGACCCTAAAAGAAATCGGAAGCCCGAGGGATATCGGAACTTATTTTAATCTCTGGGAAGGAAATAAGGATTTAACCTCCAGTATTATAACTGCACAATGCAGACAGAATACGAATTATGACATTGTAAGATATGCAGCGCATCCATTCTTTTTAGAAGGATATACAGGACTTGTTAACGGCGAAAATACATTTTATGAGAAAAACAGAGATTATCAAGAAAAACTGTATAAAGGATATATTGGATTTGAATCTGATTCCCAGTGTCTTTTATATACTCTTCATTATGTAAATAAAATTCTCGGATGGTCTTTAAAGTATTTTAAACATGTCATTACACCGCTTCCTTATGATGAGATTATAAAAAGAAAAGATTGTGAAATTCTGCTCAGAATTAAAGCTTCATTATCTAATCTTGAAATAAATGGACCAAACACACTTCTCGCAGTGACTCCCAATAAAGAATTACTTTGTGTTTGTGATTCAAAAAAATTAAGACCTGTAGTTATAGGAAAAGATGCAGACACTGTTATTATGACATCAGAAGTTGCCGGAATTAACGACTTGATGCCAAACAGAGATATTTCGCAGGATATTTATCCAAACGAGCACGAAACCATAGTAGTAAAGGACGATTTAACAATAGAAAGATGGCAGCAGTAAAAATTAATGAAATTCATAAAAATGACTTACCATGGATAATCGAATATGATGAGTCCAAATGTATTCAATGCGGGAAATGCGTGGCAGCCTGCTCGTTTAATGCAATAAGACCGGCTGTAGAGCTTAGAAAATCTAATTCAATATCCGGCAAGGGTAAAGCAGACAGGGTGCTTGTCATAAAACAAAATGTTTCACTGGACAACTACTGCAGAGGTTGCGGAATGTGCGCAAATGTCTGCCCGAACGGCGCAATCAAAGCTGTTAGGAATAAGGATGATAAGTATTCCGTGATATACCGCGCAGTCAAAGCCGATTCTTTTAAAAAGGGCGGTCGTTCAAACTTGAATACTGAAGGTCGGACTTTGGATAAAATAAAAGTCGGAAGAATTTCTCAGATGACAGATCCGTCTTTGGATGCCCAAAGGCATACTTTTGAACTCAGAACACCATTCGGAAGAGTGTTGAAGGCAGATAAATTAAATTTTGGAAAAGATGGAGAGGCTCTTATAGAAACCTCCAAACTTCCGCCGAACAGATGGATTTATCCGGTTATTTTCGGTGATATGTCAATCGGTGCCGTATCCTGGCGCATGTGGGAAGCGATGGCAATTGCAACTGCTTATCTTAACGAGGTTATGGGAATTCCTATCTGTATGTGTACCGGAGAGGGCGGAATCCCGACAAAACTCTTAAAATCCCGATATGTTAAATATATGATTTTGCAGATAGCTTCCGGGCATTTCGGCTGGAACAGAATAATTAAAGCGATGCCTGATATGACAGAAGATCCTGCGGGAATCTTGATTAAAATCGGACAGGGGGCAAAGCCTGGTGATGGCGGTCTTTTACTTGCAAGTAAGGTAGCAAGATATGTGCAGGAAATAAGAGGGGTGCCGAAGGCTGATTTACTGTCACCGCCTACACATCAAGGATTATATTCAATAGAAGAGAGTGTTCAGAAAATGTTTCTTTCAATGAATGCTGCGTTTAATTTTAGAGTACCTGTTGCAATCAAGGTTGCCGCATCTGTTACAAGTGTTTCGGTTTATAATAATCTTTTGCGCGATCCATATAATATTGTAGGAGGCTTTTTCCTTGACGGACTTGCAGCAGGAACAGGTGCAGCACATGAAATTTCTTTAAATCACACAGGACACCCGATTACATCAAAGCTAAGAGATTGCTATCTGGCTGCGGTTCATCAAGGACGGCAGGGAGAAATTCCTCTGTTTGCAGGCGGCGGCTTAGGGCAGAGCGGAAGCTTTGCGGCAGACGCGTTTAAATTAATCTGTCTAGGTGCAAACGGTGTGTTTACAGGAAGAATGCTTATGGAGATTGCCGGCTGTGTAGGAAGCGATACAGGAAAATGTAATGCCTGCAATACAGGTCTTTGTCCGGCAGGAATTGCTGCTCAAAACGACAATCTTGTAAAAAGGCTTGATGTTGATAAAGTTGCTCAAAACCTTGTCAACTATATTCTTGCAACCGATATAGAACTCAAAAAACTTATGGCGCCGATTGGCTGTTCATCTCTTCCTATCGGGCGATCTGATGCTTTGATTACTGTTGATAAACATATTTCTAACAGGCTTGATATACAATACGGATGTTAATTTTGATTTTGTATTGACAAATTCAAGGTGATATTTTATCATTTATATATGAATGAATTTATATGCAGCGGCAAAAGTTGGGGCGGAAAACGTCTTAATGCAGGGAGAAAACGTACATGTTCCCGAAGAATTCCGTTTAACCGCAGAGTCAGTGAAAATGTTTTAAATATTTTAAAAGAATATGCACATTCTTATAATATGACTGAAACTGAAGCCTTAGAAAGTGCAATATTACTTCAATCAAATCTTGATAAATTGAAAGGAGATAAAATTATGAAAATAGCTATACCTACCGAGAATAAAAAATTATGTCTGCATTTTGGGCATGCAGAATCTTTTACATTTGTAGAAGTAAATCCCGAAACTAAAGAAATTTTGAATATAGAATCAAAAGCTCCTGAGGAAGGTATAAGCTGCCAGAGTGCCGGATGGATATCAGAACAGGGGGCAAGTATTGTTCTCGCAGGCGGTATGGGAGCGCGCCCGCTTGATATGTTAAATCAGAGAGGGGTTAAAGTAGTATCCGGCTGTCCGGAACTTCCGATAGAAGAACTTGTAAAACAGTATCTGGATTCAACGCTCATTACCGGAGATAATGCCTGTGGCGGCGAACATAGCGAATGTTCGGGGCATCGCCATCATCACTGTCATCATCACAAAAATTAATCATAATAAAGGTGTGTTGTTCATACGACACACCTTTAAACCAATTAAGGATGCGCTAGGCATCCTTAATTGGTATATCTATAATATACATTTTTCCCCAAAAAAATTTCTCTTGACTTTGTTGACATTATCTACTGACTTTTGTTCCCTCGCCCCTTGTGGGAGAGGGCTAAGGAGAGGGGTTAGTACTTTAGTTTTGCACAAATTTACTCAAAAAGTTTTCTAACATTTCTTTCTCTTTTATTGCGGAAAAAGAGAAAGAAACGTTAACAAAGAAAGAGAAAAACGCAATTGTTTACTACACCCTGTCGGGTGTGGGTTAAATGGCTGCAGCAGGCTGAGCCTGCTCTCTTTTACTGGCTATTGTTATGCTTGCGCATAACACGCCCGCGACGCTTGCGATGTTTTTGGGATGAATTTAGAATTTTTAAGTTTAGAGTCTTTTATTATTGAAAACCTTGTAAAATTACAATAATAGTACGCGCCTTCCTTCCCTGGATGGGAGCGGATTTGCTGACGAACGGGGGTAAATATATAGTCCGGATAGCGAACAGACACAGCCGGCAAGACCGTTTAGGTCTGAAGGCGAAGCTCTGTGAACATGGTAACGAAAGTTTTGCATCTACTCCTTCCCTGGATGGCACAAGTGTCCAAATAAAAAAATAATAAAAAAGCAAGATGCAAATACAAAAGTATTTTTA
>CALVAO010000006.1 GCA_944325515.1 Candidatus Gastranaerophilales bacterium | reverse complement strand
ATAAACTTTTAGCATGACTTAACCAAGACAACTTCTACTCTTTATCTTTTTTCAACAAAAGTGTAATTATGTTGAATCAAAAAAAAGGAAATGCTAATATGCCACTAGTAAGTGTTATTATACCTACATATAAAACTGCAAAATATTTGCCTAAATGTCTTGATAGTGTTTTAAATCAGACTTTTCAAGATTTTGAAATTATTATTGTATCAGATGGTCCGGAAGATGATAATCTTGCAGCTGATAAATATGCTCAAAAAGATAAGCGGATTGTTGTGTTAAAAGATATAAAAAAAGGATTAGGCGGTGCGAGAAACGCCGGAATGGAAGCAGCAAGGGGCAAATATATTAGTTTTATAGACAGCGATGACTGGCTAGAGCCGGTTTTTCTAGAAAAAATGATTAATGGATTTGATAATGATGTTGATATTGTTCAATGTGGTACAAATATTGTTTTTGAAGATAATGTTGATACTGTCTTAAAAAACGCGGATGATACTTATTTTGCAATTAATCAATCCGGAACTTTTAATTTGGTTAATGGTTATTTTGGAAAAATTAATGTTGCAGCTTGGAATAAGTTGTATAAAAAAGATTTAATTGAAAGATATAATTTATTATTTCCAGAACATATGTTTAATGAAGATGCTTGTTTTAGCTGGATGTACTGGTCAATTTGCAAAAAAATAAATTTTATACCGGAGAAATTGTATAACTATTTAAGAAGAGACACTTCTTTAATGGCTTTAGCAAGAAGTAAAAATTTAGGCAGAAATGTTCTTGATCATATTCTAATAAATGAGCTGATTTATGACTTTTTGAAAAACAATAATTTGCTGCAAATAAGAAAAAGTGCATTATTAAATTGTTTAAATGCTTCTTACGGGTTTGTATATGGGTATGCTGATGAAAAATACTTACATTATGCAAAAAAATTAATAAACGAATTTATACAAAAAGTACGTTTTGAGGATAGCAGTGAATTATTAGCTGCGATTAATGGCTGAGAAAAAGATGAAAATTGTGGAGATAAAAGCAATATGACTAAAATATCAATAATTTTACCGGTATATAATGTAGAAAAATATTTAAGCAGGTGTATTGATAGTGTTTTAAATCAAACGTTAACTGATATTGAAATTATTCTTGCAACAGACGGTCCGGAAGCTTGTGATGAAATTTGTGAAGAATATGCCCAGAAAGATAGCAGAATAAAAATTCTTTATCATCCGGGCAGTTATGGAAAAGCTTTTAATAAATCTTTAGAAATTGCTGAAGGGGAATATATAGGTATTGTAGAAGCGGATGATTGGTGCGATGCAGAAATGTACGAAAAGATGTACAATATGGCTGTTAAAAACAATGCTGACGTTGTAAAAACAGGTTTTAATTTTGCTTTTGATGACAAAAGCAAAAATTATCATACGATTTATATTGAATATCCGTCTGATTTAAAAATAGAACAAAATCAGCGATTTTTATCATCGCAGCCATCAGTGTGGTCCTGTATTTATAAAAAAGATTTTTTATTAGAAAATAATATAAAAATGATTGAAAAAAGGATGTCTTTTATAGATGCTCCTTTTCATTATGAAACATTATATAAGGCAGAAAAATATGTTTTATTAAAAGAGCCTCTATATTATTACTATCAAGATAATGAATTTCAAACTATAAAAAATGTTAAACCTTTAGATGGCTTAAATGCAGAAATATATGCGTATGAAAAACTAAAATCTGATAAAGTATTAAAGAAACTTGAGAGTGGGTTTATCTATGCTACGATTGTTCATTTACTATGGAATTATGAACGGTTGACTCAATGTGATAAGGCTATATTTTGGAATGAAGCTCATAAGTACGTTAATAATTTATCCTTGACCGATGACAGTTTGAAATTTTTAAATCAATTGGAAAGAAAATTTTTATTTGATTTAAGAAAATATAATTACAATACACTATGTTTAAGAGATTGTATCAAAAAAGTTTTGTCTATTATTTTTTCTGTAAGGAATCAAAATAATATAAGTTATAAATCTAAAGTTATTACTATCTTTGGAATTAAGATAAAAGTTACACCCAGAAAAAATCTTCGCAATAGTTTAAACTATTACTTTAATGAGTGGAATTATTATAAGAATGAATTTGAAAAATTAAACTCTGCTGTTTACTTTCAAATAATAGAGAATCAAAAAAAAGCTCAAAGAATATCTGAATTATCAATGATGTTAAAAAAGAATGAGAAAGAAGTTGAGAATTTAAACAATATTGATAACATGCCTATTGTTCATAATATGTCTGAATTATTGGGTTATTCGGAAACTTCAAAAAATGAAATTTTAAGAAAACATTTGACCGAAATAGAAATTGAGATATTTAATTTTTGTAATCGCAAATGCTGGTTTTGTCCAAATAATTTCATAGACAGGCATTCAAATGTTACTTTTTTAGAAGAAAATGCGTATTTAAATATATTGCAGCAGTTGAAAGATATAAATTTTTCAAGAGTAATTACATATGCAAGGTACAATGAGCCTTTGTCTCAAAAAGACGTGTTTTTAAATAGATTAAGGCAAGCTAGAGAATATTGCCCGAATGCGATATTAAGAACAAATACTAATGGGGATTATATAGACTCAGTTGAATATATTGACCAGCTTGCATCAGCAGGTTTAAACGAGTTGGAAATACAATGTTATCTCGGAAAAGATGAAGAATATTCAGTCGCTGAATTTATGCAAAGAAGTAATAATTGGTCTAAAAAGCTCAATTTATCATATGAAATTGTAAATCACGAGTTTTGGATAGAGGCTATTTTTAATTATGAAAGAATGAAATTAACTTTTGCTATGCGAAATTTTAAGAATGATGGCTGTAATCGAGGAGATTTGCTTAATGACATAAAAACTTTCGATAGACAATCCCCATGTTTAATACCATTCCAGCATTTGTATATTGATTATAGTGGTGATGTTATGTTATGCTGCAATTTGAGACATGATGCACCTCAACACAAAGATTTTATTATAGGAAATATTTATAAAGAATCTCTGGCGGATATTTTTATGTCAGAAAATATTATCAAGTATAGAAAACTGCTATCATACCATGGCAGTAAAATTTCTCCCTGCAATTCTTGCAGCTATTTTGTTCATCAAAAATACATGAATTTAGCTGCCTGGTAAAGATTATATGCCTAAAAATTTTTTAAAGGCGATTGTACTGTGTGCTTGTGTTAAGTTTCGGATTTTTTATATTAAATTTCTGCGTTTCAATAAGAGTATTGTTGAGTTTTAAGAGCTCTGTTGAGTGTAATAAATTTAAGGGGTTTAGCAAATATTTTAACAAACATTCTTCGTGTAAATTCATAATATTCCCTTCTTAACATCCTCTCTTATAAGGAGAGGAATAATGTGATAGGCAAATGTATAAAACTGTAATAAACTAAACGGCATATCTTGACATTACTTTAATAATTATTAAACAGATACTACATATGGAGTATTTTAAACCGAATATTTAAATTATTTCCAAATCTATCCGATAACACTATAAAAAGAGGTGAAATATATGTTTAATGGTTTTTATCCAAGATATGACCTTGAAGCCAGAATTCAGCACACAAAACTCGACAGCTGGGGAAATATTCCTTCTGCAAGAATGAATCGTGTAGAAGAACCTGCTGTATCTGATTTCCAAAGTGTCATGTCCGGACTTGTGGAAAACTTAAATACAACAATGGAAGCTCCGGATAATTTGCTTAAGGATGCGATGATGGGGTCTGAAAATGTTGATATACACGATGTTATGGTCGCGATGTCAAAGGCAGAAATTGCAGTGAATGTTGCAACAACAGCAACAGGAAAAATCATACAGGCGTATGATAAAATTATGCAGATACAGATTTAGACTTCTCATAATTAATATATATGTGTATAATATTTAAGTAGGGCAGGATATATGGACTTTAAAAAATTACTTGAGAATAAAATTCTTTTAGCTTCAATCGTCGGAGGCGTAGTTTTATTGCTTGTAATTTTTATAATTTGCGGAACAATTGCTGCTACAAGCAAGTCTAAGAACCAACAAATAGATGTAAGTAACGAACCGTTAAAAGAAGATGTTGACCTGCTTACTACCGATAATTTAGGAAAAGCTCTCGAAATTCAAGCGCTTCTTGCAAGAAATAACATAGTTGCAGCGCGTGCTGTTGATGGTACAAAATCAGTTTTGAGGCTTAAAAAAGGTGACTGCACTCCAGGGATGAGAAAATGTACAACAGAACAACGCGACCGTGCAATTATGGTTATAGTAGAAAGCGGTTTGTATGATCAGAATGTGGGTTTGGAAATCTTTGATAAAGGTGATTTTACATCCACTAAAGAAGATAAAAGAATAAGACTTGTTAGGGCTATGAATGGTGAACTTGCCCGTCTTATCAGAAGGATTGACGGAATTGAAAATGCCTCTGTATTTATTTCAATTCCGGAACAAACAATGTTTACTTCAATGCAAAAACCTGTTACAGCAACTGTTCAATTGCAGGTTGCCGTTGGTGACACTTTGAGCATGAGTACCATAAAAGCAGTATCGAACCTTCTATTAGGAAGTGTTTCCGGACTTACATCCGAAAATATTTCTATTACGGATACTAACGGTCATGTATATAACAGCTTAATAGATGCTCAATCTGAAATGCTTGCACGCTTGCAAGAAAATGATAAATATATGCAGGAAAAAGTTCAAGCGCAGTTGAATCGATTAATAGGACAAGGAAAATATGTTGCGACAGTAAGTACATTCTTAAAACAAGCTCCTGTTGAAAGATTTACAATAGAATATGATCCGACTAAAAAAGCATCTGTAAATGAGCAAACCTTCTCTGAAGGTCTTGGAGATCAAACTCAAGATGTTAATAAAAATACAAATGCTGTAAGCGTTTATCTGCCAAATGGTTTGCCAGCGGGAAGTTCTGATTCTACGCAAAACAGAAGCTATTCAAGAACAGCAAGAGAAACTCAATACGGCGTGACTAAAGTTCAGACAAATGAATATATGTCGCCAGGAGTGCTTGAAGAAATTTCAATCGCTGTAACTCTGGAAAAAGATGCACTTCCTGTTGAATTAACACTGGAAGAATTAAAAGAACTGGTTGCTCATGCTGCAAGTCCTAAAGCAGATCCGGAAAATGTTACAATTGCATTTGCAGACTCTCTTGATCCGTTTATGGCTGGTGATAAGAATGTAAAAGCTCCGATTAAGGCAGAACACGGAAATCCGTGGTGGCTAGCAATAGCACTTCTGGCATTCGGTTTATTCTTTGGACATAAAGCATTAACACAAAAGATTAATGCCGCAAAAGCTGCTCAGCAAGAAGAGCTGGAACGCTTAAAAGAAATGAATGAAGCTCAAGAAAAACAGATTAAAGATTTAAGCATGAATGCTGCGGATTTAATCCAGAAACAGTCACAATTACAGCAGGGCTTGTTGGAACAGCAGAATCGTCCGACTGCAATACCAACATCCGGTGCTGAAATCAGAGAAGCCTTAAGAGAATTGAAACGTGAATTCGACGGCGTTGATGAAGCAGAAGCCGGAGAAAGAATCAGAAGCTGGATTGAACAGTAGAAACAAAGGTTTATTTCTATTTTTTGCCTTGTTTTGATGACGGGGAGTTTTATATCTCCGGTTGCTTTAAAGCGTCGGTGTATTAATTGCTAAAATTAAAACTTCTAAGAATAAAACTTAACCTATCCTCTCAACAGTTTATTGAAAAAAAAACTTAAATTAATTATACTTGAAAATAGGATATTTAAGCGGAGAGATTTATTTTGAAAAATATTATAAAAACTAAGTGGTTTATTTTTGGAACGTATTTGTTGCTTGTGCTTGCTACATTACTCATAGGTTATGTACTTTTGCAAAATAACAATACTCTAAAAAATGTGATAGTTTCGTTTTTTGAAGTTGCAGAAAACAGAACGTTTGATTACCGCCAATCATTGCAGGTAATTCATAAACGACCGATTCCAAACAAAGATATTGTGGTTCTTGCAATTGATGATGCAAGTCTTGAATCTCTATGGGATAAATATGGTGAATGGCCTATGCCCAGAAATATTTATGCTGATATGATTAATTATCTTGAACAGCAAAAACCACAGGCAATTATTTTTGACTTAATGTTTATTAAGTCTATAAGGGCAACTAAAGAAGCTGATAAATATCTTGCCGATACAATGAATAAATATAATAATGTTTATACTGCAATGAATTTTGATAATCAGCCTTCTGATGTCAGAATACCTGCCGATTTACCCGAAAAGCTTTCTGTAAACATAGAAAACCATTCACAGGTCAATTTTAAAAATAAATATAACTTTACCAATTGCCGCACAATTCTTACTGAGCTGCTTAACGGCAAAGTTAATGTCGGAATGACAAATGTGATGAGAAATAGCGATGGTATTATAAGAAATGTATCCCCGGTAATGTTATATAAAGATAAATATTATCCTTATTTAACATTTAAAGCAGGCGCTGATTATATAGCACAAAGCAACGAAAATAAATTCGTTATAGATAAGCAGTCTAATTTAAATATACTTGATACAAAAATTCCTCTTACAAAAGATGGAGATGCAATCCTTAACTGGTATGGTCCGAGCGGAACTCATACTGTAATTCCTATGTATAAAGTTGTAAGAGCAATGGAAAAAGGTGAAAAACTAAGCAGCTTTGACTTTAAAGATAAAATTATTATTATTGGTACAACTGCAATGAGTCTGCACGATACCAAAAGTGTTCCTGTTCAAGAAGGAGTTTATCCGGGAGTTGAAGTCCACGCTACATTCTTTAATAATATGCTGGATAACAATTTTATACATAAAACCGATTTATTTACTGATATCATAATTCTGGCTGCAGTAATAGGAATTGTAGGTGGTATCGTAATGCTTTCTACTTCTACAATATTTGCATTCCTATCTACAGCATTATTCTCTATTGCATATTTATTTATATCTTATTATATAATGGAACTTTATAATCTCTGGATACCGGTTGTACTTCCAATAATTGCAATAATGGCAGCTTTTGCTCTGTCTTTTCTCGCAAAATATTTAATGAAAGCAAAAGATTTCGAATATCAGTATAAGCTTGCTACAATTGACGGGCTGACAGAATTGTACAATCACAGGTACTTCCAGGATACATTAAGAAAACAAATTGATATTGCAAGAAGATATAATCAAGCATTTTCTTTAATTATAATAGATATTGATTTCTTTAAAAAATTCAATGATACGTATGGACACCAGGCAGGAGATGCTGTCTTAAGACAGGTCGCGCAGACTTTGAAAAAAAATTCCAGAACAACAGATTATGTCTGCAGGTACGGCGGAGAAGAAATGAGTATAATTTTGCCGAACACAGGAGCCGAAGAAGCTCTGAATAACGCAAACAGAATTTGTAAAGCAGTGGCAGACAAACCATTCCACTTAACGCCAGTAGATACAGCTAATGTAACAATAAGCCTCGGAGTGGCAACATTCCCGGATAATGCACAAACTCCGCAGGATTTGATAGAGTGGGCTGACAAAGGTTTGTATTACGCTAAAGAACACGGCAGAAATCAAGTGGGAAGGTATTAAACCTCTGCTCTATTTCGGGAGAAGGTCTGATAGATGAGTATTTAATTATATTCAATCCCTCCCGAAATCATAGATTTCGACTCTCCTGCAAGTGGAGGGTAACATAAAATAAAATTAAGAAAAAGGGAAATATGGAAGAAGTAAAAATCATAGGAGCAGGACTTGCCGGTTCAGAAGCTGCGTTACAGCTGGCAAAAAGGGGTATAAAAGTTAAATTATTTGAAATGCGCCCGAACAAAACAACAGGTGCGCATGTGACAGGCGATTGTGCAGAGTTTGTATGTTCTAACAGCCTTGGCTCTTCTGATATAACAAATGCGAGCGGTCTTTTAAAAAAAGAGATGGAAATATTAGGCGGAGAACTAATTAAAATTGCCTATGAAAATTCTGTCCCTGCCGGAAATGCCCTTGCTATAGCAAGAGAAGATTTTGCTAAAGCCGTCACTAAAAAAATAAATGAGAATTCAAATATTGAGCTAATTAGAGAGGAAATAACCGAAATCCCAAAAGGCAATGTTATTATTGCATCAGGTCCGCTTACAAGTGATAAATTTGCAGATTCTATAAAAGATTTTACAAAAGAAGAACATCTTTCATTTTTTGATGCAATAGCTCCGATTGTTGAAGTAGACTCAATTAACTTTGATAAAGCCTTTTGGGCTTCAAGATATGACAAAGGAGAAGCTTCTTATATTAATTGCCCTATGAATAAAGAAGAGTATGAAAACTTCTATAATATATTAATTAATGCGCCAAGAATCGAACAGCATGCAGTTGATAAAAACTCCAGATTTTTTGAATCATGCCTGCCTGTTGAAGTTCTGGCATCAAGAGGTAAAGACACGCTTCGTTTTGGACCGATGAAACCTGTTGGACTTATCGATAAAAGAACCGGTATAGAAAATTATGCAGTAGTTCAGCTAAGACAGGATAATTCCGCAAAAACTTTATTTAACCTCGTAGGATTTCAAACAAACCTCAAATGGGGTGCGCAAAAAGAGCTAATTCACTCTATACCGGGTTTAGAAAATGCAAATATTGTGCGTTATGGCGTTATGCACAGAAACACTTTTATAAACAGCTCACAAATACTTAATCCCACAATGGAAACCCGTGAAAGAACTGGTTTGTTTTTTGCAGGTCAAATAACAGGGACAGAAGGATATACAGAATCAATTGCAACAGGAATGCTTGCCGGTATTAATATGTCTAGAAGAGTTTTAGGAAAAGAGCTTATTACTCTGCCGCAGGAAACAATGCTGGGTGCTTTAACTTTCTATATAACAGATAAAGCTCACCTTGAGCATATATCTTCCAGAGATGGTTCATTAAGATATTTACCCCCTCAGCCAATTAATTCTAACTGGGGAATTTTAGCCCCTATTGATTTACCTTGTAAAAAAAATAAAAAACTTAAAAACGAGCTTCTGGCAAAGCGTTCAGTTGAAATAGCAGAAAATCTGGCACGCATTTTGTAAAGTTTTGTAAAGACAAAACGCAATTCTTGTGAAGCAAAATACTTTATATATATACGAGAATAAAACGAGGCAAAAGGAGTATTATCATGGGAATTGATATTTCAAAACTTACAGGGGCATTAAAAGCTTACGCAAAAATTGCAGATGACAATGACAACAATGTTATTGATGATGGAAAAGAAAATTCTATTTTCAAAGCCTATTCTGAAGTTGGTGTTCAACAGGGCGTTGTTAGCGAAGAAGAATTTAAAAATATCTTCGGACTTGAAACAACAAAAACCGAACAAAAAACTGCAGCATCAGCAGGAGTTACAAAACCTGTTATTTTAACAAAGAAAGATGAAAAAAGAAACAGAAACGCTGTAAAGGATTCTGTTGAAGAACTTGTTAAAAACGGTACAGCTCCGAAAGATTTAATTGCCCAGCTTAAAAAAGAATATCAAAACCCGGAATATGATAAATATATTAATGAAGTAGAATCAATGTTAAACATGATTCCAGCATATAATTCAAAAGAAGATGTCGAAAAAATCCACGATTCAGTAAAAAAACAATTAAAAGCTGCTGATAAATGGGATGGCTTCCACAAAGATATTTTAGGATATCTTGAAGAACAAGCTAAAACTGAACAAATCGGTAAAGAATATGATGAGCTTGTAAAAAGATATTCTGATATCAAAAAGACAATGGCAGGTACAGAACTTGTAAAACAGCAGGGAGATAACTTCAAAGCATACGTTGAAATTCTGAAAGATGAATTACAAACAAAAGGCGCTGATGGTAAGAAGGAATGGAATGAATCTTATACAAAAGAAGCGTTTGAATATCTTGAAGAATATGCCAAGAAAGACGCTAAAGATGTTGTAGAATCAAGACTCGAAGGCACAAAAGGAACAACAAGCCGTAAAGTAAGAAAAGAATTAAAACTCCAAAATAAAGGCGGAGATGATTATCAAGCAGATGCAATTAAAGATATTAAAACTGAAAGAAAAATCTTTGCAAGAAAAAATAAAGTTGAAGAAACTGCAATAGAGTTAGAAAATATTAACAGAGAAGACCTTAGAAAAGAACTTGGTAAAGATTTGTTTGAAAAACTTAACAGAAAATATCTGGGAACTGTTATGAATGAAAACGGAACCTATGATTTATCAAAACTTTCAGATGAAATCCTAACAAGAGTCGGTGCAGACTACGAGGTAAGTCGTTCAAAAGATAAAGAGATGGCTGAAATGACCAATATACAAAGGCATTTAAGAACTGTAACAGGAGTTGATTTATCAGAAAATGAAGTAAAAAAACTTCTTAAACTTTGTGACATAGAACGTGAAAAGAAAGACAGATCTTTTAAAACAATAGCAAATAAAGCATTGTTTGGAGTACCGGCATTATTAACAGGAGCAATAGCCGGTTATGCATCAAGTCCTAACTTGCATATTAACCAACTTGTAAACTTGACTGTAGATAACGAAGAAACTCTTAAAGATTTAACAGATGAGTTAACTAAGCAAAATATTAAATTTGATACTACTGAATTAACTGCTGGCAAGACCGCTATAAAAATACATCAAGAAGTTTTACGTGATGACAGACTGCTAAATACATTGGCAGGTCTTGGGACTGGCGTACTCACTAATGCATTATGGGCATTAATACTTGGTGATGAAACCGATGAAAAATCTTGTATGTCTATTTCAGATTATGATATTAATGATGAAAAATATACAAATGCTGAAAAATATAAAGAATATATTGCACAAAATTATAGTAACCCTGCAAAAGTTAATGCTATACATACATTAGTTGACGTATACAAACAACAATATGGTAATGAATGGCATACACATTATCAACAAGCATTAAGAGATATGGCAGGTATAGGTTCTAAACTTAATCCGGAAGAATGCAGAATGATGAAATTCCATAAACCGGAAGTTACAGAAACTCCTCAACAGCAGAGCCAGCAGCCGCAGCCTCCGCAAGAGGAAGAACCACAGGAAGAACAACCTGTACAATCTTGCAGTGCATTAATGGATGATAATTATACAGATACAACATTTACATATACAAGACAGGGCGGTGATAGTTGGAAAGAAATAATTAGAGCATTCTATCCTTGTCTGGAAGAAGACTATGGAATGTTCGGTAGCAATGGTGCTATCAGAAGACTTAAAAAAGCATTAAGTTATAATGAAGACGGAAGCTTCAATAATGCAACATACCAGGCTTTATTAAAAGGCGGTGATCTACCAAAAACAATGAAACTCCCTGCTCAAATTGATGGTTGTGACAGAGTTGACACCGGTAAAGTTAAAAAAGTAAAAGTTCGTGGAAATGGTAAAGCAAGAATCCAAACGGTTGGTAATAACAGTGGTTATACTACTTACAATGCTACAGACGGATGTGATGAAAAAATTTCAGCAAGCGGTCGCACAAAACAAGAAGCATTAGCCAACTTAAAAGCTAAAACCGGTAGAACATATAACAATGAATCAGAATTATTAAAATAAATACAGAATAGCATGGTTGTTTTTTAGAAAATAAAAAGAGGCAGATTTAACAAAATCCGCCTCTTTCTTTTTCTCCTTCCGGCTAATTATTAACCGAGCACATCTTCTAAGTCACCTAGAATACCTTCATTGTTACCGCCGCATTCACAGTTACATTTGAAGTTTTCAAGGATTTCTATTATTCTGTCTAATTTGTCAGTATAGTTCGGATGAGCTTTTAACAATGCCAATATTTCATCTAATATCTTAGAATTTTCATTGATTCCATCCATTTTGTTATTAATCTCCTTGAGTAAACCTTCAATTGTAGTTGTATCAACGTTTACATTAATATCGAGGTTTTCAAGCAATTCTTTATATCTGTTATAATTAGCTTCATCATGCTGTTTCCACAATTCTTCCAGTTGTTCTAATGTAATTGAAGAACCGCTTCCGCCATCTATTGCATTTTGAATTTTCTTAATTTCTACTTTAAGTTCTGCAATTTCTGTATTTAAGTTTTGAAGATATTTATTGGCAATTGTTTGATTTGATTGAATTGTGCCAAGGCTGCTGTCAATTTTGCTTAATAGTGATAATGCATTGTCGAACTTAGAATTGAACTGTGACAGGTATTGATCAACTTTTGCAGCCTGTTCTCCGATTGATTTATATATAGCATCTACTGCAGCCTGTAATTTATCAATTTGAGTTTCTAAATTTTTGAGTTCATTTGTAATATCAGAAGAACCATTATTTACTGCATCTGTTACATTGTTTATCGCATTTACGATTTCGGTTTTTGATAGTCCTGCAAATATTGCTAAATCATCTAATTTAGCATTAATTGTCTGCATTTCTTCTAATTGTTTCTGTTCTGTTGCAATATATGTATTTTGGAATTCTTCAATTTTAGCCTGCAACTGTGCTGATGACATATTAATAGCTTCAGAAACTGTTATACCTAGTTGAGTAAGCATTTCTTCCAATCTATCGTAATCAACGCTTCCAGTACCGCCTGCTTGAATATTCTTGATAGCATCAATCAATTCTTTATGTCTTGTATCATCTTTTGCAATTGCTAACAATTCATCTGCGCTAGCTTTTAAACCTTCTAAGTTCTTAGCCATATCTTTTTGTGTTTCTTGCATTAACGCCAATTGAGCTGTTTGAATTTTATTATCCATAACCAATTGCTCTAAAAGCTTAAATTGTTTAGCTTTATCATCTGTATATTGATCTCTGAAAGCTTTAAAATCATCTATCATAGTTGAAAGCTTTTCATTCATATCATTTAAGATGCCTTCAATTGATTCAAGTTTTTCTACTACTTGTTCTAGTTTTTCAAGCATTTCTTTAGAATAACCTTCACCACTGCCGGCAACAGCTTCCGAGAACAATTTATAAATTGCATTGAGTTCTGCATTTGTTATATTACCATTTTTATAAATTTCCGGAAGCAATGCAACATATCTGGCAATCTTAGATAACAATATATTACCTTTTTCTGTTGCCTGTGTATTTTCGTTAATTGCAGCTATAATCTGACCTGCTGTCATTTTTTCTATTTGAGCTTGTGTATAACCTAATTTCATAAGAACCGCAATTAATTGGTCTTTATTAGCATTCAATGTTGAAACAACTGTTTCAAAGTTTGCATTACTATCAAGATTAGATTTTTCGATTGCTTTTACTATATTATTTTGTGCATCAAGCTGTTTGTTACTTAAAACAATCAAGCTGTCATTCTGTTCTTGCAGATTCTTAAGAGTTTCGTTAGTAATATCGCCGCGCTTAATTAATTCTTCAAAACCGGCTTTATTTGTTTCAATTAATTCATTTTGCTGTGCAATTAATTTTTCGAAGTAATTGTTGAAATCTGTAATTGCTTGTGATAACAGACCTTTAATATCACCTAAAAGACTTTGAATCTTATCCCAGGCTTCTTGAGCTGATATAAGACCACTGTTTACATCGTTTATTAACTGCTGAATTAACGCATTTGCTTCTTCTTGAGTTTGACCGTTCTGAACAAGTTGATCAATAATAATTTCTTGATTTGTCTGGTTAATTATCATATATTCAAACATTTTTTGATAAAAAGCATCTGCACTTATATTACCATTTTTAACTTCTTGGATTAATTCCATCATATATGCATTCATCTGCTGTAATTGTTGATTAGTCAATTCCTGCTGATCTTTCATTTCATTTAAAATAGCTGTTAACTGATTAATCATTTCCATCATTGCAGACATATCAATTGTAACTTCTTGATTAACTTCGTACGGGTCACAAGATGTTAATGTAGACACTCCTCCCAATGTAGCAAGAGCCATCATAACCCCGAGAGTTAGAGATTTAAATTTTCCGCCCTGGAAAGCGATATTAGATTTATAAGGAGCTACGTAACCTTCTGTTGTTTGATTTTCTGTCGGCTGTGGAGCAGCTTCTTTCATAATACCTAAGTTAGTTGATAATTCCGGATTGCTTACAACATTGTTTAATCCTTGAAACATCAATGCATTCATACCTGTTTGAGGTTTGTTTGTGTCTGGTGCAGGTACAGAATTTGCAGCTGCACTGTTTTCGGCAGGGGTTTCGCCGAATCTGATTTTTTTGTTTAATAACAAAAGTTCATTTGAGTTAATGTTCATACGTTTTATGCTCCTTTTTACATAATTAGTTTTACCATTGTATTGATAGGTAAAACGTATAAAAAAACTTTTTGCTACATACTAAGGGTAATTGTTACAAAATTTAACACTTTTAATTTAATTTTATTATTTGTTGTCAAACTGCTTATTTGTTTATATAATATTTAAGAACGCATTAAGGCATATAACAATGAAAGATTTAATAGTTCAAAAATTCGGCGGGACATCAGTCGCCGACATAGAAAAAATTAAAAATGTAGCAAAAGCTGTCATAAGAGAGAGAAACCTCGGCAATGACGTTGTAGTAGTTGTTTCTGCAATGGGGCATACAACCGATTATCTATGTAAAATGGCAAAAGAAATTTCTGATAATCCATCTTCTAGAGAAATGGATATGCTTTTATCTACCGGCGAAGGTGTTTCTATTGCACTTCTTGCAATGGCTCTACAGGCTCAAGGTTGTCCGGCTGTAAGTATGAATGCTATACAGGTGGGAATTATGACAGAAAAAGTCCATTCTAAAGCAAGAATTATAAATATTAAGACGGAAAAAATTAAAAGTCATTTAGCAAAAGGTGAAGTTGTTGTTGTTGCGGGATTTCAAGGTGTAACAGATGATTTGGAAATCACAACTTTAGGTAGAGGCGGCTCTGATACTTCTGCTGTAGCTCTAGCAGGCGCTCTCAAAGCTAAAAGGTGTGATATTTATACTGATGTTGAAGGTGTTTACACAACAGATCCGCGAATTGTACCGCATGCATCAAGACTTGATGAAATTTCGTATATTGAAATGCTTGAACTAGCAAGAGTTGGAGCAAATGTTCTTCATCCAAGAGCCGTAGAAACAGCTAAGCAATACAATGTACCGGTTAGAGTAAGAAGTACATTTAAATTAGATAATTTAGGAACTTTAATATTAGGAGTTGATGAAATGGAATTACACAGACCTGTTACAGGAGTTGCATCTGATTTATCACAGGCAAGAGTTGTAGTATGTGATGTTAAAGATAATCCCGGAACTGCAGCAGTTTTATTTAACGGACTTGCAAAAGAAAATATATCTGTAGATATGATAATACAGTCTTATGCCAGAAAAGCCTTAAATACTAATGATATTGCCTTTACAATAGATAAAGGAGATATTGAAAAAACTCTTGAAATTATTGAAAAGGTCAAAGATAAAATAGAATACAGTAATGTTTTTGTAGATGATAAAATTGCTAAAATTTCAATTGTTGGTGCAGGCATGATAGATAGACCGGGTATAGCTGCTACTATGTTTAAAACGCTTGCTGATCTTGGTATAAATATAAAGATGATTTCTACAAGTGAAATCAAAATCAGCTGTATCGTTGCAGAAGATAACGCAAAAGAAGCTGTCAGCGGTTTACATAAAATATTTCATCTTGACAGCGACGAAGTTGCAGAAGTAAAAGGTGATTTACCAAACATTTAAAACATTTGACGAGGAGAAAAATGAAAAAAACACTAGCATCTATAATAGCCCTACTCTTTGTTACTCTTTCAGCAAGTGCTGATAATAAAGATGACGCTTTAAAATTTTTTAATAATTATGTAAGTGCTGCGAATAGTTACAGCCCGACCATTGCAGGAATGTATTCCCCGAATGCAAAAATTATACGTCAAGTCGTCAAACCGGATGGTACAACGCAGGATGTAACAACAAATACGTCAACATATATAACACAAATGAAAATAGGACAGGCTGGCGCAAAACTCAGAAACTACAAAAATAATTATTCAAATATAAGTGTTACTGAAGTCGGAAATGATAAATATAAAATATCTTCATTAAGACAGCCTACCGGAGAAAATTATAAGCTTAAGACTTATATGATTGTCCAAAAACAGCCGGATGGCAAATGGCAAATTGTAGAAGAACTTATGCAGACAAAAGTTCAAACATTCTTAAAATATGCTAAAAATTAATAAAAAAAGCGGCATTGCCGCTTTTTTTATTGGAATGACTTCATTTTTTGAGCCATATCATTCATCATTGTGTCAAAATCAGCCTTTTTAACTCCGGATGGTAAATCAAATGTTGAGTCCGGAATATCAGTGGTATCTATCTTTACAAGATTTAGTGCTACTTCCTGCTTCTCAGCCGGATTTTTCGGATTTGGAGCTACCAACTTATGGTAAACAGCTATACCATATTTGTCACTTACACAAGCTTCACGGGAGTCATCAAATTTAATTAAACGGCAATCAAAACCATTCATATTAGATTTTTGATTTTCAAATTGTGCTCCACTGCCATCTTCTTCTGCTGGAAGAAGTGCTGCGAGTGCCAATCCTTCACGCCAGTAAAATAATGGTCCGGTCGGATTTTGTGAATTTATTGCAGCTTTTACAGTTTCACTATCCATATCTTTTAGCATATCTAGCATAGGATTTTTTAGTGCATATGGTGAGCCTTGTGAGTAACTCAATAAGTCCGTTCCATCATAAAGTATTGCTGCCATATATGAACTTCCGCCGTTCATAGAAATTTCTGATTTCCACTTATCGCCTTTTACAAATGTTTTATAGTACAATTCTGCTCCATTAACATTTTGTTTTGCTTCAATTGTATAAGCCGGAATCTTTGCCGTTACCTCTTTTATAGCAGTTTCATACTCATCAACAGTTTTGTATGTCTTTGTACATCCGCTCAGCATAACAACACCTGCAAGCAAAAAGACCATCATTCCTAATTTTTTCATTATAGCTCTCCTATTAAATTTTACAGTATTGATTCTAACAGATTTCTAATATTAAATCAAATATAAACTATACTCCCAAAGAAGGTGCTATTTGAATAAATGTTCTGACTAAATCCGCATCCCACTGAGAGCCTGCGCCTTCTTCTAAAATAGAAATTGCTTTCTCAATATTCATTCCGCGTCTATAAGGTCTGTCACTAATAAGAGCATGATAAGTGTCTGCAATAGCCACAATTTTTGCGGCAAGAGGAATGTCACCGTTTGTTAATCCTTCCGGATAACCTTTGCCATCAATTCTTTCATGATGATATTTTACAATCGGAATTAAATCCCTTAAAGATGGGTTTGGAGTAAGAACTTTTTCCGCACCTATTGTTGGATGCTGTTTCATGATTGCCCATTCTTCATCAGAAAGTGGACCCTCTTTTTTCAATACAGTTTCCGGAATACCAATTTTCCCGACATCATGAAGAAGAGCGCCTAATTTAATACGTTCAACCTCTTTTTCCGGAAGATTAATCGCTCTTGCAAGAGCTTCCGAAAACTTGGATACAGATGTTGAATGACCTTTTGTATAAGGATCTTTTGCATCTATTGCACCTGCAAGAGATGTTGCTATCTCTGAGATTCTAGCTCCGGAACGTGCGTGATCTTCATTGAACTTGGTAATCAGTTCTTCCTCAAAGTTAATTCCAAGCTGTGCATGTCTTTTGGTTAAAACCTCGGCATATGATTTTAATGCCGCATCGTCCCAGAAATTAAAATCAGATGAGCTAATGATTGCAGACATGCCGTCTTTATAACCTTTAGCCTGTGAAATATACATTGCTTGTTCGGCTAAAATTAACAATTTTTCTTTATCATCAGCACATTTCGGATAAGTTGATATACCAACCGATACTTTTACAGGTCCTATATCATCTATAAAACAGCAGGACAATGAATAAGTCAAATATTCTGCAATATATTTTGCTTGAGCATCGGATGTATTCGGAAGTATTATAGCAATTTCATCGCCTCCGTAACGTCCGGCTATGTCACCTTCCCGAATATTTTGACGCACCTTTTCTGCAACGACCTTTATCACCTCATCACCCTTAGCATGCCCTAACTCTCTGTTAATTTTAGTAATATTGCATACATCCATCATTACAACGGAAAGTTCTTGCTTATTTAACTGAGCGCGTGAGATTTCGTTAGACAAGATCTCTTGAAAGCCTCTGTGGTTATATAATAATGTTAAATTATCTGTATTAATATAACCCTCACTCGTTTCTATTAGTTCCATATTATGAGCGTAAAGAGCAGAATAATTGGCAATAAGAGTGTATAGACCTATGTTCTGTCTTGCATAATTATCTTCTATTATTAATACACCTATAGGTTTATTGACTGAAATAAGAGGAAGAATTACAACAGCATGGTTTCTGAAATAAGAAAGTTTTAAAAAATCCACATCATCTTTAAAAACAGCCTTTCCTTCTTTAAATGCCTGCACTATCGGGTTATCAATATCTTTTAAAAATACTTTTGTAGAATATACATTGCCTAATTTATCTTTCAATCTTAAATTCATGCAGTTAGATTTTTCTTTAAACAGTCCGACTGCCATGAAATCAGAGTCTATATTCTGGTTTATGATAGAATATATTTTTGAAAAAAAATCATGCAAAGAAGCGGTATCCGTAATTTTGATAAGTTCATCTACAATTATTTTATAATTTAATGTAAGTCCTTTTTCATTATTAAAATTTTTATTTTGCGGATTTCCCAGAGCAGACATACAATTATTAAAAGTCAGAGCATTAACCTTCGACACCAGTTTTTCTTGAGAAATCGGCGAAGTCACGGGGCTTTTTTCTGAAAGACTTAAAATTTTATCTGCTGTATTTTTTTCTTTATTCACACATCCACCTTTAGGCTATAAGAATATAAAACTTGAAAATTCAAAAAATTGATTAAATATTACAAAAAATTTACATACAAATTGAATTATCCCTTCACTTCATATATTAACATTTTTTTTAACTTTTTCCACCTAAAATAAAAACTTTTTTACAAATGTTAATAAGGTTTATTAAACCAGTGCTACAACAGGAGTACCTGTGGTTTGATTAAACTTGTACCGCGGTATTACAAATGTGAATGTGTTAGTATTTTTTCCATCTGTAGATGCAAAAATTTGTCCTTTATGACTGTTAATAATTTTTTTGCACAAATAAAGACCAATGCCGTTTCCGACAGTAGTGTACCTCTGTGTTCCTTCAGTACAGCGGTCAAACATGGTTAAGCACTCTCTTTTAGACAAAGTCATACCGCTGCTTTGTATGGAAAATTTAACTGAATCAGAGTCACACTCGGTTTTTATATGAATTTTTTCATTTTTATAAGAATACAGTACTGCATTGGACAAAAGATGCATAATAACCTTCTTTAGTTTTCTTCTGTCAGCTTCTATCTTTATATCGTCAGGCATATCTAATTCTACAATCAAGCCTTTCTCGTCTATAACGGTAATAATCTCATCGGTACAATATTGGATAAGTTCTGCTAAATTAAATTTTTCATACCATACAGCCTGTTCACCATTTTCGTATCTATAAGTATTTAATACCATTGAAATCATCTCAAGCATATATTTGCAAGACTGTTCTATTTGTGAAAGCATTTCTTTTTGAGCTTCTTCCAATTTTCCCAGAGCTTCATTATGAAGAAGTTCTAATGCTCGCAGCTGGGCGAGTGTCGGAATTTTTAGATCATGGATTAATGTTTCCATAAAATATTCTTTCTGTCTTTTAAGTTCTTTTTCTGATTCAATATTTTCATATATTACAATGATATATTTGACTTTAGAATTTCTATCCAGTACCGGTGACTTACGAATTCTGTACCAGCAGGTTTGGTTTTGCAGCTTAATCTGTCGTTCTATTGTAATTGCCTTGCGGGTTTTAACAATTTCTTCATTTTCTTTGAGTTCTAATTCAAGAGATTTACCGGTGAAAATTTTTGACAGGTCAATATCTTCAGTATCTTCTGCTTCTCCTACAAGATTTTTAAACATATAGCTGCCTATAATGTATTTTTCGTGTAAATCTTTCATATAAGCACACATTGGTATATTTTTAAGAAAGCATTTTAATTGCTCTTCTTTTTCATCAAGATTATCTAGTGTGGATTCAAACAATGTTTCAAAACAGGAAACTTGTTTCTTTAATTCATCTTCTCTTATGTTACTTGATTTGATATGCATGACAGTGTTCATTAAATCTTTTATAATACCCTTGATTCAATTCTCATCTAAAACTGTATTGAACATATTACATTAGATGGTTTGTAATATAAATTGCCTAAGTGGGTAAGAATTTTAAACAAGATTTAACAAATTTTTGTGCAGTTTAACATTATGAACCCGCAAATAATCCACCTGTTTGAGCATTAAAGGGTAAGAAAGTGCAGCTGATAAAGCATCTTTTAATTCATTATCATCATTTTCTATTCCAAGCAGACTTTTTCTTGATAGTCCAATCATTATAGGGCAGTCTAAAGTGTAGAACTCTTCCGCACGATTTAATATTTCAAAATTATGTTCTCTAGTTTTTCCGAAGCCTATACCGGGGTCTATTATAATATTATTTATGCCATGATTACGTGCTGTTTCAATTTTTGATTTTAGACTGAAATAAATTTCTTCTATTACATTCTTATATGCGGGCTTGTCCTGCATACTTTCAGGTGTACCGTTTGAGTGTTGAATTATAGCAGCAGCGTTATGTTTAGATATAATTTGTGTCATATTTCTGTCATAATCAAGCCCTGAAACATCATTAATAATAGCGGCACCATTATTTAATGCAAAGTCAGCGGTTTCTGCGCTTCTGGTATCAATACTTATCGGAATTTTAATATTTTCTTTGGTAATAAACTCCAGGATTGGTTTAAGTCTGTGTATCTGTTCAGCAGCCTCTACTCCGGAAGAATATGGTCTGGTAGATTCTGCTCCAATATCAATAATATCTGCTCCATCCTCAATTAATTTTATAAGCTGCCTTTCGGCATCTTCTATATTCATATACATTCCGCCGTCAGAAAAAGAATTTGGAGTTATATTCAAAATGCCGACGATTTTAGTCTTGTTGTCTCTTTTTAATTCCAGTGTTCTTTTTAGTTCAATAGAGAGTTGAGCAAGCTTGAATGGCTGATATTTGAGCTTTTCTGCAATTTTATTTAATTGAGATATGCTTCCGCACAATATAACATCCGATTTTTCGGCTTTACCAGTAACTACATCTCTGTTCACAGCACAATCAGAACCGCAGCTCAGAGCGGTTTGCTTAAGTATATTTGCCTGTGCTACTGACAAATTATATATCTTTAGATTTTTATAATGAAATTTATTACAAGCTTTTGATAGATACGAAATATCAAAGCCGATTTCTTCAAGTTCCTGCTTTATTGCAGGTTGAAGAACTTCTTTTATACAAAAATAGTCCATTCCAAAATTTTAGCACAAAAATAAGTTAAACTTCTATCAGTTGAAGAGAAATAGCCTTTACTACAGCTTGAACTCTGTTATGAGCATTAAGCTTCTTATAAATAGACTCCAGATGAGCTTTTGTTGTTGCAATAGATATATTTAACTCTTCTGCGATTTCTTTATTAATCATACCTTTTGCAACCAATTCCAAAATGCATAATTCTTGTTTTGTTAACTTACTCATAATCACCCTCATAAGTTCCTAGTTTAATTTTCATATAAATAGCTCTAAAGTGTCTATCAGCCGTTTGGCTATTTTTCTAAATTACTTGAAAATAAAGAAATAATATGACATAATAATAGTACTTTATATAGGTGTTTATTTTGTTCCTACATTTTTATAAATAGGGAGAGTAAGCTCTATAATTATTGAAGTAGACCCGCCGATAAAAAATCGCCAGCGGGAAACGGATTAATTGAGGCACTCACCCACCTGCGAGACTAGCAGGTAACAAAATCGCACTTATATAAAGTGCTACACATGTAGACATTAGGGCGGATGGTTTTATAGAAATCAAATCCGTCCTTTTGTATATTTACTATAACTATAGCAATAACAATAACTTTTTAGGATTATATTTCCACCAGTAGCACGTAGAATACGGTAATTCACAGATTTACCACATCAAAAACATTGTTTAATTTATAAACTCAAGCTTTTTTAAATTCTCTAAATTTTCGAGATTATCAGTTTCAAAATAAATTCTCAAAAGCGGTTCAGTTCCGCTCGGGCGAACCAGAATCTTTGTATTTTCGCCAAGCATTAATTTGACTCCGTCTTTTGTATCTAAAGAAGTAATTTTGTTATTTCCTATATAATCCGCTTTTTTTACTTTTTCCAAAATTGCTTCTATTTCTTCTTTATTATCCAGTTTTAAATCAATTCTATCAGTAAAAAATCTACAGCCGGCAAGTTCATATATCTCATTTTGTAATTCTATTAAAGATTTTCCGGACTTTGCCATAGCTTCCAGTATAAGAAGATTTGCCAGCAATCCGTCTTTTTCCGGAATATGCCCTTGAATACTTAAGCCTCCGGACTCTTCACCGCCAATTATAACTTCATTCTTGCGCATAGCTTCCCCGACATGTTTAAATCCGACAGCCGTTTCTATTACCGGAACTCCGAGTTTTTCAGCCACTTTATCTATAAGAAGGCTTGAACCTACAGTTTTTACAACACTTCCCCGCAGCCCCCGGTTTAACAAATGTTTTAATAATATTGCGATTACTTCATTTGGTGAAACATACTCTCCATTTTCATTTATAACTCCAAATCTGTCTGCATCGCCATCATTTGCAAGCCCTATTGAATTTGGAGATGCCTTAACTTTTGCAATTAAATCCTGTAAAAAAGCTGGTTTAGGGTCGGGCATTCCTCCGCCGAAATTGATATCATGAAACATATGAAGCGTAGAAAACGGTATATTATTAGCTTTCAATATTTCGTCAAAATAACCGATTGATGCAGAATACAATCCATCAAAAATGATATTGGTTTTTAATGCCGCTAAAGATTCTATATCTGTAATATTTGACAAATGTTTGTAATATTCCGGTGCAAAATCAACTTTGTTCAAAATACCGGATTTCCCGGCACCTGTTAACCCTTTATCAATATTGGAAACAATCTCATCAGTTATTTCTGTTGTTGCGGGACCTGCATAATCCGGAATAAATTTCATCCCCAGATACTCCGGCGGATTATGAGATGCTGTAAACATAATTGCACAAGCATTTCTGACTAATGCACTGTAAGCAAGTACCGGAGTCGGGACAATACGATTTGAATAAAAGACAGTAAAACCTTTATTTTTCAATACTTCTGCACATAATAACGAGAATTTATCCGCATCTCTTCTGGGATCATAACCTATAAGAACCGGCTTTTTATATCCGAAATTATCTGCAACATACTTGCCTATTGCAAGAGTAACTCTTTCTACATTTACCTCTGTAAAATCTTTATCTAAAATAGCTCTCCAGCCATCGGTTCCAAATTTTATGCCCAAAATGTTTCTCCTTTTTTATAATTTTAACACAAGATTTTTGTATTTCGTCTTTATTTTACAAAAAAAACGGGCTGATATTTATATCAGCCCGTTTTTTATTATTTTTTTAATTACTTAGCAACTTTTACGTTCATATAATCAATCGCATAATCTGTTCCATCAGCTTTCTGTGTAAAAACTAACGGAATTCTAGCCGTTGCATTACAAGCTTTAACTGTCCAGATTTCGCTCCAAACATTATTTTCTTTAGCTTTGCTAACTTCGGTATTTGTAATTTTAAAATCTTGACAGCCTTGATCTGCAACTCGTAAAGAATAGTAATATATCGGCATCATAACATCAGCCTGGAGTTTTGAGTCTGTTATTGATTTACCGGGAACCGGTAATGTTTTATCAAAATTATATGCAAATACCGATGTACCCGCAATTGCAAGTAAGAATAACAATACTTTTATTTTAGACATTGGAAAACTCCTTTCACTATTTCTAACTATTCTGTTCGTTAATCATACCATAAAGTTGTCCTTTTAGACAAGCCTTACTTTGTAGAATCAAACATTTGCTTAATACCGTCAACAGAACTTAATATACCTGTTGCTTCATAAGGCATATAAACAATCTTATTGTCTTTTCCGCTCGTAATGGTTTTCATCGTTTCTAAATATTTCATAGCTATCAAATATTTATCGGGCTGTCCCTTGTCTGCCAAAGCACCTATAATTCTCTGGATTGCTTCTTTTTCACCATCAGCTTCAAGAATTCTTGCCTGTGCAACACCTTCCGCCCTTAAAATATTCGCCTGTTTTTCACCTTCTGCACGGTTAATTGCAGCTTCCTTTTCACCTTCCGCTTTAAGTACTGCGGATTTCTTTAAACCTTCAGCCTCTAAAATAGCGGCACGTCTGTCTCTTTCAGCCTTCATCTGTTTTTCCATCGCAGACTGAATATCAGTAGGAGGCATAATATCCTGCAATTCAACTCTGTTAACCTTTACACCCCATTTATTAGTGGCTTCATCCAATCTCGCACGGAGCTCATGGTTAATTTTATCACGTGAAACAAGGCTCTCATCCAAATCCATTTGACCTACAAGGTTTCTCAAGTTTGTCTGTGTCAATTTTTCAATTGCATCTGGAAGATTCTGTATTTCATAAACTGCTGATTTCGGATCTACAATCTGGAAATACAAAAGCGCGTTAATACTTATTGAAACATTATCTTTTGTAATTACATTTTGTCTTGGGAAATCGTAAACAGCTTCTCTTAAATCAATCTTTGTTCTTTTTTGAATGATTGAATAAGTTGTTCCGTCAAAACCTTTCTGGGTAACTTTCCAATCAATAGCTCTCGGAGCTTCGATTACAGGTATAATAAAATTAAAACCTGATTGAAGAACTCTGTCGAACTTACCCAATCTTTCAACAATTACAACTTCTGCCTGCTGTACGATAATAACACCTTTAGCAACAAAGACCAATGCTAAAACAATCAAAATAATTGATAAAGTAAACATAAACTCTCCCTTAATTTTCTAATTTTGTAACATACATTATTAAACTTTCGTTTCTTATTATTTTTACTTCAGCCCCCGCGGGAATAATCGATTTATCATCGCTTCTTGCTTCCCACCTCTCATCATAAATAGAAATTACGCCCTTGTATTCAGAAACTTCTTCAACAACTTTTGCGACTCTGCCAATATATTTATCTTCAATCCCTGTCTTTGTCTCTTTTGTATTTTTCTTCATAATTACCGGACGCAAAAACGCAAACGATAGAAATGATAATACAAAGAATATCAAAACAAGCGCAAATTTATTTGCAATATAAACAGATGCTAAAGCTGTAATAAACGAAGCCAGAGCAAAATTTAAGAAAAACATGCTGGGAGTAAAGATTTCTAAAATAACAAATCCGACTCCGATTACACATAAAAGCTCCCACAAAGGCATTATTCTTCACCTATAACAGAATTAATTTCAGCAACCATCTCATCAGCATCAAAACCGTGAACCTTAGCTCCTGCTTCTAAATTTTCAAAATGAGCAGCCGCACATCCGATACATCCCATGCCATATTTTTGAAAAACAGCAATAGCTTCCGGATGCTGCTGTACTATATCCATAATTCCCATTTCTTTTGTAACTTTTGCCATAATATACTCCTTATCCTTGACTAATCTAAATAAATCCTTAAAAGATTAATGCCATTATACCATACAAAAGAAAGGATTTAAATATGCAATTTTTTAAAAATTTCTTCAAGCATGATTCCGTAATCGGACTTTGCGGACTTAAGAAAAAAACGGAATATGTTTACATTGATATTCCAAGAGCCTATAAGAAAACTGTTATTCAAAATACCGAAAATAACTATTTACTTTTATAACTGAAATATCCGGCTCTGTTTGAACCGGATATTTCAAGCTTTCACTAATGTGCTTTGTTTATAGAAAATTATTCAATAATTTTGTCTACAACACCAGCACCAACTGTTCTACCGCCTTCACGGATAGCGAATCTCATACCTTCTTCAATAGCTACAGGAGCGATAAGTTCAACTTCCATAACTACGTTATCACCAGGCATTACCATTTCGCCGTCAAATTTGATAGAACCTGTAACGTCAGTTGTTCTGATATAGAATTGTGGTCTGTATCCAGGGAAGAATGGAGTGTGACGTCCGCCTTCTTCTTTTGTCAAAACGTAAACGTTAGCAGTAAATTTAGTGTGTGGATGAATTGTTCCAGGTTTTGCAAGAACTTGACCACGTTGGATTTCAGTCTTATCAATACCTCTTAACAATGCACCAATGTTGTCACCAGCTTGACCTTGGTCAAGAGATTTTCTGAACATTTCAACACCGGTTACTGTAGTTTTCTTAGTTTCGCCTAAACCAACTAATTCAACTTCATCACCAACTTTAACAATACCACGTTCTACTCTACCTGTAGCAACTGTACCACGACCTGTGATAGAGAATACGTCTTCAACAGGCATCAAGAACGGTTTGTCTAAGTCACGAACAGGGGTTGGGAAGTAAGTATCAACTGCATCCATTAATTCCCAAATTTTGTCAACCCATTTGTCTTCGCCTCTTTGAACGCTAGGATTAGCTTGAACAGCTTCTAAAGCTTTAAGAGCTGAACCGTGGATGAACGGAATTTTGTCTCCGTCGAATTCATAAGAAGAAAGAAGTTCTCTTACTTCCATTTCAACTAATTCTAACAATTCTGGATCGTCAACCATATCGCATTTGTTCAAGAATACAACAAGGTTAGGAACACCAACCTGTCTAGCTAACAAGATGTGTTCACGAGTCTGAGGCATAGCACCGTCAGTAGCTGCAACTACAAGAATTGCACCATCCATTTGAGCAGCACCTGTAATCATGTTTTTAACATAGTCAGCGTGACCAGGGCAGTCAACGTGTGCATAGTGTCTTGCATCTGTTTCGTATTCTACGTGAGCTGTAGAGATGGTTATACCTCTTGCTTTTTCTTCAGGAGCAGCGTCGATTTCATCAAATTTCTTTGCTTGAGCTTTTCCTGCTGCAGCCATAACACCTGTAATAGCTGCTGTCAATGTTGTTTTACCGTGGTCAACGTGGCCGATTGTACCAATGTTAACGTGCGGTTTCGTGCGTTCATACTTTTCACGTGCCATGAGATTAATCTCCTTCTTTGATTAAATATACTACGTCAACTTACTATACTAAGTTATATTATAATTTTAGCCTCTAAAGAAATCTTGTCAATCGTTAGGGCATGATTAATACAAAATAGCATTCTTTTTTATCCCCATAAGCCGGCAACGTTGAGTTTATAAACCCTCTTTAGTCTTTTTAGAGTTTTAGTTTTTGCCGGTTTTTCCATAATCAATCTCCCTTAGCTGTAAAAATTTAGTATTAAAGCTTACACATGCCATATAACAAGATAAAAAAAAAGAGCCTTTTGGGCTCTTGGAATTAAGAATAGCTGGAAGTATGAAAAAGATTTAATACAAATATTAAACGTTATTTGTATTTCCTTTTCCATTCCCGACTCCGGCAATTTCAACTGCTACAGTCGGGCTATCCAACATAACAAATTTTGATTTTATTGAATGTCTACAAAATTTCTGTAAACACTTTACAACATTCTTTCTATGCTGGCGTTCATTTCTGCCGTACATTTTGCTAATGCTTCTGCAGAGATTTCAACAGTATCTTGTATTAAGGAACCGGCTATATAGCTTGTCTGTTGTGACATACTCATCAGCTTTGCTGCATACTGAGCTTGAACTTCCGGCGTCATTGCGCTTCCGTATCCAACTGAACTTACATCCATTTCGTGCTATCCTCTTATTTGTGATATATACTATAATAACACTTAATATACAATTATTCAATACTGTTATTTAATTTTGAATGATACATTTGCAACAGCTGTTACTTTTTTGTCTATAGAAGTTGTATCATTTATGCCCATATCAGAAACACTGGTAGAGTCGACCGGTGTTATTTGATAAACCCCCATTCTTACTGATTGAATTTTCCCAACCGCATTACCTGTCGGTTTTAGCATGGAAGAAGCCCTGTCTTTTGCGTCTTGAGAAGCTTTTTCCAGTAGTGAAACTTTCAGTTCCGGAAGTTTAGAGTAGTCATAAGACGCCGGACTTACGTTTATATCAACGCCTTGATTGATTAAGCTTGTAATTTCATTGGAGATTTCTTTTATTAATTCAACATCATCAGAATGAATGCTCATCGGCTGATATAAGTTGTAAGCATCCTGTATATCGGTATATGCTCCGGTCTTAGCATCTCTCTTATAGGAATAATAACCGTTTATGGTTTTTCTTTCAATATTTTTTATCTGTTTATCTTGAAGATATTTTTCAACTATCTTAATTTGTGACTGAACCGTCGAGTATGCTTCCTGCTTATTGGATCGTTTAACTACAATATCAAAATTTAAACTGCCGGAATCAGACTTTACTATTTCATATGCAGAGCCGGTTACTGAAATAATATCATTGGATATTCTGGAAGAAGCTATTTGTGTGCATATGATTAACGCTGCCGAGATGAGTAACCCCGCTGAAATCAGCTGTAATTTTTCAAATTTTTCTATCATGTCACATTTTCCTTTCTTTTCTCTTTATATCTGCAAGTTCTTTCAAATAATCAGCTTCATCTGCATATCTTGCAATTTTCTTTGTAATTGTATCGAAAACGAGTTTATAGTTAATAGGTTCCTGCTCCAGTTTTTTATTAGATTTGTCTATAAAATAATTTTTTAAATAACGCCTTAAGATATTTGGTTCCTGCTGCGGTGTTAATTTCTTTTGCGGTATATATTTTTCAATATCAAAAAGGTTTTCAAACGAAGTTGAAAAACCTGCTTGTTCTTTCCCCTCACGCTCTATGACGAGTTTCCCGCCGCCTAAACTATCCGGTTTTAGAACGACATCATATATATTATTTTGTTCAGCATTTTTCTTTATCTGTTTTAATCCTTTATAAAAAGTAAGCAGATAATTTTTATAATTTACATCAGTTTTCGGAGGGAAATATTTTGATTTCTTCAATGCATCAAAACTTCCGGGGTATACTACAAATTTCTGGAAGCTTGGTTCTGATCCCTTATTTGCTGCCTGGATTTTCATATTTTGACCTACACATTTCCGGTTGAGCTGTTTCTGTCATCTTCCAGTTGTTTAAGCTGTTTTGCATCTATTTTTTCGTCTGTTGAATAGTTGGTTAAGTTTGTTTGAATTTCTATATCAACATTTACATCAGCGTCAACCATTTCAATATCTGTTTTATTATACTCTTTAATTTTACCATCTTCAAATTTTACTGCAACAGAATTGTTAAGAAATTGTATAAAACATACTTTGCCCAGCCCTTGAGGGGTCATGACTGTTGAACCAATCGGAGGCATACCTTTTGCTGCTTCAATATAATTTGAATACTCATATGTAAGACAGCAAAGCAATCTTCCGCAGGTGCCGGAAATCTTTGAAGGTGCTATAGGCATTCCTTGATCTTTAGCGAGTTTGACATTAATAGATTCAAATTTTCTCAAGTAGCTTGAACAACAAAACGGCTTACCGCACATTCCGCATCCATCCATAATTGATGATTCATCTCTTACTCCGATATGGCGTAAGTCTATTCTCATTCTCTTAAAGACCTGTGTTAAGTCTTTTAAAAGTTCTCTAAAATCAACTCTTTCCGGTGCTGTATAATAAAAAGATATTTTTCTTCTGTCAAAGGTTATACGGCATTGAACCAAATTCATGTTTAAATTATGCTTCGCCACCAGTTCTTTACATTTAAAAAATGAGGTTACTTCTTCTTTTTTTAAATCTTCTAAAACCATCATATCTTCTTGAGTCATAACCCTGATGAATTCAAATGCTTCCGGAGTTTTATCAGATTCTTCAAATAATTTTGCAACTTCATCATTGACTAAAAAGACTTTTAATGCTTCTTCGCCTTTTTCTGTACGTGCCAGTATTAAAGAGCCGTTTTCTAAATTTATGTTTTCCGGACAATTAAGAGGTACTATGGTATTTTTAAGATATTTCACCGCATATTTAATCATAGCATTCCTCTTTCTTCAATTTACGATTCATCAGTTTTGATAAAACTTCCTGCGGAGTTATATCTGTGTAAACCGCTTCATAAATAGCGCTGGAAACAGGTACTTCAACCCCTAATTTTTCAGCTAAATCACATACGGCTTTAGAAGTTTTTACGCCTTCTGCAACAGAACCCAGCTCTCTGAGAATATCATCAACTTTTTTTCCTTTACCGAGCATCGCGCCTACTGTATAATTTCTTGACATCGGACTGGAACAGGTTGCAATTAAATCTCCCATGCCGGAAAGTCCGTAGAGAGTCGAAGGATTTGCCCCTAACTTAACAGAAAGCCTTACAATTTCTGCCATTCCACGTGTTAATAGAGTTCCCATACAATTGTCACCCAGATTCATCGTATGTGCAAAACCTGATGCAATTGCTATGACATTCTTTAAACTGCCGCCTAATTCAACACCAATAACATCAGTATTTGTGTATAATCTGAATCGATTTGGTACATTGCAGGCTTTCTGTACAAATTCTGCAGTCTGCAAATCATCACAGGCAACTGAAGCTGCAGTTGGTTTTCCGAGTAACACTTCTTTTGCAAGAGTCGGACCGGATAAAACTACAACTTTTTGATTTGGAAGTACATCCTTAATTACTTCGGACATACGCATAAGAGTATTTAATTCAAGTCCTTTAGAAGCATTGACAAGCGGCTGTTCCGGCTTAATACCAGCAAGTTTTAACTGCTCGCACACGCTTCTGACACCGGACGTTGCAACAACAGATAAAATAATATCAGCATTTTCAATAGCTTTCTTTAAGTCAGATGTTATTTCAACTTTTTTGTCTAACTGTATTTCAAGAGGTTTTGAACAATGTTTATTGTACACAAGTTCATCATTCAAATCGGATTCTCTGCCCCAAACAACTATTTTGTCAAAATTATCATTTAATAACCAGGCAAGTGTCAATCCCCAGCATCCCGGTCCTAATACAGTTAATTTCATAGAAGTTCCCCCTATATGTTATACATTATACAATAAGAATTTGTAAATATTTGTAAAAAAGAAGCAATTTCTAAAATTATTTTCACTTTATATATGTAAGGGAATTAGAGTTAAAAAGAAAGAGGATTAATAATGAGTGCAAGTTTGAGCACGCAGGATTACAGGTATGCGGCTAAAAACACAACAGGAACATCCAGCTTGCAGGATAAAAATATTAAATCTAAAGAGAGGCAAGATGTAATGCATGTTGCTGAATCTTATATGTCAGATGTTCAAAAATCAGAAACAAACAGTAATTACTCAGCAACCACTGCAGGTCGTATTAGTCAGAATCTCTGGAATGAAAACACGAAAAGTGTTATTTTCAATACTACACAGGAGATGGGAATAAGTAATTACAAATTTACTGTTCTTAAAGATGATAATACGGCAATTGCACGCTCGCAAAAACATTTAATAGATCTTATAAAATGTTATGAAGGAGATAAACACTACTATTATGAAGCTTACACCACTCCTTATAAAGACAAATTCGGCAACAGTACGAGCGGATTTGGCGAATTAAGCAGTAAATATATGACTCAAGAAAAAGCCTATAGCAACCTATGCAAAAATCTCAAAGAATTTTCAAAATATGTAAAAAATATTTTAAATAGACATGCCGGTAAAAATTCCTATGACAAACTGCCGGATTCAATAAAAGAAGCTCTCATTGATCTGTGTTACGGAAAAGGACCGAAAGCATTAGAAAAAAATTCAACACTTTTAAATGCAATAAAAACCGGAGATTATTCAAAAATTGTTGCCAATCTTGTTTATGCACATTCTGGGAAAAGTAATGCAGAAAAAATTGATGATCCGGGTTTATATACAAGAAGTTTAAGTCGTGCAATTCTTGCCGCTAGAGATTTAAAGGGTAAAGAGCTTGAAGAAGCAAAACTAGAAATAAAAAATATATATAATAAAGCAAAAAAATGCCATGAAATAAATCAAACACCATCGCGCTTACTGGATAAAGTGTACGAACAATATACAACCGGAAAAATAAGCGAGGATGCCGTATCTGCGGAATCGTATAAGATAAAAATAGATGACAGTTATAAAGGAAAAGGTTCCTGGGGTGTTGCACAGAAATTATATAAATCTCTTAATACAGATGAAATAACATTTGATGAATTTTATAAAAAATTAAAACAAATGAATAATAATATGGAATCTGTTGTAATAGGTCAAGATGTAAAAGTTCCGTATTTCAATAATAATGAAGCTAAAGCTGTTTCACAAAATGAAACATTAAATGAAGCTCAAAAAACGTCAGCACAAACAAAGGATTCCGAAACACAAAAAGAAATCAATGACGGAAACAACAGTATTCTGCCATATATAATGAAAGGTGCTGCGATGCTCGGAAGCCTTGGTTTGTTAGGGATTCTCTTCAAGAAAGGCAAATTAAACGGCATCAGTAATTTATTTAAAAGGAAAATGAAAACAAGTGCTAATCCTTTTAATCCAAATGGTAATAGAAAATTGGTTTCATTTAAGCCTGTTTCAAAACAAAACAAAAATGTTTTTCAAAAAATAGGAAAAAGTATTTGTAACGGGATTAAAACTATTGGAAAATTCTCTAAAATATTCCGATTTGGTATCCCTGCGATGTTAATCGGCGGCGTATACGGAATTTATCAATTATATAAAAAGCTGGCGGACAAGCCCGCTGAAAGCTCAGAATGCCAGACTCCTTTCAAGAAGTTTCTTACAAAAGCTAAAATAGAACAAGATGGAGAATTCCAGATTATTAGTATGGATTATAAGGTTAAAAAAGGGGAAACTCTGGCACATCTGGCTCGAGAATATGATACTACAGAAGCAATTCTGAGTATAAGCAATAACTTAAAGAATAAAAGTCTTAAAGAAGGACAAAATTTAAAAATCCAAAAACTCGGTTATAAAATTAAACAGGGTGACAACTTATTCAGAATTGCTCAAAAGTTTGGACTTACAATTGAAATCTTAAAAGATATAAATAATATCGTTGATGTTAACAAAATAAAAGCAGGAGATATGTTGGAACTTCCCGGTTACATATACACTGTAAAAAAAGGTGATACATTAAGTGCGATTTCAAAATTAGTAGGTATTCCTTCAGAAATGCTCATAAAACTTAACGGACTTGATTCAGATAATATAAAACCGGGGCAAAGAATTAAAATTTTGTATAATGATTCTGACTTTGCAGTGGCTTCTGAAGATAAAAAGATTATATATGATAAGAAAACCGGTACAACAAAAGAAATAATAAACATGTCAAAGGAATATAATCTTAATAAACGTCCGCTATTACAAAATAAAGTAAAAATAAACGGTCAGGTAGCTGCGACAAGAAAAGTCTTTGTTCCAACGGCTCAAGGTTCACTCTCCGGCAAAACAATTATAATAAACGCAGGGCACGGTTATTCACAGGCAGGTACTGATTGCGGTACTTTAAGCAGAGGAAAAGTTGAAGATGAATGGCTCGTCAATTATGATAATGCTATGCGTTTGAAAGACAGGCTTTGTGCAAAAGGCGCAAAAGTTGTATTCTTGCAGGGACATGTAAACATTATTACAAAAGAAATAAATAAAGCAGAAAACAAAGCCGATATGTTTATATCAGTTCATGTAAATTCTTGTGATAAACCAACGCAGGATAGGACGCAAATTTATACATATAATAAATCCAGTGAAGTAAATAAAAAGAGTAAAAAACTTTCTAATTTGATGGAAAAGAACTTTGACAACTGGATTCCAAAACATGAAAAAATAAATCCAAATGACAGGTTTACATACGTCAAGACAACACAAAACAGCAAGGGAAAAACTGTAAAAAAAGTTGTACAGGATTACGCTCAATCAAAGGATGCTAATTACGCCGTTGTAAGGACTGCAGAAGATGTTCAAAAAATTCCATCAGTTCTCTGGGAAGTTGCATTTATGATTTCTCCGAAAGGCAGAGAAAGAATGAGCAATCCTGCACTCATGAACAATTACTCTGATATTATGGCTAAATCTGTAGAGCAGTATTTTGGTTAGAGCTTCGAAAAACTGTTGAGAGTTCTCCTTAATACACCGCAGTTTTTCCTTAAAGCTTCTTCTGCCTGTTCTCTGTTCAGATTACATATAAGCATTATAATTGAGGTTTTTACACTCCAATCACATTCAAGCAGAGTTTTTAGCGCATTAGAATGACTTACGCCGGCAATTTCAGCTACTATGCGAATAGCCCTGTCTTTTAATTTTTCATTTGTCGGCATTAAATCAATCATAAAATTTTCATAAGTCTTTCCAATTTTTATCATAGCTCCTGTAGAGAGCATATTTAGAACCATTTTTTGAACAGAACCCGCTTTCATTCTGCTTGAGCCAGCAATAACTTCCGGTCCTACCTCAACACAGATACCGAGTCCTGCTTCTTCAAGAATAAGAGCATCGTGGTTACAGGTTAAAGCTATTGTTCTGCAATTAACTTTATCGGCTTGAGCAAGAACTCCTAATAAGTATTTTGGATTTCCACTTGCTGAAATAGCGACGCATACATCTTTGTCGGTTAGACACTGTGCATCTTTTACGCCTTCTTCATAATTATCTTCAGCTCCTTCTGCGGCATTTCTTATTGCTTTATCACCGCCGGCAATAAATCCGGTTACCATATCAGAAGGAACACCAAATGTCGGAGGGCATTCCGAAGCATCTAAAATTCCGATACGTCCGGAAGTCCCTGCTCCGTAATAATACAATTTACCGCCGACTAAAAACTGCTTTGCAATCATATCAACAGCTTTTGCAATATTTGGAATTTCATCTTCTATTGCAAGTGCGACAAGCTTATCTTCTTCATTGATTTTTCTGACAATATCAATAGTAGATAGAAGATCAATGTTTTTTGTATTCTCATTTCTGTACTCTGTAATAATTTCGCTCATCACACACTCCTTTTTATTATTTTACACTTTTAAAGACCAATTAAAACTATATTTTATTAATTAAACTTGCCATTTCAATTGCAGATTTTGCCGCATCAGCGCCTTTATTACCGGCTTTTGTTCCAGCTCTTTCAATAGCCTGTTCAATATTATCCGTAGTAAGAATTCCAAATATAACAGGAATTTCTGTTTCCAGACTTACAGATGCCACTCCTTTGGAAACTTCTGCACAAACATAATCATAATGTGAAGTTGAGCCTTTAATGACAGCTCCTAAAGCGATAACAGCATTATATTTGGCAGTCTTTGCACATTTTTTTGCAATCAGAGGTATTTCAAACGCTCCGGGACACCATACAACATCTATGTTTTCTTCTTTTACTCCGTGTCGTTTAAGTTCATCTAAAGCGCCGGACAGGAGTTTTGAGCTTATAAATTCGTTAAAACGGGATACAATAATACAGAATTTTTCATTTGTAACAGTTAATAACCCTTCTATAATTGACATTGACCTTCTCCTTAAATATCTATAAATTCATTATACACTATTTTTTAAGAAAAAGCTTATAATTTTAAGAGTTATTTACAAAATTTAAGGTTGAAATTTAAGTTTACCGTTAGCAACAGTCCATTTATCAGTAAGTCTGAATACTCTAAATACACCGTGTTCACCTTTTCCGGAATTACGATTTCCTTGATAAACGCCCCAGTCAAGGTTATCTGTTTCATCAGAATATGCCTGCCCGTTTCCGTTTGTAATAGAAATATGTCCCGGCTCTTCAGCTTTATATCTGTTATCCGGAATCCATACCACTATATAGCCGGCAGGAAGGTTTGGTAAATCACTGCTATTAAGCTGTCTGGAATGTCCACCTCCGATATTTATATATTTTACTTCTTCAAACATATCCGGATGGCGTTCAAACCAGCCGACAGTTGCTCTTGGAGTTCCTTCTTTAAGATCTGAAGCTTTAGCTGCATCAACTCCCGCCTCCAGCATTGCCTGTCTGAAACCAGTCATGCAGCGTCCGCCGGAATTCATTGCCCGTGCAATTTTTTGTCCGAATGTAGCAAGTACATACGAAGCATTTGTTGTATTTTGCCTGTTTACACCTTCATCTGCTACTTTTCCTTTGAAGCCTTTTCTGTTTCTACTCAAATGCAGGTCAAAATTATTATTCATAGGTGTCATAAGAACAGAATCTGCCGGTACTGCAGAAGTTACAACCCGCGGAGATTTAGAATTTAAATATTCTTTTTTGAAACTCTTTTCTTCTGTACGAATTAGTTCCATATATTTAGTACCAAGACGTGCAGCTTCTTGAGAATTAATTCCATCTGAAAAATCAATACTGCTGTCTGCCTGTGTTATTCTGGTTTTAATATTAGAAATGTGAGAAAGCATTCTATCCACATCTTTCTGGGTTAAAGAATCTGCTTCTTTTGCCGTTAAGCCGAATTCAAAGCCGATTTCACCATTTTGAACACATAAGAGCAGCTGCTTTTTAGAAGCTTCATTTATTCTTGGATTTTTATTAAGACTTGTTCTTAAAATTTCTATTTCGTTTTGTGTATTTGCCCTAATATTTGTATACATTTTAGGCATAAATACTATAGAACCTATAGGACCGTTGTTATCCATTGGTTTGAAATTCCTGTTAATCTTTTTACTATTGCTTTTTGCAATAGCTTTGCTTCTTGCATTTTTATCAACATCTTTGACGGTGTAATCTTTAAGATATTGATGAATATTTCTTGTATATTCAAGAGCTTCCGGCTCCATTGTACCGTCTATAATCTCAACACCTCTGCCGTTCCAGAAATAACACAGTGCATCTTCATCTGTTACTTTGTTTACAAAAGGTTTTGTGTTATAAGTTTTTTCAAGATGTCCGTTTTTCATTTCCCAGCCTTCTGTAGAGACTACATTACCACGTGCAGCCTCCATTCCATTCTGGTATCTCTTATTACCTTTCAAAATTCGATTGTTCTGCGCAAGTACTATCATTGTTGCAATTGCAGCATTTTTCATATCATATAGCTGAGAGCCTATTTTTAGATTGAATTTTTTAAATTTTTCAGCAATCCAGGAATCTCTTCTTTGCATTTCAAACTTAATTTGTGTTGGACCGTAAGAATAATCATGGAAAAGCTTAGTTGCATTTCCAACCTGCGTAGAGTCGGCAAAACCTCCAAGCCGATATTTCCCCTTTCTATACATACCTCCGTTTTGTCCAAAGTTTGTTTCCTGTTTAGCAATAGCCATAGCAAGGCGTGCTAATTTATCATAGGTATCATTATCAATACCTAATTCTTTCATTAAAACTGCTTTATTATCTTCAAGAGCTTTTGCAAATGCTCTCGCATTATTACTTGCATCAGCAGGAAGCCCTATTTTTATAGGAACCGGTTCGTAGAACTTTGTTTCTGCTGGTTTAGATGTTTTTCCCTGTTTAACTAATTCTCTGACTCTTCCTCGTTTGGGGTCTTGATATTCTCTTACAACTTTTCCGTCCGAGTAATAAAAAGTCTTATCTACCAGTTTGTTTGCAGAATTATATTTTTCGATACATTTTGTAATTCCTGCCTCTTTATATAGGTCGCTGCCGGTAATTGTTTTATATTTATATGCACCTTTAGCTTTTGTTATAGACTTTTCTTTAGAATTATTATACGAATTTTGTGCATTAATAATTCTTGCAGAAACATTGTGAACCCATTTATCTAGAGTTGCAATATCGTCAATTTTTGCATAATCACCATAATATATACCTGTAAGCCCGAGTATTTTAGCCTGTGCAACAAGAGGTTTGCAAATATACATTTTTACATCGTTAATATCTAAATTCCACTCTTCATCAATATCTTTAACCAGTGATCGGTGAGTTTTATTTTTAGCAGTATTTTTGTATTCTGTTACAACATAAGCCGCATTTTCACGGGTAATTTTAGTCAGCATTTTTTTTGTATTTCTATAGTCAGAAAATCCGTCAATCTGCTCATATAAATCAGCTGCAAGTCTCTGCCCGTCTTTTTTGATATAAGCAGAATTTTTCTGTTTTAAAACAGATTTTTTATTATTAATTACCTTATCAAGTGCAGGATTATTGTTGTTTTCTGCTTCAAAAACTTTTGTTCTTGCAATTTCCAGCCATTTCATTAAAGTTTTAATATCTTTAATTTTCATGTAATCGCCGTAATAGATCCCATTTAATTTAAGGGCTTTTGCTCGTGCTACAAGCGGTTTGCAAATATTATTTTTTATATATACAAGTTTTTTATCACCGTTATTATACAAGTCCTGTGCGAGATTTCTGCCTGTTTTCTGGTTGTAAAGAGTCAGAACAAAAACCACATTTTCGCTAGTAATGCTATTTAGCATCGCATTACCTGCACTCGGAGTAGTTTTTAGCGAATCAACAATTTTGCCGGCAGCAAGCTTAATTTTTTTAGCTTTGGTTATATCTCCCGTTTTTTGTACGGAGAGAGCTTCTCTAACGGGTGCCTGTCTGCTAGAGGAACCTCTTCTCCTGCGGACATTGAGATATTGCTGATTTAATTGAGTATCATCCTCAATGTATTCGCCATTAATCCGCATCTGCTCAATTTTAGCGGAATAATCTCCGGGAAGAGTTATCATATCTCCGGTTTGAAAGCCGTAGCTGTAGTACATGCCATTATTTATTGCATTAGCTTTTATTTTATTTGCAAAATTCTTGGCTTCAGCTCCTTGCAAGCCTAATTTTTCGGCAATGACTTCCGGTGTGTCGCCCGGTTGAATAACGTAGAGGGTTTGTGTCTTATTAGCTCCGGAATTTGCAAGATTTTGTTCTATTTCATTGAAAGTATCTGCTGTAAAATATTTGCTTTCTTCTTCCGTAAGTCCATTTTCCCCAAAAGAAATATCGCCGTTTAAATACATTTGCAGGAGTTTATCATGCTGCGCCTTTGAGAGTACTTTATTTTCAAAAAGACTGTTTATAGCCTTTTCCGTTGTTTGTCTAACGCGGCTTTTTTGTACTTCGTAATTTCTGTATGAGATTTCTCCGATATCTCCTGGCATATTTACTCCTTAAAATTTTTTCTAATTTTTAGAAAAGTGTAATAATGCGTTCTGTCAGATTTTTTGCGTCTTTAATGTTACATTGTAAATAATCTTATCTTACATTTTAGTTAACGGTATATTTAGCAAAAAACTTTAGCTGTTTAAGATAAATGTTTACAAAAATTTACATTAAATGAAAATTTTATTTTAAGAAATAAGTGTCATACTATCTACTTTTTCACAGTTATGATAAAATTTTTTTATGGGAATTGGACAGATATTTAAAATTCACTCTGATTTTTATTATGTAAACTCTGAAAATGAAATTTATGAGTGCAAGATCCGTGAAGTTTTAAAAAAGCAAAAACAAAAAATTCTGGTTGGAGATTTTGTGGAATTTAATGGTGGTGCGATTGAAAAGATTCTTCCGCGTAAAAATTTTATAACCAGACCTTCTGTTTCTAATATAGATAGAGTTATTATTATTTCTGCCGTTAAAGAGCCGGAATTGAGCTTTATTCAATTAAACAGGTATATAGCTTTTGCAAAATATCATAAATTGGATACGGTGCTTTGTTTTAATAAAAATGACCTTTCAAATGATGACACAACTATTGAGAAAGTTTTTTCAATCTATGAACCGCTCGGGTATGATATTTTATTTACTTCTGCTCTTGAAGGATATGGGGTAGAAGAGTTTAAGGAAATATTAAAAGGTAAAACTTCTGTTTTGTGCGGAGCATCCGGAGTCGGGAAGTCCAGTCTTATTAATGCTGTTTGTCCGGAACTGAATTTAAAAACAAAAAATGTAAGTGAAAAAACTTTGAGAGGAACACACACGACCAGACATTGCGAAATTATACCGCTTGATAGCGATAATACCAGAATAGTAGATACTCCCGGGTTCAGCAATTTAAAGTTTGATTTTTTAATGCCCGGTGAAGTTGATTTACTATTTGATGACATTGCAAGATATAAAAGTAAATGTAAATTTCAAAACTGTTTGCATTTGTCAGAAACAGGATGTGCAGTAAAGGAAAATTTTGACAACATTGATGAAACCCGTTATCAGAGTTATTGTGAATTTGTCAATGAAGCGCTGGAATATAAAGAAAAAGTCAAGTATCAAGGTGTGAAATCAGAATCTTTTCATAAATATCATAATGAAAAAACTGCGGTCAAAATAAGTTCAAGAAAACGCCAGGGCGCTAGAAACACATTAAAACAAAATATTTATAAGGATATGGAAAATGAAAGAATTGATTGATTTAGTGGATAAAAAATTGGATGAATACATGCCGGTAACTTATCCGGAAGATATTTTTAAAGCTATGAAATATACGTTAATGCTTCCTGGTAAGCGTTTAAGACCGGTTATGTGCTTGGAAACCGCGCGTATATTAGGTGCTGATATTTCAAAAGTCCTTCCTGCTGCCTGTGCTTTGGAAATGCTTCATGTTCAAAGTCTTATTCACGATGATTTGCCTTGTATGGATAATGATGATTTTAGAAGAGGGAAACCTTCGAACCACAAAGTTTTTGGAGAGGCAAATGCTGTGCTTGCAGGGGATGCATTGTTAACATTTGCACCCCAGTTAATTATTGAAAAATCTAAAGGTTTAAAAGAGTCTCAAATTTTAAGAATCTTGCATGAGTATACAAGATTTGCAGGTGCATACGGATTAATAGCCGGTCAGGTTGTTGACATTGAATCGGAAGGCGGAAAATTAGTTAAAACGCCACGTGAAACGCTGGAATTTATCCATCTCAATAAAACTGCAGTGCTGTTCAGGCTTGCAGTAAGAATTGGTGCAATAGCAGCAGAAGCTGACGAAAAAACTATTGAAGAATTTGATAATTTTGCTAAAAAATTTGGTCTTGCTTTTCAAATATATGATGACATTATGGACGAAATATCCTCGTTTGAAGAGCTTGGCAAAACCGTTGGCAAGGATAAAAATTCCGGAAAGCTTACATACGTTTCATTATATGGTCTTGAAGAGGCTGAAAGTAAATTTAGGAATTTAATTCAAGAATGTTATGGTATAATAAGCAGGTACGATTCTAAAGTATTTAATGAAATTTTAGATAAATTAGCAGAGAGAATTAGGAGTAATTAATGGATTTATCTCAATATTATGGAACCGGTTATGAAGTAATATTTGTAGCATTTTCCGGAATAGTTGTTGCTCAGATAATCAAATGCGTTTTGCACTTAATTGTAAAGCGCAGTTTAGATTTAAGATTGTTTACAACAACAGGAGGAATGCCAAGCTCCCATTCGGCAGGTGTTATGGGGCTGTCTACGGCAGTAGGTTTAATCAGAGGCTTTGATTCTATTGAATTTGCAATAGCTCTCGGATATGCGTTTATTGTAATGTACGACGCTGCCGGAGTACGACGTGCTGCAGGAAAACAGGCTGCCTGCTTAAATAAAATAATAATGGATTTGTATAAACAGGATTTGCAAGAGGCAGGCGGAAAGCTCAAAGAACTGTTAGGGCACACTCCAATGCAAGTATTTGCAGGTGCAATTTTTGGCATAATTTATGCTTACTATATTCACATGCTGTTAAAATGAATTTTTAAAAATTTGAAATTCAAAACTGAATTGTGTAATATAATATAAAAAGCGCTTTTTGACATTGGAGGAGTGTAGCTTATGAAAAAAATGGCAACAACTATATTGATGACAGCAGTGCTGATGAGTATCGGTTCTGCTTTTGCAGCCACACCTGCCGAGTTATATGATGATGTTTGGAAAATTGTTAATAAAAAATATTACGACCCGACCAATAATTCGCAGGATTGGAATAAATGGCGATATAAGTATGATAATAAATTGAAAACAAAAGAAGATGCATATGTTGCAATAGAAACTATGCTTACAAGCTTGAATGACCCTTATACAAGATTTTTAAATCCAAAAGAATTCAATGAAGAAACAGAATCAATTAAGGGCTCTTTGAAAGGTATCGGTACTCAAATCGGGCTTCGTGACGGAGAGCTTGTTATTATTGCACCGTTGGAGGATTCACCGGCTGAAAAAGCGGGACTTCTTGCAGATGATAGAATACTTGAAATCAACGGAGAGAGCACAAAAGGTATTAATATAGATGCGGCAGCTGATAAAATTAGAGGCGAAAAAGGAACAACCGTAACACTTCTAATCCAGAGAAAAGGTGTCCCGAATAAGCTCTACAGCGTTGTAAGGGATGAAATTGAGGTTAAATCGGTTTCCTGCAAACCGCCGTTTGAAACAACAAAAATTCCTAACGATATTCAATATATAAGATTAAGCTCTTTTATCAGCAAGAACGCTGCCGGAGAAATAGAATCAATATTGAACAATTCAAGCGGAATGAAAGGCTTTATAATCGACCTTCGTTCAAACCCAGGCGGGCTTTTGACTAACGCGATTTATATTTCAGATATGCTTTTAAAAGGCGGAGTTATCGTAAGTACAGTTGACCGTGACAGCTATAAAACTACAACCCGCGCGCGTTATCAGCAGGTTACGGATAAGCCGATTGTTGTTTTAATTAATAAAGGTTCAGCTTCAGCGAGCGAAATCTTAAGCGGAGCATTAAAAGACAATCACCGCGCAACAATTGTCGGAGAGCAGTCTTTCGGAAAAGGGCTTGTACAGGAAATCAACAAGCTTCCCGATGAAGCTGGCATGAATATTACTATACAAAGATATTTAACCCCCTCGGGAACTGATATTAATAAAAAAGGCATAACTCCTAATGTTATGGTAGAATTAACTAAGGAGAATGTCGAAGCGAAAAAAGACGTTCAACTGGAAAAAGCGATTGAAATACTAGAAAAAATGACCTGTCTTGTAAAGAGCTGAGGAGTAAATGGGGATAACTAAGAAAGAATGGCATATAGAGGCTAAGGGAGAAAATTCTAAAGCCTCTATAATAGATAGATTACTAGAAGTTAGGGGCATAACGGGAGAAGATGCCAGGCGGGATTTCTTAAATCCGCTTGAGATTACCTTAATGCACCCTAACGCGTTTTGTGATATGCCAAAAGCCGCAGAACGTATAAAAAAAGCCATTGATGAAAAAGAAAATATCTTAATCTACGGCGATTTTGACGCGGACGGAGTTACTTCAACTTCTGTTCTTATGAAAACATTTTCTTATCTCGGAGCAAATGTCGATTATTATATTCCAGATAGAGAAACGGAAGGTCACGGGCTTAATACAAAAGCTCTTGTCCAAATTTTAACCAAGAAGAAGCCAAAATTAATTATTACTGTTGATAATGGGATAAGCAGTGTTGAAGAAGTTAAGTTCATAAAAAGTTTTGGTCGTGATGTTATAATAACAGACCACCACGAAGCGCCTGATGAGCTTCCGGAGGCTTATGCAATAATTAACCCCAAGGCGATGAATGCGCTGGATGAAAAACTTACTCCGCTGCAGATTGAGTATTTAACTTCTCTTGCAGGGGTAGGGGTTGCATTTAAAGTTGCGCAGGCTGTTCTTGAAAAATATGATAAATTAAGTTTTTCAAAAGAACTTCTTCCATATGTGACCGTGGGAACAATTGCTGATATTGTGCCATTAATCGGCGAAAACAGGTATTATGTAACAAAAGGGCTGGAATATATTGCAGCCGGCAAGCATTACGGGCTGAAGCGGATGCTTGATGTTGCAGGTGTCGGGGTTGATAACGGCTTAACCGCTGAGCAGGTAGCGTTCACGATTGCTCCGAGAATTAATGCTTCCGGACGTATTGATACGGTTGATAACGCCATAAAAGTTATGATTTCTGAAAACAGGCAGGAAATCGAGATGGCGATTATTTCACTTGAAAATTTCAACAAACTCCGACAGGAAATGTGTTCCGAAACATTTGCTCAGGCTGATGATATGTGGAAGGCTTCAAACAGCCGTGATAATGCGATTGTTTTATTCTCAAAAGACTGGCATGTCGGAATTATAGGTATTGTAGCTTCCAAATTTGTCGAAAAATATTATAAACCGACTTTTATTATGAATTATTCGGAAGAAACAAAAACTTTCCGATGTTCTGCAAGAGGAGTAAAAGAACTTAATCTTTACGATATAATTTCTAATATTTCCGAACATTTGGACGGATTTGGCGGACACCAGCTTGCGGCGGGATTTGCGTTCTCTGAAGAGAAAGCTTCGTTTGAGACAGTGAAAAAAGCTTTGAATAAAACGGTTGATGAGATGTTAAACGGGCAAAAACTCACGCCTTCTCTTGATATTGATATGGAACTCTCAATTGATGATGTTGATATCTCTCTTGTGGAAGAAATCTCAAAACTTGAGCCGTTCGGGGCTTCTAATCCGTCGCCGGCTTTTGTTGTAAATAATCTGACTTTAAAAGAAAAGAAGTTAATGGGCTCAACAAAAGACCATTTGAAGTTAATCGTAGAAACTCCAAATGGTACAATAGACTGTGTCTGGTGGTCAAGAGGAGATATACCTTTAATCAGCGGGGATAAGATTGATATTGCGTTTGCTCCGCAACTAAATACTTTTAACGGAGTAACTTCTGTCCAATTAATTCTTAAAGATGTTCACTCCGACGCTTTAAAAGAGGAAGAAGCTTCGAAAATAAAAGTGTATGACCATAGGAAGAAAACGAACATATTAAGACAGGTAAACGATTATATCAAAAATTCTAAGCTCGTAATTTCCGTTTTTGCGGAGGATAGAGGGGTAAAAGAGGCTCTTAAGCCGTTTGAAGATATAACAAAGCATATTGTAGACAGAAATCACGCTCAAAAAGCAAATGCGCTGATGTTTTTTGATTATCCCGCTGATGATGAAGTTATGCAAAATCTTATGGCGACAGTTGCTCCGGATGCTGTTCATTATATGAACTATCAGAGGGGGAAATATAATGAAGAAGCAATGTTAAAAACTTTTTCTGGTATGATTAAGTATACCTGCAGCACTCTTGACGGCGATTTTAGTCTTTCAAGAGGCGCGGCTGCTCTCGGGGTGACAGAGCCGGTTATAGAAACGATGCTTGAAATGTTTGAAGATACCGGCATGGTTAAGATTAAAGAACGCGCAGAAGACAGTTTTAAAATAGAATTCCTTGCGGCAGTCGAGCTTTCTAAAACTCTTCATACGGCTAAATATGCAGAGTTTGTAGAACTTTTAAATACTGTCAATGATTATAAAAATAAATTTATGACAATTGATTTGTAACATTTTTTGTAAACAAAAAGCAATTATTTCTCCCGAAAATACTTTATACATATATAAGTAAATGCGGGAGATAGATTTTTATGAAGATTGATTTAACTATGCTAAGCGGTAAACTCTTGGAGCTGGCTAAACTTGCAGACGAAAACGGCGGAAATTCTAACGGATATATTGATAATGATAAAGAGATTTCGCTTTTTATGAAAGAGGCGGATAAAGCCGTACAAAACGGTGAAGTAAAAGAAGATGATATCAATAAGATTTTCGGATTTGAAAGGAAAGTGGCCGGAGATGATGAAATCAAGAATGCTTATTTAAACCAATTATCGCAGGATGAACGGCGTGAAGTTACGAATAAAACTACTGAAAATACTAATAATGAACTTTATGAAATGTCGCATGAACTGGATAGTATGCTTATAGAAAACGAGATTACCGGTCTTGGCGCGCTTTTAAACAGGCTGCCTGTATATGATTTTGAAAAACTTACAGAAAAATATCAAGAAATTCAGACAAGGTATAATAAGGCTGAAAATGAAGTTAAAAACTGGTATAAAGATCCAGACAGCAAAAAAAGCGAAAATGAAAATAAAACTCTGTTTGAAGAGCAGGCACTAGAAATTCTTGGAATGCCATATGAAGAATTTGCTCAAAAATACGCCAACGAGCTTGCAGAGGTCGCAAAAATTCCACCCGTAAAGCGCGGAATTTCATCACCGGGTGAAATTATTATCCATCAGCAGATGGTAGCAGAATTATCAGAGAGTGCAAAAGAGGTATTTACAAAAATTTCAAGACTAAATTCTGTTCTGGAAGTTAATTTCAATGCCTGGGAAAATGATATCAGGTATCTGGCAAACGACGGGACAACTAATATGACAATGGATGTAATAATGGATCTTGATGTTGTTTCAATGAATGAATACGCATCGGAATACAGTTTTGAAATGCCTAAAAATTGGCTGGTGAAGAAACATTTTACGGAAGCCATAAATTCTTTAGCAGGAACTGTAGGAATTGATAAACTTCAAACAGAAACGCATAATTCAAAAACAAGAAAAATTTTGAAAGACGGGCAAATTATTATTGAAAAAATAAATCAAGACGGTACAAAAAAATATTATGATTTGAGCGGGCGTGAAATCAAATAAAAAATAATTCGGTATTATTTATATGCCCCTCTTGCATTTACCTTTGGTCATGGTAGCATGGTCTTATAAGGAGAAATATTTTTATGAAGAATTACGAATTATTAACGATTTTCAAACCAAGTCTTGATTCAGAAGAATTGGACAAAGTTGTAGATAAAATTTCAGAAGAAATTAAATCTTACAAGGGTAATGTAGCGTCTGTTGACAAAATGGGACGTAAAAAATTAGCTTATGATGTACAGGGCTATAGAGACGGCTATTTTACAACAATGGTTCTTTCTATTCCAGGTGAATCTGTTGTTGAATTTAAAAGAAATCTTAAATTGAATGAAAATGTTTTAAGATTTATGTTTATGGAAGTTTCTAAAAAGGCTCAAGCAGTATAACAAAGCTACTGATACAAAGCTGTATTTCGCAAGATGATTTAAATAACAGATTAGTAACAGTAATAGCAAAATACGGTGGAGTGACAATACAAACTAGAAAGTGAACTAAAAACCACAGGCATCAATCAGTATTTTGCAAGATAGTTTAAAAATAAGTTAGTAATTGTTATTGCAAAATACGGTGGAATATTAAATATAAACTAGAAAGTGAAGTAAAAAATGTCGTTAGCAAAAGCAGTTGTTACAGGTACAGTTTTCAGAGCTCCGGAAAAGCGTTTCACACAAAATAACGTTCCGGTATCTTCTTTTGTACTAAATATTGGTGATAGAGAAGAAATGCTTATAAGAATAATTGCAAAGCGTGCTTCTTTGGATGAAATAGTATCCGGTATTTCAAAAGATGACAGAATACTGGTAGAAGGAAGATTGCAGATAACAACTGTAAAAAATGATAATGGCGCAGAAAGAAGAATTTACGAGATTGATGCAAATACAATAGAAATGATGGGAGCAGGAGCTCCAGCAGCTTCTCAAGCATCATCTTCTAACGAAGATATCGTAAAATTTTCTCAAGAAGAATTCTCTGATGAACTAATTGGCGAAGACGAGATTCCTTTTTAGGTGCTATGCACGTAGAATTGGGTCGGTTGACATAGACAAAACTACAAGTCAACTTTAATCGTAAAAATACAAGACAAAATTAAAAACAAAAGGCTAGAAAGGCAATAAAAACATGGCAAAACAAGAACATGACAGAAAAAAACGTAAAACCTGCTCATTCTGTGCAGATCACGTTGATTTCATTGATTACAAAGATGCAGCGAAGTTAAAAAGATACTTAACTGAAGCAGGAAAAATTATTCCGCGCAGAGTTACAGGCAACTGTGCAATGCACCAGAGAATGATTACAAAAGCTATCAAAAGAGCTAGAGAAGCTGCAATAATTAATTATGTATTTGACTAATTTTAAAACAGTCACTGCAAAGTATTTATAGGGAATGGCGGAATTTTTTGCCATTCCTTGTTTAGCACATAAGAAAAGAAGGAAATGACTATGAACAATCAAATCACTATCAGATCAGACAGAAAAGATGATTATGTATTCCAGTACAAAGGTGAAGATGTAACCTTGAAAGCGGGGAGTATCATCAGTATCGCAGATGGTTTAGCAGAAGTTGTACTTCCTACATGTGCGATGAAAATTGTAAAAAATTTGATTGTAATCAAAGATGACGTTAAATAAATAATTAAATAAATAAAAATTATCTATCATAAATAAGAAAAAGTAAGTCTTGTATTGCTAGACTTACTTTTTAACTAACTGATAAGGTTTATTAAAATTTAAATTGAATTCTCTTTTTTGTTTAGGAGCTGTATTATATGTCCCAAAGATTATTTTTATGTTTCTATGATGATTAAATTATTTTTCTAATATGCTTTCACCGGAGATTTTTTCGCCTTTAATTATATATTTGGCATGTTCAGATTTCATCAAATGATTGTCAACAAGAGAATACGATTCCAGTGTTAAGTCGTTTATGCCGGAAAAAGAATTATCTGAAAGTCTTAGTGTAACAGTATCTATCAAAATTTTATTGTCATAGGGAGCTTTTTTTGAAAAAACAATCAAGTTTCCTTCTACTGATTTTAGAGATATTTCTGCGTTAGCACCTGTAAATGGATTTTGCAGTGTAATTTTATCCCCGACTCTTGAAAGATTCCAAAAGTCTACGCTTGCCGGTTTAAAAGTGCCATGGCTGTTTGTATCATCGAGCTTTGCAGAAACCCGCCAGCTTCCAAAAAAGGCTTTTGGAATGTCATTTACAGAAACTCCTGCATTTAATGTTAAGTCTGATGCATGAGCTGTAAGCAGTGTTATTATTAATGTTGTGAAACAAATAATTATTCTTTTCATAAAAATATTATAACAATATTTGATAAAAAGTCATCCATTTTATTTTTATGTTATTCTAATATTAATATACTAGCGAGGGATAATTATGACAGAAACAAAGATAAAAATAGAAGATTTACCTACTGTTTATGATGCAAAATCTACAGAAGAGAAAATGTATAAATTCTGGGAAAACGGAGAGTATTTTAAAGCGGATGCTCATTCTAAGAAACCTCCGTTTACAATAGTAATCCCGCCGCCGAATGTCACAGGCGTTCTGCATATGGGGCATGCGCTTGACGGGACTTTGCAGGATATTTTAACCCGTTATCACAGAATGAGCGGATATGAAGCACTCTGGGTTCCGGGGACTGACCATGCAGGTATTGCAACGCAGGCAGTTGTTGAAAAAGAACTTAGAAAAGAAGGACTTACCCGCCACGATATCGGGCGTGAAGAATTCCTTAAACGTACATGGAAATGGGCAAATGAGCATAAGTCCGCTATTTTAAATCAGTTCAAACGCTTAGGAGCTTCTTTTGACCTCTCAAGAGAAAGATTTACCTTTGATGAAGGCTGTTCGGAAGCGGTTAAAGAGGTTTTTGTAACTCTATATAATAAAGGCTTAATCTATAAAGGCGCTTATATTGTAAACTGGTGTCCGCGCTGCCAGAGTGCGATTTCGGATATTGAAACGGAATACGAAACAGAACAGGGACATTTGTGGGAAATTTCTTACCCGCTTGTAGGCGAACCGGGTGCTATAATAGTTGCGACAACAAGACCGGAGACAATGTTCGGTGATGTTGCAATAGCAGTCCACCCGAGTGATAAAAAATATTCAGAACTTATTGGCAAAACCGTTATGATTCCGCTTAGCGGAAGAAGAATTCCGATTATTGCAGATGAGTACGTTGATAAGTCATTCGGAACCGGTGCTGTAAAAATTACGCCGGCTCATGACCCTAATGACTATGAAGTAGGTAAACGCCATAATTTCAGCCCGATTTGGGTTATTGATGAAGAAGGCAAGATGAAGGCTTGCGCGGAAGTTCCGCCGGAATATCAAGGTCTGGACAGGTATGAGGCAAGAAAGAAAATTGTTGATATGCTAAGCTACAATAATTTCCTTCTCCGGGTAAAAGACCACGAGCATAATGTAGGCAAATGCCAGAGATGTAATACTACAATTGAACCTCTGCTTTCCGAACAGTGGTTTGTAAAAATGGGTCCGCTTGCAAAAGAAGCGATTGCGGCGGTTAAAGATGGCAGAATTACGTTTATACCGGAAAGATGGGAAAAAAATTATTTAGGCTGGATGGAAAATATCCGTGACTGGTGTATTTCGCGCCAATTATGGTGGGGACATCAAATTCCTGCTTATTACCATAAAGTTACGGGAGAAATGGTTGTAGCAAAAGAAAATCCGGATCCCGAAAATTACGTACAGGATTCCGATTGTCTGGATACCTGGTTCTCATCAGGGCTTTGGCCGTTCTCAACAATGGGATTCCCGAATGCCGAAACTGATGACTTTAAAAAATTCTACCCGACATCAGTTCTTGTTACAGGGTTTGATATAATTTTCTTCTGGGTTGCAAGAATGATTACCATGGGGCTTGAATTTACCGGTAAAGCACCATTTTCGACAGTTTATATCCACGGGCTTATTCGTGATGAAAAAGGACAAAAAATGTCTAAATCTAAAGGGAATACAATTGATCCGGTTCAGATTATCGATAAATACGGATGTGATGCTCTAAGATTTACTATGACATCGCTTTGTACATACGGCGGTCAAGATATTAAGATTTCGGACGAAAGATTTGAGTACGGAAGAAATTTCGCTAATAAACTATGGAATGCATCGAGGTTTGTACTTATGAACCTTGAAGGTGTTGACGATAAGCCGATTGATAAAAATAAATTAACTATTGTTGATAAGTGGATTTTAAATCAGCTTAACGAAACTGCAAAAACGGTTAACAAGTATATGAAAGAATACAGAATTGGTGAAATTGCGCATACGCTGTATGATTTCTTTAGAAGTGAATACTGTGACTGGTATGTTGAAATTGCAAAAATCCAGCTTAAGGATGTCGAGTTAAAGGCTAATACCCAAAGGGTATTGAGATACGTTCTTGATATGTCGTTAAGAATGCTCCATCCGATTATGCCGCATATTACAGAATATGTCTGGGGCTTAATCCCCGGGGAAAAAGATGCTTCTGCTATTGTAATTTCAAAATTCCCTGTATATGAAGAGGATTTAGCTTATCCGAAAGAAGCAGAAGAGATGAAGCTTGTGTTTGACACAATTACATCTTTAAGAAATGTAAGACAAAGCTTTAATATTCCGACTTCCGCAACGGTTGATGTTGAAATTAGAGCAGAAGGCAAAGAAAAAGAGATTTTCGGCGAAATCGAATCATATATTCACCGTCTTGCAAAAGTTAATAATATAACTTATGCCCTTCCGGATGCTCCGACACCTGCGCAATCAGCTACTGCAGTTGTTTCAACTTCTAAATTAATCGTACCGCTTGCAGGTTTGATTGATTTGGAGGCGGAAATAAAAAGACAGGAGAAGAAGCTCGAAAAATTAACTAATGAAAAAAATTCACTTCTCGGGCGTATGAAGAACGAAAAATTTGTAGCTAATGCGCCAAAGGAACTCGTAGAACAGACAAATGCAAGAATAGAGGAAATTATAGCACAAGAAGGTGTAATAAAAGATTTAATCGAATCTTTAAAATAATACACTAATCTTTATTCTTTCAGCTATTGTTAACTTAAATTAAAACGCAAATTGTGACAATAAAAGTCACAATTTGCGTTTTTAGAATTTAATTTGAGATATGTTATAGTGCATCTCTTAAAATTTTGATAGACTTTCAAAGTAAAGTTTTGTTAATCAGCCTAATTTTACCTATTGATTTTAATATACATTTATATTACTATTTTAATGTCAGAAAATAACCCACATTTGAATATGTTGTAGACGCCTGTTTAAGGTGTTTTGTTATTTTAGTCATTCAAATGTCACATAGAATAATAATGTATAGGTCTAATAAAAAAGAAAGGTATAACATGACAGAAGAAAAAATTGAAGGGTTAAATGCAGAAGAAGTAAAAACTGAAGAAGTTGCTTCAGAAGCAGAAGAAACCAAAAATGAAACAGTAAGCGCAGAAACAGCAGAAACTGAAGAGGCTGTAGAGCAGGTTCCTGCAAAGAAACAGCGCAGCAGAAAGAAAAGAGTTGAAACTCAAGAAGTTAAGCCGGAATCTGAATGGAAAGAACAGGTTGTTCAAATCCGTCGTGTAACAAAAGTTGTTAAGGGCGGTAAAAAATTAAGCTTCAGAGCTATTGTTATTGTAGGAAATCAAAAAGGTCAGGTCGGTGTTGGTTGTGCAAAAGCTTCCGAAGTTATTATTGCAATTCAAAAAGCTATTGCAGACGGCAGAAAAAATCTTATTACTGTTCCGATATTTAAAACAACAATTCCGCACCCGATTACAGGACGTTCTGGAGCCGGTGCTGTAATGTTAAGACCGGCATCTCAAGGTACAGGTATTATTGCCGGCGGTGCAGTGCGTTCAGTACTTGAACTAGCAGGTATAGAAAATATTCTTTCTAAATCTCTTGGTTCAAAATCTCCGCTTAACGCTGCTAATGCAACATTAGAAGCTCTTAAGGCTCTTAGACCTTTTAGTGAGGTTGCAAAAAAACGCGGTTTAACAATGGCTGAATTATTAAACTAATCGGCTATTTTCAATTAAAGTTTTAGATGAAATAATAAGGAAAATAAGAATTATGGCAGATAAACAAATAAAAGTAAAACTTGTAAGAAGTTTAATCGGGTGCTCTGAAGCTCAGCGTAAAGTCGCTCAAGCTTTGGGCTTGAAAAAAACTAACCAGATTGTTGAACACAATAATAGTGCTACAATTATGGGTATGGTAAACAAGATTTCACATCTTGTAGAAGTAGTTGAATAAATAGTGACCAGTGACTGGTGAATAGTGACTAGAAAATTTGCTACTCACGAATCACTATTTACTATTCACTCATTAGGAAAGGAAATAGAAAATGTCAGCAAATATAACATTAGAAGATTTAAGACCGGCAGACGGTGCAACAAAGAAATCAAAACGTGTTGGTCGTGGTCGTTCATCAGGTCATGGTAAAACATCTTGCCGTGGTCATAATGGTGAAGGACAACGCTCCGGAAGAGCATCAAAAAGAGGCTTTGAAGGCGGTCAAATGCCTGCATACAGAAGACTCCCTAAATTGAAGGGCTTCCAGATTATTAATCAGCGTAATTATGCGCAAATCAATGTAGGCAGATTAGCAGAATTAGATATTACTGAAATATCTTTGGCTTCATTGAAAGAGATTAGGAAAGCTCATCCTTCTTGTGACGGCTTGAGAATTTTAGGCGGCGGTGAAATTAAGAAAGCAATTACAGTTAAAGCTGATTATGTAACACCGTCAGCAAAAGAAAAAATTGAAGCAGCAGGCGGAAAGGTTGAATTAGTATAATGGTAGCAGGACATACAGGCGGAATGAGAATGCCGACAACCGCAGACTTGATGTCTATGTGGAATGCATCCGGATTGAAAGAAAAGCTTATATTTACTTTTGGAATGCTTGTTCTCTTTCGTTTCGGGATACATTTGCCGGTATTTGGTATAAATAATGAAATTTTTGCAAGAATTGCTTCCGGTAATAATATCTTAGGTTTTCTGGATTTATTTTCCGGCGGTGCATTAGGTAAAGTTTCTATATTTGCTCTTGGTATTGGACCTTACATAACTTCATCAATTATTATGCAGTTAATGGCGGTAATTATTCCAGCTCTTGAAAAATTGCAAAAAGAAGACGGAGAAGCCGGCAGAAGAAAGCTGTCGCAGTTTACACGTATTTTTACTGTTGTTCTCGCGGCATTTCAAGGCATAATTTTTATGGGATATATGGCACATCTCCCCGGAGCAATAACAGCCGGTGTTAACCATGTAATGTTTTATATATCTTCGGTAATTACTCTTACGGCAGGTTCTGTTTTAGTAATGTGGATGTCTGAATTAATTACTGAAAAAGGTATAGGAAATGGCGGTTCTCTTATAATTTTTGTCGGTATTATTTCCGGTATTCCATTGTATTCATCAAGAACTGCGCAAATGGTAGTGAATGACTCTGCTCTTATGTGGGGTCTGGTATTACTTCTTGCAATTTTCTTTGTTACGATGATTTTTATTGTCATAATGCAGGAAGCTGTAAGGAAAGTTATTATTGTAAATCCGAAAAGACAGGTTGGTAATAAAGTTTATGGCGGTGTAAATACGTTTATTCCGTTCAAGCTTAATCCTGGCGGAGTTATGCCGATTATCTTTGCGGTTGCAATTCTACTATTTCCTTCTACCGTATTAAGTCTTGTAGGGCAGGCAAATCTTCCTGCTGGATGGTTGCAGGATGTAGTTCTTGTCTTGAATAAGATTTTTAATCCAAGCGGAATTACTTATTATGCTATATATTTTGTAATGATTGTAGTCTTAACATTTTTCTATGCTTCAATCATGCCGAATATGCAGCCAAAGGAAATTGCTGATAATCTTAAGAAGTATGGTTCTTCAATACCTGGTGTAAAACCTGGAAGACCCACAGCAGAAGCATTGGATAAAATTCTTACAAAGACAACATTTATCGGTGCTATGGGGCTTGGTATAATTGCTCTTGTTCCGGCTTTTGCAAGTTATATTACAAGAATAACGACATTGCAGGGTATCGGGGCTACATCATTAATCATCATGGTAGGTGTAGCACTTGATTTAATTAATCAAGTAAGGACACATCTACTTGCAAGAAATTACGAAACATTCTTAAAAGATTAAAAATAAACTGTAAAAAAATATAGTCTGATGATTTTTATCATCAGACTATATTTTTTAGAAAATTAAAAGCAATGGTGTGTAATTCACAATAGTTACACTCATTTTATGTAAATATAATTTCTGTTAATTTCAATAAGTTATTTATGTTATAATATCTCTTAAGCAAGGGAGTATTATATGCCAAAAACTTTAATTTTGATAGACGGTCATGCGCTTGCATACAGACAGTTCTTTGCGCTTGAAAGAACCGGTATGAAGAATTCTGAAAATCAGCCGACCTGGGCTGTATATGGATTTTTTAAAGCTGTTTTTGACTTACTGTCTAAAATACATCCCGACTATATTGCAGTAGCTTTTGATATTGGAAGAAGGACTTTCAGAACAGAAAAGTTTGAGGAATATAAAGCTAACAGAGAAGCCATGCCGGATACAATGAAAAGTCAGCTTGGCATTATTTGCGAAGGTCTTGGAGCTTTTGATATTCCTATTATTACAAAAGAAGGATTTGAAGCTGATGATATCATTGGTACAATTTCTAAAACAGCATCTGAAAAAGGTCATCATACGCTTATTTTAACAGGCGATCAAGACAGTTTTCAGCTTGTAGATAGAGAAGGAACTGTAAAAGTCCTTATTCCTTCTAAAGGCGAACTTATTGAATATGACTGGAATAAAGTTTACGAAAAGCTTGGCGTTTATCCAGATCAAGTAACTGACTATAAAGGTTTGAGAGGGGATACTTCGGATAACATACCGGGGATTAAAGGTATTGGAGAAAAAACTGCACAAAAACTCCTTAATAGATATAAACATCTGGAAGACGTGCTTGCAGATTGCGAAAATATTCCGGAAAAAGCCGTTAAACAAAAAATTTGTGAGCAAAAAGAAATTGCCATTCTTTCAAAAGACTTAGCAACTATTATAAGAAATGTAGAATTGGATTTTAATATTGATAAAGCATCTGTAACCCTTCCCAAAATAGAAAATGTTTCAGCTTTTTTAAGAAAAATGCAGTTTTATACTTTCATCAAAAATATTGATAAAATTCTTTCTTCTTTTAATGGAGAGACTCAAGATGCAGTGCAGAATCTTGGTTTATTTACTCAAGCACAAGCTTTTAATGGCATCCAGCAAAACTTATTTTCACAGGCTATAAAAAATACGGTAGAAGATAAAAATTTTGAATACACAGTTGTTAATGAAAACAATAGTAATAACATTATTACTAATTTATCAAGCGCAAAAATAATTGCAATAAAATGGTACTCTAAAGATGAAACAATAGTCGGGTGTTCAATTTCAAACGGAAAAGAAAATTTCTATTTTTCTAGAGAATATACCGTAGAACTAAAGCCTATAATAGAAAATGCAGACATAAAAAAAATAGGTTATGATGCAAAATCAGACTACCACCTTCTTTTAAATAACGGATTTACTCCTGAGGGCTTAGAGTATGATGTTCTGCTTGCAAGCTATGTAAAAGATCCTAACCGCAAACATACACTGGAAGCACAGGCTCTCGATTTTATTAACCATATTATGACTCCTGCAGATGAGAGCGAAAAGTATGCCTGTGATGAAGCTTATACTATTTTTATGCTCTATGAATACTGGAAAACCCATCTTGATGAAAAAGAGCAAAAACTTGTAAGTGATATAGAGATTCCGCTTACTATAGTTCTTGCCCAAATGGAGCATACAGGAGTTGCGATAGATTGTGATTATTTAAAAGAGCTTTCATCCTATATGACAGAAAAGCTTGCTGAGCTTGAAGACTTAATTTATCAACTTGCAGGCGGTCCTTTCAATATAAATTCCCCCAAGCAGGTTGCAGAAGTTCTTTTTGATAAGCTGGAATTGAAAACAAACAAGAAGAAAAAATCACGTTCTACAAGTGCAGAGGTCCTTGAAGAACTGGCTCAAGAATATGAAATTTGTGATTATATTCTTCAGCATAGAAAATTTTCTAAGCTTAAATCTACATATACAGATGTTTTGCCTACACTTATAAGCAAGCGTGACGGAAGAATTCATACCACATACAATCAAGCACTAACTGTAACAGGGCGTCTTTCGTCTTCCAATCCAAATTTACAAAACATTCCGATAAGAACAGAAGAAGGCAATAAAATCCGTTCTGCATTTTGTGCTATGGACAAAGAAAATTCTCTAATTCTTTCTGCAGATTATTCTCAAATAGAATTAAGGCTGCTTGCTCATGTTTCAGAGGATGAGCATCTTATTCATTCATTCACCTCCGGTGAGGATATTCATACAATGACAGCATCAAAAGTCTTTGGAGTCGGCTTAGAGGACGTTACAAAAGAAATGCGCAGACGTGCTAAGGCTGTAAATTTCGGCATAGTGTACGGTCAGTCCAAATACGGTTTAGCCAAAAATCTCGGGATTTCCAATAATGAAGCACAGGAATTTATTGATAAATACTTTGAAACATATCCGGGGGTAAAAGAATATATGACTCAAGAGATTGACTTTGTTAATGAACACGGATATGTAGAAACTATTTTCGGGCGTAAAAGGTATTTAGCATCAGAGCTTCACAGTTCAAATTATCAAATAAGGGAATTTGCGCAGCGTGCAGCAATAAACCAGCCGCTTCAGGGAACAGCCGCTGATTTAATCAAAATGGCAATGATAGAAGTTGATAAAGAGCTAGAAGAAAAGAAGCTTAAAACAAAAATGATTATGCAGGTTCATGATGAGCTCGTGTTTGAAGTGCCAAAGGAAGAGTTGGAAACTGTAAAAGAACTTGTCTTAAAATGTATGGAACTAAATCAGCCGCTAAAAGTTCCATTAGAAGTTGATATCAATTACGGCTCCAGCTGGCGTGAGGGGTAGGGGTAAATGGGTATAAACAATCTTGCTTAAATCTACTTGCTTTAATGTTACAATAATATTGGTGATGAAGAATTCGTAGGTTGGGTAAAACCCAACACTTTATACAGATTTTAAATATAATAAGAACAATCGCATCGAAAAGTAAATAGTTTTTATAATTCTTTGTAAATAATACAATCAAATTATTTGTTGGGTTTCACCCAACCTACTCTGGCTGTTAAATGTGATATTAACAGATTAAAATATGTAGTTAAGACACTTAAAGAAAAATTAAACAAATAAAAAATTATTCGTATCGAAGTACTTACGGCGTGTTCATAAATATTTTTCTGACAGTTAAGGCAATTGAGTAGTAGACTAATTTGTAACTATTATTCATATCTTAAAGCATCAATATTACGTAGGTTGGGTAAAACCCAACATCTTATACAGATTGCAAATATAAATAGCACAATCAAATTATTTGTTTGGTTTCACCCAATCTACTTGTGCTTTACGTATGTGGGATATAATTTAAGATTTACCCCTATTCATACCTTAATGCATCAATAGGATTAAGAAGTGAGGCTTTATAAGCCGGATAATACCCGAAGCCGACACCAACAAGTCCGGAAAAACTTAATGCAAGTATTATTGAAAATAAGGATATAGAAATAGTCATCGTCGGAGCAAAAACAGTAATCAAGTAAGAGCCGACAATTCCCACCGCTACTCCTATTAAACCGCCTATCATAGATAAAAGAAAAGATTCAACCAGAAACTGCCACCTTATATCACGGATTTCAGCACCTATTGCCATTCTGATACCAATTTCTTTTGTTCTTTCCGTTACTGATACCAGCATAATGTTCATAATGCCTATTCCGCCGACAAGTAGTGAAACAGATGCTATTGAAGCCAAAAGTATAGCAAAAGTCTGAACTGTAGATTTCATTCTTTCTTGAAATTCAGCAGAATTTCTAATTTCAAAATCATTTTCTTGATTTTTGCCTATATGATGACGTGATATTAAAATTTCATTTATATCTTCAATTGTTTCATCCAGAGTATCCGGATCCTGTCCTTTTATAACAATTTGGCTGACTGTTCCAGGGAAATCTGTACCAAAAACTTTTTTTTGAGCGGTTGTTATCGGGATAAAAATTAAGTCATCCTGGTCAAACGGACCGGACTGACCTTTAGTTTTTAAGAGCCCTATAACCTTAAATGGGATATTACCAACCCTTATTACTTTATTTATCGGATCAACATCTCCAAATAGTTCAGTTGCGATAGTAGAACCTATTATGGTCACTTTGGCGCTGTTTTGCAAATCTTCCGGAATAAAGCCGCGCCCCATCTCCATCTCATAATTCTTTATATATAAATATGCAGGTTCTACCCCGTAAACCGTAGTTGACCAATTCTGATTCCCATATGTTAATTGTTGTGTTTGGGAGGACATTGTCGAAATTGCTAAAATTCCGCGTGCCATCTTTTTTATTGCAGCGGCATCTTTAGAGGTTAGTGTAGGTTTTGTTCCCATACCCATATGAACACCGCCGGATTTTGCAGATGCGGAGCGCACTGTTAAAATATTGGTTCCCATAGCTTCCATATTTTCAGTAACTTTTTTACTGGCGCCTGTCCCGACAGCAAGCATTATAATTACGGCACTTACGCCTATAATTACACCCAGACTTGTGAGTGCAGAGCGGAGCATATTAACCCGCAGAGAGTTTATTGCCATTTTTAAAGTTGATTTGAAATCTAACATTACTTCTCTATAAACAATGTGTCACAAATGTTTGTCTGCGGAACATAATCATATTCGTTAATAGAAATCTTATTAATAATCTTAGAACGTTTTTTGCGGAACAGCATATCAATAAAAGCTTCAAGACGCGTAATAAAACCGGCTTCCCCTGTATGCTCATCAATCGTTAAGGAAAGAATAGGCTTACCCATCTCTTTTGCTTTTCTGGTAATTCTTTCAATCATCAAAGAATCCGGACCGCATCCAAACGCATTTAAAGTTATAATACCGTCAATTTTATTATCTTTTAAATAATGTCCTGCAGTACCGGTCATTTCATATTCATTTGCCCAGTATCTTTTTTGCCCGAGTGATGCAATACCTTCTGCCATCTGCTCATCTGTAAGCTGAAGTGAAGTAAAGACTTTTACATCCATTTTTTCAAGTTTTTCAAAAATTTTCATACAGGCTCTGTCATCATAAATATTATATGCATGCGAAACAAGCGCAACATTAATCGGAGCGGAATTTGAAGAATTTTCGATAAATACTTTTCCTTGAAGAGCATAATTCATAGCTTTTTTATAGCTCATACCGGAGCGCATCATTACAAGAAAATTGTTATAAACTTTCCAGCCTTGTTTTGAAGCTCTTTTTATATCTTCAAGATTAGTTATACCAAACGGTTTAACAGCTTCTTCAAGAAAAGCATATAAACCCTGGTGTTTTTGTGATTTATCAAGAGTCGGTTCTATTATATTAATATCACCTTTTATAACATTTCTTACCAAATCCGGCAGCCCTCTGATTTTAGAACAATTATAGATTTTTGGTGCAATAGATTGTAGGGATGGTACAAAAATATTTTTTACCCCCTTTTTTAATAAATTAATAATATGCCCCAAATAAATTTTTATAGGGAGGCAGGTTTCCGTTACAACAAGAGCTGAACCATCAGACATCGTTTGTTTTGTCGTCGGATCAGAAAGTATAATTTTAATCCCCAGGCTCGTAAAAAAGCCATACCAGAACGGGTAATTGTTATAAAAAGACATACCGCGTGGGATTCCGATAACTAATTCTTTTGTATTTTCCATGAAAAACCTTTTCTTTTTTGTACTTCAATAATCATACAGCGAAAGAAGTTATTTGTCACGAAAATGTGTTGAAATGTTAAGGAATGGATAAATTAGTTAGATTTATAATTATTATTTGCGGATGGTATAATATTAAGTATGAAGATTTTAGGAATTGATCCCGGGATGGCGATTGTAGGCTACGGGATTATAGAAATTGAGAATGATAAAATTGAACTTGTAACGTCCGGTTCTATTCAAACGGATAAGAAACTTTCAGATTCAAAAAGACTTCTTGAAATTTATAACGACTTAACTACGGTTGTGAATAAATATAAACCGGAGTGTGCATCTGTCGAAGAATTATTCTTTTTTAAAAACCAGAAAACAGTTATCCCTGTTGCGGAAGCAAGAGGAGTTATTTTAACAGTACTGGAACAATTTAATATTCCGACTTTCAGCTATACTCCAATGGAGGTTAAACAGGTTTTAACCGGATATGGAAGGGCTGAGAAGAAAGAAGTGGAACAAATGGTTAAACTGGCTCTATCTGCTGATAAACTGCCTAAGCTGGATGATACAATTGATGCCATTGCTATCGCTATTTGTCATTCGCGTTCTATTCTATAGCAAAATTTATTTTGAGGAGTTTTATATACTATATGAAAATAACTCCTGTATCTTTTGCCAGACCTCGAATAGTTACATTTAGAGAAAACACCGGTTTTCATAACATTCCCAGAGAAGATGAATTTGTTAGAAGCACCGGTAGTCTTGATATTGCAAGATTAAAAGCTTTAGGAATTTCTCATTTCAGACTTATAGATTCAAATTCTATAAGAGGCGTTACTCTTGCTAATCAGAAACATTCAATATTAACCGAATTAAAAGAATGCGGGATTAATACAATAATTGACCTCCGGAATGAAGGCGGTGAAAATTCTAAATATGCTCAAGCTTGCAGAGAAAATGGTTTAGACTATATAAATTTTAAGTTAAAAATCAATATGCCTATTTTTAATATGCCACATGCTACAAAATTAACAATAGATGAGAGAATAACTCAAAATAATGAATTTATAAAACGTTTACCAGCATTCTTTAAGCTTATGGATAACGGGAAATACTATATGGCTTGTCTGCTTGGACTGCATAGAACAGATTTGGCAGTAGTCTTAAATTATTTAATAAACCCGAATGAGCCTAAAACACCTCCGATACTCTCACATATGTATATGAAAGATGAAACTAATTTTACAAACAAATACATAGGAGCTATGAAAAATTTATTAAAAAATATAACTCCGGAGCACAAAAAATACCTTGGATTACCGGAAGATTTTAATACAATTTTTGATGCAAGGGTTCTTAAGCTGCGATTAATGAATGGAATTACTAAGTAAATAATTAATCTACAGAGAAAATATCTTTCAAATCCTCCATGGTTAACGATTTTGTGATATTTCTATCAATAGAAACTACGCTGTCAACAAGGTCTCTTTTACGCCCCTTAATCTTTTGTATCTTTTCTTCAACCGTATTTTTAGTAATAAGCCTGTAAACAAAGACTTTTTTAGTCTGACCGATACGATATGCCCTGTCGGTAGCTTGATCTTCTACCGCAGGATTCCACCACGGGTCATAATGGATTACATAATCCGCACCGGTTAAGTTCAAACCTGTACCGCCTGCTTTTAAGCTTATTAAGAATATCGGAATATTAGGATTATTGTTAAAGTTTTCAACAGCAGCTTGACGGTCTTTTGTCTTACCGGTTAAGTACTCATACGGAATACCTTCTCTTTCCAGCCAAGCCTTGATAATATCAAGCATATCGACAAATTGGCTGAATAAAAGCACTCTGTGTTTTTCTTGAATAATCTGTTCAAGCATGCCTTTCAAGTACTCAAATTTACCGGACTTCATGACGCCTTTAACATGTTCTTTATCGTACAATTTCGGATGACAACATATTTGACGTAATCTAAGCAGAGCTGAGAATATTGACATCCTGCTTTTCTCAAGCCCGTTAAGTTCAATACTTTTGAACAATTCTTCTTTTGTACTGTCAAGAACTTCAAGATAAAAATCACGTTGTTCATCTGTAAGTTCACAATAAGCCATATTTTCAACTTTATCCGGCAAATCTTTTGCAACATCTCTTTTCATACGTCTTAATATGAACGGGAAAATCTGAAGTTTCAAACGTTTTTCTACTGTTTTATCCTGTCTTTCCATAATCGGAGTAACATATCTGTAGTTAAATTCAGCTACATTAAACAGGAATCCGGGCATAAGAAAATCAAATACAGACCATAGTTCTTCAAGCTTATTCTCTATCGGTGTACCGGAGAGTGCTAATTTATGATCAGATTGAAGTTCTTTTACTGCCTGCGCAGTCTGTGAAATTGCATTTTTAATATTTTGAGATTCATCTAAAATTATATATCTGAAATTATATTTTTTAAGCTTTGCAATATCGCGTCTGACGAGAGCATAACTGGTAATTACAATATCATACTCCGGAATATGTTTAAATAAATCTTTTCTGTCAGCGCCAGTAAGTTTTAAACAGGTTAAGTCCGGTGTAAATTTTTGAATTTCAGCCTCCCAGTTAAAAACTACGGTAGTTGGAGCGATAACAAGTGTTGTCTGCGGTCCGTCTACTTCTTTTGCTTTTTGTAGAAGACTTAAAGCTTGCAAAGTTTTACCAAGCCCCATATCATCAGCCAGAATGCCGTTTAAGCCATATTGATACAGAAACCACAGCCAGTGAAAACCTTTAATCTGATATTCTCTAAATTCAGCATTTACACCCTTTGGTATTTCAATACCGTCAGAAGTAGTAGAGAATGTTGAAATCTGTTCCCAGAATTTCTGGAACTTTTCACTCATTACAAGTTCAAAACCTTGATTTTGCAGTTCTGTAATTAAGCCTACACGATATGTTTTTACCAAAAATTTATTTTCATTATTCCTGTATGCATCAAAAGAGTTAAAAGAACGCATAATTTGATAAATATTCTGCGCTGGATATTCTACAAAACCTAAACTTCTTACACGTGCATATTTTTCACCGCTTTGAATAGTTTCATAAATATCATCAAAGTTAATTATCTCATCGCCGACCTGTCCGTATAGCTGTATTTCCATGCTGTCAATTGATTCTTCTGAAAAGTCAATTTTTGCACACATTTTGAACGGTTCATCCAGAAGTTTAAAGAAATTCATATCATCTCTTTCTTCAAACTTCCATCCTTCGCCTGCCTGCTGTATATAATAATTATAAAAATCAATTGCATTCTCTTTTTCCAGAGCAAGGTTGTTTGTCTGCATAGGAACAAATTTGCATGCAAGAAGCATATTATACGCGAGTTGTTCATGCTCATAATCACGTTTTATCCAATAAACAAGCCCGTCTTCCTCTTTACTTTTTACTGAAATATAAGGCGACTTATCTTTGCTCTTTGAATACGGAACTCTTACGCCGGAATAATCAAACTCCAAAGATGCTTTCAAGGACTGGTCATAATCAATTCCCAGTGTTACGACATTCAAAGGCGGTTGGTGTTCCAGAAGTAATTTGGAAATATTATCCGCAATAGTTACATTCATAATTTCTTTTAAATGCGGCAGTTCTTCGTATACAAATTTTCCTCCATCTGCTTCTTTTAAATCTGTAAACGTAGATTTTATAATAGTTTGCGGAAGTTCATTCATCGCAATATTAATAGGGAAAATTATATTTTTATATCTTCCCCACTTTATTTGCCTTGAAAAATATTTAACTTCTTCAAACGGAATAATACCTTCTTTGTCCGGTCTTGTCCAGAAAAGCTCCAATACTATGTTTGTACCGCCATTGATAGTTGTTGTTGAAACATCCAGATTTAAATCCCATACATTATTTGTAAATTGTATTCTTTCCTTTGTTTTTTCATCCAAAACTTCTTCCAGCTCTGACATTAAAGGGAATACCGGCGCAAATTTTGTTATGGGAATATCATACCAGCCGGCTTTTTTATCTTGTTTTGATATTTTTAAAAGTGTTTGAAATAAAGCAAGTTCTGCTTTTTGAGCATCATTTAGCTGAAAATCCGGATTGGTACGCTGCAAATCTATTAAAGCTCTTAAAATATTTTCCAGTGAGCGTACGATTTTATTTGTAGCTCTATCCCTTACAAGTATTGAGAAAAAGTTCTGACGTCTTTTCGGATTAAAATGAAAAATATAACTGCCCTGCGGAGCTTCTTTTAGTTCAGTATCAACATCCGACCTGTCATATTCAATGCCGTATTTCTCAAACATCCAATTGTCATAGGCATTGTCTTCTATCGCTTTTAAGGCAATAGCCACGGCATGCTTACACCATTCTTCTTTAAGCGGGCAGTTGCAGCGTGCTTCCACTTTGTTTTTTTTGAATATTAAATCGGTAACGTAAAAATCTTGATAATTCCCTTTTACCTTGCCTTTATAAAAGTTTTTTTCCGGATATGCTTCCAGAATCATATCTTTCTGGTAATACTCATATCCGCGCCTCCAGCTTCCGGACGTTGCATTCTTTTTCAAAAAATCATAATTAAACTTAAATTCGCTCATGAATGTGAGGTACTCATCCTTTTCGGGCTTGTAAATACTAAAATAGCCGGTCTTAACAGACCATCTATAAGGCTCCCAACCTTAAGTATATTATTACATAGAATAAAATTTTATGCAAGAGGGTAAAGAAAATCAGCAAGAATGACATTACTAATTAAAATACCTTTTAAATTAAGAGCATAGCCGTCTTGCGTTCTATCAATAAAATTTGAATATTTTTCGAGAGTCTTAGCGTATTCTTGCTCAAAATCTACGCCAAAACGGCTGCGGATTCTGGAAGTATTAACACCGGCTCTTTTTCTAAACCCTAAAAAGATTTCTTCTTCTAAACGTTCGCGTTCATTTAAAACATGTTCTTCAATATGCCTTAGCGGATTGGTGATATAATCCTCAATTGTTCCGGAGTTTGAATACCTCACACCGTTTACATAGCCGTGCGCTGCGGTTCCAAAGCCATAATAACCTTCATTATTCCAATAATTAAGATTGTGACGTGATTCATATCCAGGTTGTGCAAAATTGCTGATTTCATATCTAAAAAATCCATTCTGTTCAAAAACATAGTTTATTTCTTCATACATATCAGCCTGTTCATCATCATCAGGAATATTTTGTGGAAGGCTTGATAAATTTTGCCCCCAAAATGAGTCTTCTTCAATTTTTAATCCGTATGTTGAAATATGCTGAATTCCAAGTCCCAAAATAATTTGTAAATCTTGCCTCAAAATTTGCATATTTTGATAAGGAAGCCCGTAAATTAAATCAACACTGATATTTTTAAATCCCGCCTGTTTAGCCCTCTCAACAGCTTTGATGATATCTGCAGAATTATGCCGTCTGCCGATTTTTCTTAAAATTTCATCATTAAAAGTTTGAGCGCCAATACTTATACGATTTATGCCGATTGCTTTCAAGTTCTTTAAGTATTCAAGCTCCGCATCATCCGGATTTAGCTCTAAAGTTACTTCGCAATTTTGGGTGATATGGAATCTGCCGGTTATTTCTTTTAGTATATCAGCCGGCAGAAGTGATGGAGTGCCGCCGCCAAAATACAATGTTTTTATATTTTCTCCCTTATAGCAGGAAGATATTTCCCGTAATAGAGCTTCTGCATAGCTTTCTATTAGTTCTAATCTGTTGAAAGAAATAAAAGAGCAATACGCACATTTCGATTTACAAAACGGTATATGTATATAAACACTATCTGTCATTATTCATCCAGCTTGATGTAATTTGTATCCCATCTTAAATCAATATACTTTACCTTTTTATTAAGCATTTTGACCTGCGGCAGCAAAGATGGAATTCTATGGATTTTATCAAATGTACCTGCGTTAAAACTTCCAAGCCTTATATTTGCTGTTGGAATTTTTACATATACGTCTTTCGGGTTTCTATAATCTATATATTCAACAGTTTCACCGGAATCAATTTCAACAGTCGCAGCAAGTTTTTTTAAATTCTGCACCTTTGCTTTATCCCAGTTTCTATAATCATCTCCGCTTCCATATGTAATAACCCTTACAGTTTTAAAATCCTCATTTAACGGCATATATTCACGCCCGATAAGCTTTCCGTCTGTAGAAAAAAATGCAATCGGCGGAACATCTATATCCGGAGCAATTGTAATAGCAGGAGTTCTTTCTATAATTATTATTTCAAGTCTTGCCGGAAACCAAAACCTTCTTATATATACATCTCTAACCGGTTCCAGCTGCATAATGCTCTTTTTGAGATTATCCGTTTTTACCAGAAATATCGGCTGCAAAGGTACTTGATTTCTCCTAAGAGCAGCTAAAATCTTCTGTGACGGCACAATTCTGTTATTTACAATTTCCAGAGCAGGGCTGCCAAGGTTATCAAAAGCATTTGAGTGAAGGCGCCATTGCGGCATTTTGAGAATAAAAAATATTAAACCTAGTAAAAATACTATAATAAAGAGCTTCCAGAGTACACGCAGCTGATTAAGACGCCTCTGCGAACGTCTTACCTGTCTTTGCATCTTTGCCTGCTGCAGCCTTCTATTCTGGTGATATCTGGGATGCTCTTCGTTTGACATTATTTATTCAGTCCTGCACTGTTTAGTATCATTAAAACAAGATTGTCGTAATCTATACCTCCGGCTTTTGCCTGCGCTGGCAAATCGCTTGTATCCGTCATCCCCGGATTTGTGTTAATTTCAAGAAAATATGGTTTGTCATCTTTTACCATAAAATCAACCCTTGATACTCCGGAGCAGCCTGCTGTTTCATGGGCTTCAACCGCATATTTTTGTGTTAATGCATATGCTTCCTTTGAAAGTCCTGTTGCAGGAACTATGAATTCTGAAAGACCTTGAGTGTATTTTGCATCAAAATCATACCATTCGGTTTTTGTTCTTATTTCCAGAATTTCTGTTGCAAAAGCTTTTCCGTCTTTTTCAAGAACCCCGACCGTTACAAAAAATCCTTCTATAAATTCTTCAATAAGGACATCATCATTATACTTGCGGGCTTTTGTAACTGCATCATACAATTCCCCGTCACAGATAACTTTTGACATGCCATAACTGGAACCTTCGCTGACAGGTTTGACCATCAAAGGATACTCCAAATCCATTACTTTCTTTACAGGATCTTCATGCTTATGAACATATACAGATTTAATAAGCGGAACATTAGAGTTTTTTAATACACGTTTTGTATATTCTTTGTTCATACAAATAGCACTGGACATAACTCCGCATCCGGTATAAGGTATTTTCATAATTTCCAGAACGCCTTGAATACACCCATCTTCGCCATATTTCCCATGTAAAATATTGTAGGCATAATCAAAACCTTTTAAATCATCCATTACATTCGGCGAAACATCAATTATTCTGGCATTCTTATATCCCAGACGGTGTAATGCTTCAAGACAATTTTTTCCGGAACGTAGTGAAACCTCGCGTTCTGAAGACATACCACCGCATAAAACCGCTATTTTTGCGTCTTTGTTTTGTATAGTATATTGCATAATTCTTCCTCTTTTTCTGATTTATCGCCGATATAGATTATTTCCGGCACTAATTCTATTGTGTACATATCTTTAACCGCATTATACATTTTTACCATTAATTCAAGTACATCCAGAGAAGCAGCTCCTCCTTTATTAATGATAAAATTTGCATGCTTATCCCAGACTTTTACGTTTTGCAAATCAAAATTCTTGACACCGGCTTTATCCAGAAGGCGTCCTGCAGAATCATTCTCCGGATTTTTAAATACACTGCCTGCATTTGGAAAAGCAAGAGATGGCTGAATAGTTTTTCTAAATGTTAAATTTCTATCCATCAACTCTTTGATTTTTTCTTGTTCTTGTTTTTTTAATTCAAATTCTGCCGACAGAAGAATATACCTGCCTTCATGAAGAATTGAATGTCTGTATGAAAAGTCCATTTCATTATTTTGTTTAAACACAACTTCTTTTGTCTGTTTATCAAAAAGGCAGCAGGATACCAGTACATCAGCTATACACTGTCCGTGCGCGCCTGCGTTCATATAAACAGCACCGCCTATTGTTCCAGGAAGACCTATTAAAAATTCCAGTCCGCTCAAAGAAACATCACAGACTTTTTGAGAAATAAGAGGATCCTTCACGCCGCAGTCCGCATAAACTCTTGTACCTTTTATATCAAAATTTTTCATCTCTGTTGTTATAATGACATTGCCGCTATAACCGCTTGAAGAGAATAAAACATCTGAACAGCTGCCGAGAACCATATAGTTATCCAGCTCTCTTAAAAGTCCTGTGAATTCTTCAAGAGTTTCCGGAAGATAAAGTTTTTTTACACGTCCGCCAATTTTAAATGTTGTTAAATTTTTAATCTCAAAATTATCTCTTACTTGCAATGCAACCTGCTTTCTCTAAATTTTTACCCAATAACGTAATACTGCCGGCTCCAAGCCCTATCACAACATCACCGGCTTTAAGTTTAGTAATAAGTCTGCCTGCCACTTCTTCCATATTTCCGGTAATATACTCGGCTCCTTTAATTTCCTTTGCAAAATTTTCGCCGTTTATACCATCAATCGGTGTCTCTGAAGCTGCATATACATCTGTAACATAAACCTGCCCAGCGTTTCCAAAAGCATCTTTAAATTCATCCCAGAGAGATTGAAGCCTGCTGAATCTGTGAGGTTGAAAAACTGCGACAATATGTTCTTTTCCGAATTTTGAAGCAGCAGCATCAAGTGTTGCTTTTATTTCAGTAGGATGATGCGCATAATCATCATAAACCTTTATTCCTGCAAATTCACATACTTTCTGAAAACGTCTTCCCATGCCGCTAAACTCATAGAAAAAGTCCGTCATATTCTGCAGACATATTCCTGCTTCACTTAAAGCTGATATAACAGCAAGAGTATTATAAACATTGTGAACACCTGCCAGCTGTATCTTTATATCAATCAGTTTTTCATCATTATGCCAAACTTCAAATGCAGTTCCGTCTTGAGAATAAATAATGTTTCTAGCTGTATAATCAGCATTTCTCAAACCAAATGTTATAAAATTCCCGTCAAGAAGAGCTGTTCCGGAGTTATCTGCGTTTAATATAACTTTTTTGGACTGTATTGCAGCTTGATTAAAAGTTTTTACCAGATCTTCCATCCCGTTTTTATAAAAATCAAGATGATCCTCTTCCAGATTATTAATTACAAGAATATCCGGATAATATTTTATAATGGTTCCGTCGCTTTCATCAAGTTCCGCTATAAAATATCTGCCGTTTTTATGCTGTGCATTTGTATTAATTTCCGGAATTATTCCACCATCAACAAAAGAGGGTTTAAGTCCAGCTTTTTCCAGTACAAAAGAAGCAAGCCCGCTTGTTGTTGTTTTCCCGTGTGTTCCGGAGAATCCTATAAAACATTTGCCTGCATTCTGTGAGGCTTTTGCTATTTCTTCGAGCAAATCAGAACGGTGATAAATTTTTAGTCCAAGTTCTTTTGCCCGTATTAATTCCGGATTTATATCTTTTATTGCACTGCTTTTTATTATAATAGCATTATCCGGAACATTTTCAGCATTATGACCTATATAAATTTTTGCTCCAAGTTTTCTCAGCGGTTCCAAATATTTGCTGTCAGCTATATCTGAGCCGGATACAGTATGTCCGTCTTCCAATAAATATTTTGCCAGCCCGCTCATTCCTATGCCGCCTATTGCTATAAAATGATATGTTCCCATAACCTCTCCAGTTCTTGAAATTATTATAATATAAATCAAATATCAAGTGCAATAGATTAATGACCGCTTAAATACGTAATTAATTTCCCGCCGTAATTTTTTTGTTTTATTATATTAAAATCTTTAAAATCCATCTTCTGTGAATGCTCAATTATAATAATTTCACCTTTAATATATTTTAATACGTCTTCATATATTCCGCTCATATAAGGAGGGTCTACATAAACTACATCATAGGCTTTTTCTGTTTTCTTTATAAGATTTATACTGTCTCCCACAATCAAATCTGCTTTCAAGCCGAGAGTTTCATAATTCTTTTTTATAATTTGTACAGCTTTTATATTTTTTTCAAAAACCTTAACCTCACCAAAGCCTCTGGATAAAGCTTCTAATCCCATAACTCCGGAACCGCCGAACATATCCAGAAAGCTTTTGCCTCTATAATCTCCAATAATTGAATATAATGTATTAAAAACTCCCATGCGAACTTGTGAGAGTGTAGGTCTTGTAATGCTCGCCTCCGGTACGGCAATTTTTCTACCTTTATAAATACCTGCAGTTATAATCATTAATCAAAATCCAGCTTCTCTATTTTGACATTAAATACACTTTCAATATCAATACCGTTGAGTATCGTTGTAATCAAATCTTCCGGCGAGAATTTTTCATTAAGAGCCGGTATAAGCCCCAGTACTTTTATATTGGTATATTCTTCAATAACACGAGGTATTGCATTTAACAATGGTTTAGGACAATCCTCTTTTATATTATTTATAATAACTCCTCTTATATCAACACCTTTTTCCTGTGCTGTATAAATAGAGAGCAATGTATCATTAATCGAATCTTCTCTCGGAGTCACAACAAACAGTACCGGAATTTGCAATTTCTTGACCATATCAGTTGTTTGAACTCCCGGAGCAAGAGGACTCAAAAGCCCTCCATCGCCGTCAAGCAGTACACAATCAGAAACGCTTGCTATTCTGGAATATTCATTATTTATGAGATCTATGTCTATAAATTCGTTTTCTAATTCAGATGCTATAAGCGGTTCCATATCAGATTTAAAAAGATAAGAAAAGTGAGTATCTATATATGGATCAATGGTTTTTACAAATGTTAAATCCGGTGACTGCATAAAACCATTATGTTCAATACCGGCTGTTTGAATAGGCTTGTAGACGCATGTTGAGTACCCCAAACTTTGCATTGTTGCTGCAATCCCTGCTGTTATAAAAGTTTTTCCTTCACTGCGATTTGATGATGTAATATAAAGATTTAACATTTATAAAATACCGTTAATATATAATCTGTACCGTTATATTTCTTGAACGCTGCTTATTATCAAAATCAAGAAGCACGACCTGCTGCCATGTCCCCAAATTTAAAAGACCGTCTTTTAATGCGATATTAACAGAACTGCCTACCAGTGCAGCTCTTACGTGAGCATAACCGTTCCCGTCATGCCAGATTTCATCGTGATGATATTCCATCCCCGTCGGAGCTATTCTTTCTAAAGCTTCTTTTAAATCACTGACGAGCCCGCTTTCATATTCAATAGTAGTAACTGCCGAAGTGCTTCCTTGAACGGAAACACAGACAAGTGCATTTTTTAATTCGTGCTGATAAACACAATTTTGCACATGCTTTGTGATGTCTATAATATCATTATTTCCCTGCGTATTAATTAAAAAATTTTCATTAATTACCGGCATAAATTTCTCCTTAGTTATCATTTTCTATAACTTTATACAGTGAAGAGGCTTCCTGCACGCTTACATTTCCTGTCGGTATAACAAGAACTTCCACTTTTTCTATATGATTTGCATATTCAATTTCTATAATATCACCGGCTTTTAGTTGTTTAGCCGGTTTAGCACTTTGTCCGTTTACCAGAACCCTGCCCATTTCTGAAACTGTATTAGCAACACTCCTGCGCTTTATTAATCTTGAAACTTTTAAAAACTTATCTAATCTCATAACTCTTTAATAATTTCTTTTACCAGTACTTTAAATTTATCCTTAGCTTTTGCAGCAGCCTCTATAACATCTTCGTGCGACAACCCCACTGTGCTTACGCCTGCTGCAGAGTTACATATACAGCTCAAACCGATAACCTTAATTCCTGCCCAGGATGCAGTTACAGCTTCCGGAACAGTTGACATACCAACAGCATCAGCACCTATTATGCGTGCCATTTTAACTTCTGCCGGAGTTTCATAAGAAGGACCTGTGAACGCCATGTAAACACCTTTTTGCAGTTCTATTCCGAGTTTTTTTGCGATATTTTCCGCTAATTTTATGTATTCTGCGGTATAAACCTCGCTCATATCTGGAAATCTCACGCCCATGCTATCATCGTTTGGACCTATCAGCGGGTTTACACCCATATGATTAATATGGTCGGTTATCACCATTAAGTCCGCAGGTTTAAACTCTGCATTTACTCCGCCTGCTGCATTCGTTACAATAAGAGTTTTTACCCCTAATTTTTTCATTACCTTAACGGGGTAAACAACTTTTTGAATGCTGTGTCCTTCATAAAAATGAAACCTTCCCTGCATCATAACAACTTTTTTGCCATTTATTTCCGCAAAGACAAGTCTGCCTTTATGACCGGAGACAGTTGAAGCTTCAAAACCCGGGATTTCTGCATACGGAATTGCTGTTTGACAGAATTCATCAGCAAGTTCTCCTAGTCCTGAGCCTAAAATAATTCCGATTTCCGGTATAAAATTTCCTGTTTTCTCCTTAATATACTCTACCGTTGTTTCTAATATCATAATAAATCTCCCGTTTCGTATTTTACAACAAAAACAATCCCTGCACACTACAAATGCAGGGATTGTTTACAAAACTAAATATCTTCTTAGAACATCAATCTGAATAACAAGAATCTTTTATTCAATTTTTCAGAGAATTTCTTCAAGTTTGAAACTGTTGCAGAGGTATCTTCCACAATCTGTTTCAATCCTTCCTTATCTCCTTCTTCACCGTTAATTGTTTCAAGTGCAGTAGAAACTTCGCACATAGTAACATTCAAATTATCAATAGATGTTTCTATTTTAGTTTTTAAGTTTTCATCTTTAGTCATTTTGTTAACAGAAGTTGAAATTTCATTCAAGTTGTTCATAACTGCGTTCAAATCCTCTCCGAATTCTTCAGCATCAACAGCACCTATAATCGGAGTCAATTGTTTTGAAAGGTTTGTTATTGCATTTGCTGTATCGTACATCATAGGCTTGAATTTTTCATCGCCTATAATACCGTTAATATTGGTTGCAAGCTTATTGAAGTTTGTAGAAACATCACTCATCATCCATAAAACAGCATCGATATCGTTTTTAGATGTTTCAATAAGTTTTTCCGTCTTAGCAAGTGTTGTAGTTGCCTGTGCAGTAAGCTCTTTGAAATTAGTTACTGATGCGCGTATTTCAGCAATCATAGAATCATTCAAGAGTTCATTGACTATTCTGTTTGTTTCCGTAAGTGATTCTGCTGCTTTATACTGTAAATCCATAAAGTCAGCTATTCTCATAGGCTCAATTATTGTATATGGAGATGTCTGCTGCGGATATGGAAGCGGAGTATTATCAAGAGGAGCTATTCTGAGTTTTTTCACCCCATTTTCATTAATTATTTTACCTGTCATAAAGTGAGGAAGGATAAGCCCCGGCAGGTTTACATAATAATCTACCTTATATGCGTAATTTGTTTTTATTAAATCTTTCACTTCATCCGGAACAAGTTTTGCTGTCATTATTTGTGATTTTTTTACTTTTCCGGCGTTATAATATTTGTCATCTAATTTAATTTCCACATCAGCATCGTTAGACAAAATGTCTTGATTAACAACCGGTATATAAACAGATCTTAATCTCGGCGGAGTTATTTCCAAAAATTGTTCACCGATTAGTCCGGACTGCTGGATTGAAAGCATTGAAGCTTTTGGAATTGTTATACCTGGTTCCGTTATAACAAATTTCATTTTTACATAGCTGGACTCGCCGTCTACAACAGGTATAATTTCTTCTACCTGCCCGACTCGCAGCCCCATCATTTGCACTCCGGAACCCGGACGCATGCCATTAACGTCCTTGAAATGCACCTCTATTCGTTCTGCCGACGAAAAAGAGCGTCCTTTTATCCATAAAACCGTAAACAGCAGTATAATTAATGCTGTTAGTGTTAAAATACCTACTTTAAAAGCTGGTGACATCTTCATTTTTTTATTTCCTTTTCTGTTTACAATACCTTTTCGTTCCGCTATTTCATTTTCATCGGACCGTCTAGCGAAGCATTTACAAATTGTTTTGTATAAGGTGTTTTTTCTTCTAAAAGCTCCTGCGGAGAACCCTCAAAAACCGCATGCCCGTTATAGAGCATCAGAACAGAATCAGCAGTTCTTTTAATTGTTGACATCTGATGTGTAACAACAATTGAAGCTGCGTTTGTTTCATTTTTCAATCTTACAATATAATCCTCTATTAATGTTGAAGAAATAGGATCTAAGCCGGCTGTCGGCTCATCATATAATATAATTTTAGGCTCGGTTACGATTGCTCTTGCAAAGCTGACACGCTTCTGCATACCTCCGGAAAGTTCGGAAGGGTATTTATCTTCTATGCCGGATAGCCCGACGAGTTCCAGTTTTTCAGCAACTATACGCTCCAAATCTTTTCGTTTAAATTTCCCTCTCAAATCTTTGCGTTCCTGGAGAGCAAAAGATATATTATCAAAAACATTTAATGAATCAAAAAGTGCGGAATATTGAAAAACCATAGCTATATCACCGCCAGAGGTATTAATCTCTCCGGAATCTTTTTCTATAAGTCCGCTTATCAGTTTTAAAACAGTACTTTTACCGGAGCCGCTAAAACCTACAATAGATAATATTTTCCCATCTTCTACTTTGAAAGAAATATTATCAAGTATAACTTTTTTATCGAAAGATTTAACTAAATTTTTTACTTCTATACCCATTTATTTACCTTTATTAATAGAAAAACATTGCTGCAAATATTAAATCAAGAATAACAATTGCAACAAAAGACCACACAACAGCTTTAGTTGTTGCAATACCGACTCCTTTTGCACCGTCCTTTGCTTCCATGCCGCAGGAACAGCTGATTAAACTTATTACAAATCCGAATGCAAGTGATTTTAATATACATACATTCAAATCATGCATATTTAAGCCAAACCAGACAGAATCAAAATAGGCTTTGTATGTAAGACCGGATGCCCAATTAGAAGCAACAGCGCCGCCTAGAATTCCAAAAACCGAAGCCACTATTACAACAAGAGGCATCATTAAGGTTCCGGCTATAACTCTCGGTGTAAATAAATAATGCACCGGATTGACTCTCAAAACCCGTATTGCATCAATTTGTTCCGTAACCTTCATTGTTGCAATCTCAGATGCCAGCGAAGAGCCTATCATTGATATTATTGCAAAGCCAGCCATTATAACGCCTTCTTCTCGCACCATAAGTATAGCAACAAGCATACCAACATAATTTCCGGCTCCCTGCTTGACCATTTCGCCGGCAACCTGCATTGCAATAATGACAGATGTCATTCCGACAATCGATAATGTTATCGGAAGAGAAGATACCCCAAATCTGGAGGCTTGAGCCATTATTTCCTTAAAAGTAGTAGGAAAAGACCTTAGACCTTTTAATAAATCTAAACCGAAAAGCGCAATATTTCCGAGAGTTGTAAGAAAACTCTCCAGCTCTCCCAGAAACATTCTGAATATTTTATATGTATATGTAGCCTTGTAATATATTCTCACCTTGTGTAGTATTTTACCACACATTCCAATTAATTTACAAATATTTTTTTATTTATGTTAAACTATGTCTATAGGGAGAACAGAGGTAGATTGGGAGTAATTAATGTTAAAGTTAAAAGATACACAGAGTAAGAATGCCTTTCGTTACGGCTATTTGTTAAACAAAATGTACCCGTATATAAAACAGGTTTTGTGGCGTTCCGTTTTATTATTTCTTCTTGCTGTACCTCTTGGACTGCTTGACGGTGTAGTAGCATTTTCTCTAAGACCGTATATGGATTTTGTTGTCAATGGCAATGAATTTCAAACATTTGAATTATGGGGGCATACATTTCGGCTCCAGGCATTTTTTATAAAACTAATACCTGTTGCAATTGTTCTTTTTGCACTGATTCAAGGTGTCCTAAAGTATGTTTGTAATTACCTTTCTGATTGGACAGGAAATAAAATGTCCAATTCTATAAAAATTGATTTATTTAAAAAATTAACCTCCATGGATACAAAATTTTATGATGTAAATTCATCAGGTATTGTTTTAAACCGTTTTCTAACAGATCCGGACACTGCATCTAAAAATCTTATTAATACCTTAAAAAGTTTTATTCTTGCAATGTTTGAATTTTTTGCTCTGGTTTTTGTATTGCTTTTCAATTCGTGGAAACTTGCGCTGATTGGTATAGGAGTTATGGGTATTGCAATAACTCCGGTTATTTTTATAAAAAAGAAAATCAAATCCGTATCCAATGCAACTATGGTTGTAGGCGGAGATATGGCAACAAACTTTAATGAAACTTTTGCCGGAAATAAAATTATAACAGCTTATAATTTGCAGGAAAATCAGAATCATAAATTTGAAAATCAAATTCATCAGCAATTTGATTTAACAATGTCACTAACTAAGCGGGTCGGCTGGATGTCACCCATTATGTATTTTGTATGTTCTATAGGGATTGCAATTGTTATGAACTACGGCAACAGCCTAATTTTGTCCGGAGAAATGTCTGCCGGTAGTTTTGCCTCATTTGTAACATCACTGCTTCTTTTATACAAACCGACAAAATCCCTCGGGCTTACGTTAACAAACCTGCAGACAACTTTCGTTTCTATTGCAAGGGTTTTTGAACTGTTTGATTTGATGCCGGAGATAAAAAATACACCGAATGCTAAAAAGCTTAAGAGTATTGACACTGGTATTAAATTTGAACATGTCTGGTTTGAGTATGAAGAAGGGCAGCCGGTCTTAAAAGATTTTAACCTTTCTGTTGCTAAAAATGAAACAATTGCGCTGGTCGGGAATTCCGGCGGCGGTAAATCTACAGTAGTAAATCTTATACCAAGATTTTATGATGTAACTAAAGGTTCTGTAAAAATAAATGACATAGATATTAGAGATATAGATATTGTAAACTTGAGAAATAATATATCTTTTGTTTTTCAAGATAATTATCTTTTCACCGGTACAATAAAAGAAAATATCTTAATGGGCAAACCGGATGCTTCGGAAACAGAATTGGCAGAAGCTGTAAGATTGTCACATCTTGATGAATTTTTAGACACTTTACCGGAAGGCATAGATACTGTAGTAGGAGAAAGAGGCGCATCATTGTCCGGCGGTCAAAGACAGAGAGTTGCAATAGCAAGAGCTTTAATAAAAAATGCGCCTATAGTTATTCTCGATGAAGCGACATCGGCGCTGGATAACGAATCCGAAGCAATAGTACAAAAAGCACTGGATAACTTAATGAAAAATAAGACAGTATTTGTAATTGCGCACAGACTTTCTACAATACATAATGCCAACCGTATAGCGGTTCTTAATGAAGGCGAACTTGTAGAATTAGGTACTCATGAAGAGCTTATTCAAAAACAGGATGGCAGATACAGATATTTATACGAAATGCAATTTGCGGGAGAAAAAACAGCAGGAGGGCGTCAATAATGTTTGGATTAATACTGGCAGGAGGCTCCGGAAGCCGCCTATGGCCTCTTTCAAGAGAACTCTATCCGAAACAACTTATAAACATACAGAATACAGAAAGCCTTCTTCAAGCAACTTTTGAGCGTCTGGAAAAATGTATGCCTGCATCTAATATAATAAGTATGACAGGTGTTAAACATTTTTCTAACGTAAGATATCAATTATCAAAACTTTATGAAAAACCGTTAATACTCTCAGAACCAATTTCCAAAAATACTGCGCCTGCAATAGCACTGGCTTCTAAATATATTATGGAAAAATATAACATTGATCCGGTAATTTTGACAGTACCATCAGACCATCTTATTAATAATGTAGCAAACTTTATCAAAAGTGTTAGAGATGGTGAGAAAATAGCTGATAAAGGTTATATTGTAACTTTCGGGGTAAAACCTTCGTATGCAGAAACCGGATATGGGTATATTAAAATTACAGATACACCGGTTGAAAACGGGTTTAAAGTTCACAAATTTATTGAAAAACCTGACGGGGAGCTGGCTGAAAAATATGTAAAAGACGAAAATTATTTCTGGAACAGTGGAATTTTTATGTTTAAAGCTTCTGTTATGCTAGAAGAACTCGCAAAATATTCGCCGCAAATTTATTCAGCGCTTTCCACCTTTGATTTTACAAATTCTGATGAAATCCCTTTCACTAAATATGACAGCATGCCTGCGATCTCAATTGATTATGCCGTAATGGAAAAATCGGATAAAATCGCACTAATAAAACTTGAATGCGACTGGAAAGATTTGGGAAGCTGGAAATCTGTATATGATGTAAGTGAAAAAGATAAAGATGGAAATGTTAAAATTGGTCATATCCTTGATGAAGGCTCTAAAAATTCATTAATGTATTCTTCCTCAAAACTTGTTGCAACAATAGGCTTGGAAAATACGGTAATTGTAGAAACAGAGGATGCTATTCTTGCATGCAAAGCTGATAAAACACAAGATGTTAAAAAGATATTTGATACATTAAAAAAACAAAATGACAATACTCATCTGGTGCATAAAACCGTTTACCGCCCCTGGGGATATTATACGGTTCTTGCACAAGGAAACGGATTTTTAACAAAAATGATTCAAGTAAATTCCGGTCAGAAACTTTCAGTTCAGTCACATAATCATAGGAGTGAACACTGGGTAATACTGGAAGGAACTGCTAAAGTTATTCTGGAAGGAAAAGAATTGATTCTTAGTCCGGGGCATAGTATAGATATTCCTGTTAAGGCTATCCACTCCTTGCAAAACCCTTATGAAAATGTTGTAAAAGTCATTGAAGTGCAAAAAGGGGATTTGTTGATAGAAGAGGATATCATAAGATACGAAGATATGTATGGCAGGGTTTAAGAATATATTAGCCTCGAAAATTTTATTTTATAATTTTAGAGGAGAACTGGCATGAAAGTAAATAGCATTGGAACAACTTACCAAACTTATCAAACTTACCAAAATCGCAGAAAGCAAAATATTAATGGAGTAAAGAATTATACAAACAGAGATACCGTATCTTTTCAAGGCAAACATTCCTGCGCAAAACTCTTTACGGTTTTATTGGGCGGAATTGGCGCTATAGGCTCGTATGGTCTATCCGTATTCTCGGGAACTAATTCTATACAACCACAGTTTTTTGCAATTGTTTGTGGCATTGCAGGCGCCTTGTACGGATTTGACAGAGGAAACTATTTAGATGAAATAATTAATGACTCTGAGGATACAAAAAATCCTGTAACAGGAGCTCACGATGGCAGAATAAAAGTTAACCGCCATAATAGTAATTCTAAGAATAATAAAATAATCTAGACAATACTAGCGTTATATGGGTAATACGGCAAAAATTATAAACATCTCCCCATGCCCATTGTGGGAGAGATGTTAGTACTTTAGTTTTGCATAAATTTAATCAAAAAGTTTTTCTAACATATCTTTCTCTTTTTAACGATGAAAAGAGAAAGATATGTTAACAAAGAAAGAGAAAATCGCGATTCTTTTCTTTACGGGCATTGAGGCTAATTTAATTTTCAAGGCTTGATCGGCTAGTTTCAACAGGGTAGGCTTCAGTCTACCTTATTATTTGGTAGACTAAAGTTTACCCTGCCTGACTATAAGCTGCTAACTATTGAACTTATCGTATCAATATGATACGATAATAGTATAAAAATGATACGATAATTAAATTGTTAAATATGAAACTGAACAAAAGACAGAGTAAAATTTTAGAATTTATTAATAGCGAACAAACTGTAACACGCTTTGAAGTAGAAGAATTTATTAATAAAACATATGACAATGTTTCAAAGGTTACAATAATTCGTGATTTAGATTTGTTGTATAAAAACAAACTTATTGATAAAACAGGAAACGCTAGAAGTGTTACCTATCTTAGTCTTATTAAAAATGAAATTTTAAGACCGTATAATGTAGAGGAATATTTTAGTCAAAATCTTGATGATAGAAAAATTAAGTATGAACAGTTTAATTTCGAAATTTTTGATAATTTACAAAATATTTTTTCCGCCGATGAATTAGCTGATTTAGAACAGACAAATCAAATATATAGAAAAAATATCAGCAATCTATTTCCAATAGCACTAAAAAAAGAATTTGAAAGACTGTTAATAGAATTAAGCTGGAAATCTTCACAAATAGAGGGAAATACATATACACTTCTCGATACAGAAGTTTTAATAAAAGATAATATTGAAGCTGAAGGGCATAAAAGAGAAGAAGCTGTTATGATTTTAAACCATAAAAAAGCTATAGAGTATATTTTCGGAAATCAAGCATATTTTCAAGATTTAACTCTTAGAAAAATTGAAGAGCTGCATGAAATCTTAACTGCTGATATGAATATACCCAGAGGTCTAAGAGCTTCGTCCGTAGGTATTGTCGGAACAAATTATAAACCGCTTTCAAATAAGCATCAGATAAGAGAAGCAATGGAAAAGCTTGTTGAACTTATAAATAAAACAAACAGGATAATAGAAAAAGCATTAATTGCGGTTTTAATGATTTCATATATACAGCCTTTTGAAGACGGAAACAAGCGTACAGGCAGGATATTAGCAAATGCTATTTTATATTCATACGGATACTGTCCTCTGTCATACAGAAGCATTAAAGATACAGATTACAAAAAAGCTGTCATTATATTTTATGAAAATAATAGTTTGGAGTATTTTAAGCGTATTTTTGTGGAACAATTTAAATTTGCTGTAGAAAAGTACTTTTAACTAGTTTCAGTAAGGTAGACTTCAGTCTACCCTCTCGACTAATTTATAAAAAAAACTTAAAGAGCCTTATATTTTACAATATATTGAGCCCTTTAAGTATGTAACTAATTTCTATAGGTTTATTAACACTACTGATAAATAACTCGTAAGTTATTGTCAAAAATTGAGCCCGCACAGGAATCACCACCGGCAACAGTGTCTTCATTGCAAGTCCTATGCCAATCCGGCACGTCATTATCTTCGCCTTTAACATATGCGTATGTTACACCGCCATCCGGAATAACACTGCCGTTTCTATCTATAATAAAGTGAAAGATATCTTTTCCAACTACATTAGGTCCTGTTGTTCCACCATTTATATCAATGTACATAGATTTAAAGAAGCCTTTATATGATCCCCTTTCATCATAAAAGTTATCCTCGGCATATTCATCATCAATAAATGTAAGTAAAATATCTTTAGAAAAATAAAAAGGTTCAGTATCAGTCCAGTGCCCCTGACAATCATTACCACTATAGCATGTCGGATTCGGGGTGTAAGTACTGGAATCTAATTCATAGCTGGCTGTAGAACTGCCAGAAATCTTTTTTAATAACTCCGCTTCATAGGTAGTTCTTCTTAATTTGTCTAAATCATCAATACTCTGCTCCATCATTATCAAACCATTAGCATTTTCTAAAGCTGCAACAACTTTTGCAAGCGTTGGTCCGATTTTAGCATTACCTGTGTTCTGTACAAGTGCCGGCGCGGTTAAAGCAGCAACGACACCGATAATTCCAAGTGTAATAAGAACTTCCGCTAAAGTAAATCCGAATTTTTTCATATAAATCGCTCTCCTATATAAATTTAATTGTGTTACATTGAATGTAACTTAATACATATTGTGTTACATTAGAATCTTTATTTTATGGTTAAAATTAGCTTAATATCTATGTTTTATACATATTGTCCCTTTCTTTCTCTTTTTTGCATTAAAAGAGAAAGAAAGGGACGGAAAGAAAGAGAAAAGAAGCGGCTGTTTTCTATGCCCTTACGGGCATTGAGGTTAATTTGATTCAACCCTCCAGGGCTTGACCGGCAAGCCGGTTCTCTTTCGCTCACTATCGATGCTTACGCATCACGTTCGCGGCGTGTGCCTTATTAGATATAGTATTCAAGAATTTCGTTTCTTCGGAATATATGTAAATAGAGAGATTACAGGCTTTGAAAAACAAATTTTTCGATTTGATATTGCAAAAGTATTGAAAATAGTGTATTATAGAGTTATGTAACACAATATGTATTGTGTTACATTAAGTTTAACTTTGGGGTAAAATAGGTCTTTTCTCTATTGGAAAGTTTTTCATGCTAAAATTATGTTGCTATGAATAAATTTTATTTGAAATCAATGGGATGTAAGGCTAATCAGTTTGAAGGTCAGATTACTGCTCAAAATTTAGTGCAAAATGGTTTTCAAGAAGTAAAAAAACTCAATGATGCTGAATATTATATTCTCAATTCCTGCTCTGTTACGCATAAAAGCGATAATGAAGCGATGTATCTTTTAAGACACGCACATTCTCTGGGGTTAAAAACTATTCTCACAGGATGTGTTGCACAAATTGAAAAAGATAAGCTCTTAGATGAGCCTTTTATTGATTTTGTATTCGGAAACGAAGATAAGTTTTTTATTGCAGAATACTTAAAAGAAGGCAAAAATTGTGTAATCAAAGATTTGATGTGTGAAAAAGAGTTTTGTAAAGTTCGGCTTGATGATACAACAAAAACCAGAATAAGCTTGAAAATTCAAGATGGCTGCGACAATCGGTGCTCATATTGTATAATTCCGTTCGGCAGGGGAAAATCAAGAAGTGCTGATGCTGATTTTATAATAAATGAAATTAACAGATATACAAATTTAGGTTATAAAGAAGTCGTATTAACGGGGATTCATATCGGACTCTGGGGAAAAGAGTTTGATAAGGAGCTTTTGGATTTATTAAAAGAAATCGAAGAAAGAACTTCAATTCCAAGATACCGGCTCGGATCTCTTAACCCGCATGAGATTACGCCGGCACTTTTAGATTTCCTTCAAAAGAGCGAGAAGTTTTGTCCGCATTTCCATCTTTCTTTGCAATCAGCTTGCAATAGAACCTTAAAACGTATGAACCGCCATTACAGTGTGGAATTTTATCTTGACCAGATTGAAGATATTGTATCCCGATTTAATAAACCATTTCTTGGTAGCGATATTATTGCAGGATTTGCCGGCGAAACTGATGAGGATTTTGAAACAACTGTATCAAATCTAAAAAAATCAAAACTAAGCCAAATTCACACATTCCCTTATTCAATTAGAAAAGGTACAGAAGCTGAAAAGATGGAAGGTCATTTACCAGATGAAATAAAGGAAGAGAGGGCTTCTATTATTAAACAAATTTCGGCAGAAAAATATCAAACATTTTTAAACTCTAATATCGGGGAAGAAGCTGAAGTTTTAATAGAAAAACATCTTGATAAACGCGGTAAATATAAGGGGTTAACCAGAAATTATATTACAGTAAGGCTTGATGAAGGTGAGTTTAATACATTGAAAAATGTTATTTTAACAAAAGATTTACTCGTAAAATAGTTTATGATAATATAAATAAATATTGGAGTACGAAAATTATGATTACAATAAAAGACGTAGAACACGTAGCAAAATTGGCTCGTTTGGAATTAACAGAAGAAGAAAAAGAGAAGTTTACAAAACAGCTTGGTGATGTTTTAAAACATGTTGATGCTATGAATGAAGTAGACACATCAAATGTTGAACCTATGGCGCACGCTATTGATTTTGTAAACGTAATGCGGGAAGATGAAGTTTATTACGAACAGACAAAAGAGGAATTGATGAAAAACGCTCCGGATGAGGAAAACGGATTTTTCAGAGTTCCTAAAATTAATTAAGTAAAGTTTCAAGGGGCTTTTTAGCCCCTTTTTCATATATAAGTCTGAATTGATAAAGTTTTTTCAGAGGAGCACCTGGAAAGTATCAATAATTTGGTAGTTATGTAGAATGTGCTCCGACAAAAGGGTGAAAAATGACAAAATATATTTTTATAACTGGTGGTGTTGTTAGTTCTTTAGGGAAAGGAATAATTGGCGCATCTTTAGGAAAACTATTGAGAGCAAGAGGGTTTTCTGTTGCAATACAGAAATTTGACCCGTATATTAATGTCGACCCAGGTACTATGAGCCCTTTTCAGCATGGTGAAGTTTTTGTAACCGATGATGGCGCGGAAACGGATTTAGATTTGGGGCATTATGAAAGATTTATTGATACTAATTTCTCTCAAATAAGCAATGTAACCTCCGGAAGTGTCTACCAGACAGTTATTCAAAAGGAGCGCAGAGGAGATTATTTGGGCGCAACCGTTCAAGTTATTCCGCATATTACAAACGAAATTAAATCCAGATTAGTTAAAGCTCAAAAACATTTCAAGCCGGATTTTCAGATTATTGAAATAGGCGGGACAATTGGTGATATTGAAGGTTTGCCTTTTATTGAATCAATAAGACAGTTTAAAACAGAAGTTGGTATTGGAAATGCAATAAATATCCATTGTACGCTTTTACCGTACCTGCAAACATCGGGTGAATTGAAAACAAAGCCGTCACAGCACAGTGTTAATGTATTGAGAAGTTATGGTTTGCAACCGGAAATTCTTGTATGCAGAACTTCTAAACCTATTCCTAAAACTGAAAAAGATAAGCTCGCACTTTTTTGCTCGGTTTCTAAAGAAGCGGTTATTGAATGCCGTGATATGAAGAGCATTTATGAAGTTCCGCTGGCGCTTGAAGAACAGAAGTTTGCTGATGTTGTACTTAAGCTTCTGCAGGTGCCGGAAAGAAAGGCTGATTTAGACGGCTGGAGAGAATTAGTCGATAAAATTAATCATCCGAAAGGCAGTGTTAAGATTGCTATTGCCGGAAAGTATACTAAACTTTCTGATGCGTATATTTCTGTTGTAGAGTCTATAAAACATGCCGGTTACGCCGATAATGTCAAGACTGAAATTAAATGGATAAATTCGGAAGAATGTCTTGACGGGGGTAAATGTAAAGAATTGCTGGCGGACGTAGACGGGGTAATTGTCCCCGGCGGATTTGGAATTAGAGGTATTGAAGGAAAATTAAACGTAATAAAATACGCTCGCGAGAATAATATTCCGTTTTTGGGAATTTGTCTCGGTATGCAATGCGCGGTAATTGAATATGCAAGAAATGTTGCAGGTTTGAAAGGTGCTAATTCTACCGAGTTTGATGAAAATGCTCAATATCCTGTAATTGATTTAATGATTGAACAAAAGAATATTAAAGGTTATGGCGGAACTATGAGGCTCGGGGCTTATGACTGCCACTTAAAGAAAGGCACAAAGGCTCATGAAGTTTACGGCGCAAATAAGATTTCAGAACGTCACAGACACAGATATGAAGTTAATACTGATTATATTGAACAGCTAAAGAAAGCAGGATTAGTATTCTCCGGCATGTCTCCGGATGGAATGCTCTCTGAAATAGTAGAACTTCCGGATTTAGATTGGTTTGTAGCCTGTCAGTTCCATCCGGAATTTAAATCAAGACCGGAAAGACCGCACCCGTTGTTCAAGGGGCTTATTGATGCAGTGATTAAACAAAAATCAGCTAAGTCTTAAAAACGCTTCTACTTTAGCTTTAATAGAATTTGACGCATAGTCGTCAATATCAATATAAAGCCCGTTGTACTTGTCAGCTAAGTATTTTGCAAGCTGCGCTTTAGCGCAAAAAGCCTGCGCATAAAAAACGGTCGGGACTCCTTCGTCCACAAACATTTCCAAATCCAAATCAGCAGGAGTGCCTGCTTCAACGCATCTTGTCCAGCCGTAAACATGGGTTGTATCCGGAAACAGCTTTAATATTTCCAAATCATTAGGCGGCACGCCCCAGAACCCAAATTCTGCAGGAACTTGCGTAAAATTCCGAGCTTTGGGAGTTATAATATCCGCTGTAATCATTGTAATTTTATCGTACAAGGGTAAATTACTTGTGCTTATTTTTAATTCCCGTTTGGGCTCTATTTTCTCAAAAATAGTCTGAATAACATTAAATCCCATATCAGCAAGAATTTTTGACGCAAACCAGCCGCTGTCACATTTGTCTTTACCTATAGGAGCAACGATTAGTTCCGGTTTTAAAAACATTGCATTATCAATAATATTTCTTATAATTTTGCAGTAAGATTCCGGCAAAATATTGGTTTTGGGGTAATAAAAATCAATATCCAGATCAATCCATTCTGCGTTTGGATAATCCTTCTTGACTTTTTCGACTATAGCAGAGTCGGGATAACCCCAGAACCCGATTTTTGTTATACTATGCATAAGTCAATGATACAATAAAGGAGATGATTTGAAAATGGAGATTACAGGTGATATAATTTCATATAAGGAGGATTGGAAGATGAATGAGGATATACAAATAAAACCGGTTGACGGAGGAGCTGATTTAGTTCAATATAAGCCAGCAGGTGTCTGCTGTAAATTAATGCAGATGAGAATAAAAGACGATATTATAGAAGATGTCGAATTCTTCGGCGGGTGCAACGGAAACCTTAAAGGAATAGGTATCTTAATCCGAGGCATGAATATTAATGATATCATTCCGAAATTAAGCGGACTTCCATGCGGAAGCAGACCGACAAGCTGTCCGGATCAGCTTACTAAAGGGATTGAAGCATATATAAAAGCTAAGAAGGGTGCTGTAGTTGGCTAAATCCGACTTTGAAATATCTGTCTGGCTTGATGAGATAGAGTCAAAATTAAAAACAGCTTTTAAAGATAACTTGATTTTTATCGGACTTCAAGGGAGTTATAACCGTAATGAAGCAGATGAAAACAGTGATATTGATTTAGTTGTGATTTTAAAACATCTGTCAATCAAGGATTTACAGGAATATAAATCCATTATAGAAGGAATGCCGTTTAAAGAAAAAGCGTGCGGGTTTATCTCCGGTGAAAAAGAGATTAAAAACTGGTCTAAAGAAGATTTATTCCAGTTCTTTTATGACACCAGAAATATTTACGGAAAACTTGAAGAAATAATTACACCGCCAACAAACACAGATGTCAAGAAATCAATCAAGCAATCTCTTGAAACTCTTTATCATTCCGCTATACATTCTTATCTGCATTCTTCAGACTTTCGGCAAGTATTGGAGGAATTATACAAACAAACATTTTTTATTCTCCAGGCAGAATATTTTGTTACTCATAATGAATATATAAAAACGAAAAATGAACTTCTGAGTAAGCTGACAAGTCTTGATAAATCTATATTAGAAACATGTATAAACAGACAAAATATTTTAAATGCAGATGAAAATAAAACTGAAAACTTGTTTATACAACTTGTAGACTGGCTGCAAAGTCAGTTTATAAAATGATGAAATTTAAAATTTAGTTATTTTCCTGTTTTATAATATCAAATATAGCTTTACAGTTTTTGAATACCTTTTCAGTTTGTTCAAGCGGTAAAGAATTTGCACCGTCAGACAGCGCTTTATCCGGATTAGGATGAACTTCAAAGAATAAAACATCTGCTCCGGCAGCCATAGCGCATCTTGCTAAAGTTGGTACAAAACGTCTGTCACCGCCTGTCGAATCTCCGTTAGAGCCAGGCATTTGTACACTGTGTGTCGCATCAAAAACTACAGGGTATCCAAATTCTTTCATTATAGGAATTGCTCTAAAATCTGATACCAGATTATTATATCCGAAAGTCACCCCTCTATCTGTTACCATAATATTTCTATTTCCGCTTTCTTCTACTTTTTGAATAAGTGATTTCATTTGCTGAGGAGCAAGAAATTGTCCCTTTTTTATATTAACTATTTTTCCGGTCTTAGCAGCTGCGACAAGTAAATCTGTCTGCCGGCATAAAAATGCCGGAATTTGTAATATATCAACAACTTCTGCTACGGGTTTTGCCTGTTCCGGAAGATGAATATCAGTAGTAATAGGAAGTTCAAATTCTTTTTTTATTTTCTCCAGCATCACCAAACCCTTTTCAAGTCCAGGACCTCTATAAGAATGAATTGATGACCTGTTTGCTTTATCAAAAGAAGCTTTAAAAATATAGTTAATATCGTGCTTATTACAGATAGTTTTTATTTTATCTGCAATTTCGCGCATAATATCAATAAATTCTATTGCGCATGGTCCAGCTATAATTGTTAACTTGTTTCCGCCGATTTCAAAATGGTTTAGTTCTAATGTCATATTTAAAGTTCCTGTTATTAAATATAGTAAATTAATGTTAGTGTTAAAAGCTTGTATATAGAAGTTATTTTCTAATTGTAGTTTTGGAGAGGAACCCCTCTCCCGCATTCGTAACTTTCGCAAAGCTCAAGTACGACTGCTCCCTCTCCCACAAGGGGCGAGGGTATAAGTTTAACTAATACTGCCCGTCAAGATATTCTTTTCTTTTTGGTTACTTAGCTTTTAAGAAAAGATGAATCTACTTGTAGTATTACATACGAGGGTGGCTTGTGGTATTAATATTATCCAGTAGTTTAAACCAATGCCGCCCGCCAAGATGTTCTTTTCTTTTAGGTTACTTAGCTTTTAAGAAAAGACGAATCTACTTGTAGTATTACTTCCGAGGGTGGCTTGTAGTTTAAATATTATCCAGTAGTTTAAACCAATGCCGCCCGACAAGAGATTCTTTTCTTTTTGGTTACTTAGCTTTTAAGAAAAGACGAATCTGCTAGTAGTATTACTTCCGAGGGTGGTTTGTAGTTTAAATATTATCCAGTAGTTTAAACCAATGCCGCCCGATAAGATATTCTTTTCTTTTTGGTTACTTTTTCTTTTTAGTAAAGAAAAAGTAACTAGTTGATATCCCATCTTCCGCAGGTACCGCCCCATCTTGCGATAATATTGCCTTTAATATCACCTATTTTTTCAACGTGCCCAACCTGTTCAGCGCCTTCAAGGATAGTAATAACTTCGCAGTTATTAGAGCATCCTGTGCACTGACAGGTTACAGATTGGAAATTCATGTCACCGACTTCCCAGCCTTTGAATTTTGTCGGAATTTCGGTGTATTGATGATTTTCCATTGCTAAGAGTGCTGCTCCGATAGCCCCCATAGTCTGGTGATTATCTGGAACAACTATTTTGGTATTAAGTGCTTCTTCAAAAGCCTTTACCATACCGGAATTTGTTGCTACACCGCCTTGAAATGATACGGTTGGAAGCAGTTCTTTTCCTAAAGCAAGATTTGAAAGATAATTTCTAACAAGAGCCTGGCAAAGCCCGTAGAGAAGATCTTCTACAGGATAACCGAGCTGTTGTTTGTGTATCAAATCACTTTCGGCAAAAACACCGCATCTGCCTGCAATACGTGCAGGGTTTTCAGATTTAAGAGCTGTTTCTCCGAATTTTTCTATAGGAACATTAAGTCTTTGTGCCTGGTGGTCAAGGAAGCTTCCTGTTCCAGCCGCACATACGGTATTCATTGCAAAATCTGTAACAATACCATCTCTAAGTATAATTATTTTGCTGTCTTGTCCGCCAATTTCCAGAATGGTTTGTACTCCCGGAATATTTGTACTTGCCGCAACAGCGTGCGCTGTAATTTCATTTTTTATAACATCTGCTCCGACCAAAGCTCCTGCGAGATTTCTGCCGGAACCTGTTGTACCGACTCCTTGAACATTATACTCGCAAAGTGCTTGAGAAATAATATGTTTTAATCCGTTTTGTACGGCATCAACAGGTTTACCAGCTGTTTTTAACATATAAGAATCTATATATTTACCCTTTTCATCAACCAGTGCAAGCTTTGTTGTAACAGAGCCGACATCTATTCCTAAATATACATCTAAACTCATCTTTTACCTTCTTCCCTTAATATAAGTTAAGTATAACACAAAAAGGGGAAATCGAAACAATTAGTTATATCACTAATCACTAAAGGTCTTGAATGTTTTTTCAACATTATCGTCAATAACTTTCTTAACAGCATCCATTTCTGTAGCAAGAGCATTTTGTTCTGTATCAAGCTGTTTTAATCTTAATTCCAGAGTTCGGTCTTCCTGTTGAATTATTGAAGTTTGAGCATTTATATCTGCAATAGTTTTTTCATACTGTTCTTTTTTGTATAAATATTCATTCATTGCATCTTGATATGCCGCATCATCAGTTACTGTTTCAACATTTAGTGAATAAACTACGCTGTCATCATCAAATTTAACTGAAGTAAAACGACCGTCACCATCTGTTTCAAGCAGCGCGTGATTTGTTTCTTCTATTTTTGTTTTAACATATGAAGCATTGTAATAAGCTAATTTTTCTTGAATATCAATTGGTTTTTCGTATTCATAATTAGTTTGCATGCTGTTATACAAATCTTTTTCGGTAGTAAAATACGTCTGTCCCTGTAGATCAAAAGTATAAAGACCTTCACCATTATAAACAAGGTTTCCGTCCTCATCAAAGCTTAAATAATCGCTTATTGCTGTGTCGGAGCAATCTCTTAAAATTTGGGCTAATTCTGCAGCTTGATCTTCAGTAAGGTCTTCAAGTTCTGTGAGTTTAGAATTCCCTACAAAAGATGGCACATAAGCCGTTGAATAATCTTTTGGCTCTGCAATTTCATTTTCTAAAAAGAAATGCCATGTTCCGTTTGCATCTTGATAGCCAAAAACTCCATCTGTCGTTAAAACACCGTCATCCTGTGCCATTCCGACAGCGGTTTCAAAATCCCTAAGTGCGTTTTCCAATTTTGTATCCTGTTCTAAAGAACCAATTGCAGCATATGTTCTGGTTTGTCCATCTGCCGTCGTTATAGTATATGTATCATCATTAGCATTGTAAGTAACCACAGGGTCTTGTTCCATAAATTCTTCAATAGTTAATTCCCCTTTGGTTTGAACCTGCGGATTCTCCAGTAGTTTCTGAGAACCTGTATAAATATCTGCATAGTAATAATGATTTACAATATAGTTATAATTAGGATCTGCAGATGATAATTGCTGCCAGCTGTCAAGAACTGATTCATTTTCACCATCAGTATAAGAATACTGTATCTCTGTATAATCAGTAGATTTAGGCGCATCAGGAACTTCTAAATCCAGAAGCCGGTTAAAAAGGTTGGCACTTTGATTTGCAAGCGCAGTTCTTGCTTGATTTATCTGCTGCCCTTCCCATTCACAGTTAGTTTTTCTTGCTGTTAGTGCCAGATATCTGGCTTGTGATGCTGCCATTCCCATAACAAGCTCTCCTATATTACCGGTGTATATTTAATGTATTTTTTTGTAATGTCAATATTGAAAACGGCATAAATTATTTATCTCTTTAAAGCCGTAATAAAAAATCATTCATATAAAGTATTATTGTGTGAAAGTTCATTTTGATGTATTATATTTTGTATGAGAAAGCAGGTAATAGCATATCTTCATACGCACTGGGATAGAGAGTGGTATAGAGAATTTGAAGTTTTTAGAATGCGTCTTTTAAGAGTTTTTGACAATGTTCTTGAAATGCTTTCTAAAAATAGGATTCCATGTTTTTATTTTGACGGACAGGTGAGTGCTTTAGAGGATTATCTTGAAATGCGTCCGGAAAATGAAGATTTAATATATTCATTAATCCGTCACAAAAAATTATTTATAGGACCATTCTATTGTCTGGTTGATGAGTTTTTAACCGACAAAACTTGCTTTGAGAAGAATTTGGAAATCGGTATCCATACCGCTCGAAGATTTGGCTGTAATGAATTTATCGGCTATCTTCCGGATACATTCGGACACAGTAAAAATGTAGTTGATATACTAAGGGATTTTGGTATTGATAAATGTATTGTCTGGAGAGGATGCGGTGATTTTCCTGCAGAATTCTCCTGGTGCGGGATGGATACAGTTAATCTTGTCAGAGGATATTTTCACGACACATTTTCTCTAAAAGAAACAATAGAAACAAAAGCAGAAATTTTGAAGAAAAATCTTGATTTAATATCTGAAAAATCAAAAGATTGTATTCTTCTTCCGATAGGAGCTGATCATCTCGGTGTAGAAACAGATATTAATGAACAGATAGATGCTGTTAATGACATTTTAAAAAATGATTATTTTATAAGATTAGGTTCTCCTTTTGATTATTTCAAACGTGTTGAAAACAATTTTAAAGAATTTGAATGGAATGACGAGTTAAGAGATAACAGCAAAACTTTCATATTGCAAGGTTGTTATTCTTCAAGACTTGATTTAAAAAGAGAAAATGTAGAGTGTATTTATCTTCTTGATTTAGCTTCGAGATTTGTAAAACAACAAAAAGAAATAAAGTACAATCATCTATTGGAATATGCTTATAAGATGTTGCTGCAGAATCAAGCTCATGATAGTATATGCGGTTGTTCTACTGATGATGTGCATCACGAGAATTTTATAAAGTATAAGAAGATAAAACAAATTGCTAATACAATTATTGATGAACTGAAGTTAAAAAACAATTTTGAAGAAAAAAAGATTTTAAATCTGTCAGACAGGAATTTTTCCGGCATAGTAGAGTTTGAATCCTCTAAACCAATTGCAGGATATGACAAAATTTCAGCTCAGAAAGGATTTGATAAATTTTTGCTTACGGATACCCAGAGAATTCCTGTAACTGAAGATTATACAAATATTTACACCTATCTTGCAGAAGTTAAAAATTTACAACCGGATGAAATTGAGTATCTAATGCCGGAAATAAGTCATTCTGATTTAAAAATTACTGAAAATTCTATTGAGAATTCAAATATAAACTTAAGGCTTGAAAATAAGCAAGTTTACGTTAATGGTATTCGAGTTTCATTAATTGATTTTGCTGACCTTGGTGATAGTTACAACAATGGTCCAAAAGCTGATGATAGCGGAACAATTTTTAAAGTGCTGCGTACAAAAATTGTATTGAAAACTCCTTCCAGAGTTTCATTAAGAATAGATTTTGAAGGTAATTGGGATGTAATTCCAGTAACAGTAACACTGGATAAAAATTCAACATTTTTAAAATTTTATATAGAATGGGTCAATACGCAAAAAAATCACCTGCTGAATATTATGTTTCATCTGAAAAATCCTATACGAGAAGTTTTTTCTGAGGACATGAATCAGCTTATTAAACGAAATTTTGATCCGGAATATGATATAAGAAAGAACTTACCGGATAAACGCGGAATAGAAGCAAAAACAAACACTGCACCCATGCAGCGCGGCTTGTTAATAGATGAAGAAGGTAATAATCTCGGTTTAGTTACAAAAGGGCTTACGCAATACGAAATATACAAGAATAATCTTCTGATACCTATTATAAGGGCAACCGGAGTTATATCCAATCCTCTTAATCCGGCACGTTCTACTCCAGCTGGGCCGCCTATAGAAGTTAATAATTTGCAGCAAATAGGTTCAAATATTGCGGAATTTTACGTTTTCTTCGGAAATCATAATGCGTTTGATGATGTTATTAATCAAGTTTATAACTACATTATTGTTTAGCTCTTTATACCGTATTCTATTTTACTGTTTTTAAATACGTTATCTATTGCATTAGTTTTTTGTAGTACTAATTTGTTATTTTTGCCTTTAAAAGGATATTTAATCATTGCCCAGAGTTGTCCAGGAGTTATACTTTCATTTTTGCCTATTTTTGAATATTCTTTACATTTGCCGATATAAGCGACTAAATAATCTAATTGCAGACTTCCGGATGAATTTCTAAATTTAGTAATAGTCATGCTGTTATTTATATTATCCATACCTTCTACATTAGGATTTTTCTTTGCCCAATTTTTAGCTTCAGTGAGACCGGGTGATGCAAGTTGAAAAAGTCCATTGTAGATGCCATTTTTGCTTTTGGGGTTCAGTTTTGATTCTCCTGCAAAAATTGCGATGACTTCATCCATAGCCTGTTCTTGCGGAGAAGAGTATTTATCTTTATCCCAATCTGTATCAGGAACTTTTACATTTAATGTTTCTATTATGTCATATACTTTTTCATAAAAATCTTGTTTAAGTGGTGAGTTTGGGAATCTGGAGCTCCATTTTTTATACATTTTAGTTGAGAGTTCTTGTTTTAAAAGATTTGCTTGATCAATTGAATGATTACCCTTTGCCTTCATTATTTTAACTTCTGGAGCAGGGGCAACGTAGGTTGCATCTCTTACTGCCGTGTCTTGTTGTTTAGGCATAGTAAACTCTGAAATTTTCTTTTTCAATCCTTCAAAATGTTCATTTATTTTTGCTTCACATTTTGAGTACCATGATTCTTGGGTAATTTCAATGCCATTATTAGTACACTCTGCTAGAAAAATACTGATTTCTTTATCAGATAATTTATTATCTTTTACGTTTTTACTGTCAATAGCAGACGCGATTTCTTTAGCACGTCCTGTAAGTATATTAATATCTATTCCGTCGGGCATAAAACCTCCATTACATCCATAGATTTTCACATTATATAACGGCAAAATTTGCATAAAACTTTAGGTTTTTTAGATAAATTTTTACAAAACTTTACATAAATTTTTAATCTAATTTAATAGCATTTTTTTTTGCAAAAAAAAACTTCTCAGAAGAGAAGCTGGAAAATTTAGTTAGGAAGGGATTTAGGGATTAATTAAAATCTGATTTACATCTTACATATATATAAAGTATGTAAAATTTATTTAATTTCACAATTGATAATTTTTGTTACAAAACTTTACACGGGGGATTCTATTTATCTAAATACGTTTCAAAAGTCTGTTGTACTCATTTATTAAAATCTGTTTTGGATGATTCTCTATAACATCCCACGGAAGCGGGGCGGTTATATCAAATCCGTCAATTAAGTTTGTGATATCCAGGTTTAATTCTTTTAATGCGGATTTATATGCACCGATTTTTCCGCCGTTTTGATAAACTTTGATTAAAAACGGCGCCAGCTCTATACCGCCTCTTGAGAGAACCGTTTGCCAGTAATCCCATTTTATGCTTGAGAACTTTGTATTATAACCGATTTTTGCAAGTTCTTTCTCCAAATACTTCTGCTTCTTTTCAAGTGACTTCGACTCTTCTCTTTTACTCCATTGCAAAGGGGTTTGAGGTTTAGGTACAAAACTGGAAAAAGAAAATTCTATATTAAATTGTGGTATTTCATTTTTTATGTGTCTGGCAAGTCTTATAAATTCTTGGATATCTTCTTCCGTTTCGTCTGGAATACCTATCATTGAATATATTTTTAGTCCTTTCAGCCCGTTATCTTTAGATATTTTTATAGCATCTATAATCTGGCTTTCTTTAAGGTTTTTGTTTATAAATTTACGTAGCTTTTCGCTTGCAGCTTCTATTGCTATTGTTGAATGTTTCTGACCGCCTAAGACAAGTGTTTGGACAATTTGCGGAGTAACTGCATCTGTTCTGAGGGAAGATATCCCCAGTTCAATATTTGTTCCGTTTTTCATCTTGTTGTACAAATAATCCATTATGGTATTAAATTGCGGATGCGCGCTTATTTGTGCGCCAAGAAGGGCAATTTTGTTTGTATATTTTAATCCTAATTCTATTGCCTCGATAATTTTTGTGTATTCATAATGTCTAAACGGAAGGTTTATATATGATGCAGTGCAGAATGCACAACGATTCATGCATCCCCTTGCAACTTCAATAATAAATGTGTCCTTAAAATAGCTTTTATCACTTAATATTGGTGTATAAATAACATCCTTAAGCTCAGCTGTAGCTTTTTTTACGGGCTTATTGGGAACATAAATACCTTCTATATTGGAGAGCCGTTTTAAAGTTCTTTGTCTATCTTCTTTTCTTTGTAGAATTTCTAATACCTGCTTGAAACTATCTTCTCCATCTCCGAGTATAACAAAATCAAAGAATGCTGCATATGGCATTGGATTGGTTGTAACAACAGGACCGCCCGCAAAAATCAACGGGTTGGATTCATCTCTATCTTTTGCATAAAACGGGATTTTGAGTTTTTCAAGAATTTCAAACACTCCTAAAAAATCAAAATCAAATGACATGGAAAAAGCTAATGAATGAATTTTTTTTACAGGTAAATTAATATTATCTGTAGAAATTCTTATTGCATTAATTCCGTCTGTTGTATCTGCGAGTTTATACAGCCATAAATAGCCGAGAGAAGCCAGAGCAAAGGACTCAATAGCCGGATAAGCCATTACGAGGTTATATTCGCCATAGTTTGGTTTGTATAGTTTAGTTTCCATCAGTTAACATTCTTAATATATAGTTCTTCTATTAAAACACAAACTGTAGCCGCTATCGCAGGTGCAAAAATTACGCCTACTACACCAAGATATTGTGCTGTTACAAACAGAAAAAAGTATATGATAAGCGGATGTAAATCTAGAAATTTCCCGAAAATATAGGGTCTGACGAGATTGTTTTCTGCCCATTGTGCAATTGAAAATACAACAATTATTAATACAAGAGTTAAAGGTCCCATTTTGTATGCAATGAGCAGTGTAATTAAAAGTGCAAGTCCCGGTCCTACTACAGGTACCAAATCGAGAATTGCATTTAACAGACCAAGCAGTAGTGCATAATCTACTTTAAGTATCATTAATCCTATTGTCATGATTATACCTACACAGGTTATAGTTATAATTTGAGCAAGAACATAGCCGCCTATTTTTTGTGATATTGTTTCAATAATTTCTTCTGCGCGTTCTTTCATTGGTTTTGGAAACAGGCTTATGTATGTTTTTCGTACAGTTTCTTTATCAGCCATAAAATAGTAAATTATAATGCAAGCTGCCAAAAAATATACAATAGCTGATGCAAATCCCATACTTGCATTTATTGAACCGTTAACAAATTTTGTAGTAAAGCCGGAAGTTGAAGAGATAACTTCTCCCAAATCAAGCTGGCTTAATATTGTTTTACTTAACAACGGGCTTTGGAGCAAGAATGTTTTTACTGTGCTTATGTGTTCCGGAAGTGAGATAAGGAACGAATGTATCTGGTGTCCAGCCATGATAAATATTGGCAATAAAAATAAAGCTGATACTAAAAGTACAAGCCCGAGTATTAATCCGGATGCTACTGAACGTGACATTTTTTTTGTAAGCTTATCTACTACAGGGTTAAGAGAGCAGGCTATAACGTAAGATGCAAAAAATAGTATGGCAATATCTTTTATTTTTGTTATAAATATAATAAACAAAATTGCTATAATAAAGAATATTATATTTTTTGCTGAAATATACTTTCTAAAAATATCAAACATACAGGCGCTCCTTTTCTTTTTATAGATTTTATCATAAAATCATCCATTTATATATTCAATTACTATATAGTAGATGTTAAAATAAACTTATGGAGAATTTATTAGAGATAAAAAATCTAGTAGTAGAGTATAAAAATATAAATAATAATACGGAATCGGTTCTGCGTGCGGTGGATAATGTGTCTTTTTGTATAAAATCGGGTGAAATTTATGCTCTTGCCGGAGAATCCGGATGTGGAAAATCTACACTTTCTAAAGCTGTTACAAAACTTGTAAAACCTCTGAGCGGTGATATTCTATATAAAGGTAAAAGTATATTCAAGCAATCCAAACAGGAAAAAAAAGAATATCCTGCCAAGGTACAGATGGTTTTTCAAAATCCGTATTCAAGTTTAAACCCTAAAATGAAAATTTTAGATACATTAAAAGAGCCTCTTGATATAAACACTAAGTTCTCGAAAAATAGAAAAATGGCTGTGATAAAACAAGTTCTGGAAGAAGTAGGACTTATGGAAGATTGTTTGCATCTGTATCCGCATCAGTTCTCCGGCGGTCAAAGACAAAGGATTGCAATTGCGCGGGCGTTGATATTAAACCCAAAACTTCTAATTGCGGATGAACCGGTAAGTGCTCTGGATGCAAGCATTCAGGCGCAGATTATAAACCTTTTGCGTGATTTAAGGCAGCAGAGAGAACTTGCAATTTTGTTTATTTCGCATGACTTGAATGTTATCCGGTATATTGCTGACAGGGTAGGTATAATGTACTGCGGTAAACTTATAGAAGAAAATGTTACAAGCTCTATTTTTAATTTTCCGCATCAAGAATATACCAGAACTTTATTGAATTCTGCACCATCATTGTAAATTTTTGTAAATATTTATCAATAATTGCTAAAGTTTTATAAAAAAATGCCGATATACATAACAAGAGATAGATAAGGATGTGTTATGCGAAAACTTAAGGGTATTACAATTAACGGTGAATGGATGGGCGATAATGTCGCCATAAATGGTTTATTTAGGGCTATTTGTGCAATATCACCTTATGTAATGCAGGAATTTATAAGACTTATAAACAAAATAGACACTCTTGATGAAGCTGTGTACATAAATAAATTCAGTTTTCCTAATAACAATACTATAGAGATAGAGTTTTCAAACAGGAAATTACACGGGCTTGCCAATTTGATTTTCAAACTGCAAAATGGTACGCCTGTTCTGGTGAACGGGAAATTGATATTACCTCAGAAGGAGGAATTTGTTGATGCGGGAAATACGGTGCAAGTTGAAAAACCAAAACCGCAGGAGTGCTCTGATGTTGAACCTGAAGAAACTCCCGTAATTGAACCGCTTGCAGAAATTGAAGATAATAAAGAAGCTTGTTCAATCAGTGAAATTCAAGAGGATAATATTGAACAAGAAATTCCAGAAGAATTTTCGGAAGAAATTTCACAGGAAGTTAAAGAACCTGCCGGTTTAGAGGAAGAGATTACGACAGAAGATAATCTGGCAGATTTTTATGAAAAAGATGAAGAAGAAACTCAAGAGGAGTTCTTAGAAAAAGAAGTTGCTGATAATAAACAAGCGGAAATTTCTGCTTTTGTAGATGAGCTTATAAATAGGGCTCCGGATTTAACTGCTTTTGCAAAGCCTATACAGATACAGGTTATTCAGCCGAATATTCCTAATGCTGAAATAAGTGTTCCAAAAGAAGAGAAAAAAATAGAGTTTATAGAAAATAATATTAATGTAAAAGAAGAAAACAAAAAAGAATTCTCAAAAGAAGATGATGTGCCTAATGCTATCAGTGAAGAAAAACTTTTGACAGAACCTCAAGATGAAGCTGGTGAAGCATTGGAACAATTGTCTGTTGATGAGGTTGTTCAAGAAGAAACAGAGAATTCGGAGGAAATATCAAGTCAAAATGAAGAGATTGTTGAGGATGAGAATGCAGTTAATGAAGATGTATCATTCTCGTTTGTTTCAGAAGATAGTAATCAAGAATTGGATGATGAAGAAAATGCAGTGATTGATGATATCTGTGAAATGGATTCTCCGATAAATTGCGATGTAGATATAGAGGCAGACTTTACAGAAGATTCAAGTGATAGTGATATAAATGAAGATGTACAAAATGAAGAAAATAATGATTCTTCAGAGAATATTGATGAATACCTTGCAGATTTTTACAGTACTGAAAATGAAGAACAGCATGTAGACGAGGCTGTAAAAGATAATATTGCAATGCAAGCAATGCTTAATGAAGTAATGGTTCTTAGAGAAGAGTTAAGCAAGTTGAAACAGAAAGACGAAGAAGAGCAGGCTGCTGCTCAAAAACCGACAGTGGAAGAATTTTTTGGAGATTATCGTGTTCCATATGAAATCAATGATGATGAAGCGGATTTTAAAATAATGGGTAACGGTGCTCGTATCAATGCAAGTATACTGGATGAGGATATGTTTATTGCAGGTGATAAATTGTACCGCTGGGGAGAAACTCTTTATTTAGAAGAATAAAAACTTTTTAACGGGACTTTCATTGTGCCGGCAAGAGTTTTGTATTTTTCGTCTTTGTAAACATAAATATCTATAACATATTGTTCTAATTCTCGTTTGGTAAAAATATTTTTACCGAAATTGACTTCAATTTCTCCTGTTTCTCCTCCGTTAGATAACAGCGGAGCATTTTTATTTGCAGCAGGTTTCGTTATCGTTTCTAAAACTTTATCATTTTGTCTTAAATTAAAGTCTGCAGACATTTTTATGATATCACCGTTTGAAACATTTCTAAATCTATATTTGGCTTTTAAGCTGTATTTGAAGAAAGGTTTTCTTATAATAAAAGAATCCAGTATAATTTCAATATCATTAGGGTAAATAACTTTTTGATTTATGAAAAGATCTACAGAATGAATTTTATATCTGTAGTATTTTGCCTGTGTCGGATTGCCTTCTAAATCTGCAATATTGGCAGCCTTCATTAAAGCTTTCCCAAAAGCGCCGTAATCAATTTTCTGTGGAATTTCTTCTAACAGAGGCTCAAAATATTCTATGGATTTTATCGGATCCAAATCAGAGTATATAATGGCAAGTTTGTATTTAATTAATAAGTCATTAGGAGCATATTTTTCAGCCTTTTTCAGAAAACTTACAGCATCGGAGTTATAGCCATTCTTAACCATAATATCGGCAGTTTCTTTGTAAGCATTAATAATCCTAATATCAATTTCTTTATCAATAACCGGATCTTTCTTTGCAAATTTATCATAATAAAATCGGGCTTTTTCATAACTTTTTGCTGCACTTAAAAATTTGCCGATAGAATAATATTTATCGCCCATTACAATATATGCACGAGTTTTAAATTTGATAAGTTTTTTGTTTTGAATATCTTTTACAGATTTTAGTACTAATTCGGCATCATTAAATCTTTCCTGTGATATAAGTACACATGCAAGTTTATAATATGGTGCATAAACACCGGGTTTTGCTTTTTGGATTGCAAGTCTGTATGCAAATTCGGCATTTTTGTAGTCTTGAATAGTTTCATATAAGTTTCCTACTTGAATGCATATAGAATATTTCTTGGTTTTTAAATCCTTTGTTAAATCTGATTGTGTAACAAGCTGTCTTGCAATTTTTTCATCAATTTTTTGTTGTTCTTCAGCATTCATATAAATATTTTTTATCATTTCACTTCTTGCGTGAAATGATAATAAAAGAGTGAAAATTAATGCTGCGCTGAAAGATATCGCAATTGTTTTCAGATATTCCATAGCAATTGCTGCAAAACTTTTTTTTAATTTAGGCTTTTTTTTCTCTTTAATCATTTAATTCCTGTAATGCAATTGAATCAAGATCTGCAAGTGATGTTAATTTGTTATACAATTCGTGCATTGTTTTTTTATTTGTTAAATCAAATGTGGCAGAGAGTTTGGATTTGGATGGATTTTCCAGCAGTCTTTTAGATGTAAAATCTCTCATGTTATCGACCCTGGAAATTAAATAATCATAAATCTTTTTGACATCTTCTCTGGCACAATAGATAACGAGCTTGCATCTTTTTATCTGCTTTCCGCTGGAAGGAAGAAATTGTCTTTCAAAAATCCTAATAAGAGTTAATACAGCTACGCTTAATACTGTAGAAAATATTGCTATATCAAACATTCCTGCACCGCACGCCATTCCTATGCTTGCTGCAATCCAGAGCGTTGCTGCGGTTGTAAGACCAAATACCATTGGTCCGTTTCTCAATACAGTACCGGCGCCGATAAAACCTATGCCGGTTACAATTTGTGCCGCAACTCTTGAGGTATCTCTAATACCTGTAGCATTATTAATTATCAAATTATCTCCGTGTGCATATGTCGGAAATCCGTATATGGACAGTATTGTAAAAATACAAGCACCAAGGCATACCAGTATATGTGTTCTCAGACCGGCATATTTATTTGTCAGTTCTCTTTCGAGTCCTAACACAAAACCAAGCGCAAGTGCCGCGAACAGCCTAATTATAAAATCCGCATTTATGAATGTTTCCATTAGCTATCTCTCCTTATTGTATATGATACAATATTTACCTTAAAAACACAATGTTAATAGTAGTCAAATTCAGCAGTTTTATGTATAATTCAAGTATGGTAGTAAAAACAATTAAAGAAGAATTAGAACAGCGTGAACTTGAATTACTAAGTCCTTATGCTACAAAATGTTTGAATTCTGCAGGGCGAAAACGTCCGAGAAAGGAACATTTTGCGATAAGGACCGAGTTCCAGCGTGACAGAGATAAAATTCTGCATTCAAAATCTTTTAGGAGGCTGAAACATAAAACGCAGGTATTTTTATCTCCATTTAATGATCATTTTCGTACCAGACTTACGCATACCCTTGAAGTTTCTCAGATTGCAAGAACAATGGCGCGAGCTTTAAGACTTAATGAAGATTTGGTAGAAGCGATTGCACTGGGACATGATCTCGGACATACTGCTTTTGGACACTGTGGAGAAGGAACTCTGGATGAGCTGCTTCCTAACGGGTTTCATCATAATCTTCAAAGCGTGCGTGTAGTGGAAGTGCTTGAAGATATGAATTTATGCAAAGAAACCGTAGACGGAATTCTTACTCATACCTGGGGATACAAGCCTAAAACACCGGAAGCGCAAGTCGTTCAATATGCAGATAAAATTGCTTATATAAATCATGATATTGAGGACTCTGTCCGCGCAGGAATCATATCAGAAAATGATTTACCGGATGATTGTATAGAATATTTTACCTCAAATCAGTCAGCAAGACTCGGTAAAATGATTACTGATGTTATAGAAAATTCCATGAATAAACCTAAGGTAGCAATGTCTGAAGAGGGATGGTATTATGTGACTAAACTTAGAACATGGATGTTTGACAATGTGTATCTTGATCCGATAGCGAAAGCAGAAGAAAAAAAGGCAAAGAATATTATAAAATCATTGTATGAATACTATACAAATATGCTGGAAGCATATTATGATAAAGAAGAAATCCCGCAAATAGTTACGGATTATATTTCCGGCATGACTGATCAATATGCAATAAGACGTTATAAAGATTTGTTTATTCCTATGCCGCTAGCGGAAAGAACAAATGATGATGCGCTGTTAAAGAAAGCCCGTGAAAGAGAATGAAATATTTAGGGTACAGTGTACATACAGGTGAAGAGAATATGCATATAGACTCTGACCTGCTTGAAAAATCAATATCCGAAAATATTCAAGATATTGTTTTCCGCTTGTATGGCTGGCAGCCCAAATGTGTTTCTCTTGGCAGAAATCAGAAAAATATTAATTTACCGCAAGACATTTCTGTTGTAAGAAGATTGACAGGCGGCAGAGCTTTGCTTCATGATAACGAGATTACATATTGCTGTATTGTACCAGTTTCTTTTATTCAAAATGGTGAAAATATTATAGAATCATACAAATATATTTCAAATATACTGATAAAATTTTTTAAGAGATTGGGTATATGTTTAGAGTTTGGTGAGAATAAAAAATTAACAGTGAATCATGATTATTGCATGCTTTTATCTACAGGTGCTGACGTATGCTATGAAGGTAAAAAGATAATCGGTTCTGCACAGTGCAGAAAAAACGGTTATATTTTGCAGCATGGCTCAATTCTTTTCGGATATGATAAACAGCTTTTAGAAAGCTTGTTTCACGAAGAAGTCAAGGGTATTACAACAGTCGGAGAAATCCTGCCTAATCTAACCAGAGAAGATTTTATTAAATATTTTGAAGAATTTATTGTTAATACTTAATAAAATATACAAAGAGTTTTTGCGCTTAAAAGATTTTACCTTGCACAGATAGTCCGTGCAACATAAACTCCTGATGCTGAAGCCTGTATTAAGCCTCTTGTAACGCCGGCACCGTCACCTATTGTAAACAGATTTTTAACACCTTCCGTTTCAAGTTCATTTGTGAGTTTTACTCTTGCGGAATAGAACTTAACTTCTATTCCGTATAGAAGTGTATATCTGGAAGCTGTCCCCGGTGCAATTTTGTCTAGCGCAAAGAGCATTTCTATAATACTTTTCATTTGTCTGTACGGTATAACAAGACTCAAATCTCCCGGAGTTGCACAGGTTAAAGTAGGTGTTATAACGCTTGATTGAATTCTGTCCGGGGTTGAACGTCTGCCTTCAAGCAAATCTCCGAATCTTTGTACCAGAATTCCACCTGCAAGCATGTTTGCAAGGCTGGCTATATGCTGACCATATGCAATTGGTTCTTTAAACGGTTCTGTAAATTTTTTGCTTACAAGCAGTGCAAAATTGGTATTGTTTGTTTTGATATTAGCATAGCTGTGTCCGTTTACAGTTGCAATTCCATTATAGTTTTCCTGTACAACTTCACCATTCGGATTCATACAGAAAGTTCTGACTTCATCACCGAAGGTTGGAGAGTAGTACACAAGCTTAGATTCATAGAGTTTGTCTGTAAGTGGTGCAAAAACAGGTGCTGGAAGCTCTACTCGAACTCCTACATCAACAGCATTATTCACCATACCGATTTTGTTTTTTGCAAATTCATGTGTAAGCCAGTCTGCACCTTCTCTTCCTGGGGCAATAATTGTATATTCAGCTCTTACAGTGTCGCCATTATCAAGAACAATGCCTTTAACCTGTTCGCATTCTACAATCAAACTAGTGGCAGAAACATTGTTAAGGATTGTAATTTTGTCACTGAGGTAATCCTGCATATGTTTTAATACATGCAGGCTTCTTTCTGTGCCGAGATGTCTAACAGGTGAATGCACAAGTTTAAGTTCTGCAAGAACAGCCTGTCTTTCGATTTCTCTGAAGACTTCCATATCTGTTCCAAAAACTTCGTCAGTTGCACCATGTTCTATATACATGTTATCCGCATATTTGATTAATTCTTCGACTTTTTCTCTGGGCATATAATCAATGAGGTGTCCTCCGACATCTGGAGTAAGTGTTAATTTGCCGTCAGAAAAAGCTCCTGCTCCGCCCCAGCCGCAAAGCAGTCCGCATTTTTTACAATTAACGCATTTAGGAGCACCTTCTCTTATAGGACATTTTCTGCTTTCAATTTTTTGTCCTTTTTCTATTAAGATAACTTTCCATTCCGGACGAAGTCTGACGATTTCTAATGCTGTAAAGATACCTGCCGGTCCTGCACCAATAATTGCGACATTGTACATTTTCCCTGCTCCTAACTACCCTGTTACCTAATTTAGAATAGCTTAAAAAACATATTAAATCAATTATGTGTAAATATATATAAACATTCTTTATGATTATATACTCCTAGCTCTTAAGGATAATTTTTATTCAAAATGCTTACAATTCTTCACATAGGCATTGATAAGCATGGAATTTTATGTTAGAATTATTGCATAAAAAGTGTGGAACTTAACTGATAAAACCAGTTTTTATATATGTGTGTTACTAAAATAGGAGAAGGAATGATGAAACTAATCTCTAAAGAAAAGAAAACAGTTAAATCTGCATTTAATGATGAGTTTGAAAACTACTTAAAAAAACAACAATTGAAAACAACTTTCAATGGTTATGAAATTGAATCTTTTTCTTGGTACAAAAAAGCTTTAGGTCTTGTTTAAAATTTTGCATTAAATCAACCGGTTAAACAGATTTTGGGAGTATGAAAAGATTTTAGAAACGGCAGAATCTAATGAAGGATTTTGCTGTTTCGCTATTAAGCTTTTTTATTTCCGACTTCGTTGCCGGCTATCATTAAAGCCAGAGGGATACACATTGTTACTTTGTGTATGAGAGAATTTTTATCATCAATTTGTCTTGCAGCCATACAGAAATCATCAAGGTGGGCAGAGAAGTCACTCAATTGAACCGGACGTCCTTTGCCTTGATTAAAAAGTTTTTCGTTTATTTTATTAGCAAGCCAATTGCTCGCATAAACACCTGTAAAAAGACCAATCATTGCAGTTACAGCTTTTGCAGTCTTTGTTCTGTAAGTTTCTGAATTTGGAGTTTTTTCCCAGAACTTTTTTGCAAGATATTTTCCGCCCCTTGCAAATCTCCCGACAAATATTATCGGAACGGATATATTTGCTATTTGCATTAGCGTTTCCCGCCATTTTGCTTTTCTATTTTCTTTGTTTTTATCTATTATATACCCTCCGGCAAGTCCGCCCAGACAGGAGCCCGCACCGATTGTAATAATTTCCGGTTCATCATAGGGTGCTTTATATAAATAGCTTTTCTTAAAATTTTTAAACATTTTCGCAGGATTAAGTGAGTATTTCGCCTGCTTTGCAAGCCCTGCAAGTGCTGCAACAACCCCCAGAGCAGTTGAACCTGCGACAATAGCTTTTTCTTTTGTAGAATATGTACTGCCGCTCCACGGATTTCCATGACCAAATTTTACAGGTTCTCTGTTATTATTTATTTTATTAGTATTATTGATAGGATTAATTTGCATGTTAAGATAACCTTCCGGCTATTATAAAACATGTGAAAGTCAAAATTTGCCCGATTATGAACTTTTCTTAACAAATAGGTGAGTAAAATTTGGATATTTCCTCAAAATATTTTTCTAATGCTTTATAGCCGTTATATATTTCGTTAGTGACGGTTGCATATCTGCTTGCAACTATATATTTTAGTTCTTTTGAACGTATTTGTAATAAATTATCCGCATCTTTTCTGAGTAATTCATTACCTGATGTCGACCATTTTTTTAGGTATGATAATTCTTCGTTAATCTGTTTAATGGTAGAAAATTCAAGGGTATTAAAGTCATACTTTTTAAGAAGCTGTAATTCGGCATTTGTAATGCGGCTTTGCACTGCTTGAAACCGGTAAACTCTTTTTATTATGACATAATTATCCGCAATTCTTCTGTGAGAGTACGGAACCGAACTTTTTGCGAGTAATGCTGATGTTGATAGTGCGGTAAAAGCATCATCATCTCTCGAAAAAGTACTCTGTATTGGATTTACAGTTTCAATCTTCTTATTATTCACAAGCCAAAACTCCTCATTACCCTTATTACAAAATAATCATATATTAATAATAGTAACTTGTCACTACCGGTGTGAATAATTTTTACATAAATAAACATTACCTGGAATATTTCCTAAGTAGAAGAGTTTTGTATCTTTTATTTTTCTCAAAAAAAACCGCTTGTAAATCAAGCGGAAAAAGGGAAAAGGGAATAAAAAGGGAAAACTTACATCTATTATGAGA
>CALVAO010000005.1 GCA_944325515.1 Candidatus Gastranaerophilales bacterium | reverse complement strand
CTCGATTGAAGGCTGTGGCTATGTGATATTTTTATTTGGACACTAGTGCCTGGATGGGGAAGGCTGGGATGGGGTGAATAGAACGACAACGCGCTTGCCTTGTAATAAATCAAGTAAACTCATACTAAAATAAAATCAATCTTTCTATAACATAAATTAATCCTAAGATATTACGAATATTTTTGATAATAAATTATTCTTTGATTATTAAAATATTTTTTAATTAAACTAATTTAATCTGCCAAGTGCCACCCCATCCCGGTCTTGTCTTGCATTTTGATTTTGGAAGTTAAATTTTTACCGGACAGTTATGCAGCTTTGCATAAATTAAGCTCTCCTAAAACTCATGCTGCTCAATATTATATGTAAAGATTTATTAAAAATAGCAAAAAAAATCTTTTTAGGTTTTAATAAATTAAGGATAAGTGCATCATGTCAATGTTAGACGATTACAAATCATACAAGAAATATGAACCGGTCTATGCAAACTGGAAATATAATCGTGACTTGATGGAAGCAAAAAGAATGGCATACTTAAAAGAGCATCCGCAAGAAATCAACAAAGAAGATATTCAACGCGGAAAAACTCTAATAAGAGCTATAGACATTATGGATGAATATTCCCAGAAACGGGCGCAGGATATGGAAGCTGCCGCTAATGCCGGAGTAGAAACAGTTCTTGTACTGGCAGCAGTATCCGGTGCAGCACTCGGAACGGCAGCCTCCGGACTCAAAGCTGTACAAAAATTTATGGGTAAATTGGCGGGGAAATATAAGTTAAATAAGGATTTTTTAACAGCATTTATTCCAATGCTCGGCGGCTTGATTACAGGACTTATAGTTTCTTTTCCACTTCAAGCCTGGGCTGCAAGGACACAGGTTTCTGCCTCGCGTAAGGGAAGATTTGAGGCTATGAGAAAAGACTTAAACAGCCCGAACTGTTTTGCGATACTTACTCCCGAACAGACAGATGAAGCAAAAGAGTTGATGGAAAATCTTCCGGAAGAAAAGAAGAAGAAAATCAGCGCAAAAAAATTAACCGGAGGGCTAAAAACTTGGAAAGAACTGGCTATTGACAGCAAAGAATATAAAACTCAGCGAAAGCTTTTTGAAGCAGAACTTGCTGAAGCCCGGAAACATTTGAATGATGATTTCACGCCGGAAGAAACTGAGAATGCAAAAAAAGAACAGCAGCTGTTAACCAAGCTTATTGAAAAGATTGATATTTCGTCACAAGACTATGCACAAAACGCGGAATTAAGTATTGGACTCCTCGGTACAGGAATACTTGCCGGAGGTTTTTTGACAGGTGCAATTATAAAGAAAATTCTTTCAATGTGCAAAGTAAAATCTGCAAGAACAGCAGAAACCATCGTGCAGTTTGTTACTCTTCTGGCAACAATAGGCGTAGATACTGCCGGAACATTGATAGCTAAAGATGCATCGCGGGTAGGACGGTTCAAAATCAAGCAAGAATTATTAAAAAATCCAGAAACTTTTGTTTATGTAGATGATAATAAAGCTAAGAATATAGAAGATGTTGAAATTAGCAAGCCTAAACAGAATATCTTTGCTTTTTTGAAAGATGCCTGGAAAAACAGAAAAGAATACAACAAATATAAAGAAAGTATTGCAAAAGAAGAAAAGCGGTTTTATCAAGCAGTAGAAAAACTTAATTTAACACAGGAACAGCTGAAAGATGCGAAACGGCTTCAGAGAAATACTTTTATGACATTCAATACCGTTGATGAAAAATCTCAAAAATATTCGGAAAGCATAGAAGCTCTCGGAGAAGCAATAAACTATCTGCTCAGCTCTATCAGCTCTCTGCTTGTTATCGGATTAATGGGGTTATTCAGCAGAAAAAGCAAAGGTACCGGAAAAGTTGAGGGGCTGCTGCGAGGCACCGGCATTGCATTATTATCTGTTATACCGGTAATGCTGTTTAATATTTATATAACAAAAGAACAGAAAAAAGCTTCAAGAGTTGCCAATATGATGGCGATTAATGAGCTATCTGATTATAGACAATTTAGATAAAATAATTTAATTCAGCTTATTTCTTTTTATCAGCAAGTTCACTGTCCATACGCAAAAATACCGGTTTGATATTTTCCTTATCAATTAAGTGACCGGCTTTTAAGCTTTCGCAGGTTATATCATCAAGCTTTGTATTTATATCGTATCCAAGCTGTTCAGCCATTGCTCCTGCGATATTCGGGCAATAAGGATAGATCAAAGATGCAATTACTGTCATTACCTGCAGAACATTTGTCAAAACTTTTCCACACTTCTCTATTTGACCGTCTTTAGCCAGACTCCAGGGCGCATTATCAGTTACATATTTGTTTGCAGTGTCAACAAGTTCTATAATCTTTTGTGCAGCTTCTTGAACTTCAAAGTAGTCAAAATGATGCTTAACTGCTTTTACTGTTTCTAATGCTTGAGCTTTAAGTTCATTTTCTTCCAAAAATTCCGGTCTAATATCGCCTTCAAAATATTTTACAAGCATAGATAAAGTTCTATTCAAAAGATTTCCCATAGAATTTGCAAGATGAGCATTGACCTTTTCTTTAAAATCTTCATCTGAATAGTTGCCGTCTTTACCGCAAGGAGCAGCTGAAGCCATATAATATCTGAACGGATCCGGAATATCTAAATTAAATGCTTCAAGAACAGATGTAGGCGAAATTACGTTGCCGAGAGATTTAGACATTTTTGTCTGATCTATTGTAATCCAGCCGTGTGCCAAAATATGTTTAGGTAGCGGCAAATCCAGCGCCATAAGAATCGCTATCCAATAAATACTATGGAATTTCAATATATCTTTACCTATAACCTGTACTTCTGCCGGCCAATATTTATTAAATTCGACAGAACTTTCTCCGTCTGGATTATAGCCCAGTGCAGTAATATAGTTTGAAAGAGCATCTATCCATACATAAATTACCTGCTGACTATCTTCAAGAACCGGAATACCCCAGCTTACGTTGCTCTTTACACGCGAAACAGAGATGTCTTCTATGTTTTCAAGCTGATTTATAACCTCATTTGCACGAAATGACGGAACTATAAAATCCGGATTTGTTTTGATATGTTTGATAATGGCATCTTTGTATTTTGTAAGTTTAAAGAAATAGTTTTCTTCTTCCACTATCTCGGGTTTTCTCATATGATTCGGACACAGTCCGTCTTCCGTTAAATCTTTTTCACTCAAAAAAGCTTCGCAGCCGGAACAATAAAGACCTTTATATGCATGCTTATAAATATCTCCCTTTTCCACAAGCTTTTTGAATATCTTTTGAACAATCTCTTCATGCTGTTTATCTGTCGTACGGATAAATTGAGAATAATCTATGTCAAGAGCTTTCCAGGCATCAATAAATTTTTGTGCATTTATGTCACAAAATTCCTGCGGAGTTATGCCTTTTTCTGCAGCAGTTTTCTGTATCTTAATCCCGTGTTCATCAGTACCGGTAAGAAAATATGTATCTTGGCAGCGCTGCGTAAAATGTCTGTATATAACATCTGTCAGTATTTTTTCATAAGCATGACCGATATGCGGAGCTCCGTTTACATAATCAATTGCGGTTGTTGTATAAAATTTATTCATAATCTCAATTCCTTCTTATAATCTTTATTGAAATTGATTATAGCATAAAAATTTAAGACATAAATCTAAATACAGCAGCGGATAAAGAAAAACTGTTTTACAAAGTGTTACAATTAGTGTATATTTAAATATAGAGAAAATGAATTAAAAAATAAGAGGAAACTTTATGAGCAATATTGTTATTTATTCAACAAAGCCGATGCCTGAACTGCAGGCAGCATTAATGGATATTGATGAAGCAGAAGTAAGAGTTGTTTCAATTGATCAGATGAAAGATTATGCGGTTCTCAATCCTTCATTGATGATTGTTGAAAATATTGATCTTGCAAAAGATGCTCTAATGACAAATAAATTTCCCTGCCCGATTCTGTTCTTGGGTCCAACAAGACGTGATGCAACAGTAAGAGCTGAAGGATATGATTTTATTAAAGACCCTGCCAGTACAGATGAACTGATTGTAAGAGTTAATGCGCTTTTAAGAATTAAAACAATTAAAGATAAGCTCGAAAGAGTTTCTACTACGGACGATTTGACCGGACTTCATAACAGAAAATATCTGCAGGAACGTCTTGAAGAAGAAATTTCACGTTCAAGACGTTATGGTACAAAATTATCATGCATACTGTTTGATATAGATTTCTTCAAAGTAGTAAATGATATGTACGGCTACGAGTGGGGTGACATTCTTCTGAAAAATATTGCAAATAAATTAAGTGCAATGATAAGAAAAGAAGATATTTTGACAAGATACGGCGATGAAGAATTCCTGCTTGTACTTCCTAATACTTCAGAAGAAAACGCTTTTCTGTTCGGCGAAAGGTTTAGAAGAGAAGTCGAGAAAATGGAATTTATTCCTGCCGGAGAGGAAGAACCGCATAAAGTCACGATTTCCGGTGGAATTTCCACGTATCCTTGCATGCCGGATGTAGATGAGGATGCAAACACTGTAATAAGATATGCAGAACATGCTCTATATAATGCTAAACACCGCGGTAAAAACAAAATTATTCAATTCTCTCAAATGAATCTTGAAATGTAGTCAATAGCAGAGAATTTTATATTTTAGCCTGCAAGCATTGTTATAATGTGTTCAAATTGCATGCTTCTTGATGCTTTCAAAAAGAGAGTTTTGCTTTTGTCTATATTATTCTTTATATAATTTACAGCTTCTTCAACAGTATCAAAATGTAGTGCTGGACACCCTGTTATTTCACCGGTTATGTATGCGGAAAGCTTGCCGATTGATATAATGCAAGATTCTGCAGAAAGCTTCTGATTTATATATCTTCCAAGCTCTTTGTGGTATTTAATCTCATCAACCCCAAGCTCTCCCATATCTCCAAGAATAATTATATAGTTTTTATAAAGCTCTGTGATTGTATCAACAAAAGCACGCATTGATTCCGGATTGGCATTGTAGCTGTCATTAATGATTTCATAACCGCCGGCATTTACTGCTTCCCAGCGCTTTTCTATTGGAGAATATTTTTTTAAACCTGCCTTTATTTCGTCTGTATCCATATGCAGAGCTAAACCGGTATTAATTGCACTCAAAGCATTTTCTATATTGTAATCTCCACCGACATTTAACTCATAAATAACCCCGTTGTATTCAAATTTTGAATAATACGCTGATTTTTCTAAAATATTTACATCTTTTATTGAATAAAATATTTTTTCTCCGTTAAAGTGTACATTTTTTCTTATTAATTCGTCATCATGGGCAATAAATATGTTTCCTCTCTGATATTTAACGATTTCACATTTAGCCTTTGCAATATTCTCTCTTGAGCCAAGACGCCCTATATGCGCAGTACCAACATTTGAAATTATTGTAATATCGGGTTCTGCATACTTTGATAAAAGTTCAATCTCACCCGTTCCGCGCATACCCATTTCAAGCACCAGAACTTCAGTATCATTTGGAGCCTCAAATATCGTCTGGCAAAACCCTATTTCATTATTATGATTAAGCGGTGTTTTAAAAGTTTTATATTTTTCAGCCAGAGTAGAGGCAACAAGTTCTTTTGTTGTAGTTTTTCCGGAACTTCCCGTAATTGCAACAACCTTAAAATTCAACTGGTTTCTTCTGTAATTTGCGAGTTTCAAATAGGCTTCAAGCGTATCATTAACCTGCAGTGTTCCTCCAGTTCCACAGGAAAATGAACCGGATGCGCCTTTTTCTAAGGCTTGATTTATGAATTTTTCGCCGTCAAAAGAAGCACCTTTAAGCGGCAAGTAAAAATCACCGCTTTTAATTGTGCGTGTATCTGTCGATATATTTACGTCCAGATTCTCATCAATTTCTTTTAAAACTTTTGCACCGGTTGCTGTTATTAAATCTTTTATTTTCATATAGATATTATATGATGAATGTTTTTGGGTTACAATTTATTTATGAATATTTTGGAAGAATTTGATACAATCGCAGCACCTGCTACTCCTCTGGGAGCCGGCGGTATTGGTGTTATAAGAATATCCGGCAGCAAGGCTTTTGAAATTATCGAAAAAATCTTTTCTAATCCAAACTTTGAGTCTAGAACATTTAATCATGGCTGGATTACAGATGGAGAAAAAAAGATAGATGAAGTGATTGTACTTCCGTTCTTTGCGCCAAACAGTTATACCGGAGAAGATGTTATAGAAATTCAATGTCACGGCGGTGTGAATGTTGTCAAAAATATACTCAATCTGGTTCTCAAAAACGGTGCCAGAATGGCTGAAAAAGGGGAATTTACCAAACGGGCTTTTCTGAATAAACGAATGGATTTGTCACAGGCTGAAGCGGTTGCAGATATTATACATGCCAAAACTTCTGATTTTGCAGCTGTATCTATGAAAAATTTGTCCGGAGTATTAAAAGAAAAAATTGATGATATAAGAAATAATATTTTTGAAGTTCTCTCAAAGATTACTGCAGGGATTGATTTTCCGGAGGATGTAAAAGAACCGGAATATTCATACCTTATAGAAAGTTTTGAGAATATAATTTCAAAAATAGACAGTATTTTATCAAGTGCAGAAACATCAAATATTTTCCGTCAAGGAGCATCCGTTGCAATTGTCGGGAAACCAAATGTCGGAAAATCTTCATTATTTAATGCTTTATTAAGTCTTGATAGAGCAATTGTAACAGAAATTGCCGGTACAACAAGAGATGTTTTGAGAGAAACTCTGGACTTAGGAATTCCTGTAACACTGATAGACACTGCCGGAATTAGGGATGAAGATGTTTCAAAAGTAGAACAAATTGGAATTGAGTATTCGAAAAAAACTCTTGAGGAGTCGGATTTAGTATTGTTTGTTTATGATGCTTCAAGGGGTATGGATGCAGAAGACAAAGAAATTTTAGAACTACTGAAGGATAAAAAACATATTGTAATTGCTAATAAGTCGGATATTACCTCTGATAGAAAAAAAGAAGCTCTTTATATATCGGCATTGTCGGGTGAAGGAATAAGGGAACTGAAAGAACTGCTTAAGAAAATGGTATGTGATATTGAACCGGAAACTCTGGATTTTGTGACAAATATCCGCCAGCAGACCTGTTTAAAACGGGCAAGAGCTTCTCTTGAACAGGCACTTCTTGCTTCACAGGTCAATGAACTACAGGATTTAATTTCCATTGATGTAAAATCCTCACTGCTTGCACTTGATGAACTGACAGGAGAGCTTGTGACAGATAAACTGCTTGATAATATATTTGAAAACTTCTGTATAGGAAAATAGAATTCCAAGTGTTTAACTTTATCGCATATTATTTTTTTTTAATTTAGACATACCGTTTCCTAAGTTTAATTCCGGCTTGAGTCTAAGATTTATATAATCATTTGCTTTGAAAATTTTTAAAATTCTTTTTTAATGATTTTAAGACATCTATGTACACTTTTAACTCCGCTTCACTTGCATTTTTAATCAAGTGTATGACTTCATCTTGCAAAGGGTTATTTGTAAGCGGGGCTTCTTGAATAAAATCTTCAATATTTATATTCAAAACATCTATAAGCTTTACAAAAGTAAGATATGTAGGATAGTTTAATCCTGCTTCTATTCGTGATATTTGCTTTTCATTCAACCCGACTTTCTCGGCTAATTCAAATTGTGTTAAATGTTTACTTTTTCTATATTCTCTAAACTTTTTACCAATAATAGCCTTATCTGTTTCAAGCAGCATTTCCACATCCTTATTACATTGTTTATTCGTTTTAAGACCTCTATGTAACTTAATAAACAATATGCATGTCTTATAATCCTGTTTGACAACAGGACATGGATGTACTATCATGTTTTGCAGTTCGTAACATTTATATGGAGTTATAAAAGCTTGGAATCGAACGGCAATATAGCTATTTCAATTATCATTCCGGTCTATAATGTAGAGAAATATTTAAGAGAGTGTCTGGACAGTATCTTGAATCAGACTTTTCAAGATTTTGAGATAATTTGTGTGGATGACGGCTCAACTGATAAGTCACTGGAGATTTTGCAAGAATATAAAAGGAAAGACGACAGATTTGTTATTCTTCAGCAAAGGCATTCCGGTGCGGGAAGTGCAAGGAATAACGGAATAAGACTTGCAGAGGGTAAATATATCCAGTTTCTTGACTCTGATGATTATTTTGAACCGACTTTGTTAGAAGAAATGTACAACCACGCAGAAAAATTTAATGCGGATTTAACAGTTTGTTCTTCAAGAAAAGTTGATGATGAGGGAAATATAATAGAGACAGAAAGCCCGAATTTCCCTATAAATATAGACAAAGTTCCAATGGAGAAAGTTTTTAATCGAGAAGATTTTAAAGAAGACATCTTTTCCTTATTTACCCCTGTTGTTTGGAATAAGTTGATTAAAAAATCGTTCTTGGAAGAAAATCATCTTGAATTCCCGCCGCTTAAGATTTACGAAGACATTGCTTTTATGCACAGTCTTGTTATTTCAGCCGGAAGAATTGCGGCATTTAATAAAGAACTTATCAATTACAGATTCAATCGTCAAGGGAGCCTTGTAAGCATACGCTCAAGTCACACGATTGATGCAGTTAAATCCTGTATATATCTTGGAGAATTTCTCAAATCAAGTGGATTTTTGCCGAAATACGAAAACGCATACAGAAAAGTTTTCATTAACCATATAAGAGCGGAAATTAGTTATTGTAACGATGATGAGTATAAAAGATTTTTGAAAGAATTTAAGGCTCTCATGCCGGAAGATTGGGTAAAATACCAGTCGGCATTAAGGAAAGACTATATTACTCCTGAATATCTAAAAAAATTTATCGGGGATAAAAAAGTTATGCTCTGGGGCGGGAGTTTGTTTATCAGGCAAGTTTTGGAGAAGGAGCAGGAAAAGAACCCGAATATTTTAGGGATAATTGACAGAAACACGGCGTCAGCAGGCAAACAGTTCTGCAATTACACCATTTACCCCCCGGAAGCTATTAATGAACTGAAGCCGGACGGAGTGATTTTGACAGTTCTATCTAACAACGAGTCTATTTATGAATCATTAAAAGAGGAGTTTAAAGAAAAATATCCGAAAGTAGAGCTTTTGCCGAACATTTTTGAAGAGGAGTATGCGTTTTAATGCCAAAAGTCTCAATTATTATTCCCGTTTATAATACAGAAAAATATCTGGATAAGTGTATTCAAACTCTTACTAACCAGACATTGCAGGATATAGAAATAATATTTGTTGATGACGGTTCTACTGACAATTCTCTGGAGATAATAAATTTTTATGCAGAAAAAGACAATCGAATTATTGTATTAACTCAAAACCACAAAAAACAAGGAGCCGCGAGAAATTATGGCATCAAAATTGCAAAAGGTGAATATATCGGCTTTGTAGATTCTGATGACTGGGTTCAATCTGATATGTTTGAAAAGCTTTACAATACAGCCCTAAAAAATGATACTGATATAACAATGTGTTCTTCTGCAACTTTTGATGAAAATAAACAGGAATTTATCCCATATACATATAATACACTGGATGTCTTTAAGGAATCTTTTTTAGATAGAACTTTTACGCCGGATGAAACTTATGGCTTTTTATTTAATATTTCTGTTTCTCCATGCAATAAGATTTTTAAAAGAAATTTTTTAGAAAATAAACAACTATATTTTCCGGAAAATATTTATTATGAAGATAATATATTTTTCTATAATTGCTGGTTAAAAGCACATAGAATAAATTTACTTAACGAAAGTTTGTATATATACAGAAAATTTTCAACTACATCTACCTGTTCCGGTAATGATAAGAATAAATTAGATGTATTTAAAATGCTGGATGCGACAAAACCTATTTTAATAAAAAATAATGTTTATACTATATTAAAGACAAATTTTTACAGGCATAAATACCATACTTTAAAAAACTGGTATAACAATATAACAGATAAAAAAATAAAAACTATTTTTTACATAAAAATGTTATTTAATATGCCGACCGCGGCGCTTAGTTCAATTATTAATCGTGATGAATTAATTTTATATTTCAAGTTATATATGAATAAAAGAGAAAAAATAATTTTCTGGGGTGCAAGTAATTTTTTAAAACAATTTTTAAAAAAACATAAAATCAAAAACAAAAATATTCTTGGGATTGTAGACAGGAACAAAGATGTTCAAGGCAGTATGATTGAAAATTTAAAAATATTTGCTCCAGAGGATATTAATAAATTAAAACCAGATAAAATCATTATAACAATCATAAATTACAATCTTGAGAGCAAGAAATATATTGAAGAATTTTTAGCAAAGAACTATAAAGAACATTGTCTACTGGAGTTATTATAAAGGAATTCTGATGAACAAAAAAATATCAATAATCACACCATGCTATAACGGTGAAGAGCATCTAAAACCGCATATAGAATCTATTCTCGCCCAAACATACAAAAATATGGAATATATTTTTGTTAACGATGGTTCAACGGATTCCACAGAAGATATTATTCTTTCATATCAAGATAGATTTAAAGCAAAAGATATTCATTTCATCTATCTTAAACAGAAGAATAAAGGACAGGCTTCCGCAATAAATTTAGGCTTAAAATATATGCAAGGAGAATATTTCTCCGGCATTGATTCTGATGATATTTTGTTGCCGGAGTTTGTGGCTGAAATGTCAGCCTTCCTGGAAAGTCATCCCGAATGCAGTATCTGTTTTCCTATTGCTGATGTTGTAAAAGAAAAAACTTATGAACATCTCCGGTATAGAGAAAGGAAATTACTTCCCAAAATGGTAGATACTTTTATTGATGATATGATAAAAGATTATAATATGCCGGTTTATCCTTCATATATGATAAGAATGAGTGATTTTGTAAAAATATATCCAGACAAAAATATTTATGAAGGGAAATCCAGCCAAAATATACAATTAATTTTACCGTTTGTGTATCGTCGACAAGTCGGATATTTACAAAAATGTCTTATAAAATATGTTGAGCGTAAGCACAGTGCTTCTCACGGATTAAGCAAAGAACGTAAGCTTGTTAAAATTTCTCACTGGGAAGATTTATATTGTAATACACTAAAAATAATTCCTAATATGCCGGATTATGAAAAAGGATATTATTTCACTAAAATTAAAGAGCGGTGGGCTAATGAACGAGAAATGCTAGGAGGAAGTAAAAAGTTTAAATCTGTTCAAGGAAAATATACATTTTCATACAAACTCAAAGCAATATTATCTAACGAAAAACAATCTAAACTGGTATTGTGGGGTGCAAGTCTTTTTCTTGAAGATTTTTTGAAAAGATTCAATATTAAAAATGATAATATTATAGGGATTATCGATAAAAACCCGAAAAACAGAAACTGCAAATTAGGGAATTATACAATCTATGCTCCGGAAGACATTAAAAATTTAAAGCCAGATGAAATAATAATGACAATTGTTAACAATGCAAAACAATGTTATGTAGAAATTGATGAATTTTTGACAGATAACAATCTTGGTTCGATATTTTTGTTTAATATCGATGATAAATATGAACTTATGGAGCAATAAATGGAGATAGAAGTTCTAAAGGAACAATGTACCGGTTGTATGGCTTGTTATTCTGCATGCCCTGCAGAAGCTATAAGTATAAAGCAAAATAAAGAAGGTTTTTATACCCCTTATATTGATACTGAAAAATGTATTAATTGCGGACTTTGCAAAAAAGTTTGCCCTCAGATAAATAATAAAAATTTATTAAATAAGCAGCCGGAATCTTGTTATGCGGCATATGCGGATAAAGAATTATGTAAACAGAGTTCTTCCGGTGGAATTTTTTCTCTGCTTGCAGAATATATACTGGATAATAACGGGTATGTTTGCGGAGCAGCTTTTAGTGAGGATTTTTCTTCTGTTAAACATATAATTATTGATGATAAGAATGACTTATACAAATTGCGTTCTTCAAAATACCTGCAAAGTTTTATCGGTGATGTTTTAAAAAAAATAAAAACATTGTTACAGATTGGAAAAACTGTCCTTTTTTCCGGAACACCCTGCCAGATTGCAGGGCTTAAGTCATACTTAGGACAGGACTATTCAAACCTTATTACTGTAGATCTGCTCTGCCATGGTGCTCCCTCTCCGCTTGTATGGGAAAAATATCTGCAGGAACTGACTCAAGAAAAAGAACTTGAAACAGTTAATTTTAGGGACAAAAAATATGGCTGGCATTCAACATTATATATCAAATTCACAGATGGAACTGTTATTAGAGAAAATAGTACTATTAATATATATTTTAAGAGTTTTTTACAGAATTTACTCTTAAATAATGCCTGTTATACCTGTAAATATACAAATTCTCAAAGAGCCGGTGACATCACTCTTGGGGATTTCTGGGGAATTGAAAACTTTGACAATGACTTTCAAGAAGAAAATAATACAGGAGTTTCGCTAATTATAATTAATAATTTAAAAGGCGAAGAAATTCTAAATAAAATTGCATCTAAAATAACAAAAATAAAAAAACATTTAATTGGGGACGCAATAAAAGGCAACCCCGTTTTAGAGTATCCGTGTGAAAAACACTATAACAGGGAAAACTTTTTCAAAAATTTGCAAAATCTTCCTGTAATTCGCAATATGGAACAAGCACTTAAACATCAATACGATGGTATCATTGCAAATTTCTGGTGGTCATCGCATAACTATGGTGCAGTTCTTTCCGCTTATGCAATACAGCAATTTTTTAAAGAACAGGGGTTTGATTATTCGCTTTTAAATAATAACCCGTATTACAAAATACAGGATTTTTCAAGAGATTTTGTACAAAAATATTTGAAACTTACGCACAAAATTCATCACGAAACTGACTTGTCAGAGCTGAACAACTGCACGGATAATTTTGTAGTCGGAACTGATCAAGTTTTTAGGTATAAGTATATTGCCAATAAACTAAATGCTTATACACTTGCTTATACAAATTTGAATAAAAAACGCATAGCTTTTTCAGCAAGTTTTGGTAAAGATAAGTTTGATGAATCCGGGCGTTTTAATAAATATTACTTAAAAAAATGCTTGCAAAGATTTGATGCGATTTCCGTTAGGGAAGTTTCCGGAATTCAATTATGCAAAAAGAATTTTAATGTTGAGGCAGATAATATTCTTGATCCTGTATTTTTGATAGATAGAAAACTCTGGGAAAATATTGCAAATTCCGAACCTAATACAAATGAAAATGGTATTGTGAGTTATATACTGGATGAAACAGAAGAAACAACGCAAATTTATGATTATCTCGGACAAAAATATGAGAAAAAGATAATCAAACTTGCAAATACAGGTATTTCACCGGAAAAGTTTTTATCAGCAATAAAAAATTCTGAGTATTTTGTTACGGACTCATTTCACGGAATATGTTTTGCTCTTATTTTTAATAAAAAGGTAATCTGCCTAATTAATGAAAGACGCGGCAAGAGCAGGTTTCAAAACCTTGTTCAAAAATTTGATATTGAATCTCTTTTCTATAGAAATCTTCAAGATATTAAAAATAGAGAAAACCCGTTTGCCGGCTGTGATTTAAAATATTTTAATGAAATTGTGGAAAAGGAACGGAATTTTGCCGGAACATGGCTTAAAAATGCAATGAATAGAGAAAAAGATACAACATTGTCTGTAAAAATCAGCGAATTTCTTTTTCAATTGATGCGTTGGACTTTAAATGCTGAAACTTTAAGTAATATTATAAAATTATATATAAAATTTCTGCAGGAAATGAAATTTAAAATATTTTTACTAAGACACAGAAAGTCTAAAATTGTTTTATGGGGTGCCAGCTTGTTTTTGAAAGATTTTCTCAATAAATACAAAATAAAAAACAAAAATATTATCGGTATTATTGACAAAGATTCGACCCGACATTTTCAAAAACTTTGCGGATATACAATTTATCCGCCAGAGAAAATCTCAGAACTGAATGCGGATATTATAGTTTGTACTATTAAAAATAATCATGAAAAAATATATCCGAATGTTCAAAATTTTCTAAAACAAAATTATCCTAATATAAGAATATCGAAAGATATATTTAGCTAAATCTGCAGGTATGGTTTTCAGCCCAATTGTATAGAAATTAGTCGAATTTATATGCTGTAAATTTGGGTTTTCGACTAAGACTGGTGCACTGTACTCCAAAGTGGCATGGATATTTGTTTGTTATAACAAAAATTTTTTTACCATTACACAATCTCTTTATTTTATTTAATAATTCTCTTGTTTCATTATTAAATTTGTCTTCAATACCCCAGGCAGGAATAATTATTTCTGCCTTACGTATGACATACTCTAATATGAGTACATTAAGTTTATCTATAGGTCTTTTTGTAATTTCATTCAGTGGAAGATGGATATATGGGTATAAATTTATTATTTCATATGATGAAAGCAAGAATTCTTCTCCCGAACAGTTTATAGGTACCTCTTTTAAAATTTTATCCACATTCTCTATTGTAGCATCAAGGTTCTTCTTTGTGCTTTCTCGGAATTTTTCACTAGGATTAATCATAATAATTGTAGCTTTTGCTCTTTTATTATCAAGGATCTTATGGTAATAATAGTATCTTTTCTTATTATTCTCAGAATACAAGCCGTTCCCGAGGGATATTACGTCATAGTTTTTATATTTTTCTTCTAATTCATTACATAAATTCATAATATTTTATTGTTTTAATTTACTATATAAAATATTGACTAACAGTATAAAGAAACTAAAAAAGAGCCTTTCGGCTCTTTAATTTAATTGGTGGAGGTTAGGAGATTCGAACTCCTGACCCCCTGCGTGCAAAGCAGGTGCTCTACCAGCTGAGCTAAACCCCCATATTCTTTTGTCAATCCGTAATCGAATCCGTAAATACTATTTATTTTATTTACCCTTCGGCTACATTTTCTATTTTACATGATGATTTTTTTTTGTAAAGGGGGTAAATATAAGAAAGGTAATATACAAAGCACTAATAAAATTATAGATTAGTTTAAAAACATACAGTTAGAGTTTTTTAACGATTTCTTCCAGACAAATTTTTACATGCGCATAATTTAACCCGCCCTGCATATATGCAACATAAGGCTCACGCATAGGTCCATCTGCTGAAAGCTCGATTGTTGAACCTTCAATAAATGTTCCACCCGCCATAATAACTTTATCTTCATAACCCGGTATGTATTCCGGAATCGGGGTTACATAGCCGTTAACAGGCGATAAGGATTGAATTGTTCTGCAAAACTGTTCAAGATGTTCTGATTTCCCGAAAATAATATTTTGGATAATATCTGTTCGCTTTTCATCATACCTTGGAGCAGAATTAAATCCGATATCTTCAAAGACTTTAGCGGCTAGGATTGCCCCTTTAACTGCTTCTGAAACTATTGATGGCGCCATAAAAAGCCCTTGAAAGATTAATCTGTGCTGGTTAAACATTGCACCGCCTTCAGAACCTATCCCGGGGGCTGTAAGACGGTTGGCGGAACGCTCTACAAGAAGTTCTTTTCCCGCAATATAACCGCCGGCTTCTACAATACCACCGCCGGGGTTTTTTATTAAAGAACCTGCTATCAAGTCTGCTCCGACTTCTAATGGTTCGCGCGAATCGACAAATTCGCCGTAACAATTATCTACAAAGCATATACAGTTTGGATTTTTTGATTTTACAATCTTACAGATTTTTTCAATAGTTTCTATTGATAGCGATTTTCTTGTAGAATATCCTTTAGAGCGCTGGATTAAAACCATTGTTACGGTTTCATCAACCATTTTTTCCAGTTTTTCAAAATCTATTTCCATTCCGTTTTTGAGCGGAACTTCATCATATAAGACGCCGTTTCCAATAAGTGATGCGCGTTTGGTTTCCTCATCTCCTGCAGTTCCTATAACTTCCTGCATGGTATCATACGGCTCACCCGCTGCAGATAATAGTTTATCACCATACCTTAAATTTCCAAATAAAGCACAGGCAAGAGTGTGCGTGCCTGATGCGAAATGAATTCTGACTAATGCTTTTTCTGCGCAAAACACTTGAGCAAAAACTTTGTCTAAAACTTCACGTCCCAAATCATCATGCCCGTAGCCGGATACTGTATAAAAATGTTCCGGTGCGACTTTGTTATCATAAAAAGCTTTCAAGACTTTACGCTGGTTGAAGTCCCGTATTTCATTTATCCCTTCAAACTGTTTTTCTAAAAATTTTTCGGCTTGCTTAAAATCATATTCCATAATACAAAAATCATATTGCAAGCATGATTGTACGTCAAATCGGGTAAATAATCTCCCAAAGAGCGGTTTTCGAGCTCTATAATTGCAGATAATGTCTACAAGGCTATGCAAGCCGCACGCGTGTGAGCCTTGGAGAACAATAGTGTGCGTAAGTGATTGGGTGTATGCCCAAGCGACAAACCGAATTTTATGTCATTGCGAGACTGATTAAGTCGAAGCAATCCAGCTTATTAATAACTATTATATTTTAATCTATAATACAGCGTGTAGGGTGCAATTCATTGCACCATTATTGGATTAAAGGATTAAAAAATTATCCATGTGTATTTGTTTATGAAAAATATTGGTGCAAAAATTTGCACCCTACTTTTCTAATTTATCAACACTGTATTTTTGAGTAAATCCTTCCACTACTTTGTTTTTATGCTCCCATACTCGTTTTATAAGGTTATTGGTCACGCCCACATATAAAGTACCGTTCTTTTTATTAAATAAAATATATACATAATATTGACGGTTATTCATAAATAAATAATATCAAAATATAAAAGTTAATAAAAGGCTGGATTGCTTCGGACTAATCGTCCTCGCAATGACGCCAAACTATATAATTTCACGTCGAGTTCGTATGTCGGCGAGGTCGGGCATTGCCCGATATTTAATAAATAACAGGTTAAAATTAAGCCGTTTTTCTTTAATGATTACTGTTTGGTTAACTCTTGATACATTTTCATAAGTTCGGCTACGGTTTCGGATTCGGTGAGCCAGTGGAGTTTGCCGTTTTCATCGCGTTTTTTGAAGCCGTAGGCTTCCATAACAGCTTTATCATTTTCTTGATGTGCTTTGCGAAGCTCCGCAGGCATTGTTAAATCATCATACAAATCCGCAAGCGAACAATCGGGATATAAAGCCCTCGCATCCAAAATTCCCTGTGCAGTCTTTTCAATTTTTGCCTTCTGCTCATCTGTTGGATTACACCACGGGAAGTTGTTGTAGACAATATCCTTAGAATAACGATAACCATTTCCAAGACGTCCACACACAACCCTCATCCAAGCCATATGAACATTGGAGGTTAAAATGCCAAAATGATAAAGAGTTGCATTAGGCATAATTTTTACTAAATTGCTACACATTGCACTAGGTTTCATGAAACCAATCGGAATATAACGACGATTAGACGAAGTTACTTCCGGTAATACAATATAGTCTTTAGTGGGCATATTTTCCACATGGAATCTTGTAGGTTTATCTGCAATTTTTCTTGTCCCCTCACTTTTGCTAGCTAAGCGTAAATTTCTAACATTTTCAACTCGTTTTAAGCAATGTGGCATCTGTCTTAATTTTGCTGGAGAACACTCTCCTAACCATAAGCAATAACGTGGTTTTTGATTAATAAATTCTTCAGCACCAAACCACGGTCTAAAATATCGTTCGGATTTAGGTTCCTGTTTTATAAAGTCAAGCATTTCCGCACGGGTAAATAGGTAGTTCCCTCCATCAATCGGTTTATTGCCTATTCCAATCTTAGGTACATTGCACAGTGGTTTATTACGGCTTTCTATAAATACATCTTCTGCATTGTACAAATAGGCATTAATATTTTGAGCCAGTTGGATTCTTTCATTAGTATATAATTTTTTTATTTTATCCACGTAGCTAAAACCTACAATTACACAATAGACATGTGCTTTTAAATTTGCTTCACTGTCCCATTTAAAAGTCTTGTGTGCGAAATTAATGTTTATCCCTTGCTCAAACAAAGGCTTCCATAGTATTGGCACCTGTTCACCCTGTGTTATCGAGTTTGTGGAAACAAGAGCAGTACAAATATTTGTCCCTTTCATCATATCAGCAGATTTTTTGTACCAGCAGGAGACATAATCAAGGTTGCCTGCATTTTTCCATTTGGTACCGAAAATATTAAACAAATCTTCTTTTTGAGTCGGTGACATCAGTCTTGCACCTACAAACGGCGGGTTGCCCATAATATAGTTACATTTACCCCTCGGAATTACGTCTTCCCAGTCTATTCGCAAGGCGTTGGCTTCTACTATATTGGCATACGTTTTGAGCGGAAGAAAATCCAAATCCATGTGGACAATATCTTCCGTTTTTTTCATCATCTGGGATTCTGCTATCCAGAGAGCAGTTTTGGCAACAGTTACCGCAAAATCATTTATTTCTATCCCGTAAAACTGTCCGATAGAAACTTTTATGGGGTTTGTGACGGCACCAATAGTAATCTGACCGCGGAAAAGTTCATATAAAATCTCGTTTTCCAGTTTTCTTAATGAAATATATGTTTCTGTTAAAAAGTTTCCGCTTCCGCAGGCGGGGTCTAAAAAGTTTAAGCCTGCAATTTTATCTTGAAATTCAATAAGCTTTTTATCGCGGGTTTTGTTTTTAGGCAAGTTCTTTATTTTTTCAAATTCTTCATTAAGCTCATCCATAAACAGCGGGTCTATAACTTTATGAATATTTTCAATAGAAGTATAATGCATTCCGCCTTTTCTTCTGGTTTCCGGATTAAGGGTGCTTTCAAATACCGCTCCGAAAATTGTAGGGCTTATTTCTGACCAGTCAAAATCAGCGCTCGCTTTATTTAAAAGCAAATCTCTGATTTCATCCGTAAAGTTGGGAATTTCAATATGCTCGTTTGCAAACAATCCCCCGTTTACGTACGGAAAAGCTGTTAATTCCGCCTCCATATAAGGGTCGCGGTCTTCCGGCTTAGTATTTAAAACTTCAAATAGTTCAATTAAAGCTTTACGCATCCTTGAGGTTTCAAAACGGGAAAGATAATCCAAAAATTGGTTATGCCTGTTAAAAATCCCTGCATCTTCTGCATAAAGACAAAAAACAAGTCTTACGCAGAGAATATTTAAACTTTTTAGTGTTTCTTCCGATGTTTTATCTATATATTGATTTAAAAATGCGTCATAGAGAAGTCCTACAATATCACCCGCTTTAATCGAGACTTCCATTTCTCTTTTTAAATGTTCACTTCCTTGATTTACAAGAAAATCAAGCCTGTAATATTCTTTTTCTAAATCCTTAAGCAGGATTTCCTGCGGTTCACCGTTTGGACGTTCCATATCATACACGCAAAATTTTTGGAAATTGCATGTAACAACCCACCGCGGATGTTTTGAAACCGGAAGTTCCGTTATATATCTTTTTGCCTGCTGAAACGGATTTAAATAGCTTCCGTCAGACTGTTTAATTGCTTTATATAAATCCTTGTCAGAGCTTTTCTGTTCAATCAAAACCTTAGTTGCAGGAATATAAGCATCAATAAAGCTTGCATGGTCAAGAAAAACTTTGTCTTCAAATGAAATAAACTGTTCTGCATGTTCAATTCCAAGAACATCTCTCAAAAGCTGAATCCAGAATTTCTGGCTCTCCCCTTTTTCATATCCCTTATCTTTCCAGTATTCGATAAAATTTTTTATTTCGCTTCTTTGTTTCGTGCTCACCATTATTAAAACTCCTTTCTAATTATAACAGGTGCAGCTTAATGTGTCTAATAATTGTCAAAGTAGTGGTGTCAAATCGGGCAATAGTTTTATTTAACAAATCAGACTAATCTTTAGTATGAAGAAATTTCTGTTTTTTCTATGTTTAGCAATCGTTCCGGTTTTTGCGTATGAAGTTTATTCACCGCGGGATTATGATTACAAAAAAAATGGTGATAAACTTTTGTTTGTTGTTGACTATTCAAACAGCATGGGAGAATATCTGGAGCATAAAACTAAAGCAAATCAAGTACGTGCAATGATGAATTATATTTTGCCGCAGATATCTCCGGATACGAAAGTCGGACTAAGGGTCTACGGTCATACATGTAATCTTCTTGCATACAATGCCTGCAGAAGTTCAGAACTTGTAGTTCCTCTTGGATTTGCAAATTCGAGTTCCATAATTTCCGAAATGTCCCATCTGCGTCCGCGGGGAATGACTCCGATTACATATTCATTAAAACAAGCAGTCAAAAATGATTTAGACGGCTATGACGGTATTAAGCATATTATTTTATTAACAGACGGCGGCGAGAACTGTGATGAAAGCCCATGCGATTATTCGATAGAACTTGTAAAAACCAGAAGAGATATTAAGATCGACGTAATTGCATTTAATGTGCATGATGAAAATGATTTAGCTCAATTGAAATGTACTGCTGATGTTACCGGCGGACGGTTTAGTGAGGCAGATACTAAGGCAGAATTGTTTCGTTCTATGGAAGAAATGATTTTGCCTCATAAAAATGTTGAAGCAACAATTTACAGCACACAATAAGCTCAGCAGTTCGATTAACCACAACAGAAGTATAACTGTCTGACTAATATGGCATTAATTCGCCGGACAGTAGTGCCGGATAGGGTGAGGAGAAGTGCAGCGTGATTATTCCAGTAATATATAAATAATATTAAGTAATGTTACAAAAAGGCAAATATTTCTAAAAGATATACTTTATATAAATAAGGATATTTTGTCATGGCATTTTTTAATAATTTTACAAACATTAATATGGATTATTTTTCCGGCGGGTTAAATAACTGGACCAGCTGGTTCAATACTATGCCATCGTTTTCCGGATGGAGTATGCCTTTGCAAAATAATTTTAACTTTGATTTTAATTCTGTTTTTTCCGGCTCCGGAGGATTTAATTCTATGAAATTGCCGGCTTTTTCAATGCCATCATTTGATTTTTCAAATATATTTTCTTCTGCGAATAATTGGAATACTAATAATTCTACAATGTGGAATAATTCGTTTTCGTGGGATACTTCATTCCAGCCTTATAGCACAGGTTTTACAACCAGTAACTTATCTTTCACTAATAAAAATAAGACAAAATTATCCGATGTTAATTATGATGCAAAAAAAGGTGAAAAACTTACAAAAACGGCATTATCACGGTCTGTAGGCTGGACCGGTTATTGTGCAAGGTACGTTAAAACTGCTATCAAAAATGCTGGTTTAGGACGTTATGAATCCGGACACGCATATCAAATGCCGGATATTCTAAGGCGGAACAATAATTTTAAAGAAATCGGCACATCGCAGGTTAATGTCAAAGATTTACCATCAGGCTGTATTCTGGTTTATAACAGAGGTTCTCAAGGATATAGCAGCGAATATGGTCATGTAGAGATTACAACCGGAGATGGCAGAGCCGTATCTGACGGTATCACGAAGCATTTGTACAAAAAACCGGATGCTATATTTGTTCCTGTGAGTGCTTAAAGAATCAATTGTGTTCCGAGCATTATACGGTGTGAATCCTCAAGGATATCATTCTGGCAGAATACATAGTTTAGCATTATTTTTAATGCCTGTCCCTTTATGAAATAATTAAATCCGACAGAATATTCCCGCCGAATATCATCTGCAAAATTTTTGTTCGGGACATAATGGTCGTATCGTCCCAGAAGCTGCAGCTTAGGAGTTATTTTGTAACCTATTGTAGAATAAAATCCCTCTGCTTTGTCGGTAGAAATTGTTCTTGCACCATTATACCCATTTGCAGAGGCATATTCAAAATTTGCCATAAAGTTTTTATACTCATAACCTGCATAAAGTCCGCCCACAAAATAATCAGTAATATTATTTCCAGCAGTAATCCCTCCTCCAAGAGTAAGATTTCCGTATTTTCCTTTTGTTTTTCCAAGCGGTTTAAGATTAACCCAGCCGGCAAATTCTGCACCGGGGAAAAATTCTCTAAAATATGTATCCGAGCTGTAGCCGCCTAAATCGTATTCAATAAGGTCATAATTGCCTTTTACTCTCAAACCTACTTTTCTGGTGTTCCCGAAATTCCTTGAAATTTGTGCTCTTAAGATAAACGGAATTATCGTATCTGAGCGCGAACCTTCATAGCCTGTCGGCGTTCTTGTGTTGCCTAATATTATTGTATGATGCGGAATCGAAGCATTTGCAACATAAATATCTATGGGTAATGTTTGCAAGAATGAATAACCCTCTACAGGGTCAAACCTGAACCTTGCTTCATAGAAATTTTGTCCGCCCCGAAATTTTCCGTTAATCCCTGCCTGTATTGCACTAAAATCAAAAACAGAATCTCCGCCGTTTGACACATCCATATCAACTGCTCCACGGTAATATCCGAAAAAATGCATTGTTTCTATTGGACCTGTTTCAAATTTTTTGGTTAAAATTCCATCCAATAAATAGGCAGAACTGTTTGTATCACTAACTTCTTTTGCCTTTATATTTTGTATCTTTTCATACAGAGTTAAATCGCTGTCTTCATCAAAAATACTGCTTACAGATGCTTCCGGCTTCAAATTGTCGTCGACATCCAGTAGAACTTCCTCGATAGCGTAGCAGGAAAGCTGCAGAAAAAAAAGAAAGGCAAGTAAAAGTATATGCTTCATCAATTTATTATACCACAATTATTATGTACTTTATCTGTATGAAATTTATAGTTTGAATTAATGTAAATGATTGATTTTATTGCGGAATTATATATTAAAAACAAAAGAAATAATATATAATGCTATTATAAAAGCTTGACTTTTACTAAAAACCAATTAAACAGAAAATATAAGTACATAAAATAGGAGAATGCTCTATGGGTATGGCAGCATCACAAGCCAGATATCTGGCACTGGTTGCACGAAAATCCAATTGTGAATATGAAGGACAACAGATAAACCAGGCAAGAACGGTATTATCCAACCAGAGTGCAAATTTATTTAATCAGATGTTGGGCTTAAGTGTTCCTGTGCCTCCAAGTACACAGGATTTTACAAAGATGCAGTATTCATACACAGATGGAACAAATGAATATACAATTGATACCTGGAATCAGCTGGCTACGCCGGAAGAGGACTATAACTATGTTGTTACAAGTCATACATACACAGATATATACACCGGCTCCCAGAAGAAGCTTAATGACCCGCAGGTACAATTTTCTTCCGGAACAGCCGCAAGTGTAGATCAGATAGAGACGGCATTAAGATTGCTTACTCAAACACAGGCAGATTATAATGAAGCTAAAGCGGCAACTGCTGCTAAAAGAGAAGAAGCTGCCACACTATCTAATTATGCGAATACAAGCACTTATACAAATATAACTGCAAGCAGCTACAGTACAACTGATGATTCGTACTCTTTCACGTATAATATACCGAATATGACTCCGGAAGGACGTCCTTTATATCAAGACAGCACCGGTGTTCAATATTATTTAGGTGATGACGGGCAGTACTATTCTAATGATGGTACAAATACTCCGTATGCCGGAACAGAAACCCTTACTGCAGTAATGACACCGTCGACAAAAACTTTCCAGGGGTACGCTCAGCTTTCTGATGATGATAAGGCTGCTGTAGAGCAGGCAATTGCAACTTTAATTGATATGGGTGCTCTGGAAGAAGACGAAACAACTGACTACGGTGATGTTTATTATAATGCAGAAGACGGAACAATTGCCTTTAGAGGTGATTTAAGAAACCTGTACGGAGGCTCTTCCGGTGGTACACAGACTCTTCTGCCTACTTATATTCTGGGTGATGAAACAACTGAAGGAACGATTGAAAATATTGCGGCTAACTATGACGCCCAGATTCAAACCCTATTGGCAGCAGAATATGCAGCTTTGCAGGCATATCAAACTGCAGAGAACGCATACAACAGCCTTGCTCGCCCGACTTATATCGGAAACTGTGAACTCACACTGCTTACGGATTTGACAGATGATCAAGCTGCAGAGTTAAAACAAGTCGTGACGGATATGAGAAAACAGGGAATTGATGATTCTATTTCGGCGTGTTTCAATGATGACGGAGAATACACCGGCGGCGTATATTCATTTACAATGAACGGCGTTACTTATTATACGACTTTTGCGGATTTAAATGCCTCTTTTGCTAGCGGAAGCGGAATTAATCATATTGATGGGCAGAATAAACTGAACTACTATAATGCATCTTATGTTTCAACAAGACAGGAAGAAACCAAGAAAGCATTGCTTGAAACAGACGGCAACGGAAGATTTACATCCGTAAGATTTGAGGACGACTCTATTACATATACATTGAATATGGAAACTGTTACTGATGATGCTGCATATAAAGATGCAATGAACCAGTATTATTATGAAAGTGCGCAATATGACAAAATGGTGCAGGATATAAATGCAAAAACATCTTTGATTCAGCAGGAAGATCAGCAGCTTGAATTAAGGCTGAAACAATTGGATACAGAACAAAATGCTCTGTCTACAGAAATCGATGCAGTATCTAAAATTGTAAAAGATAATATTGAAGATTCATTCAAAACATTCGGCGGATAATATTCCGGTTAGCAGAGGTATATATGTCATACAAAAACGATGGATATTTAGTAATAGCAAACAGATTTGGCTCAGCATCTTCAGATGCGAAAGTTATGCTTTATGAAACATATGACAGACTTAGAGATTTGACTGTTGCAGGTTCTGCAGGTGCCGGAACAGGATTTGAAGCAGCCGGAGGATTTCTATATCAGCTTGCCAGTTTGTTTGCACCATCTGCCTTTATGACAACACTGGGCGGAACCAGTGCGATGAACATTCCGGGTACATCATATTGGACTCAGTATACCGGTGGAACAGGCGGAACAACAGGAACATATTCTTCATTCGGAGTTAATAGTTTAGGCAATTATTCCGGTTTTCCCAGCGGGTATGCAGCTAATTATGGTTACAGACAAAGCGGATATACTACAGGCGGCGCTTCTTCAATAGGAGATTTGTTAACAGGATTTGGCTCGTCAGATGGAGCAACAACAGGTTATGCTTCCGGTATTGGAAGTATTGCGGATATAGCAAGTACTGCAGCATACGGAATTGGTACTGCAAACGGCTACGGAATTGGTGCAGCTAACATACTTATGCCTCTTGCCGGTCTTGTTTCCGGATGGGGCGGTATAATGACAGCTGCAGCGCCATATCTTGGAGAATTCGGGCTGCCGGCTGTTGTAATGGGTAACTTAATGCAAGGTACAACTTCTGCAGCATTATCCGCATACCAGTCTGTTTCAAGTAATATTGTTGCAAACGCTGATACTATACTTTCTCAAAAAGTTGCTAATATAGAAACTGTTTGTAAAATGCTTGACACGCAATCTGATGTTGTTAGAAAGATGCTTAAGGATGATATTGAATCTGCAAGCAAAGATATTCAAGATTTATAATAATCATGAGCTTATGCCGATTCCTCAATTCACAGAGAGTGAGAAGTTCTATATATGAGAGAACGTACTTTTTTTAGAATAATGCTGGATATCATATTTGATAATAAATTTTTTAAAGTAATAGCGGCAATTGTAAAATTTTGTAACGAACAGAGGTATTATAACAGAAAAGAGCTAAAGTTTTTGAAAAAAATGCCGTTAAATAATGTAGTACAAAATCAATATGACAAAAACAGGTTTGTATTCAACAGTATTACTTCAAAAAGGACCGGCTTCAAATAAAATGTTAACATTTGTAACAGATACTATCAAAAACAGGCAATTATTTCACTTTACATGTTTTATAATACATGTAGGCTTAGAATGCATAGGAGAAAAAGCTTATGCGTGAAGAACTACAAAATAACATAAAACGGTTAGTGAATTTTATGAATTTTGCAAGGTCGTTTTTCATCCGCAAAAATCCGTTTAAGGCGCTTGCCGTTAGCTTGTTATCAAGCCTTAAGGATATGCTTACTATCAGACAAAAGCTGAAGATGGCAAAATACAGGGTTAACTATCACAAACACCAGCTCCACAAAATGGAAAGCTTGATTGCAGAAAGTAACGAACACACATTCCTGAAAGGCAAAAACTTAAACGAAACAAGATAAAGGGATTACTATTATGGGATTAATTGCCTCAAGTTTCAGAATGATGTATCTTACAGCGTACAAGATAACGCTGGAAACTAAGATTCAGTGGATAGCTTCTGCCAAGATGGAATTGGTTGCTTCTTCTGACGAGATTATGTCGCTCGGCAACGACCTTGATCCCGAAAACCCTGCGGTTAAACAGCTGGAAGCGCGGAGAGATAAACTGATTATTTTAGAAAAGAAGCTGGATTTACAAATGGAAGAATATCAGACCCGACTCAAGATGGTTGATACAGAATTGCAATCTGCTAAAGGTGCTGTTGATTCTGCTATTGAAAGTTCTTTCTCTTACAGTTTCGGCAGATAATAAATTAGCACGATATAACCTTACCGGCAGGTATGTCATGTGATTCCGGATAAACGGTTTCGACAATTAATTCTTCGGGTATACAGATAATTGTTTTGCCCTTAAAATCTTGGAGAAAACGGTCATAGAAACCTTTACCGTAGCCGAGTCTGTAATTGTTTTTATCGCAGCACAATGCCGGTATTATTACAAGATCTATTGTGTTTTTGTCTACGGGAGCACTTACAGGCTCATGTGTATTAAATCTGGAGAGAGTAAGAACATCACCGGTTTTATATGGACAGCAGAGTATATTATCATTATCAATACGGGGCAGAAAAAAATTTTTTGTTTTATCATCCAGCAGTGCGAGAAGATTTACTTCTTTTGCAAGCGGATAGAAAAGCATAATATTTTTTGACTCTCTGAATTCTTTTGTTTGTATCAGAAGTTCTGCAAGTCTTCGGCTTTTTAAACTTTTATCCTGTTCTTTTGCCCATTTTCTAAGTTTATTCTTCATTTATACAATAGCTCCGTGGCTTGCATCTTGTACTGTTCTTGCATATTTCCCCAGATACCCGTCTGCTTTGGATACAAAAGGTTTTAATTCTCTGCGCCTTCTTTCAAGTTCCTCATCACTCACAAGCAGGTCTAAGGAGCGTTTGTTAATATCAATTTTAATTTTGTCTCCGTCTTTAATTAGAGCAATTACGCCTCCGTTTGCAGCTTCCGGACAAATATGACCGACGCAGATACCTCGTGTACCGCCGGAGAAACGTCCATCCGTAATTAATGCTGCTTTAGTACCGAGTCCTTTACCTGCAAGCAAAGATGTCGGTGCGAGCATTTCTCTCATACCGGGACCGCCTTTTGGTCCTTCATAACGGATTACAACAACGTCGCCCTCTTTTATTAAGTCGTTTTCAAGTGCAGTCATAGCTTCTTCTTCCGAATCAAAAGTTTTTGCTGTTCCCTCAAATTCATAACAACTTTCATCAACCGCAGAAATCTTTATAACAGAACCTTCCGGTGCAATATTACCGTATAAAATTCCCAGCCCCGGCTTTGTGGTAAAAGGTTCCGAATACGGATGAATAACTCTTTTATCTGAATATACTCCTGTATATTTACCCTCTCTATATTTACCCCCTGTAGATTTACCCCCCTTAAATTCCGGTATGCTCTTTGCAAGTTCATCTATTACGGCAGGAATGCCGCCGGCATTATGGAATTGGGTCATAGATATATCAGAGGAAGGCTCAAGTTTAACAAACTGGTGAATTTTATGAGAAAGCTCTTCAAAATCTTTAAGCGTAACTTCTTCTTTTTTATTAAAAGCTGTCTTAGATGATTCGGCAGTATGTATTTTTTGTTCCCCAAGCCTTGCCGCATTTGCAAGAGCAAGAATGTGTAAGAATGAATTTGTAGAACCACCCATCGCCAAATCTGCAATAATTGCATTTCTTAAACTATCTCTCGTAATAATGTCCAGAGGTTTTACATCTTGTTTTACCCATTCAACAATCTGCATTCCGCTTTCAAATGCTATTCTGCGTTTTTGAGAAGACACCGCGGATGCTGTAGCGCAATAAGGAAGACTCAAGCCTATAACCTCGGTTAAGCACGCCATAGTATTTGCCGTATAAAGTCCTTGACAGGCGCCGGCTGAAGGACAGGATGCTTCTTCCAGTTCAAGCAGTCTTTCTTCCGTAATCTCTCCGTTTCTGTACTTGCCGATAGCTTCAAAGGCTCCTTTTATCATAGAAAGTTTTTCGCATTTACTCTCGCCGTCAAGCATCGGACCGGCTGTTACGATAATTGCGGGAATATTTATTCTGGCTGCAGCAATAAGCATACCGGGAGTAATCTTATCACAGTTGGAAAGTAAAACCAGTCCATCCAGTTGATGTGCATTGGCAACGGTTTCTATACAATCTGCAATTAAATCTCTAGACGGGAGTGAGTACCGCATTCCGGAATGTCCCATGGCAATGCCGTCACAAACAGCAGGTACGCCAAAAATAAAAGCCTGTCCGCCGGCAGAATGAATCCCTTTTTCTATTTGTCTTTCTAAATCACGCATTCCGATATGTCCGGGAACCAGGTCAGAAAAAGAACTTGCTATTCCGATAAACGGACTATCCATATTTTTTCTCGAAACTCCTGCAGCCATCAAAAGACTTCTGTGAGGAGTTCTTGCTATTCCTTTTTTTATATTATCACTGCGCATAATAAAAATCCCCTTTAGTAAAATTTTATCACGAAAGGGGAATATAGGTTAAATTGATAAGGTTTTTTATGCGCTTAATCTTAATGCTGCCTGTGCAACATTATCGGGGATTTTTTCTCCTGCCTGCGCTCTTTGGAGAACCATGGTTAATAATTGAGATTGACCTTCCGGCGTTGATTTAAGTTTTTTGGCTTCAAGTTCTGTTGCTTTATCTGTCGGCATCAATTTGTGAGTAATTTTACTTGCAAGAATAGAACCTGCAGCACCACCGATAAAGCCTAATGCAGCTCCTATAGCAGTTCCTAACCCCGGACATACAGCCGTACCAATTGCTGCTCCGACTTTTGTTCCGATTGCTGTACCTGCAGCTCTGCCTAAAGTCCATCCGATACCATCTGCTGCTGCTCTTATACCAGTTTGAGTTGCCTGGGTTAATGCAGCACCTGCACCGCCGTTCTGGTATGCTGAAATTATTTTTGGAGCATCAATCAATGTGCTGAATAAAGCAAATGTTTTACCTTCTTTTAAGCCTTGTTTAACAAGTCCGCCAAAACCGCATTTAGATGCTGTTGCAACTTCTACGGCTTTATCTATTTGAGCTTTCTTTAAATCGATTTGACCAAGCGGAGTCTTTTCTGCAACATTAAATCCTAATGATTTTTTGAGTTTTCTCCAGCCGGATGGAATTGCGCCATCCATATATCTTGATGCTTTTAATTCTTCAGTAGCTCTTGCTATGGTTTTAATATCACCGGTTTTAAGAGCTTCTTTCATTCTATTTTCCAGAATTTCTCTTGTCTTTCCGTCTAATTGTTTCTTAAACCATCCTCCAATAACAGGAAGTTTTGACTCTGCAGCTCTGTTAATTGCATGCATTTGACCGTATGCTCTCTGCATAATAACAGGATTCTTCTCCCATAATGCTTTTATTGCAGGATTTTTCATATCAAAAACTTTGTTGGTTACACCGATAGCTTTTGATGAGTTGATAAAATGTTTCATTGCCTGCGGGTTTTCAGTAAAAGCAATCATTCCTGCCGCCATTGGAAGCGAACCCCAGGTCTGTACCATTGACTGCCCGTCCTCATAATATTTACCCAGTGTTTCTAAATCCTGTTGAACTGTTTTGTCAGATGTTTTAGTAAATATATCTGTATTATTTGTAGCCGCAGGATTTGATAAAATATTTCCGGCATTATTTCCAGCAGCTGGATTTATACTCCCCCCCTGGTTCATTCCCGCATAGTTATTATAAAAATACGGATTATACATATAATTAGAATACATATTATTAGATGCCATATATCCGTTAGCAGAACTAGGGCAATTCGGATTGGCTCCAAGCATTCCGCCGTAAAGCATATATTCCATATTCGCAAGTGAACTTATCGGGAGTGTCATACAATAACCTTTATAAATCTAACCTTATATATATAAAGTTTTTCGATGTATAAAAATTGACTTTTTGTAAACAAATGTTACAATCTATGTATGGATTTAGTAGAAAAATTAAAAGAAATCGGATTTAATACATACGAAGCAAAAGTTTACATTGCTCTTTTAAAGAAATATCCCGCAACAGGATATGAAGTTGCAAAACTTGCTAATATTCCGCAATCACGCACGTATGATACGCTAAAAGTTCTGGAAGAAAAAAATATAGTTATCTCTGCAAATACCAAACCAGTAACTTATACGCCGATAAAACCTAAATTATTAACTTCCAGATATCAAAAAAGGATAAATTCCACAATAAATTTTCTGGATAAACATCTTCCTAATGTTAAAGATGATTACAATGAACCTATTCTTACAATCACCGGCAAGCAAAATATTCAAGATAAAATTTTAGAAGTTATTCAAAACGCAAAACGTGAAATCTATATGGAAGTCTGGTCACAGGACTTTAAAATTTTTGAACAGGAACTTCTGAATGCATACAACAGAAATGTAGAAATCAGAATTGTAGGGTACGATAACTTTAATTCACGCTTCGGATTAATCTTTGAACACGCATTCGGAAGGGATATTGAGCTGTCACTAGGCGGTAGAATGATAATTATTGCAGCAGATGATTCAGAAGGTGTGATTGGCAAAATTTCTTCATTGAGGAATGATATATCAGATACTAATATTATCTGGACAAAAAATAAAGGAATTGTTTTTATTATAAAGGAATTTATAGTACATGATATGTACTTGATAGATGTGGAAGAAAACCTTGTAGAACAGATGAAGTATATCTACGGAAAAGGATTTAAACGCTTAAAAGACAAAGTACTCGGCTCAAATGCTACATATATGATACACTAAGCATTCATTTTATTCTTCCGCTTCTGCCTCGTTTTCTTCATCTTCTTTTGTTTTAAATACCAGATAAAAATCATCACCGACTTTTATATCAAGCTGCTGTCCTTCGCTTATATATGAAAGGATAGATTTTTCATAGGCGTTTGATACTCCAGATTTAAATCTGTTATTCTTCTCATTTTTTGCAAATCCTTGTACAAAAGCAACTCCTGTAGAAAGTCCTTTAACAAAATAATTCCCGACGGTCATTGCCGCGCTTTTAATAACCTTTCCCGGAGGAATTTCTTTTATTTCTTCTTTTGAAAGAACAAATGTTGAATATTTTCCATAATAGTCATCTTTAATATAAGTTATAACGCCGTCAGATGTGTATGAAAGAGGCTTTACAAAAAATGTTGCATTTCTTTTGCCCCGTTTAGGGTCGGTTATGCTCAATACTTGACAATCTAAAACTGAATTGGTACTGATATTATACTCACCCAGTGTATAAGGATTTAGAACTTTTACTTTTATTGTTTCACTCGGGTTCTCTGTTTTAAATTCCTCCATTGCAACAACTTTCATTTGTACTGCTGCTTGACAGGCAGAAAATGACAAGAATAAGCTGAATATAAACAAAATAACTTTTTTCATAGCGTCCTCTTATATTAATCTGTTTTTCTGTAATGCATCAATAATTCTTTTTATACCGCTTTTGGTTCTTTCAATAAATCTTTCTGCAAGCTCTTGATTAAACTGTGCCTGTAAAACCTGTAAAATATCTGCCTGCATATATGCATACAATAACGGAGATTTGACGATTGAAGACACAAGGGCGGGAGAAAAAATCCCTCTGGATAATAAGGATATGACATTATTTATCAAAAACAACTCCTGTTGGGTCCAAGCATTTGTTTCAAATTTAAACGGCTTAGCTTCGCCTAATATAAAAGGGGTTCCCGTTGAAGAAAAGAACAGTGGAATTTTATCAAGTGGAACATTTTTCATACCGTCTATAGCAGCGCCGAAAGAAGTTGTATTATAAACTTCCGTAATTTCATACTCCCTTATTAGAGTTTCAAAATGTTGAATAAAAGCTGCATAATCATCTCTGGTATCAATCAGATTTCCATTTACGGATTTTACTTTAACAATATTTTTAACAACAGCATCTACCTGCATTTGATTATTAGAAATTTTATTTACAGTTTCTCCGGTTGAATAGATTACATTATCTTTGAATGCCATATCCAGCCCTGCAAAAATAATTTTACTGAAACCGAGTTTTGCTGCTGCTACAAAGGAAAGTGTTGTTGCAGAGCCTCCTGTTTCATACTGTTTTATATACGGCGTAAAATTTGCCAGACTTTTCACAACAAAATCATTTTCTGAAAAAGTAAGAAAAAATCTTTTAAAGTTTTTTGTAAGAATAATACTATCTGATTTTAAATCAGATATACAGTTGATTTTGCTGCAGAAATCTTCTAAACCTTTAAGCGTATTATCAACTGCAACAGCATCCAGGCATACCGCAAAATCCGGAATAATTCCGTTAGCTTCTAATGTCCGGAGCACTTTGTTAACTGCGAATATAACATACTTATCGCGATTAGCTTTTATTGTTTCTAGATTATCATTTAAAGAAGGACCTGCCGCAATTATCAATGCGGTTTGTCCCGTAAATTTATCTTCTAAATCAGAAAGTTTGTATATGCTCGAATTGTTTACTGTACTTATATTTTGTAGTGCGTTAAAAAGCCAGATTTTTGAAAATCGTGTAATCGTATTCACATCAACCATTTTGCTTTTGCAGGTTTCATATACACGCTGTGTTAATTTTAAAAGTTCTTTACTTTTAACTATTGCATAATTTTTTAAATATACAATTTCAACTTTATCTTTTGTTATATAAGAAGAGCTTAATTTTTTCATCAGCTCATCAAGGTCGTTTGTTATATAAACCCGTCCGCTTGCAAGATGTTCAGAGATATCAACATTGTGTAAAACAAAATGCAAGACTTCTATATCCGGTTCATATACAAATATTTTAGCCGGATATGTATTGTATGTTTCGTCAAGCAAATAACCAAGTCCGATGCCGAAAGTAATAATAATATCATTGGCGGTCATCTGCTGTTTGATTGATTTCTTTAAACTCTGCTTTACTGCTTCTCTGGGGTTATTTAAATCATCAAAAGGAACATTATTTTTCATTAGCAGATAGTCATTTGACGGTGTCATGCAGTAAGACATATCTTTGCTTGATTGTTCAATAGTTATTTTTTTTAACCTTTCCTTTAATTCCTCATTATCAATAAACTCTAAATTCCTATCAAACATACCACTTCCTTTATGATGCTTAATTTTAAAATAGCACGTTTTGTAAGAAAAGTAAAGTTTTGCGGCTTATTTTCTGCCGTAACGTTCATCAACAACGGCTTCAAACTGCCTAAAAACATCGTTGCCTACCAGCTGTTCAAGACGGGAGCGTTTTTCAAAAAAATTTCCTCTGGCTTTAATTTGTTCATCAAGAGCTTCTCTGTAAAAAGTATCAGTGATTAAAATTACTTCTCTTGAGCGATTTTGAGATTTTTGATAGTTATCATATCTCTGCTGAACCATATTTGTTGTCATATCGTAAAGCTGCCTTGCCGTCATATAATCATAATACATATCTACAACTTTTTGCTGAAGTTCATCGACTTTGCGGACAAGAATAATCATATCTGCATCGGTAACTTGAGTGTATTTATAGTTTAGAGCTTTACTATCCTGTGACATGATACCTAAAGTATTTCCGCCGATTAAAGCCGCGCTTGCAAGTACAGGATTGCCCATGCCGGCTCCGATAAAGGTTGACATTCCTGCAATTGTTGTTAAAACTTTTTTGACAGCACCTTCATCCGGTTTATCTTTATCTGGATTTGAAAGTTTATATATTGCGAATTTTATTGTATCGCTTTTCATTGCAGCTCCTTGCCAGAGCAGAGATAAGTCTTCCAGCATTTCGTTATAATCAGCATCTATTGATTTGGAAACTTCCATTGCCATTTTCTTTATGCTTAAATCCGCATATGTAAGCCCTTCGCTGTAATACTTATCCTCTTTTACGATTGCAGGTTTTACATCTATCCTCCCGCTGACATCTACTTTATTTTCCGGAACATCGCCGGTGCCGAGTCTGTAAAAAATATCTTTCGGAGTTGTTAAATCATCCATTTTTACTTCTGCAAAAGCATTAAGGGGCTGGATAAAACATAACATCATTATTAGAATAATTATTCTATTTTTTGTCATTTTTACCGTCCTCCTTATATAAAACAGAGTTAAAATCATACTGGTAAAATTCCAGAGAATCGACAACCTTTTTGCCGGCAAGCCTTTGGAGCTGAATATGATATTTTTTTGCTGATTGTTCAAGGTTAAACTCCTGTATGCGCATAGAATCATACAGAGAAGATGATATTGCGATTTCAAGAACATTTTTGCTATCAAGAGCTTTTGAATAATTTCTGCTGTATAAAATCATCTTTGAACGAGTATCTTTTAACTGGCTTAAAGTATTTTTATAGTTATAATATGAGCTGATTAATGAGTCCTGCAGATCTTCCACCATACTTGCCAGTTCAATTATTTCAGTGTCTGTAAGCGGTGTTTCCTGCGGAACATTTTTTCTGTTCAAAAGTCCTTGAGCAAGTCTGCCTGCGGAAAAAGCAGATGTCTGAACTCCATAATTGGCGCCCATAAGGGTCGGAACAAAAGATGCACCTGCAATGATTGCTGACAGAGTTTTAGCCATTAGCGAAGAGTGTATTCTGCGCTGTGATTCCGGAGTCGCAAGTTTTTTTAACGCAAATTCAATAACTTGATTATTTTCAACTGTTCCCTGCCACAAACGTTCCAAATCTTTTATATCGTGATCTTTTTGTTTTTCTATTAAATTAGCGAGCGTTTCAGAATCATTTACAAGCAAAGAGCCTTTGATTTTTTTTGTATTACTTTCTATAGTAATTTCCGGCTTTTCTACACCATTTTTATCCAGGGTTACAACTTCATCTTCCGCTGACAATACACCGCATGGCGACAGCAAAAATGATAATATTATAAATACTCCCGCAAACTTCTTCATAATATATTTATACTCCAATCGTATAAATCAAGTCAACCAGAACTCCTTTGATAAGATCCGCAGCTTCTTTTACCTCAAAATAAAATAAGAAATTTATAACCCTAATGTGCAATAGAGTCTTATAAAAATTTCTTATATTCTTAAATTCAAAAGGAGTTTTTATAATGTGTGAAATAGAAGATATAAAAGCAAGACAAATACTTGATTCCAGAGGTAATCCTACTGTTGAAGCAGATATAAAACTTATAGACGGAACAATCGGAAGGGCATCTGTACCATCCGGAGCTTCTACGGGAATTTATGAAGCCCGAGAGCTGAGAGATAAGATTAAGGATGATTATTTCGGTAAAAGTGTTTTAAAAGCTGTTGATAATATAAATACATTAATAGCACCTAATTTAATAGGAGAAGATGCATCAAACCAGGAGTTGATTGACAATTTGATGATAGAAATCGACGGTTCTTTTAATAAATCTTCTCTCGGCGCTAATGCTATACTGGCAGTTTCACTTGCCTGCGCGCGTGCCTCTTCTATTTATTACAATATGCCTCTTTATAAATATCTTGGAGGTATAAATGCCAGAGTTTTACCTGCACCAATGATGAATATTATAAATGGTGGTGCGCACGCAAATAATAATCTGGATTTTCAAGAATTTATGATTACACCGGTAGGATTTAAGAGTTTTTCAGAGGCATTAAAAGCAGGCTCAGAAATATTTCATACCCTAAAACAAATTCTATCTTCAAAAGGTTTCTCTACAGCTGTGGGCGATGAAGGAGGTTTTGCACCGGAGTTAAACTCTGCAGAAAATGCGATTGAACTTATTATTATGGCTATTGAAAAAGCCGGTTATAATACAAATAATGTGAAGATATGTCTGGATATTGCTGCTTCTGAACTTTATAATGAAGGTGAATGCTCCGGCGGGGTTTGTTCTTTAAGCAAGTATGATTTAAAAGGCGAGAATAAGAATTTTACCTCTGAAGAAATGATAGATTATTTAGAAAAACTGGTACAGAATTATCCTATTATTTCTATAGAAGATGGTATGAGTCAAGATGATTGGCTAGGTTGGCAGAATTTAACTGAAAGACTCGGAAATAAATGTCAGCTTATTGGTGATGATTTATTTGTTACCAATACTAAACGGCTTATAGAAGGTATAAATAAAAAAGTTGCCAATTCAATATTGATTAAACCAAATCAGATTGGAACATTAACTGAAACAATGGATGCTATTTTGATGGCACAGGAAAATAACTATAGTGTTGTTGTTTCACATCGTTCTGGAGAAACGGAAGATTCTTTTATTGCAGATTTAGCAGTTGCTGTGAATTGCGGACTTATAAAAACGGGCTCTGTTTCAAGAACAGATAGAATTGCAAAATATAACCAGCTTCTAAGAATAGAAGAAGAACTTGGAATCAGTGCATTTTATTCCGGAATATCCGCTTTTAAAGGGGAACACAGATAGCTTATACGTAATACATTAGTCTTTTTATTTTGTTTACATTAGGGTCGTTTGCCAATTTTGCAAGCCCGAAGTAATAATCCCGAAGATATTCCGGTTGTTTTCCCCAGGGTGTTTTTCCAATAAGAATATGACTTTTTAAAACACCGTCCAGAGCTTTTTGTGAAGGATTTTTTACAAATTGATTACCTATGCTTAATTTAGAGATACTGTTAATAAAAGATACCATATTACACCTGCCTTCCGGTTATTTACACACACTTATTATATAAAAGTATTTTTTGAAGAAAAAATTGACTTAATCGTTACAAATATTAATATTTAGAGCTCTCTTCTTCCTTCAATTGCCCGTGCAAGCGTAACTTCATCTGCATATTCCAGATCTGCACCCACAGGAAGTCCAAAAGCTATTCTGGAGATTTTTATACCAAAAGGTTTGATTAATTTTGTCAGATACAGGCTTGTTGCTTCTCCTTCTACAGATGGTGAAAGTGCAAGAATAACTTCTTGAACTTTTTCATCTGTTAAACGGTTGAGAAGTTCTTTAATTCTTATATCTTCCGCACCGATACCGTTCATCGGCGAAATTAAACCTTGAAGAACATGGTAAAGTCCTCTGTATTCATTAGTTTTTTCGATTGCAATCAAATCTTTAGTTTCGGCAACAACACAAATAACCGAACGGTTGCGATTTCTGGACTCACAAATCTCACAAGGGCTCTGGCTTGAAATATTAAAACAAATTTCACAGGTTTTCGCATTCTTTTTTGCTTCTAATATTGCATTAGCAAATTTTTCGACTTCGCTAAACGGCATTTTAAGCACTTGAAACGCCATCCGTTGGGCAGATTTTGGACCAACAGACGGAAACTTTTGAAATTGTTCTATTAGTGTTGCTATGGATTTTGGATATATCATTTTTGTGACTAAGTGACTATGTGCTCAAGTGACTAGGCAGGTGCGGTATCAACCGCACCCATACTTTTATAATATTTTGACCAGCAAAAGATTTTAGAATAATCCGGGGATGCTTATACCGCCGGTTACGGACTTCATCTTTTCTTCCATAACCTTAATTGCTTTAGAAGAAGTCTGATTTATTGCCGTAGTAATTAAATCTTCAAGCATTTCTATTGTATCTTCAGAAACTGAAGAAGGATTTTCCGGATTTATAGCTTCTGCGGAAAGTTTTATTGATTTGAATAAACCTTTTCCGTCACAAACAACTTTAACAGCTCCATTTGCAGCTTCACCGGCAATATCCATTTTATTTAGTTCATCCTGCGCTTCTTTAAGTTTCTTTTGAATATTTTGAGCTTGTTTCATCATATTCATCATGTTCATCATAATAAAAACTCCTCCTTATATCTGGTTTTCAATTTTTTCCATTAAACTATCATCTATGTCAAAATTTGCATATACATTTTGAACATCATCGTTTTCTTCAAGTTTTCCGAGTAAACGCATTATATTTATGGCAGTTTTTTCATCGGTTACTTCTATTGTATTTTGCGGGACTCTTGTAAATTCTGCTGAAACAGATTTAAATCCTTCTTTTTCTAATCCTTCTGCTACCGGTTGAAGATTAGGAATTGTTGTGTAAACTTTGTATTCATCATCTTCTTCAATGATATCTTCTGCATCAAGATTAATAGCCGTTTCAAAAAGTTTTTCAAAATCAATATCTTCTTTATTGAAAGTAATGCATCCTTTTCTATCAAACATCCAGCCGACGCATCCTGTTTCGCCAAGATTCCCGTTAAATTTTGTGAAATAGCTTCTTATATCTCCTGCTGTTCTATTTTTGTTATCGGTCATAGCTTCTACAACAACAGCTACTCCGCCTGCTGCATATCCTTCATATAACATTTCTTCGTAATTTTCATTATTGCCGGCTCCGGCACCTTTTTCAATAGCTCTTTTTATATTGTCATTCGGCAGCCCTGCTGCTTTTGCTTTTTCAATCGCTGTTCTTAATCTGAAATTTCCGGATGGGTCCGGACCTCCTAATTTAGAGGCAACAATAATTTCTCTTGAAAATTTCTGAAATTCTGCTGCTCTTAAAGAATCTGTTTTAGCTTTTTTATGTTTAATTGTTGACCATTTTGAGTGTCCGCTCATAAATATCCCCTTTATTACTGTCTGTATGCTTTACAATAATACATAAAATAATATCTAATAGCAAGTGGGGAGTCTTTTAAGGTTTTATAAGAAATTTTATTGCAGTTCCCTCGATATGTCTTTGCATTGCATATTCTACTTTATCAAGCGGAAGAGTATCTGTTATAAGTTTTTCTACAGCGATATCTCCGGATGCAATTAAATCGAGAGCCTGTCTAAAATATTTTGGGGTATGATGGAAAACACTCATTAAGCGGATATCACCATAATGCATTTTTGTAGTATCAAAGCTAACTTTAGAACCGGATTTGCATCCGCCGAAAAAGTGAACTGTTCCGCCCGGACGTACACAGGAGAATACCAGTTCCCATATTTCCGGCATTCCAACACATTCGATTGCAACATCAAGCCCTTTTTTTTCATCTGAAAAATCTTTGAATATTTTTTGAGGGTTTGTGTATTTTTTTAAATCTACAATTTCGTCTGCCTGTGCAAATTCATCAGCCAGTTTGAGTTTTATCGGGTTTCTTCCTGCGACAATTACTCTAGCACCTTTCAATTTGCATAATCTTGCAAACATTAGTCCTATAGGTCCGATTCCGATAACTCCGACAGTTTGTCCCGGTTTAATATCTGTACGCTCTACGCCGTGAACAACATTTGCAAGAGGTTCTGAAAATGCTGCTTTTTCAAATGGCAGGCTTGGCGGTAGAATAAGAGTATTTTTTTGTACAATTCTTTCCGGCACAACAATATATTCTGCATAAGCTCCATTTAGCAAATTCAGATTTTCACATAAATTATATTCGCCGCGTTTACAATAAAAACATTCGCCGCAAGGGGCAGAGTTTGCGCAAACAACTCTGTCACCGACTTTTACATTCTTAACTTCATCTCCGATTTTTGCAACAATTCCGGAAAATTCATGACCAAAACCGGACGGAATGTTTTTTATTAAAACAGGATGTCCGCGTCTAAAAGTTTTTACATCGGTTCCGCAGGTTAATGCCGCTTCTATTTTTACGAGAATTTCTCCTTTTGAAAGCGGCTTAATCAAGGTATCTTCATACCTTATATCTCCGGGTCCATAGAATAATATTGCTTTCATTTTCTATTTTATAACCTGCAAAATTGTAGCTGTGATATCATCGCCGCCGTATATTACAGCAGATTTTGGCAATACCATGGTATATCCCATTTCGGTTGCTTTTTTGCCAATTTGTGCTGTTATATTTGAATCTGCAGCTTTTAGCTTGCTTGCGTATTCTTTAGCATAAGCTTCTCTTTTTGATGCAAGCTGTTTTTCATATTGTGCGGCTAAAGATTTTTTCTTGTTAGCGTCGGTTTGTTTATTGACATCAGCTTGAGCTTTTTTTATAAAAGCTGTTAATTCTTTATTTTTTGCTTCCTGTGAGGATTTTAAAGCTTTAACCTGGGAAGATGCTGCGACAACTTTTTGAATGTCGACAACAGCTATTTTTTGCGGCTGCGGAGCCGCAAATACGGAGGTTGCAGCAGCTATCATACAAACTATTGATAATGTGATAAGTTTTTTCATAATCAGCCCTTTCTTTGATTAACTATTAATAATATTATTGATAAAATTATTATACCAATGGATACGAATATTGCAACAGGAAGCCCAAAAACATATTTTACACAATCCAGCCTCAAGCTTTCAACCATAATTCTTGCTGTAGAATAAAGTATTAAATAAATTAGTGTTAAATTTCCGTCTTTTTTTACTATTTTTGAATGAACCAGATAGAGTAATATTAGAAATATAACTATATCCAGAATACTTTCATAAAGAAAGGCAGGATGGAAATATTCATAATCTTGATATGGAATTGGTCTGTATTGCGGAGCAATATATAATTTCCAGGGCAGGTCTGTAGGTCCGCCAAACGCCTCTGAATTGAAGAAGTTTCCCCATCTTCCGATTGCTTGTGCAATCGGAAGACCTATAACAGATGTGTCACAAAGCTTGATTAGACTTTGTTTGTGTCTTATAGCAAAAAGCCAGATACCGAATAAACCGCCGAGCATTGCTCCGTGAATGGAAATCCCGCCATGTCTTATTGCCATAATTTCAGTCGGAAATCTTAAGTAAAAATCATAATTTAAAATACAATAATATAATCTGGCACCTAAAATACCAAAAATTATAAAATAAGGCGCCATATCAATTATAGTTTCTTTTGCCAGATTAAAATACTTTGTCCCTGTATAATCTGAAACAAGTGTTCCTATCGTTATGGCAATTGCCATAATAACGCCGTAATAATATATGTTAACACCCAAAACGGTGCATATAATCTGTGAAGGTGATGTAAACATTTATTCCTTAGGTGCTTGAACGTCATCGCCGTTAATGAAAGCTTCGGACTCTTCTATCAGAGCTTCTATTGTTTCTCTGTCTTTAGTATCCGGCTGCATTTCGAGATATTTTCTCAAATTTTCTACCGAAACTTTTTTATATTCAACAGCTTTATTTTTGGTTTCGACGAACTCGGTTCGCTTGTCAGATTCCATAACTGTGTTAACTTCATTTATATTTTGTTCTGCAGATGGGGTTTCTTTTGCTGTAGTTTCAGCTTCAGATATTATCTCGTCTGCATATTCAGATTGGGCTATACCTAGTGAATAATAAAAGTCTGCAAAATCCGGCTTAATTTTTATCCCGCCGTTTAGGGCTTCAATAGCCTTTTCGTATTTTTTTGCATTTATCGCTGCAACACCCAGATTATAATATGTTTCATACATTGTTGAATCTAAATCCAGACTTGCCTGCAGTCTGTTCATAGCAGATTCATAATCGCCTTTTTCCATAAATTCAGCAGCTTTATTATTTAATTCCTGTACTGCAATATTATTTATACATGCGGTCGAAATAACGGCAATTATCAGCACCGATGCTATCATTAAAGCTTTTTTCATATCAACAATATCCTCAATTAATTTTATTTTAATTGGTATTCTAATACATATCCATAAAATAATCAAGTTTGATGCATTTGTTAAGAAATTAACAGGTTAAATTGTGTAAAATGGTAAAAAGGCATTCTATATTTTATACATTTCACCCTGTTTTTGTTATACTAAATTTAAAAGAGGTAAAAGTTTATGAAAGATATGCTAGATAAAATAATTCAGATAGAGAAGAAATATGTTGAGTTAGGCGAAACTCTCTCTGATCCAAATGTTATTGCAGATTATAATAAATTTAGGGATTTGTCCAAGCAGAGAAAATCTATGGAAGAAACCGTAGAATTATACTATGCCTGGAAAAAAGCAAATGATGCAATTGAAGATGCTAAACAAATGATTCACGAAGAAAAAGACGAAGAAATGCGTCAGTTTTTGAAAACCGATATGGAAGAAAATGAGAAGAAAATTGCTGAATATGAAGAACGTATGAAGATTCTTCTTCTTCCGCGCGACCCGATGGATGATAAAGATATTATGCTTGAAATCAGAGGCGGAGCTGGCGGGGATGAAGCAAACATTTTTGCCGGCGATTTGATGCGTATGTATATGCGTTATGCTGATAAAAAAGGCTGGCAGACTCAAATCTTAAGTAAAACTGACTGTGAAGCCGGCGGAGTAAGCGAAGTAATTATCTCAATGAAAGGTGACAGCATATATTCAAGATTAAAGTATGAATCTGGAGTACACCGTGTTCAAAGAGTCCCTGCAACAGAATCTCAAGGCAGAGTTCATACTTCAACCGCTACAGTTGCTGTAATGCCTGAAGTTGATGATGTTGAAGTGGAATTAAACATGAACGATGTAGAAATAACAACTGCACGTTCAGGCGGTGCCGGCGGGCAAAATGTTAACAAAGTTGAAACAGCAGCCAGAGTATTCCATAAACCAACCGGAATTATGATTTTCTGTACAGAAGAACGTTCTCAGCTTCAGAATAAAGAGCGTGCTTTACAAATTTTGAAAGCAAAGCTTTATGATATGGAAGTTCAGAAACAAATGAAAGAAATTACGGACTTAAGACGTTCTCAAGTGGGAACAGGTGACAGAAGCGAACGTATTAGAACATACAATTTCCCGCAGGGAAGACTTACGGATCATAGAATAGGTCAGAATCTTAATGTCTGGACGGTTATTGACGGCGACTTGGATGAACTTATAGACTTACTGACTGAATATGACCAAAAATTAAAACTTGAAAAATTGGCAGAAACACAAATGTAAAATGATAATATTCAATATTATATTTTAGCATTAGTAGTGTAGGGTGCAAATTTTTGCACCAATATTTTTCATAAATAAATATCCGCGGGTAATTTTTAAATCCAATAACGGTGCAATGAATTGCACCCTACTGACTCTTTATGTTATAGAAAGATTAATTTTATATCAGCATGCGTTGATTGGATATATTAAAAGAACAATCGCGTTATCGTTCTTATCACCCCATCCCAGCCTTGTCTTGTATTTGCTCCACGCTCACAGACTTCGCCTTCAGGCCTAAACGGTCTTGCCGGCTTCGTCTGTTCGCTATCCGGACTAACTCACTAACGTTCGTGTCGTCCGTCCGCAAATCCGCTCCCCATCCAGGGAAGGAGTGCGCGTAAATCTTTTGTGATATTCAAATTTTTTAGTAGAGTAGGGTGCAAATTTTTGCACCAATATTTTTCATAAACATATACACGCGGACAATTTTTAAATCCAATAATGGTGCAATGAATTGCACCCTACTGACTGACTTCAAATGTTTATGTTATAGAAAGATTAATTTTATATCAGCATGCGTTGATTGGATTTATTATAAGAACCATTGCCTTGTCGTTCTTATCACCCCATCCCAGCCTTATCTTGTATTTGCTCCACGCTCACAGACTTCGCCTTCAGACCTAAACGGTCTTGCCGGCTTCGTCTGTTCGCTATCCGGACTAACTCACTAACGTTCGTGTCGTCCGTCCGCAAATCCGCTCCCCATCCAGGGAAGGTGTGCGCGTAAATCTTTTGTGATATTCAAATTTTTTAGTATTGATTAGATACCGCAAGTATTGTCTGTAGCATTAGGTTATTCATAGAAATACTATTTATTTGTTGCATTTTGATTTTGGAAGCTAAATTTTTACCGGACAGTTATGCATTCTATGGAGTGCATAAAACTTTTATATAAATAATGTTTATGGTATAAAAAGTTTATGAATAGGCAAAGGAAATGCGTCGGATGCGGAATGCTGAAAGACCGCAGTGAAATGATAAAAATTACAAAAGACCATAAAAACGGAGAAATTATAATTAATCCTAATTCTGTAACATTTGGCAGATCCGCATATCTTTGTTATAATCAAAGTTGTATTGAAAAGGCATTAAAAAAATCAAAAATAAACAGGGCGCTCAAAACGTCAAGGGACTTGAAAGGAATTTTAGATGGACAGTATTAGAGTTAGTGAATTAGCAAAAGAACTTGGTTTGACCAGCAAGGAGGTTATAGAGAAATTTGCGGAAATATCAATTATTGTAAAATCTCACTCCAATACTGTAACACCGGTACAAATACGAAAATTAAAAGAATATTTGGGAGTTCTGCCAAAGAAAAACAATGCAAAACCAAAGGCTTTTGTTGTGAAAAAAGCAAAAGCTGCAGCAGATGAAAAACAAGCAGCAGAAGAATCCAAAGAGGAAAAAAGTTCAAAAGTTATAAAAGTTGAGAAGGTTAAGCCGGCAGTCGAAATAAAAAAAGCGGAAAAAACTCCGGTAAGAATAGAAAGAACAAAAATAGAGTATCCTAAAAACCAGTCAAGAATAGAAATTGTAAGAAAAGCTCCGCCAAAAGTAGAAAAACCTGCTGAAAAAGAAAAGAAAACTAATATTAATAAACAGCCGCAGGAAAAGAAACTTGTTGAGCGCAGAATTATTCCACAGGAAATATATGAAGGAAAAGGCAGCACTTCTAAAAGAAAGAGTGATTCCAGAAAAAAAGATAAGGACTTTAACTCTAAAAAAGAAGATCAAGAGATGATTTCTCTGGAAAAAGCTGCAGCACAAAAACATAAGAAAAAAGTTCATAAAGAAGAAGCAGTTGAAGAAGTTAAACAAATCGTTGTCAATTCTGCAATGACAATAAGTGAACTTGCAGACAAAATTCATAAAACACCTGCAGAAATAGTAAAATTTTTAATGTTTCAAGGTATTATGGCAACCGTAAACCAGTTAATAGATGTAGAAACCATAAAGAAAGTTTGCGCTGAATATAATTTAGAAGTTCTTGAAGAAGATTTAGACGCTTATATTGAAGAAGAACTTGAAAAAGAACAGAAGCAAAAAGCTCTAACAGATGTAGATAAAAAACTTCTTAAGAAAAGAGCTCCTGTTGTTAGTATTATGGGACACGTTGACCACGGTAAAACAACATTACTGGATAGCATAAGAGCATCCAAACATAAAATTGTTGCAACAGAAGTCGGCGGAATTACACAATCTATCGGTGCTTATACGGTTTATCTTGATAACAATCACGATAAAAAAATCGTGTTTGTTGATACTCCCGGTCACGAAGCTTTTACAGAAATGCGTGCCAGAGGTGCAAAAGCAACTGATATTGCAATTCTCGTTGTTGCGGCAGATGACGGAATTATGCCTCAAACAATAGAAGCAATTAACCACGCAAAAGCAGCGGAAGTGCCAATTATTGTTGCAGTAAACAAGATTGATAAACCTGGTGCTGATCCGGATAGAATCTTGCAGCAGCTTACGGAACACGGACTTGTGCCGGAAGCCTGGGGTGGAGATACAATTACAGTAAACGTGTCTGCTTTACAGGGGACAGGGATTGATGAATTATTAGAATATATCCTGCTTGTAGCAGAAATTCAAGATTTAAAAGCTAACCCGAAAGCTGAAGCTTCCGGTGTAGTAATAGAAGCAAATCTGGATAAAGGTAAAGGTCCTGTAGCTACATTACTGGTTCAAAACGGAACACTCAGAACCGGAAACTGCATAGTTGTCGGAACTGCCTGCGGAAGAGTAAGAGCCTTGCTTTCTGATTCAGGAGAAAGAATTCAAAAGGCAGAACCGTCTACACCTGTAGAAGTTCTTGGTTTGACAGAGGTTCCTAATGCAGGTGATTACTTTGAAGTAGTAAAGAATGAAAAAGAAATGAAAGCAATTGTTGATAAACGTAAAGAAAAAGAACGTAACAAACGTTTGGATGCAATGCTTCCTGCTCATATGAGAAGAGAATCCGGAGATGCTGAGGGTGATATTCCACAATTGAACTTAATTATCAAGGCTAATACGCATGGTGCTGCGGAAGCGGTTTCACAGGCTATTGCCCAGCTTGAGTCAAAAGAAATTGTTACTAAGATAATTCACGTAGGTGTGGGTGATATCTCAGAAGCCGATGTTATGCTGGCATCTGCATCAAATGCTTTGATACTTGGATTTACGGTTAAAGAAGACGCTAATGCACTAACAGCTGCTGAAAGAGAAGGTGTTACAATTAAAAAATATGATATCATATATCAAATACTTGAAGATATTGAAAAAACAATGATATCTCTGCTTTCTCCGGAAGTCAAAGAGGTTGCAACAGGACAGGCTGAAATTAGACAGATATTTACCATCGGAAAAGTCCAAAAGATTGCAGGCTGTTATGTTACAGAGGGTAAAATTAACAGAAATGACACTGCGACCATCTATAGAAACGGTAAGGAAATATTTAAGGGTGCTGTTGATCAGCTGAAACGGTTTAAAGATGACGTAAAAGAAGTTGCACAAGGTTTTGAATGCGGACTTTCTTTCGTTAAATTTAATGATATCGAAGAAGGTGATATTGTTAAGTTTACAACTAAACAAGAAATTGAACGTTCTGAATTAGAATAATGGCACCGTTATCTATATAACAAGTACTGTTTGTTTACTGGATTCAATATACTCTTTTACAGTCTTCGTTTGTATAAAAGCAGTTATAATAAAATAATTAAGTATGTTTAGAGATTTATGTAAAAATATCTGCTTGAATAAAAATATACTGATGCTTGTTACAGCCGGTGTTTATATTCTTGCTTTGTATGCAGTGCTAAGCGGACACCTTCTTTCTGTTGCGGGCAGCATAACTTTGTTATTCATAATTCTTGTTATTACGGAGTATGTTAAACCTAAATATATTTTAATCTGGGCTTTTATTTTTTACATAGGCGTTATTAATACTTCTTTCAGATTAAAAACAGTTGATGAACTTGTAAGTCTGGCACCTGTAAATTGCGAAATTACCGGACAGATTGTTTCTATTCCGCAAGCCAAAGGAGATAATAAACAGAGATTTTTCTTTAAGGTTAACAAAATAGAATCTGACAATATGGTGCGTGAATTTGAGAATGAAAAGACTCTCGTGACCTTGAATACTAATGAAAAGTTGAGAATATATGATTATTATAAAATGAAAGGACGTTTGACCCCTCCGTTTAAAGTCGGCAATCCTTCCCAGTTTGATTATGGAAATTATCTGCGGAATTTTAGTGTTTATGCCGTTTTCTACGGTGCAAAAGACAGTGTACCGATTCGATTAAATAAAACTCTGCCGGTTTCTCAAAAATTCTTGCAGATGGTAAATGATTACAGAGAAAAGATTATTGATATTCACTCGCAAACATTGAATACACCAAATTTAGAAATACTAGGCGGTATTGTATTTGGCGATGACGCAATAGCACCTCCAGATAATATCAAACAATCTTTCATTAATTCCGGTTTACTGCATATTTTAGCAGCTTCCGGTATGAATGTAGCCTTTATTTTCTCATTTTTCTTTTTCTTCCTGTCTTTGTTTAAAATTAATTATAAGGTTAATATTATTTTCTGTATGTGGATGGTTTTACTCTATTCGTTAATGACTGGACTGGGAGCTTCTGTAATAAGAGCTGCCTGCATGCTTATCTTTGTTCTTCTTGGCAAACTGATTGACAGAGATGCTAACAGTATAGCACTATTAGCATTCGTAGCTTTTTTAATGCTTTTATACAATCCGATGTACCTTAATAATGTTGGTTTTCAGCTTTCATTTATAACAACTTTCGGACTGCTTATAATGACGCCGTTTCTTGTCAAAAATAAAAATAAAATTGTAAACTGGATAATAGGTACAATAAGCATTCCCATTATTGCGCAGCTCTGGGTGATGCCAATTCAGATATTCTATTTTAATAATATAAGTTTATATTCGATTTTTGCGAATATTATGAGTGTGCCGATACTTTCAATCATAAGTTTTGGCGGTTTTGTCAGCTCTCTTCTTGCGCCGGCAGAACAAATATGCAAGCTGTTTGATATTGTATTAAATCCGCTTATTAATATTCTGGTAAATATTTCAAATTTCTGGGGAAATCTTCCATATGCTTCGGCACAAACAACTCATCCTTCGGTGTTTCAAATTTTTGCTTACTACGGTGTCCTGCTTATTATAACAGCATTATTTAATAAAAATCTTAGAGAAAAGTATTTAAAGCCATTCTTACTGGCGTTATCTGTATTAATACTGATTTTGCTAATTTCATTAATCCCTATCAAGAATTCTAATCTGGAAATCACAGCTTTTGATGTCGGTAATGCTGATGCGTTTTTAATCAAAACTCCGGAAAATAAATATTTTATGATAGATACGGCAAAAAGCGGATATAATGGAGGAAAGTCGCAGGCTGAATTTTTAATTCTTAGATATCTTCTTGATAACGGGATTAAAAATATTGATACTATTATAGTGAGTCATTTTGATAATGACCATTGCGGCGGCGCAGTGGATTTGATGGAAAGTGTTAAGGTCAAGAATTTATATGTAAATTCTCTAACTCATAATTCTAGTGCCGCAAAAGAAATATATAAAACAGCAAAAGAAAATAATGTAAATTTAATTTTAGCAAACAACAACCAGCTTGTATATGATGACAACGGGTTTAAAGTAAGAAATTTTGTTTCAAGCTTTAATCCTAAATATGGAGATAATGAAACATCTATTATGACACTTGTGGAATACTGTGATTTTAAAATGTTATTTATGGGTGATGCAGGAGTGAGTGCGTACAATGATGTCAGAATGAATATTCCGCAAGACATAACTATACTTAAGGTCGGACACCATGGAGCATCAAAATCTGTAGACAGACAAATGATAAAATCTTTAAATCCTCAATTCTCTTTAATCTCTGTCGGTGAGAACAAGTTCGGACATCCTTCTGAATATACGCTGGATACATTGAAGAAAACATATATTTTAAGAACTGATATCGATAATTCAATTAAGATTTTAGTCAGTAAGAATGGGGTTCGGATTTATGCCTATAGCATTCCCAAAAAGAAATATGTTAAAGTTAGGGCAAAGCTGTAAGCATTGTTTTTGTACAAGACAGATGTGTTTTTATTTAAGAAATAAGATAAAAAAAAAGCCCCTAAATCGGGGCTGAAACTTTAGTAAGATGTAAGATTATATAAGAGAGTGTGTTATTAATTAACTTTAGTAGTTATACTAATGTCTGCCGACCAAATACCTACGTGCGTAGCTCCGAGGTTATAGTCAGATATGTAGTTTTCACTTTGAGGCAGACTTGTCGTTTGAATTCTCTTTAGTAGTTTTACTAATGTCTGCCGACCAAATGTCTACGTGCGTAGCACCTAGGCGATGAAGTTGTTGCCGAATCTGTTAGCACCGTAGAAGAAAGATTCGCGCATAACCTGTTGCAGATTTCTTTTTCTAGTAATTTTGTTGCCGACTCTGGTGTTAGCGATATCTTCAACAGATTTTTGGTAGCAGGATGTTACAAGAGATGTGATATATTTTGAAACAGCAGTTTCTTTTTCAGCTTCTTCCGGAGCAACTGTTTCTACAGCATCAAATTCATTAAAGAAGTTATTGATTGCTTCAATTTCTTTATTTTTGATTGTTTCAGTTGTAAATAACATCTAGCTGCTCTCCTTAAATATCTCTTATGTATATATAAAGTATTTAAGTTTTCAAAATTTGCCTTTTTTCGTTAATTTTGTTAAGTTTTGTAACATTGAACTTATTTTTTGATAAAAATTGCAACATAGCTTAAACTTTTTGGTATAATACCAATTGTAAATGTGTTGGGAGATTATGCGAGAAAGAATTCTTTTATTCACAATTTTAGCGTGTTTGGGGGTATTTTTATATATCTTTCAAAATTATGTAAACACTGTTGTAGGTTTTGTTATTTTATGTGTGTGTATGGTTGTTTACGGGCTTTATTCAATTGCGGCAACAAAGTACCAGAAACGTAAACTCAAAAAACACCCTCCTATTGTTAATGAAAACTATAAACCGTTTGTTTCCATAATGATACCGGCACACAATGAAGAATCTGTTATAAGATATACGGTTGAAAATATTTTAAAACTGGATTATCCGAATTATGAACTCATTATTATTGATGACAGAAGTACGGATAATACAGCTAATGTTATTAAAGATTTAGAAGCGAAGCATGACAGGGTTATTGCCTTGATAAGAGATTTTGACGCTTTCCCAGGAAAATCTGCAGTTTTAAACGATGCGTTCAAAATAGCAAAAGGTGAGGCTATTCTTGTTTTTGATGCTGATGCAACAGTAGAGCCGGATTTTTTAAATCTTCTTATTCCAAAATTAGAACCGGCTGATGTTGGAGCTGTGCAGGCAAGAAAGATTATAAGGAATAAGGATGTTAATTTTTTGACCAGATGTCAGAATAATGAATATACACTTGATACATATTTACAGGTTGGTAGAGATGCCGTAAAAGGTGCTGTTGAGCTAAGAGGCAACGGCGAATTAATTAAGCGTCAAGCAATTGAAGACATTGGCGGGTGGAACAATTACACAATTACGGATGATTTGGATATGTCTACAAGACTTCATATAAAAGGCTGGGATGTTCGGTTTTGTCAGGAGGCATGCGTATATGAAGAAGGAATTGTCTGCCTGCGCCCGCTTTTCAGACAGCGAAGAAGATGGCTGGAAGGTACTATTAGGAGATATCTTGAATATTTTGCAGAAGCAATGAAATCAAAAAAAATGTCATTAAGGGCAAGATTTGATATGGCAGTTTACATTACCCAGTTTATAATGCCTTTGTGGTTCATGATGGAAGTATTTTTCCGAATTGTAAAACTGTTTACCGACAAAATAGATCCTTACAGCCTGCATAATGTGCTGTGGTCATCATTAATCGTATCGGTAGTGGTCGGTGTAGGATTTGTTTTAGCTATAAGATACAGTTTAAGAAGATACGATTTTGTGCCGAGAATGAAGGCTTTAAAACAGGCTTTGGAAACTTCCGTATACTTTTTTATAATATGGTTTCCAATGGAATTATTTATTTGTGGTAAAATATTATTCTGTAAGAAAGATATGAACTGGGGCAAGACTGCTCACGGACTGGTTGTTGAAGCTTGTCAAGAACTTGATACGGCTTCAGAGACTTCACAAAGGGAATTAGAGTTACAAGAGGTATAAAATTAAATGATGACGAATATAAATAGCTATGTAAAAGACCATATCAGAATTGTGCCGGATTTCCCCAAAAAAGGCATTATGTTTCTGGATATTACAACTGCAACAAAAGATGCTAAGTCAATGCAGTATATGATAGACTTTTTGTTTGATAAATTTAAGAATGAAAACATTGACTATGTTGCAGGTATTGAATCAAGAGGTTTTATTTTTGGTGCAGCGTTAGCTTACAAATTAAATGCGGGATTTATTCCGATAAGAAAGCCAAACAAGCTTCCGGCAGATACAATAAAAGAAACGTATTCTCTTGAGTATGGAACAGATACGATAGAGATGCATGCAGACTCCCTTAATGAAGGTGACAGAGTGCTTGTAATAGATGATTTGCTTGCAACAGGCGGAACTGCTTGCGCAGCTTGTAATCTTGTTAAAAGAACCGGAGCTGTTCCAGTAGCTGCAGCATTTATAATAGAATTAGATCCGTTGAAAGGGCGGCAAAAAATTGAGGAAGCCGGGGTTAAGGTTGTAACAATGCTAAATTATGATATTGATTAAAAAAAAGACCTCTTAAGAGGTCTTTTTTTTATGCATTTCTTATTAGTTGATTTATTACTACCATAAATTTTTTAAATCTTGATTTTGGTTCTACTTTATCAGCAGTAACGGCACCTTGACTTGCAAGAGAAATCCTTTTTTCCAGAGATTTAGGGTAAAGTTTTTCTAATGTATTAGAAAAGACAAAAGCTTCTTTTTCAAGAGCCGGAATTCCGTTGATTTCGTCTTCAATCAACTGTGGCAAGCTCCGGAATCTTTTATACATATCTGTAGTAAAAGAAGAGTCTTTAGCTTTAAGTTTGTTATATTCTGTATAATATGAAATTAAAGCATTACCTTGCTGATTATTATTTGCTTCTCTAAAAAAGTTTCTTATATAAGTTTTTTTTGATGGAGAATCTTTTACTATACTTTTTATCATATTAGAGGCATGTGTATTGAGTGAATTTAATGCATTCATATTTATATTTCCTTTCTTGTATTTTTATAAAAACGCATAAAATTTTTTTTTGCTAGTTTTATTCTAAATCAAAAGGAGATTCTTCTTTATAATAATTTTTCTTTGCTTTTCTCAGCTTTTCGTTACGTTTTTTTACATCCTTAGAAACTTTTTTGTAAGCGTTATCAAGGGATATTTTTGCAATAGGCTTGTTAGTTGCTCTGTCATTTACAACAAGCCAGTATGATTGTTTAACATTATTGACGGCAAAAGATATTTTGCCGGCGTATCTGTCGCCTGGTTTAAATTGTGAAAACAGGAGCTTTGTGTCGCCGAATATTGACGGATTAAAGACAGAATTATAGTCGTTTACCAGCGCTAAATCCATGCCGGAGAATGCTTTTTTAGACATATTAGAAATCGACAGCGACAGGGTTATTGTGTTAACTTCGCCGAACGGATCTTTTTCATACAGAATGTTGACAATTCTGATATCAAGTCCCGGGAAGTTTAATTCTTTTTGTTTTAGTGCTTCTTCTCTGTATACAGGGAGTTCAACTTCAGAAAGGATTTTAACTTTTATTTCGTCTCCGGGTGCAATTAGGACATTTTTCCCTTTTCTGTATAATGACATCCCTAAGCCTACTGCCCCGCCGAGCGCTGCGCCTCCAGCAACGGTATAACCTTGAGAAGCAATTGCCGCTTCTAAACCGAGCGCCTGTAGGGCAAATATACCTCCGGCAACTCCGCCGACGGCAGTATACCCGATATCAGTTGCCACGATTTTGGTTGCAGCTTTAAGCGGATGTAATTTGGTAGACATTTTCCCTTCGATAGGGATTTCTCTTCCGTCCGGTGTTACAAGATAGTCAAAGCTCAAGTTTAAATAGCCGTCTCTTCCCAATCTTCTTGCAGAGCTGGTTTGTGTAATAGTCCCGTGTGCAACAGTACCTTTGGGGATAATGACGCCTTTATCTCCGATAACATCGCTTGTTACTTCGGCAAAAAATTCATCGCCCTCAAGGGAAAATGTTCCGTCGAGAACTTGAGAAACAGTCATTTCTATTATATCTTTTTTCTCTAAAGTTTCTTTTTTACCTGTAAAAAGCTCTTTATCCGGCTCTGTATACTCATCATCGAATTCTGCATGACCTTGAAACGGTACATCTGCAAGTACCGTATTTGCGAGCATAAGACTTATTAATATTCCTGCTAACCTCTTCCTCATAATATTAATTATACTATCTTTTGTACTATAAGTAAATTATTGTAAAAGGCTGTTATATATATCAACAGTAAGCGTGCAAATTCTTAAATCTCTGTCTACAAGGCTTTTTATAGTATTTTTGTAGCAGATTAACAATGCTTTATTAAGCCCATCTGCGTCATTTAAGGCTTCTCTTACAGGCTCGCATCTTTCGCACGGGCGGGTGCGGGTTTCTATTTTATCTGCAAGAAATATGATTTTTTCAAAAGTTGTCATATTAACTTTGCCTATAGTATGCCATCTTATTGCAGATAGAATTTCTTCATCACTTATTCCGAAAACTTTTTGTGCAATGTAAGCGCCGGCAGGAGCGTGGTGTGTTTTTGGACTGCATAATTCGCCTTCTTCAAGAGTTACATGGTTATTGATAATATCAATAGTTTCGTCTTTAGGAAGACATTTTGCGCAGTCGTGTATTAATCCGGTAAAATATGCTTTATCCTTATCGCAACCGAATTTTTCGGCAAGTTCTGATGCGCACTCTGCCGTGCCTATAGAATGTTCATACCGCTCCGGCGTCAAGTTCGCCTTAAGCCAGCTCATAATTTGTTCATAAGTATAAGTCATTTTTGCTGATATATTCCTTTACTTCTTCAATAGTTTCTTTTTTATGATGGTTTCTAAGTTCAGTAGAAGAGATGTCTATATATTCCATAGGAGCTATTTCATAATCAAACCCTGCTTTGTGGCTTAATATATTTCCGCGCGGAAATACAATGAAATGCACAAGTTCTTTTAATTCATCAGCCTTGTACCAGCTGTCAATTTTTTCAAAAGCATCCGTTCCTATAAGAAAATTTAATTTCCCTTTGATATTATATTCTTCTATAATCTTTTTTACGGTTATTAAAGAATAAGATTTCCCTTCAGACTTGTATTCAATATCTGAAACCGTAAATCTGGGATTATTGGCAGTTGCAATTTTAACCATATTAAATCTGTGTAATGCCAAATCTTTTTTTATTTCTTTGTGAGGCGGTATGTATGCCGGAATAAAAATAACTTTGCTGAAACCATAATGGTTAAGAGCGAATTCCGCCATTTTTATATGAGCTGTATGTATCGGATTGAAAGTCCCGGGAAATATACAGATACTCATTTTTGTACCTCCAAGTCAAATCTAGCATAAATAAATGCAAAAAAAAAGCCTAATCTTTTGAATTAGGCGCTTGTAGATAAGTAAGTTGGGGAATTAAATTAGTAAGTAAGATTAAGTTTGGTATTATATTGGGGTTAATTCTTCGTCCGCGATATAAATGTGACCCGCGATTTCATATCCATCGCAAATAATCGCATTTCATCCATCAGTACGTATGATTTATCTACCTCCGGATTCTCCTTTATGTAAAATTCTCGTGAAATATTAGTCGCCATCGCATTGATGTCGTAACTTTGCAGTAATGCCATCTTTATACCTCGCCTTCAATCCGGATTATCAAGCACAGGCTTATAGAAGACCTGCTGAATGATAATTCAGACTGCATCTTAAATTATTTACTCTCTTATATTTGTCTTACATATATATAAAGTATATAAAATTTTTCAAATTTCACAACTTCTTTTGTTTGTTACAATTCTTAACATTGTATTAATATAAGTTTAAAAATAAAATCAAGATATAACTGATTTGTAGTCCATTTTTGTAAAGTTTTGTAAATGTTTTTCCAAAAAACCTAAAGTTTTTAGAAAAAATGCCGATATACATTATATATCATATATGAGGTGTGTATCATGTCAAACTTCACAGTAAACGGAGTATATTCTTACACAAGCGCAAACATCTACTCATATCTGGGCAGGGTACCTGTTAATTCGCGTGCGTTGGAACGTGCTTTCGATGATTTTGACATAACTCCTACGGGTTCAACGGATGATTTGAAAAAGTTGAATTCTGCTATGTATGAAGAATACTCAAAGCAGGTTCAAGAACAGATTGATAATCAAAATAACCAGAAAGTAATCCCGTGGGCAAGTCTATGCGCACAAATCGGTATTCAAGCAACCGGTGATTATGATAAAGATTATGCGGCATTTAATAATGCTATTAATCTTTTGAGCCAGAGTGCTATTGACGGTCAGGCTATGACATATTTTGCAGGTTTAAAGACTGAAGCGTCGCATGCATTTGGCTTATCTAACAAGCCGTCACAGCCGGATGCACCGATTTCTTATCAAGCTTATCAAGCCCAGTTTATGCGATAAGCGTTTGATTATTCAATTTTCGGCACAGCTTAGATATGGGCTGTGCCTTTTTGTATGATTTTTTTGTAGTATAATCAAATTATGAATATACTTGTAACCGGCGCAAGCAGGGGAATTGGAAAAACAATAGCTGAAACACTGGACGGGAATATATTTGTTTCTGCAAGGTCAGAGGATCTTTTGAAGCATTATAGGAATTATTGTGTCTGCGACTTGGCATTAGAAGCAGAGAGGCTGGGCAGATATATTCAAGAAAATCAAATTGATGTTTTGATTAATAATGCCGGCGAGTATATATATTCGCCTATCGAGAATATAACTAAGCCTGAGCTAGAGCATATTCTCAAGGTGAATCTTGAGGCACCATTATATTTGATTTCAAAAGCGGTTCCTTATATGAAATCAAAAAAATGGGGGCGGATAATTAATATAGGTTCAATAAGCGGAGTAATGGGAGAAGCGGGCGCAAGCTTGTATTCAGCTTCAAAAGCCGGTTTAATCGGCGCTTCCAAGGCTCTTGCGCTTGAACTTGCCGAATTTGGAATTACTGTAAATACAATTAATCCCGGATGGGTTGATACAGAGATGGGAAACTCTTCTGCGGAGGAAGGTGATTTTACAAAAGACGAGATTATTGAATGTATTCCCCAGAAGCGTTTTGTTACACCGGAGGAAGTCGCCGGCATGGTAAAATATTTGATTTCCGATGAGGCAAAAGGTGTTACGGGGCAGTCGATAAATCTATGTGCTGGATTGAGTGTCGGGTATTAATATTATGAAAACAAAGCAAGAGTTATTAAATTTATATAATGCGGATTTAGAAGATTTATTGAATGAGTCTAAAAAGTATTTAAAAGAAGAGGTTGAATTTTGTTCAATCATCAATGCCCGTTCCGGCAAATGCTCCCAAAACTGCAAGTATTGCGCGCAGAGTTCGCATTACAATACCAATATAGAAACTTATCCCCTAATGGATGTTGAAACTATAGTAAAAGCAGGGCTGGACAGTATAAATAACGGAGCGGATAGAGTTGCAATAGTTACATCAGGGAAAACTCCGGATGAGAGCGATTTCGATACAATGCTTGAAATGATAAGGGCTTTAAACAGCAAAGGTATTAAAAGCTGTGCAAGCATAGGGATTCTAAATGAAGAACAGGCAAAAAAACTTGCAGAAGCAGGGCTTGTAAGATTTCATCATAATATTAATACCTGCAGATCTTATCATCCTCAAATCTGTACAACACATACTTATGACGACCGCATAAATACAGTAAGGCTTGTTAAAAAATACGGTATGGAACTCTGTTGCGGTGTGATTATAGGTATGGGAGAAACTGTAGAACAGAGAGTTGAAATGGCGGTGGAGCTTGCAGAAATTAATCCGGACAGCATTCCTGTAAATATTCTAACTCCGATAAAGAATACGCCTTTTGAAAGCTATGGGAACAAAATAGATGAAGAGAATGTATTAAGGACTCTTGCGATATTTAAAATAGCGTGTCCGAATGCTTCAATAAGGCTTGCCGGTGGTAAAAAAGCAAGATTGTCAGAAAAAACAATTATGAAAGCTTTTAAATACTGTGCGGATTCGGCAATAGTGGGCAATTACTTGACAACTACGGGTTTTACTCCGCAGGAAGATGCAAGATTAGTAAGAGAAGCAGGGAGAAAATTAAGTGGAGCAGAATAAAATACCGCTTTATAAACTTTTCTTAATTTTTGCCAAAATAGGCGCTATTCTGCTTGGAGGCGGGTATGTAATTCTGCCCATTATGACAAGCGAATTTGTTGATAAAAGAAACCTTGTATCACATGACGATGTCGTTGATTATTTTGCACTGGCTCAGTCTTTACCTGGAATTATTGCAGCCAATATGTCAATGTTTATAGGGTATAAACTCAGAGGGAAATGGGGTGCCGTTATTGCAATGCTAGGAGTAACATTTATTCCTTTCTGGAGTATCGTGCTTCTTGCCTCCGTAATAGACTCTTTAACGGAAAACAGTTATGTGCAGGGAGCATTGTGGGGTGTAGGAGCTGCAGTTATTGCATTGATCGTTCTTACAGTTAGGGAAATGTGGCAGAAATCAAACAGGGATGCGTTTTTTTATACTATTTTTATGCTGACTCTGCTCACACTATTGATATTTAAACTTTCTCCGATACAGACAATATTATTGTTTTCAGTCGGGGGTGTCGGTTTTAAGCGTATTGTTTCCGGAAAAAAGGAGGGTAATAAATGATTTACCTTCATCTTTTCTGGGAATTTTTTAAGATAGGAATGTTCTCTTTTGGCGGAGGGTACGCTACTATTCCTTTTTTATACCATATATCACAGGTCTATAACTGGTATTCGCTCGATGAATTAACGCAGATGACAGCTGTTGCATCTATTACCCCGGGACCTGTCGGGATAAATGTTGCGACTTATGCAGGATTAAAAAGCGCCGGAATTTTAGGCTCTGCGCTGGCTACACTTTCGGAAATGCTTCCTTCATTGGTTCTGGTAATTATTGTTTCAAAACTCCTAAAAAAATTCAGCGATAATTTTTATGTAAAATCTTTGATTCAGACTCTGAAACCTATATCCTGCGCACTTCTTACTTCTGTCGCAATAGGGCTTTTGAAGCCGGAGATTAATGATATTAAGGCTTTAATATTAATAGCAATGCTTCTTATTTTTAGCTGGAAATCCAAGCGCGACCCATTGTTTTATATTTTAATATCTGCTGTTATCGGCGTAATTATAAGCTGTTTTTAATATATCAGCAAAAGAAAAAGCTATGAACTTTCGTGCATAGCTGTTGATTAGGGATATGTGTATCGTCGTTTTTTAAGGAGTATAGTTATATATTAACAGTATGTTTTTTAAATAAAATCATGAGAATGTATGATTTTGTAAAGAATCTTAACAATTATTTTAGTGAACTTTTTTATAGTTTAGTCCGGCTAGAACCTTTCGGCTGGTTCTCCTAGGTATTTCTATTATTGAAAAAAGATTATTATATACTAGAATTAGTAATGTAGACTAGACGGGAGTGGAGTTTTTATTATGAATATAGACAAAAAAAAGATTGCCGTTCAAATATTAATACTAATCGGTTTTGCTCTGACAATTAAACTTGCATGTATTTATTATGTTGCAAATTACGAAAAATATGCCCTCTCAAGCTTCTGCTCAATAAATGAATTTATTGACTGTGACGGCGCCGCAAAATCCTCTGTATCACAATTTTGGGGTATTCCGCTGGCTTACTGGGGAATGTTTTTCTATATAACAGTATTTTTCTTAACAATTGTCGATAAGCTTAAGAAATTTAAACTGCTTAAGTTCCTTGAAGTGTTTAAAAATCCGATGTCATATATAACTTTTTTAGGAACAATTGCTTTTGCCTGCTCTATGGTGCTTGCGGGCTTGAGTCTGTTTAAAATTCATAAATTGTGTGTTTTGTGCGTTATAACATATGTTATTGATTTAATTATAGCTCTTGTTGCGTCTTCCGGTAAATTTAAAGTTATTGTAAATGATTTTAAAACCGCTTTTATAGACTTTATAGACGGTGCTAAAAAGTATACAAAAACATTTATCGTCTTGCTGATACTTGCTGTTTCATTTCTCTGCTACAGCGGAATGACTTATAATTTTGTTCCGCATATAAAGAGACAGAAAGCTATTTTAAAATACCGCGATATAAAATTTAATCCGTATAGAGTAAAGGGAAATACTTTGGGCGCGGAAAAGGCTGATGTTGTAATTGAGCTGTATTCTGACTATGTATGCCCGCTCTGTTACATTAATAATATAATGCTTCATCAAGCTGCAAAAGAGTTTTCAAATATCAAGGTTGTACACCACAACTTCCCGTTTGATAAGGAATGCAATCCTTATATAAGTGTAAATATGCATCCGAATGCCTGCTTTATGGCAAAGGGCGCAATTTCCGCAAGAAATCAAGGAAATTACTGGGAAATGAGTTCTTTATTGTATGAAAGTCAACCCGTAAAAATGGATGATATGCTAAAGCTTGCTAAACAGCTCGGATTTAATGAAGGAAAATTTATTCAAGATTTCAATTCAGAAAAAACGGCTAAAGAAATCGAAGACGAGCTTTCAAAGGCGTACGCTCTTCAACTGGATAGTACTCCTACAATGTTTATTAACGGTGAAAAAGTTGTCGGCGTAAAACCGTATTACGAACTAAAGGAAATTTTAATCAAACATGGTGCAAAACACAGATAATACAGACAATAAAATTTTAATCCACGCCTGCTGTGGAATTTGTTCCGGATATCCCATAGAGCTTCTGCGCGATATGGGATATACTCCTGTTGTGTATTTCTGCAATCCGAATTTGGATACAAAAGAAGAATATGAAAGGCGTTTAGAAGCTCAAAAAATTGTCTGTATGTATCATTGGGTTGAATTGATTGCTGAAGAGTATAACCATGAAGAATATTTGAATGCGGTAAAGGGCTTAGAAACAGAACCGGAAAGAGGCAGTAGGTGCGATGTCTGTATTAGGCAGAGGCTGATGAAAACTGTTGAAAAAGCGCGGGACCTAGGAATTAAAAGGTTTACAACCTCTCTTGTTATAAGTCCGCATAAAAACTTTGAAAAAATAACAGAAATCGGAAAAAGTCTTGCAGGAGAGCTTGAGTATATTGCAATAGATTTTAAGAAAAAAGACGGATTTTTAAAGACAAATAATCTTTCCAAAGAATTGGGAATATACCGCCAAAATTACTGCGGGTGCGAGTTTGCAAAGAGATAAGCGTTCCCTCTCCTTATAGGAGAGGGCTGGGGGGAGGTGTTAATTATGGAATGTAAAAAAGAAGAAAATATTTTAGAATGTACATGTTCTGCGATGACCTGTAAAAACAGAGGAATATGCTGTGAATGCGTAAGACATCACCGCGAGATGGGGCAGATTCCGGGGTGCTTTTTCCCGAAAAGTGCAGAATTAAAACACGACAGGTCGGTAGAATATTTTATAGAAGTTATGCAAAAAGAACTTAGTATGTAAAATATCTGTCAAAATCAACGTCTTCAAAGTTGCATAAAAGATGGAATAAATCGTCATCATCATCAAGACGCTGAAAGTTGTATTCGTCAAACAACCAGTATTTGGGGTTAATGCCTCTGACTCTTACAACATTTTTTTCTTTCAAAATCTGCAGTTTCTTTTTAACTTCTTCAAGAGGCAGTCCGACAAGCTTAGCCAGCTCAACAGCAGTGATGCCGTCAGCATGACTGTATTTCTCCGGGGTAAGGAACATGAGTTCCAGCCCGACCATCTTCAGATTTTTATCTTCAGCTTCCGAACTCATGACCTCATTATAACTCTAAATTCTTATTTTGGGAAGTTTATTTGATTAATACACCAGGGTTGCACTATAATATTCATTATGGAAAAAGGGATACAGAATACAAAAAATGCTGTAGTATGGCTTTGTCTTGCGCATCTCATCTGTGATGTGTACGGCGGATTCCTTAATCCGATTATGCCGTTTATCGCATCAAAGCTCGGTTTTACTATGGCTGTAGCGACGGTTGTAATAAGTATTTCGCATATATGCTCTTCTATGATGCAGCCGGTTTTTGGTTTCTTTGCCGATAATATGCTTAAAAGGTTTTTTATCTTCTGGGGCGTTATAATGGCTTCGGTATTTATTCCGCTGACACCTTCTGCACCTAATATTCCGGTATTATTGATTTTTATGATATTGGGCAGTCTGGGCGGAAGCTTTTTTCATCCGCAGGCAATGGGATTTATAAACTATTTCTCCAAACAGAACTGTTCTGTTAATATGGGCATTTTTATGAGTATGGGTTCATTAGGGTTTGCTTTTGGTCCTCTGCTGGCAGCTCTGATTACACAGGTTCTCGGATTGGAAATGCTCTCTTATACTTCTATAATCGGTATAACGCTTGCCCTTACAATGTTTTTCTGTGTGCCGAAGCTCTCTAAAATCGAAAAAAAGCCAAAGCATAAGGAATTCTTCAAATCATTTAAGGAAATATTAAACTGCAGACAGATGAATTACTTGATGCTGATTGCAATGATGAAATCATTGATTACAAACAGTTCCTGTATATTACTTCCATTTTTGTGGAAGTCTATGGACTACTCACCTTTTTATATAGGAAGTGCATTGTTTTTATTCGTTTTTGCCGGCGCCATAGGGTCTTTTATGAGTCCGCGTGTTGAAAAACTTTTCGGCTCAAAGCCGGTTATTTATTTTTCTATGTGGGCAACATTCCCGATGATGGTATTATTCGGACTAACATATCAAAAACATTCGATTTTATCACTTATCATATTTTTTATTATAGGTTTTACAACCATGCTGGCGCAGCCGATTGTTGTTGTTTGGGCGCAGAGAACTCTGCCGGAATACAAAAGCATTGTAGCAGGATTTATCAATGGTTTCTGCTGGGGAATTGTGGCATTATGCTTATCTGTTCTTGGTACAATTGCTCAGAGATACGGAATTATTAATGTATTGATTATGCTAAGCATTATCCCTGCTTTAACTTCTTATTTTGTTAAATATTTGAAGAGTGAAAATTAATTTAAAACAATTTTCTGGTATAATAGAATGCGGGTTAATGAAAAAGTTTATTAAAAATATAATATATCAAATTAAAACAATGAAACTGCTTGATAAATATATTCTTAAGCAGGTTATTGAAATGTTTATTATGGGTGTTCTTGTTTTTACATCAATTATTTTTGCATCAGACACTTTCATAACATTAATAAAACAGATTTCTATGTACGGAATTCCGTTTAAAATAGCATTTTTGATAATAATTTTACACCTGCCGGCTGTCTTTGTAATGACAATTCCTATGGGGGTATTGCTTGCAACTGTTATGACTCTTAACGGTTTGAGCTTGAGTTCGGAAATAACTGTTATGAGAGCTTGCGGAATAGGTTTAAATAGAATTGCTAAACCCATATTTATTTTTTCTATTGTGATGGCATGTGTTAGTTTTGTTTTAAACGAAACTGTTGTGCCAGTTATGACGAAGCAGTCTACTGATTTAGCATTATATGCTTTCAGTAAAAAAAATATTCCGGAAGGAAAACATAATTTTACATTTAAAGAAACAAAAGAAGACGGGTTGTTGAAACGCCTTTTCTATGTAGGTGACTGCACCGATAAACAGCTTCATAATATAACGGTTCTGGATGCCTCAAAAGACGGTACAATTCAAATTTTGCAGGCAAAGGAAGGTGCGACAGCTCCGGAAGGGTGGAAATTCCAGAAAGGCGCTATTTATACCGTAACTGACAGCGGAAAAACTCTGGATACAACTCTGTTTGAAGATTCTACAATTAAGTTCGGTATGGATTTGTCGAAAGAAATGAACAGAAATCTTGCAAATGAGTATAATTTTATACAATTATGCAAATATCTTGCAAATCCGGATATACCGGATAAACATGTATTGAAAATAAGCCTGTTTGATAAAATAGCACTTCCTTTAACGACAATCGTTCTTGTACTTATCGGGGTTCCATTAGCAATAACTCCGCCAAGAGTAAGGTATAACAGAGGGTTTTTATTTAGTATTCTGATTATTTTTGCATATTATTTAATAAGGGCATTATCGATATCTTTTGGTGAAGCAGGTTCTCTTGCTCCTGCGCTTGCTGCATTTATGCCTAATATTATTTTATCTGTTGCCGGTGCCGGATTATACTACAGGAAAGTATTTACAATCTGCTAAGGAGTAGGAATTATGCGATATCGTTATTTTAGCAGATTAATAGCATTAGTATGCATAGCCATCATATATATGTTTATAAATTATCCTATTCCGGCAATAGTAACATCAGTTGTTTTACTTCTAGGTTACATCTTATTTACACGACTATCAGCCAAAAAAATAGAAGATAACGGGCAAGAATACAGGCGTAGAGAAGCTTTGAATGCTGCAAAAATATATCTTTCTCCCTATAAAGATATCTGGCGGAATCTAAAGCTTTCAAACAAATTTTGTACTCTTAAACTTGGAACGGACGGAATGACAATTATAGCAAAAGAAAAAGGCAAGGATTTGCTCTCATACAGAACTTTTAGGATTGTCAGTTCAAAAGTCCATTCAATGCTGGACCTATGGGATATGTTTTGTCTAAGCTTCAGCCATAATACTACTTATGACGGACTTGTTGACGATTGCAGGCTCTATCAGACAATAATAAAAGAAGATGTTATAGAAACCCCCTGTGCAAGAACATGGAAACAAAGAAAAGAAAATATCACCGAAAAACCAATCTGCAAAAAAACAGATATAAACAATGCTTCTGAAATTGAATTAACAGAGCTCCCCGGAATAAGTATTGTTATGGCTAAGAAGATTATAAAAAAACGTGAGGAAATCGGAGGATTTAAGAATATAAATGATTTATTTTTATATTTGAAACTAAAACCGCATATCCAAAATCAATTGAACTCTCTTGTGTGTGCGAATAAAATGAAAGGTTTTTTGAATATCGAAAGATCTCAAGAAAGAAGTGTTGATTTATGACATATCTATTAGAATTAGTGTGTGCCTTAATATTTGGTATAACAGGAGCTTTTTTAATACATTTTTTGTTTTCCAGTGAACTACTTTTAACTGTTCCAATAATTGGTATATTTGTATTTGTGTTAGGCGGTTCATTAATCGTTTTATGTTTTGTTATGCTAATCGATATGACTTTTTGTGTTTCATTATTTAAGTTATTTTTGGAAAAAAATTTAATAATAGAAAATTGGTGTTTATGTTTTAAAAATAAAAATTGCAGCATTAAATTAGTATGGTTGAAGAAGCTGACTTGTTATCAAAACGGCAAATTGTTATTTGAAATAGAAGCAAAATATCCAATATTTAATTATTTAATACGTGTTTTCACACCTTTTTTTAAAGTTGATGTATTCAAGATATTCCAAATATTAATTCGCAACAACAAGTTGAATAAGACTACAGATGCAAAATCCATATTAGAATATATAAATGAATATATGAATGAATATATGAATACAAATCTGTCGTCATTAGATAAAAGATATTATTCTATATATGTTAATGATTCTCTTATTTCAGCTTCTCCATCTATTAATAAGGCGGAAAAGAAAAAATCAGATATTAATAACTCATCATTGGAAGAAAAAAACAATTCTTCTGGTGTAAATACAACAATGACGGAAATAAAGCACGAAGATAGAGAGGTTGATTTGTGAGACTCCGGATTTTTAATATAATTAAAAACACAAAAGTTGAAGGTCCGGGGAGGCGCTATTGTATATGGACTCAAGGCTGTTCAAGACATTGCAGAGGCTGTCAGGCGGTTCATACGTGGTCACATGAAGCAGGAGTTCTTATAGAAGTTCAAGATATAATTTCAGATATTTTTAAACAAAAAGATATTGAAGGCATTACTTTTTTAGGCGGCGAACCTTTTGAGCAGGCTGAAGCATGCGGACTTATTGCAAGAGAGATTAAGAAAAGTGATTTAAGCGTTTTATGTTTTACGGGCGGGTATTTAGAGGATTTAAGGATGGAAGAGAAAAACAGGCTGCTTTTAGAAAATACCGATCTTTTAATTGACGGTCCGTTTGAAATCGATAAAATAGATTATTCACGCCCGTGGTGCGGTTCTTCAAACCAGCGGTATCATTTTCTTACTGATAGATATAATGAGGAAATTTTTACAAAGTATAAAAACAAAGTGGAGGTTAATATCTCTAAAAACGGTGTTGTTTTTATGAATGGTATGGGGAATTTCCGAGAGATACTGCAAAAGATTGATTTGGAAAAGATTATATAATGGTAAAATGACTAAAAGAATGAGGGTTTTATATGGTTTACAAATTATCTAATCTTATAAGAGCAAGGTTTCCGCTTATTTATATAACAACTTTTGAAGAAGACAGAGTTACTAAATACATTAAATCTGTAGTAACGGATGTTAAACAGGTTAAATTTGAGCGTGAAGTTTTTACCTGGACTCAAACAAACGGGCTTTATAATGACACGCAGAAAAAGTCGGTTGCGGATACGTCCTGTCCGAATAAAATGCTTGAGTATATAAGACGTTACGACAAAGATTCAGTTTTTATAATATATGATTTTCATGTAAATTTCGGTCAAAAAAATAGGACTCCCAATAATGAAGCAATCAGAAAAATTCGAGATATTATACCGGATTTAAAACTTGGAGCTGTAAGGAAAACTGTCTTTTTTGTAGCTCCGGAGCTTATTATTCCGGAAGCGCTGCAAAAAGAGATTACAATTTTTGATTTTCCGCTTCCGACTTTGAAAGAAATTCGTGCAAAATTTGACAGTATGCTGAATCAGAATAAGTCTGTTCAGACTAATATGACAGAAGATGAAAAAGATAAACTCTGCAAAGCTGCATTGGGTCTTACTCTGCAGGAAGCAGAAAGTGCATTTGCTTTAGCGATGGTAAATGACGGAACAATTGATATAAAAGATTTACCGGTAATTTTGCAGGAAAAAGTTCAAGTAATCAAAAAGACGGGAATTTTGGAATTTATAAATTCAGAATATTCAATAAAAGATATAGGCGGGCTTGATAATCTGAAAAACTGGCTCTTGAAACGTAATAATTCATGGTCAGAGCAGGCAAAAAAATACTGTCTGCCAGCTCCTAAGGGAGTTCTTGTAACAGGAGTTCCGGGCTGCGGAAAAAGTTTAACGGCAAAGGCTATGAGTACAATATGGCAGCTTCCGCTCTTGAAATTGGATTTTGGAAAAGTTTTTTCCGGTCTTGTCGGAAGTTCTGAAGAAAACATGCGTAAAGCATTACAAACAGCAGAGGCAGTTGCTCCGTCTATTCTCTGGATAGATGAAATAGAAAAAGGCTTAAGCGGTCTTGGCTCTAACGGTGACAGCGGAGTTTCTTCAAGAATATTCGGGCAGTTTTTGACCTGGATGCAGGAAAAAGAAGCACCGGTTTTTGTTATTGCAACTGCTAATAATATTAGTACCTTGCCGCCGGAACTGTTAAGAAAAGGACGTTTTGATGAAATATTCTTTGTTGATTTGCCGACTCTTGCTGAAAGAAAGGAAATTTTCAAACTTCATCTGGAAAAGCGTCTTAAAAATAAAGAAGTAGCAAGCGAAATTACCGGCGTAAAAAATATATGTACTGAACTTGCTAAAATGACAGAAGGCTTTATCGGTTCTGAAATAGAGCAGGTTGTTATTTCTGCTTTATATGATGCGTTTTTTGAGAACCGTCCGTTAAAATTTGAAGATTTAGCAAAAAATATAGCAACAACTGTGCCGCTTTCCACAACACAGCGCGAACAAATTCTTTCTTTGAGAGCATGGGCTAATGTAAGAGCTGTGTCTGCAACAAAAACATCTAATTTGAAACAATATACAAAAGATGTTAGTGAAGAAAACATTACAGCTTCAAGAGGCGGTAGAACTTTAGATTTTTAATATAGATAGGAGATTTTTATATGTCATGTACGGTATTTGCACTACCTTATGCACTCGCCTGGGTTATAGGTTCTGTTGTAGTAGGAGCTATACAATCCAGAGATGAAGTCGGCGGACTTGATACGGATATTGATTTGAAGAGCTTAAACAACATTCAGGCGCCTTGTGAGGACGTTACTGTTATTACAGATAGGCATTTTATAGAAAAAAGCTTTGAAACAGCTTTTATGGATAAAGATATTTTAATAAAAACTCTGGAAGAACACGGTGTAAGAAGTATTTCAGAAGATGAGTTCGGTAAAATCTGCGGTGCGGTTGATAATTACACTCTTACATTTGAAAAATTAGAAGCAGATAAACCGTATTTTCTTAAAATCTCATGTCTTGAAACAGATAATGCAGAAGAAAAATTGAATGATTTAAATTCGGAATATGCACTAAATGTTCAAGAAGAAGCATATTTAAATATTATTGATAAACTCAAAGAAAATAATATGCAAATAGAAAACGAAGAAGTTACGGATGATAATACTATTGTTCTTACGGTAAACATAGATTGAGGGTTTGTTATGAGTGGTAAAAAATTAAAAATAAGATTGCTTCCAAATGGCGAAATTCAAATGGAAACACAGGGAGTAAAAGGTAAGAAGTGTCTGGATTATATAGAAATCTTGAAAAAGCTTGTTGATGTAAAAATAACCGATACACAGCTTTCGCAGGAATATTACGAAACTGAAAATGAAATTGTAACTACTGATAACGCGGAAATAAGATTAGATTAAGTTAGAAATGTTTTGAATCACTATGCATTCTCTTTATCATATTCCTTAGAAAGTTGGTATTGTTTGATCCATTTGGTTCCAATGAGTATACAAGCCAATGTCATAAGTCCTATGCTTACTTTTTCCATGGTTTTTAATTTCTTTGATAAATCAACATTCATTGCACCGGTAAGCAGCGCTCCAAAGAAGGCTGCTGTAGACAAATCCTCTAAAGTTTCTACTTTTTTATCAATATACCCCCTTTTTTCTAAGTACCTTCTTTGTTTTATATCATTACTTTTAAAATAGGTATTATTAAAAGTTTGTACAGAACTTATTTGCATAAATTTCTCCTTATGGTTATCCCATCTTTTTTATAAATATTTACGAATAAACACACATCATATCTTAAAGATTAGCATAAATTGGTTGAAATGTAAAAACTGATAAAATATGCTATTTTGTAATTTATTTTTCCCCTCCTACTTGCACATCTCAAATTTTTGTGCTAGTATCGACTTGGAAAAGAGAGAGGTTATTCAATGAGTGAAGGACATTGGATTGTAAATAAAGTAATAGCCGGACATACAATGGCTTTTAATATGGATACACTTATTACTATGTGGGCGGCTATGGCGTTTTTGCTCATTGTATCTTTTATTGCAACCAGAAAGCTTACTATTTTCCCGACAAAGCTGCAGCTTGCATTTGAAGGGATACTGAGTGCGTTCTGGGGGCTTGTGGACAGTTTGATGCCAAAAGAGGGCAGAAAGCATGTTCCTCTTATTGCGTCATTATTTTTATTTATTATTACTGCAAACTTGATGGGACAGTTACCTCTCAGAATGATTGAATTAAAAACAGGAGAAATGGCTTCTCCGACAAACGATATAAACTTAACTGCCGCTTTAGCGATTATTGTTCTTGTTTATTATGTCGGCGCAGGGTTTATGAAAAAGAAATTCAAGTTCTTCCTGCACGATTTCAGCCCGATGTCATTCTTTATGGCGATACTGGAAATTATGGATATGATAACAAGACCGCTCACGCTGGCTTTACGTTTATTCGGTAATATACTGGCAGGTGAATGCTTAATGACCGCTCTGTTAGGGATTTGCGCATATGTGCTTCCGCTTCCTGTGATGTTCTTTGAAGTTCTGGTTGCGTGTGTACAGGCACTCGTTTTTGCGCTTCTTACAACGGTTTATATTTCATCTGCAATAGAAGAAGGCGAACATTAATCAATAAGTTTTAATATTAATTGAGAAGGAGATTAAAAAATGGAAGAAGTTAAAACAATTTCAGACTTAGCGCAATTAGGCGCAGGTGTTGCAATGGGTTTTGGTGCAATCGGTGCCGGTGTTGGTATCGGTATCGCTACTAAAGGTTTCTTGGAATCAATTGCAAGACAGCCTGAAATCTTCGGTAAAGCTCTTGTATTCTTCATGGTTGGTGCAGCTTTATCAGAAGCTTGTGCAATTTATGCGTTGGTTATTGCTTTGAAACTTGTAGGTATTTGGTAAGAAGAAGTATAAATTATGGAATTTAATGCAACATTTTTAGCATCAATAATATCTTTTCTGGTATTTGTTTTCTTGATGAATAAAATACTCTATTCTCCTATGGAGAAAATTGTAAAAGAAAGACAAAAGTTTATTGATGAGAATTTCAATAGTGCTGATGAGAATTATAAAAAAGCAGACGGCTTGGAGCATCAAAGAGAAGAAAAGCTTGTTGGTGCTAAGAATGAGGCTCGTTCAAAATACAATGATTCCGTAAACGGTTTTAAGGCTCAAAAAGCTGATATTCTGAAACAGGCACAGGATAAGACTAATGCAGAACTTGAAGAAGAATATCAGAAGCTTAATAATATTTCAAACGATACAAAAGAAGGCTTAAAAGGCAGAATGACCGATTTAGCTAACGATATTGTCGAAAAAGTTTTAGGCTACAGAAGCGAAGTTCAAGGTTTTGATAATGATGAAGTAAACAGAATACTTTATCAATAAGCAACAGGGTAAGAGGTAAATTATGGAAAGCATAAGATTAATATGGGAATATATAGGCAGAACAAATTTGTTCAACTTTATAATATTTCTTTCTGTATTTATTCTTATCTGGAAAATGGCAAAACTTGGCGATATGCTTGAAAAGGCAAAACAGAGCGTTATTGACCATATCGAAGATTCTAAAACTAAGAAGGCAGACTCTGAAGACCATTTAAAACAGATTGAAGAAACTGTTTCTCATCTCGGTGAAGAGATTGAAGGTCTGATTAAGAAGTCAGAAGATAATGCTAAATTAGTTGGTGAAAAGATACTTCAAGATGCCGGCAACATGGCAGAAGGTATCAGAGACAACGCAAGAAAAGTTGTTGAAAACAAATCGGCACTTTTAAAGAATGATATTTTAAGACGAGCATCACAGGCTTCGATTGATGTTGCAAGAAATCATATTATAAACGAGCTAAGAGATAACGATGGTTTGCATCAGAAATTAATTGATGAAAGTATTGAGGCTATTAACGGTATAGAGGGATAAGGGGATTAAATAATAATGGCAGTTGCTTCAAATCATAATTCCGAACTTGTTGCAAGAAGATGGGCTAAGGCTCTTATGGATTTAGCTCAAGAAGACGGCGGCATTTCAAAAGAAGAAATCTTAAGCAATCTTAATGATATTGCACAAACTATTGAAGGGTCTAAAGAATTATCAGATTTAGTTAATAACCCTTCTGTCTCTGTCGAAGAAAAGCAGATTGTAATATGCAAACTCTTCCAGAATAGAGTTATGCCGGTTGTTTATAACTTTTTATTCTCTCTAAATTTAAAAAAGAGATTAAATATTATCGGAGAAATAGCTCAAGAATTCCGGAAAGAGCTGGAAGAAATGAAAAATATCGTTAGAGTAGATGTAACATCGGCAATTGAACTAAACGATGAGCGCAAAAACGATATAAGAAACAGAATTGCAGATAAACTCCAAAAAGATGTAATTGTAAATTGGGGTGTAGATAGTGATATAATAGGTGGTCTGGTGTTAAATATAAATGAAACGATTGTTGATAACAGTATCAGACACAGATTAGAGAATTTAAGTAAAAACATTATAAAATAGAGGTGGAAAATGGCAGTAATTAATCCGGATGAAATTAGTTCAATATTAAAAGAGAATATCCGAAATTACGAAGCAAGAGCGGAAGTTTCAAATATCGGAAGCGTTCTTGAAGTAGGTGACGGTATTGCTAGAATTTACGGGCTTAGAAATGTTATGTCAAACGAGCTTGTAGAATTTGAGGATGGAAAAGGTACATTAGGTATTACTCTGAACCTTGAAGAGGATAACGTAGGTGTTGTAATCTTAGGTGAATATACCCACATTAAAGAAGGTATGACAGTAAAAACAACCGGTCGTATCGCTTCTGTTCCAGTAGGTGATGCTTTAATCGGAAGAATTGTAAATCCGACAGGACGTCCGATTGATGGTAAAGGCGAAATTATTACCGATAAAACAAGACCGATTGAAAGAGTAGCTCCGGGTATTGTTGCAAGACGCTCTGTTCACCAGCCTCTTCAAACAGGTTTGACAGCTATCGACGCTTTAACTCCAATAGGAAGAGGGCAGAGAGAATTGATTATCGGCGACAGACAAACAGGTAAGACTGCTATTGCAATCGATACTATCTTGAACCAGAAGGGCGGAGATGTAATCTGTATTTATGTTGCTATCGGTCAAAAGGCTTCAACTGTAGCACAGTTAGCTAAGACATTAGAAAAACACGGTGCAATGGATTACTCAATTATTGTAGCAGCTAATGCAAACGAGCCTGCGCCTTTGCAATATATCGCACCGTTTGCAGGTGTTGCGATTGCAGAAGAATTTATGGAACAGGGAAAACATGTTCTTATAGTATATGATGATTTGACCAAGCATGCTCAAGCTTATCGTGCAATGAGTTTGCTTCTTAAAAGACCGCCGGGACGTGAAGCATATCCGGGTGATGTATTCTATCTTCACTCAAGACTTCTTGAAAGAGCTGTTAAGCTTAATGACGAACTTGGCGGCGGAAGTATTACAGCACTTCCTATTATTGAAACTCAAGCAGGTGACGTTTCAGCATATATTCCGACAAACGTAATCTCAATTACGGACGGTCAGATATTCTTGGAATCAGCACTGTTTAACTCTGGTGTAAGACCGGCGATTAATGCGGGTATTTCGGTTTCACGTGTAGGCGGTGCGGCTCAGACAAAGGGTATTAAGCAAGTTGCCGGTAAGCTTCGTCTTGATTTGGCACAATACAGAGAATTGGAAGCATTTGCTCAATTTGCGTCAGACTTAGACCCTGCTACTAAGAAGCAGCTTCTAAGAGGTCAAAAGTTGATGGAAGTTTTGAAACAGCCTCAATATAAACCGCTTACTGTTGCACAGCAGGTAACAATTCTGTTTGCAGTAAACGAAGGTTACTTAGATGAAATCGATAATAAGAAGATTGCAGATTATAAGACAGGCTGGTTTGAATACTTTGAAGCTAATATGCCGGATTTAAGCAAGGCTTTGAATGAAGGAGCTAAATTGTCTGATGAAGATATGAATGCTTTAAGAAGCCAGCTTGAAGCTTACGGAAAGACTTTATAATAAATCAAACCGGATAATTAAACGGCAAAAGGAGATAAACTATGAAATGTTACAATCACCATGACAGAGATGCTTTTGCAGTATGTAAATCCTGCGGCAAGGCTTTATGCTTGGAATGTGCAGAAAAATACAGAGGTTTTTATGTATGTAAAGACTCTCCAGCATGCAAGCATATTGCTGATGTTGAATACGTAACATATTTTAAAGATAATTCTGAAAGTGCATGGATGTTTAATAGAATTGCATTTTTACTTATTGGAGCTTTCTTGTTCATTTATGTACTTGTAAAATCTTTATGGTTTTTCATGGTTCCTTGTCCGATTCTGGAAACCGTATTATTAGTATTACTTGCGATAATACTTATTAAAAAGGGTATGGATTTAAAATTTAAATAAACACTGGTTATACCGCGTATGGTAAAGGAAAATTAAAATGCCAAATACAAAAGATATAAAAAGCAGAATCTCAAGTGTTCAAAATACAAAAAAGATTACAAAAGCAATGAAGATGGTTGCAGCAGCAAAAGTAAAAAAGGCTGAAAGTACAGTAAAAGCAGCACGTCCGTTTGCTGAAGAGCTTATGGTTTTATTTAGAAAAATGCTTGCAACTGTTGGAGATGAGTCTGCGACCGGCTTGAAAGTCGAAAGAGGTTTAGACAATTATCCGGAACTTTTAAAAGAACGGGAAGTTAAATCCGAGGGACTGCTGGTTATCACATCTAATAAAGGTTTGGCAGGTGCTTATAACGCTAATGTTGTTAAAGCTGCATTAAAGCGGGTTAAGGAAAATTCAGAAAAAGGGATTAAGACTGTAATTTATCCTGTAGGACAGAAAGCAGTTTCTGCTTTTAAACATAAAGCTGGCGATTATGAACTTAAGAAAGGTTATATAAGCGTAGCTAACGACCCGACTGCTACAGGTGCTAATATTATTGCAGAAGATATTGCAGAAGATTTCGTAAACGGAATTATTGATAGAATTGATATTATAACAACACGCTTTAATAATATGATGTCATACAGTGTTCAAGATTGGGAAATTCTTCCTGTAAAAATAGAAAAAGCAGAAACGCATGAAATAGATCCTGTTATGGAATTTGAGCCGTCACCGCATAGTGTTTTACAGCAGCTTGTTCCTATGTATATTTCAAATTCTATTTTCCAAGCTTTATTAGAAGCAAATGCAAGTGAACTTGCTTCCAGAATGACAGCAATGTCTGCAGCATCAAATAATGCGGAAGAAATGATTAATACTTTAACTATCGATTATAACAAAGCACGTCAAGCAGCAATTACTCAAGAGCTTGTAGAAATTGTATCCGGTGCCCAGGGCGTAAATGGATAGGGGTAAATAGGGTAAATAGGGTAAAATAAATATCAATAAAATATTATTCTAACCTAAGTAGTATATTTCCTGCGCATTAGTATCTTTTAGAAGTTTATTTTGTTGGTTTTCTGTATATTTCGTAGTTCCATATGTACCAATTGCTGCACCAATTACACCTCCGACAGAATTAAGAAAGAATTTTGAAAGTGTTCCCAATTTTTTTGTAAAAAAGCTTGTCGCTAAAACGCCCGCAAGGATTGAACCGACAAAAACAGTATTTGTAACTATGGAAATATTTTTACTTTGTTTTTTATATTCATTTACAAAGTAATCGGCTTTTTTGACAGGCACTTTATAATATTTGGGCTTCATATTTTTTGATGTTATATCAATTTGAACATAATTATTATCGAGTTGTTTTGATACTTTTGCAGATGCAGCCATAGTACACACTCCTTTTACCTTTTCTAAAACGAAAGTCTTTAGAAAATTGCTTAATAAATTACAGTAATTTACAAATTTTTACAATTTATACCACTTGCTAAAGCTGAATAAGTACGTTATAATCCAAGTGGTGGACGGAAGTATGAATTACAGTATTAATAGCAGATATCCCAGTCTTGAACGATTAGATTCTTACCCCGAGTATGGTGACAGACGTTTTAAAAACCAGCAGAATGTCGTAACACCGCTTGTGGCAAACAGACATCGTGCTTATGAAAGGAAAATCACAAATACAGATAAGCTGAAAGCTGGTATCGGAGCTATTGCAGGTACTGTTATTCCTATGATTTTTATGATGAAGAAACAAAAGATAAAAAATCCAATGAAACTGGAATACGGACTTAAAGAAATTATTCTGCTTTCCGGAGCATCCGTAACAGGCGGTGTTTGTGCTGGTATGATAGGGGAAAACAAAAAAACAAATGAAAACAAAATAAAAGAAGGGCTTTTTCAATTTCTTAATGCATCAATACCTACTTGGCTTGTTGCAGGTGTTTTGAAATTATGTGAGTCCAGCAAAAATTTTAATAATATTCCGGGGAAAATTTTATCTATAGCAGGAGCTTTGATTGTCGGGATGTATGGTGCAGCTTCAGTTTCTAACCTAATATGCGATCCGCATGATAAACAGCCGGACAGAAAATTAACATTGAAAGATTGCTTGATAAATATTGATGATGCATTGGGTGTTCTGGTTCTTGCAAAATTCCCGTGTGCGGATAAACTGCATTTTGAAAGATTGCTTCCGTTCATATTTGCATATTGCGGTTATAGAGCCGGTAAAAGTAATTAAGTTCAATCACAAATAGTAATTCAAAGAATAATTAAAAGCTCCAGATAATACTTTCTTTATCTAATCAAAATTACAAAAATTATTAACATTGAAAGAACGCGGTCTAGTTTTTTGCACACAAAACCGGACGTCCAAAGCTTATCTTTTTTATTTCAATTTTATTATCCGCTGCCAGTTCTTCTATAATGTCTCCAACCGCCTTCTGGCTGTATCCTTCTAAAGCCCCAAAATATTCTGAACCGACAACATTATCATTATAGCCGTTTGCTTTTATCTGCCTGCTGCCTGTTAAAATTTTACAAAATCCGCTTTTGCCGTATAAACCGCTGAATTCTTTTATACAGTCCAAAACAGTTTCTTCCGCGTTTCCGGTGAATTTCCCTGTATCTTCTAATGGTTTACTGACTAATTCAACATTTTTTGTTTCTTCCAGCTTTTCGTAAAAATCTGCTACTCTGGAATCTACCAGCACTTTTTGCGGCTCAAAGTTTTTAATAAACAATCCGTCTAAAGTCTTAACGCGGCTCATGGCAACATATGCCTGTCCTCTTTCAAAAATTCTCGAACAATCTACAACAAGCTTATCTAAAGTCATTCCCTGTGATTTGTGTATTGTTATTCCGTATGCCAGTCTAAGCGGATACTGCATTCTTTCTGCTACAACCCTGTCATTATAATAATATTCAAATTTATGACGCGGAATTGATGCTGTCACACCATTATCAAATTTTATTTCTATACTGTTTTCATAAAACTGCTGGATAAATCCGCATGCTCCGTTTATCAGCCCTTTATTAAAATCCATATTTATAAGAAGCATGACCTTTGCTCCGAGCTTGAGAGGAATATCTTTTTCTGCACGGCAGTTTTTTGAAAAGATTTCAAGAATATAATTTTCACTTTCGGTTAAGTTTTCTGATACAAGTTTAGTACCTCTGTATACACCGTCTTCAGCAGTAAAAATTCGGATAGGTTCTTCTATCATATTAAATTTTATATTGTTATACCTGTTAGCTTCTTCATTTGTAGAGAATATGTGTAGTATATCTGTTTCATAAGTGTCAAGATCTGTACATCTTCCATTTAGTAGTTTAATATCAGCCGCGTCAAGACAATTTTCTCTCATATGCGCAAGCGCTGTTATAAAATTTTCTTCATTTTGGCGATAATTCTTTTTTAAGATAACATTTTTCAAATTAAATTCTTCCCATAGAGGAGAATCAAAACAATATCGCCGTTCTGCAGCCAGAGAACTCTCTGTATTATTTTCAACAGGAGGAAGCTGAAAAAAATCACCAATAAAAAGAACCTGTATTCCGCCAAAAGGTTTGTCATTCTCTCTTAAAGCTTTCAAAACCTCATTTATGTATTCAAAAGCCTCAATATTAAGCATTGAAATCTCATCAACTGCAAGAATTTTACATTTCAAAATCTGATTAAGCTGGGTTTTACGACCTCTGATTTTTTCAACTGTGTTAGATATCGTATTTCTGCAAAGTCCGACTCCCGCCCAGGAATGAAGAGTCTGCCCTTTTACATTTACAGCAGCAATACCTGTTGTACTTGTAATTGTAAGTTTTTTCTTTAGTTTTTCTTTTAATTTATTTAGAATGTAACTTTTTCCTGTTCCAGCAAAACCTGTTAAAAATACATTTTCACCATTTTGCAGCAAAGTTAAAACATTAGAAAAGGTGTTATCATTTTCTTCTTCATGTTTTATTTGCGGTGTTGCATGTTTTATAACTTCGTATTCATCAGCATATTCAATTTCTTTTGAAAAATCTATCTGGTCAAAATTTACAATGTTGTACAAGCAGAGTTCTTGATTAGAATTAATCCGCTTAAAGCTTATAGGTTTTTCTCCTAATTTAAGTTCATAAGTTAACTTGTTTTCAGAAATCCATTCGGCTGATTTAAACCCGTAGATTCTTTTCAAACAATCAAGTATGCATTGTGTTATTGACTGATATCTTCTTCCGTCTTGATTTACATGCATAGCAGAAAGCGACGACATAAGTTTCTCAGCCGTTTCTTGCAAATCCCTGTAGTTTATATTTTCAGAAGTCAGCGTTTTTAGTGTTTCAGTTGGATTAGAAAAATCAAATCTTTCCATAGACTGATTATATGTTACTATTTACCGCTCTGTCAATGTAAATTTGCTTAATTTTAATCATATAAACAACTAAAGGATGATAAATATATAAATCAAGTAATGGTCTAATTTATACAAGTGGTTAGCTTTTTGATATTGGAATAAAAACTATTAAATTAAGTATTACAGTTCATCATGTAGCAAAACTTCAAGAAATATTTTTTCTGAAAACTTAATATCTAAATAAAGTTATTGATGGGTTGGATTAAAATGTCCACCCCATCTTGTGATTCTTGTATAACGAGCAAAAAATAGTGAGATTTTAACTCTCAATGTAACACAATAGGTATTGTGTTACATTGTGTTATAATATCATATTTTACAGGGGTTTTGCAACTTAAATTTGAAATTCAACATTAAATATGGCGCAAACGCCCTCCTTGGACGGGGAGGGCTGGGGTGGGGTGATTGTTAAAAGAATTTATAAATACAGGTTGTTTTCTAGTGTTAATCTGTATTTGAGCGTTTTGGTTATATCTTTTAAATTATTCGAAAATTTTTTTAATTTATAAAACTTTAAAACAAGCACTATTACTTAATGACCGCCCCAAAATGCACTCTCAATGTAACACAATACCTATTGTGTTACATTAGAAACTTAAATAGGAGAGCAAAAATATGAAAGAATCTGGATTTACGTTAGCGGAAGTTTTAATCACATTAGGTATTATAGGCGTTGTTGCAGCATTAACGGCTCCGGCTCTTGTGCAAAATGCTGGTACTGCAAAAATAGGACCGACATTATCCAAAGTAGTTTCAACCTTAGAAAATGCTAATGAACAAATGATGCACGATGAAGAAATAAATGACTTACTTCGTATAAGCCATGTCGGCGATGGAACTACTGATGCGAATGAATATATTGAAAAACTCAGTGCATATATTCAAGGCAGTTCAATAGATACAACAGATAGGAGTACTTGGTGGAATCCTACAGCACAATATTATGATAAAGCTTCTGCCAGTGCTATGGTAGCTAGATATCCTATAAAATTTATATTTGCTGATAATATAGAGCTTCTTTTTACTGTCGCAAATTTTAATAGAGAAAATGTTGATGCTGCAAATCAAGGGAGGAAAGGCTCTTTTAAAGGAAATTTGGGTAATATATTGATAGATATCAATGGTACAAAAAATAAACCCAATGTACTTGGTAAAGACTTGTTCCTTTTCCGTTTGGATAGAAGTGGACAAGTTATTCCTATGGGTAGTTCTACTTTTGCTTGGATTTATGATAATGAAGAATACAAATATACAAGTAGCGGATATTATGCCTGTAATGAAACGGAAGTAGGACGTGGTACAGGTTGTGCAGGGTCTATTTTTGAAAATAACTTTAAAGTTATTTATCAATAATAGAATATTTGTTCTCATTTTGTTGTAATTACAATTGAATAGCATGAGCATACGTGCTATAATGCCTCTGTTAGAGAAGAAGAACTTATGTAAATGAAAGGAATTAATTATGGCAAAATACGTATGTAAAGTATGCGGTTATACAGCAGAAGGCGAAGCTCCAGAAAAATGCCCTGTTTGCGGTGCCGGAAAAGAAGCTTTTATTTTGATGGCAGAAGGTGAAAAGAATTATGCAGATGAACACAGAATTGGTGTTGCTAAAGATGTTGATGCTGAAATTCTTGAAGGTTTGAGAGCAAACTTTATGGGCGAATGCACAGAAGTCGGTATGTATATTGCAATGGCTAGACAGGCTGACAGAGAAGGTTATCCGGAAATTGCAGAAGCATTTAAGAGATATGCTTTTGAAGAAGCAGACCATGCATCAAGATTTGCTGAATTGTTAGGCGAAGTTGTTACAAATTCAACAAAGAAAAACCTTGAATTACGTGCAGAAGCAGAATTCGGTGCTTGCTCCGGAAAAATGGAAATTGCTAAAAAAGCAAAAGCTTTAGGTCTTGATGCTATTCACGATACAGTTCACGAAATGGCAAAAGATGAAGCACGCCACGGACGCGGCTTTGATGGGTTGCTTGCAAGATATTTTGGAAAATAAGATTTAATTGAGATTTAAAAGCGGGTTGGAATTTTTCCAACCCGCTTTTTTTTGAGATATAATTAATTTAGTAATATATTTGAAGGGATTAATTATGTTAACTGGAAATGAAATCAGAAAATTATATTTAGATTATTTTAAAGATAAACATCAGCATACAATTGTAGAAAGTTCTAGTCTTGTGCCGGATAACCCGACAGTTTTATTAACAACTGCCGGCATGCTGCAGTTTCTGCCGATATTTTTAGGAATTCAAAAATGTCCTTATGAGCCTGCAAGAGCAACTTCTTGCCAGAAATGTGCCAGAGCAGGCGGGAAAGATTCGGATATTGAAAACGTTGGTAGAACTCCAAGACATCATACTTTCTTTGAAATGCTGGGAAATTTTTCTTTCGGAGATTATTATAAAAAAGAAGTTATACCGTGGGCGTGGGAATTTGTAACTGAAATTCTTAAACTTGATAAGGACAGACTCTGGATTACCATTTTTGAAACGGATGACGAAGCTTATGATATCTGGAGAAGTATCGGAGTTCCGGCAGAGAGAATAAAAAGAAAAGGTAAAAAAGATAATTTCTGGGGACCTCCGGGGGCATCCGGTTCATGCGGTCCCTGCTCTGAAATCCATTATGATTTAGGCGAACAGTACAAATGCTCTGATAATTGCGGTATTGATACATGTGAATGCGACAGATGGGTTGAGATTTGGAACCTTGTATTTACTGAACTTTATCAAGACGAAGAAGGCAACCAATCCCCGTTAGAAAAGAAAAATGTTGATACGGGTATGGGCTTAGAACGTATTACAATGGTTTGTCAGGGAGTTGCTTCAACTTTTGAAACAGACCTTTTGAAGCCTATTTTAGATAAAGTTTCGGAAATGAGCGGTGTTGCTTATAAAAAATCCGAAAAAACAGATATTTCTTTAAGAATAATCACTGACCATGCAAGATGTGTAACTTTCCTTATTTCAGACGGTGTAATCCCGGGAAATGAAGGCAGAAGCTATGTACTAAGAATGATTTTAAGACGTGCTCTCCGCCACGGAAAAATATTAGGCATGGAATTACCGTTTCTATACAAGCTCGTTGATACGGTAGTTGATATGTACGGTGAAGCATATCCGGAACTTGTTAAAAACAAAGCAAAAGTTATTGATGTAATTAAGAAGGAAGAAGAAAGATTTGCAAAAACTCTTGATAGAGGATATAAAATGCTTGATGAGTTTATTGCGGACAAAAAAGATATAGACGGAGAAAGTGCGTTTAAGCTCTATGATACGTACGGCTTCCCGTTTGAATTAACAAAAGAAATCGCTTCAGAAAACGGATTAAAAGTTGATGAAGAAGGATTTAAGGCTGCTATGCAGGAACAGAAAGACCGTGCAAAAGCCGCTGCAGCTAAGATTTCCGTAACAGGCGATATTAAATATGCAAAAGTAGAAGACGAAGTAGGTTCAACAGATTTTGCCGGTTATGAAGAAAACGAATGTAGGGCAAAAATTCTCGCAACAATAGAAGGTGAAGGTTTTGTTGATGTAGTCCTTGATAAGACTCCGTTTTACGCAGAATGCGGCGGACAGGTCGGTGACAGCGGTGTAATCTTTAATGATAATTTGAAATTAGAAGTGTTAACTACATTTAAAGTAAATCATCTATTTGTACACAGATGTCAGATGGTTAATGGTGAAATCAATATTGGAGATGAGGTTACCGCTCAAATTGATTTAGCACGCCGTGAAGAAATCAGAGTTCATCACACTTCCGCTCACCTTTTACAGGCAGCATTGATTAAAGTTCTGGGTGATGAAGTACATCAAGCAGGTTCTCAAGTCGAAGAAAACCGCATGAGATTTGATTTTACTTTCTCACGCGCGATGACTCCGGATGAAATTCAAAAAACAGAAGATATTATGAATGAATGGATTGCCGAAAAGCTTCCGGTTCATACGGAAGTTATGGGAATAGAGGAGGCAAAACTAACGGGTGCAACGGCTTTATTTGGCGAGAAATATGAAGATGAAGTAAGGGTAGTATCAATTGGTGGAGCTCAAAAATGCGGATGCGGAGAAGACAAATGTAAAGGACAGCACAATAAAGCTCACGATGTTATTTCTATGGAGTTTTGTGCGGGAACTCATGCAAGAAATACAGGTGATTTAAGACTTGTAAAAATTGTATCAGAAGGTGCAATTTCAGCAGGTACAAGAAGGATAGAACTTGTTGTATCAAAAGCTGCGCTTGATTACTTGAATAAGAAAGCTGAAATTTCTAATGTTCTGGAAGCTCGTTTTAAAGTTCATACGGATGAGGTCATTGAACGTATAGATAAGCTTGCGGACGAAAATAAGGCGCTTTTAAAAGAGTTGGAACAAACAAAAGCTGATATGGCGAGAAGCAAATTTGCAACATTTGTATCAAAAGCTCAAGAAATTGAAGGCGGAAAATTATTTATATCAAAAATTGAAAATTTTGATGCAGATGCAGTCAAAGCAGGTATTGAGATGTTAGCAAATAAATTAGGCGAATGCATAATTGTTCTTGCAAATGAAAGAATGGTTGTCGCAAAAGCTACCGACGGGTTTGTCAAGAAGGGCGTTAATGCCGGCAAAATTGTTGGAGAAATTGCCCGCTTTACAGGAGCAAATGGCGGCGGACGTCCTAATTTTGCACAGGGCGGTATAAAGGATGCATCTAAGCTGGATGAAATTCTTGCCAAAGTTGAAAATGATTTAAAATAACTCTAAAGGCGCCAAAATCTTTTAAGATTTCGGCGCCTTAGACTTGAAAAGTTGAAAAAATAGGTTATAATTTAAGTGTCTGTTTAAGTGAGGTTTTAATGACGGCTAATTTATCGTTGAATTTACAGTTACTCCAGGGGATTTCTGATATGTCCGCCAATAACAGCAATATGCCCCGGCAAAATAATGAGCCTGCAGTTTATGCAAAAGAGGGCGATCCGAATTATAATGAAGAGATGGATGCGGACAAAGACGGAATTGTAACGATGGAAGAGTATCAAAAGTATTGTGAGGCAAACAATATCAATACTGAAGAAGAGCAAATCCAGACTGTTCAGAATAAAGTTGATGCGATGTTGGAGCGCAATACGGGCAGTTCGGAGCAAGAAAACAGTTTTTCGTATGATGAGTATATGGAATACTGCGAGCAAAATCAGAGCGCAGGCGCATTCTCTTCTTCTGCGGAAATTAAGCACGAAGATGCGGGGCTTGTTATTCGTAATATCGGAAAAGCTTTGAACAGCTATTCCGGTATTAATATTAACCTTCCGGAGATAAAAGTCGAGCGGAACGCATAAATAGGTTATTTGAGGGTAATTTGCGGTATTACTCAAATTTATGCTAGAATTAGGTTATGGATATTTTTGTTATAGAAATAGTTGATGCTGACAATGTTCACATGGAACTTTTAAAAGAGTTTCAAAAAAAAGAGATTTCTGATCCTAAAAAGTGGAACCAGCATTGCTTATCTTATCTTATGGTCGATAGAATTTTGAGAGAATTTTATCACATAGAAGACAGAGAAGTTATTTTTAACGGAAAGAAACCGTTTTTGAAAAACAGGCAGAAATTTTTCAGCATAAGCCATAGCGGGGATTTTATCGCTCTTGCTTTTTCGGACTATGACTGCGGAATTGATATTGAAAAAATTAAACTTAGGGATTTTGAAGAAATTTCAAAAAGAATGGGCTTCAATTGTAATACTTTGGAAGATTTTTATAACGAATGGACAAAATATGAAGCCGAGTATAAACTGGGTAAGCCGGCTCAAAATTTCAAAAAGTTTCATTTTGAGGACTATATCATAACTGCTGCAAGTGTGAATATACACGAAGATTTTGAAATTTACATTCAAAGCGGAAATGTTTTTCCTAACGCGAATATTTGATTTATTTAAAGTTTTTAATAATTTTGTCGATAACATATAACGAAAGGAATGTTATATGGCAAGAATTATTGAATCCGGCGGAAGAAGGCTTATTAAGATGTCTGTGGACGATATTATCTCTATTATTCAGGACTACCAAAGAATAGTCCCCAGATTTTCTTCCGCCGAAGAGGCAAGGAACTATCTGAGTGATACTGTTATATATGTACCGGAAGATGTTTAATTAATAAAAATCAGATGTGGATAAATCCGCAAGCGCATTCTTTGCTTCTTCGTAAGCGGGATCCTGTTCAAGAATTTCCATATATAATTCTTTTGCTTTATCCCTGTTGTTATTTTCATATAACAGAGCAAGATTATATTTGGCAGGAATTAGTTCCGGATCATACATAATAGCTTTTTTGAAAGCTTCTTCTGCATTTTTGATGTCATGCTGGGCTGCATACATTAAACCAACTCTATATAGACCGTTTGGATTTTTTTCGTCAAATTTTAACAAATCCGTAAGCGCTTTCTTTTCTTCAAAAAAGTTACCCAGCTGGTGATGCGCTTCTGATAACAGCAATAAATACTTTGCTTTATATTCATTTTGTTTATCATATTCAAGTGCTTTGTTTAAAGACTCGACTGTACTTGTGTAATTTTTGAGTTTGTAATAATTGTTTGCAGCATTGTAATAAATTTCAGAATTTATTGCATTATACTGGGTTGCATTTTTTAGTAATTCAAAAGATTCATCAAATTTTTGCTGTCCCGCCATATCTACAGCCCATTTAATATATAGTTCACATAGAAGCAAGTTGACTGTTTTAGCTTCTCTAGGCGTAGCCTTATCCATTAAAATATTGTATCTTTCAAGAGCTTTCTGGTATTCTTTTGTTTGTATATAAGCATCTGCTAGCTCTAATGTTACATCAAATCCGTTCTGCGACATCATGGCTAAATCTTCCAGTATGGCAACACCTTCTCCCATACGGTTGAGTTTAATATTAAAGTTCGCAATATCGTTTCTGACTTTAAATTTATCAGAACCTTGTATATCAAGAAGTTTTTCTGAGTATTCGATTGCTTTTTCGTAATCTTCTGATTCTACATATAAAGCTACCAGAGTTTCATATATCCATAACAGAGTTTTTGCATCTGTAACAAAAGTTAACATGTATAATAAAGTTTCTATTGCTACAGGATAGTTTTTGATTTTAATATACAGTTCAGTCAGCTTTCTATTTGTAACAATATCATTTGGATATATGCCGAGTCTTGTTTTATATGCTTCAAATGCCGCAGGATAGTCATGAACTTCTTCATTAAGTTCGGCAAGTATCGACTGAATATCCGCAACATCTTCATCTAAATCCATGAGATCCGAGAGTATTTCATATGCACTAATGGAAGAAAAAAGCTGGTCAGCTTCTTTGTATAATTCTGCCAGGGTACGTACAACGTGTTTATCAGTTTTCTTGTGGTCAAATACGTACTCGTATTCTTTTATCGCTTTAGAAGGCATTTGTTTTTTTATGTAACAATCCCCGAGGATTTGTCTTGTTTCCACACTGCTCGGCTTTTTCTTTAAAATTATTGAACATTGCTTAATAGCTTGATTGTATTTTCTATCTTCATAATATGCACGTGCAAGATAAATTCTGACTTCTATGTGTCCAGGAACCCTGTCAAGGTATTTTGATGCCAGAAGCTGTACCAGACCGTATTCTTTTTTATCAAATAAAACTTCAACCTGCTCAAGAATATTTTTGGTCGAAAGCTGTAGCTCTTCTCCGTTCTTTGAAGATCCGCCCTGGTACAATATAATCGAATACAATATATATATTGCTGCTATTGCCACTACAAACGCAACAATAATTATAATAAAATTTGTATCAGACATTAAACTCTCTTTCTTACATATAAAGCTAACATTATTATACACGATTATTATGAAAAATAAAAGTTTTTAAAACAAGCAGTTTACTTTAGTATAATTTTAGTTATATATTTATATTATGAGAAAGCTGCTTTTGATATTATTTATTTTTTTATTGCTGCCTGTTTATGCAGATGAGTGGGATAACTTTTCCGACTTAGACAGAGCATGGGACGGACAAAAATCTATTACCAATAAAGAGTTTGAAGAGGCTATAGATACTCTGGAAGGAAACAAAAAGAAAAAAGAGGCAAAACAGCGAAAAAAATTAATAAAGAAAATTGGTGGAGGCGGTACAAGCCTGCATCCGGATTTGAGTCCGGATAGTGAGATAAAATCTATTACACCTCTTAGAGAAAATGATGACGGTATGCTGCTTAATGTGCCGGTAAATCTCATCATAAATAAAACCCCGCTGGAAAAAGGTTTTTATAAAGTTATGGCAGAAAAGGATAAAAACGGGGATATTTATTTGCTGTTTTACCAGTCGCAATATTTTAAAGGAAAAGTTAAGGCAAATGAAACTCATGAAGATTATAATCAAGAAAATTTGGATTTTGTGGAGCTTTTGCCTTACAACGACAATTTTGTCAAAATAATATTCGGCTCTCTGGATTTTAATGCGTTTGCTTTTGTGCAATATAAATAATATAATATTAAATATAAATTGATAATTGCAATATTCAGAAAGTATGGTATGATTAAATTAGGTTGGTATAAACATTGTGTATGAATATTGATGAAAATTTGAAATTAATAGTATAAACATAGGATTTCAAGAGTTGTTCGTTATTGTATAGTTTGAGAAAAGAGAGAAACAATTTATAGTTAGAAGTAGTGAATATGCGCAATTATATGAAGAAAAAAGAAAAGAAAGTTAATTTAGCTGATATTACGGCAGACGAACTTATATCAAAAACCGTAAGAAGAAGCAGAGGCTTTTCAAAATTAGGATTGAAAAGTCTGGTTGTTTTATGTATAGGTATCCCCGTTGCTTGTATAGCTTTTGCACTTAACAATACTGCAGCAAATATAGAAGAGCTGGGAGAAAACGGTACTATACAGTTGGCTTCGGCTCCGGCTGCAGCTGCTGCGGCTAAAAAAGATCTTATTTCGATTCCGGCAGGAACAGTAAAAGCAAACCCATTTTTGCCATATAGGGATATCGGTAATTCTGTAAGTGATGTTCCTAAGTTTGATTTGATAGAACCGCCGGAAGTAGTGGATGAAAGTTCTGAAGCAGCCAGGGTTATGGATACTATAGTATCCGGTATTTTATATGACAAGTACAGCCCTTCTGCTATATTAAATATTGAAGGTAATGATTATCTTGTTAAGAAAGGCGACGTTGTTAATAACTATAAAGTTGTCAATATAATGCAGGACAGTGTCACTGTTAAATTGGGCAATAACGTTTATAAAGCCGGTATCGGTGAAATATTAACCGAAGGGGCAGTAAATTATAATGACGTTTCAAATTTAAGTAAAAAATTCGGAGGGAAAAAGTGATGAAGTATAATCATATACAAAGATTTTTGTCAGCAGCGTTATTATTAGCGTTTACGGCACCTTCTAGTCTTACTGCTTCGGCTTACGATACAGTAAGCAGTGCTCCATATACAAGTTCTATGGTTTTATCCGGTGATGTGAAACTTACGCCTAAAAATGATAAAATTACGTTGAGTCTGCGTGATTCTGATGTAAAACAAGTTTTGAGAATGTTTGCTGATAAAGCCGGTCTGAACGTAGTTTTCCATTCTTCAGTTGATGGAAAAGTGACACTGGATTTAGTAGACATGCCGATTAATGATGCGTTTAATCTTGTATTACAGGTGGCTGGTCTGAATTATTATACTCAGAATAACACTATGGTAGTAATTGCAAAAGATAACGCCGACAATGCCTCATTCTCAAAGCAGGAAATGATGGTTTTCCCTGTGAAATATGTTAGTGCTTCAAAAATAGCAGATTTCTTAAACAAGAATGTATTTGGCATGAAAAAAGCGGGGCTTTCAAGTGTTGATGCTGCAACTGTAAATACTGCAACTAACGAAATTATTATATTTGGTATGGAATCAGATGCAGCAATAGTTCAAAAAGTTATTGAACAACTTGACAGAGAACCATTAACAAAGACTTTTGCTGTTAACCATACTACACCTGCTGAAATGGCAAATATGATATGTGAAATGCTATTGCCTTCACGCGGTTCATCAGGAAGTGATAGCAGCTCAGGAGGATTTATGCCTCCGACTCCTGGAATGGGTACAACCGGCGGTGCTGCTGGTATTATGACAGGTGGCGCAGCATCTTCTTCATCCGGCGGTGGTAGTTCTGATACATTAAAATTAGGTGAAGGTATTGTTGCTTGTACAGTAGCACCGTCTTCTTCAAGCACAGCAGCAGCTCCTTTTGAAGTTCAAAACTTATCTATTTCATATTTCCCTCAAAGAGGTACGATTACATTAATGGGCGGATCTGAAGCTCAGATGAATATGATAGAAAACTTTATTAAGTCAAATGATATAAAACAGCCTCAAGCATATTTAGAGGTATCTATTGTCGAATTAACAGAAGACGGCAGTAAAGAATTTAGTAACCAGTGGTCTATTGATTCCAAGAACTGGTTTGTAAGCTTTGACGGCTCAAATACTACCGGCGGCAGAGAAGCTGGTCCTGGTGCAGGAAAATTTGTTCCGATAAAGGTTTTAGAAAACGGACAATTACAAGACTCTTATATGTCAGCTAAAGATTGGTATGGAAGTAATGCATACATAACCTGGACAATGAACTATTTGATTGAAAACCATAAAGGACGTGTATTAGCTAATCCAAAATTATTAATAACCAATGGTCAAGAATCAGTGCTGGATTTAACGCAAGACTATGTAGAAAAAGTAACTTCTGAGTTCTTGTCTTCAACAGGTGCCGGAGTTGGTGCTACTGGTACAGCTCAGAAAACATATTCTATCGGGTCCGATTTAGGTATTAAGGTTACACTTATTCCATTTATTTCACCTGACGGTTATGTTACATTAAATGTTAAACCGGAATACTCTACAGTAGCATCTCAAGTAACAACACCTAGTGAAACAGGACAGGGTACTGATATTGAAGCAACACTTTTAAGCAGAAGAAATCTTGATTTAAAGAATGTTAGAATAAAAGATGGTGAAACTCTTGTAATAGGCGGATTGATACAAGAAGAAGAAACGAAGACTGTTTCAAAAATTCCTGTATTAGGTGATTTGCCAATTATAGGTGCCGCATTTAGATCTTCTAGATCAGAAAAAAGTAAGAATGAACTTATTATAATGCTGACACCTAAAATCATTAACGACGGAGAAGGCTCTGTTGCGGATAGTTTATAATTTATGTCTAATCAACTGGAAAAACTAAAAAATAGTATAAAAAAGGAATATATCAAAAACTTTGAATTAAACCTGATGAAATCATCAGGTTTTATTCCAGTTGATAAGAGACAGAATGATTTTTATGTAATATTAAATAAAGAAAGAAGTTCTAATAAAGAGCAAATAGCCTCTATTATTAAAGAAAAATTTAATGGTTTAAATCCACAGTTCATCCCAATACCAGGAAATGATTTTGATGAAATTTTTAATGCATTAAATGTTTCACAGGAGCCGGCACAGCAAGAGGAGGGAGAGGCAAAAGCAGAGCCTACTGCAGAAGAAATGCTTGTCGGTATTGGATGGATAACGCAGGAGCAGCTTAAGGAATGCATTGATATAGCTAAAGAAAAAGATGTTCCTCTGGATGCTGTTTTTCATGAAAAAGAATACCTTTCATATGAAAGAATTGTGTCTTATTTGAAGAAAAAATACGGCTGTGAAGTTGTTTCAAAAAATAATATTAATGTAGATAACAAAATATTAAAACTTCTTCCGGATGATTTTATTGAAAAGAAACAAACAGTAATAATGTCAATGGAGGGTAATAAACTTGCAGTTGCAATGGTGAACCCGACAGACAAATATACTATAAGAGAAATATCTTTATCAACAGGTCGTTCACTAAATGTTTATTGCATACCATATTTTGAATACGACATGTATTTAAAAGAATATTATATGCAAAAAAAAAGCGAACAGGCCGCAAAAGAAACTGAAAGAATTATTCAAAGTATAGAAGAAGAAGCAGCCCAGTTTAACAACGAAGAATCTTTATGGACGCAGGTTGAAAAAGAACTTCAAGATGCAAGCGGTAATGTTGCAAAGTTTGTATATAAAATTATTACAGATGCTATTGATGCAAAAGCTTCAGATATTCATATTGAACCGCGTATTGGATATTATGTGGTAAGAGTGCGTTCTGATGGTATTTTGAAAAAAGTGCTTGAAATTCCTGGAAGTATTGAACAGGCAGTTATTACACGTTTCAAGGTTCTTGCAAGAATGAACATTGCAGAGCACAGGCGCCCGCAGGATGGTACTTTTTCAATCAAATATAATGATAGAATGTACGACTTTCGTATAAATACACTTCCTGTATCCGGTAAAGAAAAAGTCGTAATCCGTATTCTTGCTCCTGCAGTTAGTTTGAAAGCTGCCGGAGACAAAATGGTTATTGCCGGTGCTTCTGACGATGATATAAAGAAAATACATGATATGGTTCAATCTCCTAACGGTATTATCTTAACTTCCGGTCCAACAGGTTCCGGTAAAACAACAACGCTTTATACCATTTTAAAATCCTTAAATAAAGAGGATGTAAATATTACAACGATTGAAGACCCGATAGAAATTAAACTGGAAGGGATTAATCAATCTCAAGTTAATCCGAAGGCAGATATTACATTTGCGTCATGTATGAGAGCTATTTTAAGACAGGACCCGGATATTATATTAATCGGTGAAATCCGTGACTTTGAGACTTTGGAAGTTGCTATCTCTGCAGCTCTTACAGGGCACCTTGTATTAAGTACTGTTCACACAAATTCCGCTGCTGCAACAGTTACACGTTTGATAGAAATGGGAGCAAAAGATTACCTTGTTTCCTCTACATTAACGGGTGTAATTGCTCAACGTCTTGTACGAAGGCTTTGTGATAAGTGTAAAGAAGGGTATTTCCCTACGGAAGAAGAAGTTCAGCATATTTCTACAAGTCCGGAAGTACAACAACAGTTGTTAAAAACTAAGCTCTACAGAAAAAAAGGATGTAAAGATTGCGGTTATCTGGGTTATACAGGACGTTTAGGTATATATGAAGTTATGCCTATTACAAGGGAGATAAAAAAATTGATTGCCCAGGGTGCGCATGATATTGAGATTGAAGAATCTGCAGTTGCAGCAGGTATGAAAACACTGAAATACTCTTGTTTAAATCATATTGTTGAAGGTAGAACTACGACAAGTGAATTTATAAGAGTTTTGGGTTATGCTAGTGATTAAAATAGAATAAATAAGAAGAGGTTGATATGCCAATATACAGTTATACAGCATTAAAACAAGGAAAAGAGGTTGTAAAGGGAGAAGTAACTGCTTCTAACCTTAAAGACGCCCGTGATGTTATTCGTAAAATGGGGCTTGTGCCAACGAAGATAAATGAATATTCAGATGCAAAACAAAAAAAAGCAGCACGTCTTGCAAGTCTTAGTCTAAGCGAAAAAATAGATTTTATATCAACTCTTCAAATCCTTCTTACATCCGGTATTCCTGCTGTAGAATCGCTGATGTTTATGGAGCAGGAAGCAGCTAAGGCAAAAATAAGAAATATGTCAAAGGTTTTAAAAACACAAATCATGGCTGGTTCTACTTTTGCTGATACACTTGGAAGATATCCTCAAATATTTGGATATATTTTTATTGGTCTTGTAAAAGCCGGTGAAGAATCCGGTGAATTGGAAAAAACGCTCGGACGTATTAAAGATTTGCTTACAAAGCAGGCAAATATCAAGGGGAAAGTTATCGGAACCCTAATGTACCCGATGTTTGTTGTAGTACTTGCATTTATTATAACAATTATAATGTTAGTATTTGTGTTCCCTGCATTTAAAGAGATGTTTGAACAGCAGGAAAAAGCTTTACCTCTTATAACATCATTAATGATTAATGCCGGTGATTATCTGAAAACATACTGGTTTACGATTCCGATATTTATAATTGCATTTATTGCTTTCTGTTTTGTAATGTTAAACTGGCAGCCGGCAAGGAATTTGTTAGATAAACTTGTATTGAAAATTCCTTTGCTGAATAACCTTATAATGTATTCAAACTATTCTAACTTTTTGTCGGTTATGAGTGTATCATATGATGCAGGTATTCCGGTTGTTGACTGTTTGCACCTTGCAGTTATTACGTTGACAAACTCTGTGTTAAGAAATAAAATGAGCGGCGCAATTGTTAAGGTTCAACAAGGTTTACAGGTATCTCAAGCGCTTAAGTCAACCAAAATTGTTCCAAAGATGCTGTTATTTATGATAGCAACAGGTGAACAATCCGGTCGTTTAGGTGATATGCTGGAAAAAGGTGTAAATTTCCTTGATAAAACACTTGATGGTATTATTGATACAATGACAAAAATGATAGAACCTATTATGCTTATTGTTATAGGTAGTATTGTACTTGTAATGGCACTGGCTCTGTACTTACCATTGTTCCAGTCTTACATGAGTTAGAAGGGTTTAGTAGTTTTCCTTATAAACCAAACACGGAGAATAAATAATGGATAACAATGAAATTTTAGAGTTAACAACTTCTGCCTGGCGGGAAAAAGTATATATAGAAACTGCTGAGCATATAATTAAAGGCTACGTATTTATGCCTAAAATAGGAAAACGAAACCGTTTGTTATCCGAAATTTTGAATACAAATAAACAATTTATCGCAGTTAAGAATTGTACTCTTGAGTATAAATTAACTCCTCAGCGGGAAGTTGAATCCCACGAATTTTTGCAGGTTAATCTTTCGTCAATCCTCCTAATGAGACCTTTATATGAAGACTAAAACGTATGTGATTACAGGTTCAGCATCCGGAATAGGCAGAGCTCTTTTGAATAGAATAGCAGAAGATAATATTGTCTTTGCTGGATACAGGAACCAGGAACATGAAAAGACTTTAAAAGAAATTTCTTCTAATATTTATCCATTTTATATTGATTATACTCGACCGGAAACAATTAAGTATGCAGCTGACTATATTTTGTCTAAGTGTACTAAGGTTGATACTCTTATAAATATTGCAGGTTGTGTAGTTGCAGGTCCTGTAGAAAATATTGAGATGGATGAAATAAAAAGGCAGTTTGATGTTAATGTATTCGGACACCTTGAACTTTCAAGAAAGCTGCTGGATATTCTTAATGATGGTAAGATTATTAATATAAGCTCAATGGCAAGTTTTGGAATTTTTCCGTTTATTTCGCCGTATTGTGCATCAAAAAGATGCTTGGACATGTTTTTCAACTCACTATTGATAGAAAATAAGAAAAATATTCAAGTTGTATCAATAAAACCTGGAGTAATAGCTACGCCCCTATGGGGAAAATCAATACAGGAAAATTCAAAATATTTCGATAATTGTAAGGATTATGTAGATGAGATGCGCTATTTAATTTCTAATGCGCAGAAAAACGAAACCAGAGGGCTTTCTGTTGAAAAGGTTGTAGATGTGATATTAAAAGCTGATAGAGCACGACATCCAAAATTATCATATACAGTGGGGTTTGATGCGTTTATAGCGAGTATTATATCAAAATTACCCCAAAGTTTTATTAATAATTTAATTAAGTTTGGATTGAAATATAGGATGAAAAAATAAAAAATAATTAAAATAGATAAGCCTTAGAACTAATTCTAAGGCTTATCTATTGCTAAATAGAATTCTAGAATATAACTCCAAAATTATTGATATATTACCTTCATATTATTATCAAAGATAGAACCTGCACATCCGTTACCCGTTCCGACTTTATTTTCATTACAAGCAGCGTTACCTTCTCCAAGGTATCCGGCTTGCTCTTCATCGTTCAACCAGGCAGAAGTTTGTCCGCCGCTCGGTATTACAGAACCGCCTTTATCTTGAACAAACAGAAAACGATCTTTGCCGCTTCTATTTGGTTTAGTATTAAAGCCATTTACATCAACCCATATAGTACAATAAGGTCCTTTAAAAGTTCCTTTTGGGGAATAAGAACTATAATTTCCGTTGACATATGATTCTACATCATTATATACAAGATCTATTCCATCAGCGAAGTGGAATACATATCCGTATATTTGTGCGGTAGTACCGTCATACTCATAATACGTTGTTTTATAAGAGCCGGAACCAATCTTGGTAGACTCATATGAACTGCCTTGAATCTGTTTTGATAAGAGTTCCATGTATTCTAACTCAGTCTCGGCAATTTTTGCTATATTAGTTGCCTCATTGTCATGAAGCATTTGTTCGTTTGCGTTCTCAAGTGTTGCAACAACTTTAGATAATGTTGGACCAATTTTAGCGGTACCTGCATTCTGAACCAGTGCCGGGGCAGTTAGTGCGGCAACGACACCAATAATTCCCAGAGTAATTAATACTTCTGCTAAGGTAAAGCCTCTCTTTTCTCTCATCATCATTCCTTTCATAAGCGTTACTTTTAATGGTTTGTAGTTATTATTTTAGCATGAGTTATGTGTGTTGTGAATAGTTTTAAAATGTTAACGGAAACGGCGGGAGTTCAAACTCTCGCCGTTTTCGTTTTTTATGATTTTATTGTTTTAATTCTACTTACTTGCACCGGATTTTTCGATAATTTCTTTTTCGATATTTGCCGGAACCTGTTCGTATTTTTGGAATTCCATAGAGAATGTTCCGCGTCCTTGTGTGTTTGATCTCAAGTCAGTTGCATAACCGAACATATTAGCAAGAGGAACAACCGCTCTTACAATTACGTTACCGGTATTGCCTTGAGGTTCTTGACCTTCTACACGACCTCTTCTTCTTGAAATGTCGCCGATAATTGTACCGGTGAATTCTTCCGGAATTTCGATTTCAACCTTCATCATAGGTTCAAGTATGCATGGCTGAGCTTTTTTAGCACCATCTTTGATTGCCATAGAACCTGCAATCTTGAACGCCATTTCTGAAGAGTCGACTTCGTGGTATGAACCATCGTAAAGTTCAACTTTAACGTCAATCATTGGGAATCCTGCTAAGATACCGCCTTCAAGAGCTTCTTCCATACCTTTTCTTGCAGGTTCGATGTATTCTTTAGGAATAGCACCGCCGACAATTTTGTTTTCAAATACAAATCCTGCATTTTCTTCTGCCGGAGAAATCTTAATTTTAACGTGTCCGTATTGACCTTTACCACCGGATTGACGTACAAATTTAGAATCTTGATCAGCATTGCCTCTGATTGTTTCTCTGTAAGCAACCTGCGGTTTACCGATGTTAGCTTCAACTTTGAATTCTCTTAACATACGGTCTACGATAATATCAAGGTGAAGTTCGCCCATACCGGAGATAATTGTCTGACCTGTTTCTGTATCAGATTTAACTCTGAATGACGGATCTTCTTCTGCTAATTTTTGAAGGGCAATACCCATCTTATCCTGGTCAGCTTTTGTTTTAGGTTCGATAGCAACAGAGATAACCGGTTCAGGGAAGCTCATTCTTTCTAAGATAATAGGAGCTTTTTCATCACACAATGTATCACCTGTTGTAGTATCTTTCAAACCTACAGCTGCGCAAATGTCGCCTGCGTATACTTCAGACTCTTCAAGTCTCTGATCAGCGTACATACGAACCAATCTTGAAATACGTTCTTTTTTGCCGTTAGTTGAGTTAAGAACATAAGAACCTGATGTGATAACGCCTGAGTATACTCTTAAGAATGTTAAACGTCCTACAAACGGGTCTGTCATAACTTTGAATGCCAAAGCAGAGAACGGTTCAGAATCTGATGAATGTCTTTCAGTCTTAGTACCATCTTCTAATTCACCCTCGATAGCTTTTACGTCAACCGGAGATGGCATTAATTCAACGATTGAGTCAAGAAGCAGCTGTACACCTTTGTTCTTAAATGCAGTACCGCAAGTTACAGGAACAATTTTGTTATCGCAAACTGCTTTTCTTAGACCTTTTTTCAATTCATCAACCGTAATTGAAGAAGGATCTTCAAAATATTTTTCCATCAAATCATCATTTTCAGCGGCAATTGCTTCAACGAGTTCATCTCTGTATTTTTGTGCCATTTCAAGCATATCAGCAGGTACATCTTCTTCTCTGATATCAGTACCTAGGTCGTTTGTATAAATTTCAGCTTTCATAGTAAACAAATCAATTAAACCTCTGAATTGGTCTTCTGCACCAATAGGAAGTCTGATTGGGAATGCATTTGCGCCCAATCTGTTTTTGATTTGGTCAACTACTCTATAGAAATCAGCACCTGTTCTATCCATTTTGTTAACAAATACCATTCTCGGAACTTCGTATCTGTTAGCTTGTCTCCAAACAGTTTCTGATTGCGATTGAACACCGCCTACTGCACAGAATACAGCAACAACACCGTCTAATACACGGAGTGAACGTTCAACTTCGATTGTAAAGTCAACGTGACCGGGGGTGTCAATAATGTTAATCTGGTGTCCTTTCCATTCAGCTGTTACAGCTGCTGATTGGATTGTAATACCTCTTTCTCTTTCTTGTTCCATAAAGTCGGTTACTGCTGCACCATCGTGTACTTCACCGAGTTTGTGGGTTTTACCTGTATAGAACAGGATACGTTCAGTTGTAGTGGTTTTGCCGGCATCAATGTGAGCAGCAATACCAATATTTCTGATTTTTTCTAATGGAGTTTTTCTAGCCATTGTCTTAGTTTCCTTTATATTTCTAACTACTACTATTTATACTGTCACCAGTTATAATTTACTTCTCGGTTGAAAATTGATTACAAATTTTGAAGTAAGATTTAATTTTATTGTCACATAAACAAAAATCATACACAAGTATAGATATCTAAAGCCAGTGTATTGTAAACTTATGTAACAATTGTCTTTTAATTATTAAAGTTTTTATCAAAAATGCCGTAAATATGTAAGTAAATGTATTTAAATTGTCTAAGTTAGACGAAAGGAGTAAAAATGAGCGGATTTAGCGGAATTAATCAATTTGGGAGTTTATATGTAAATGGACAGAAATTAACATTTGAAGATTTTGATAAAGATAAAAATGGAGAAATTTCCCAAGAAGAGTATAATTCTGTATTAAAAGAAACAAATCTGGATTCTGTTGAATTAGCAACTGTAGATAGTGATGGAAATAAAACTATTTCAGAACAAGAATTTGCAGTATGGGAACAAAAAATACAAATGCAGGATGCTGTTAATGAAATGTCAATGACCATAAGTAAAGATTTTGCAGGTAAAACTGAAGCTTTGGCAGAACTAAGTGCTGCTTTGAAAGACTATATAGATGAATATGCCACAAATTATACTGGTGATGTAGCAGTAATGGCAGAAATTTTTAAAGCGACATTGCCGGAAAAATATGAAGAATTTAAACAAACTATACTCGCGAATGATCCTAGTACAATAGAATCATCTGTTATAGATGAAATATATGATGAAATATCAAAAGATGAAAATGGCAATCCTTTAACAGGAGATTTACTTGCACGTCTAGGAAAAGAGATTGAAGCTGAGGCTGATAGGTTTGTCAAAAATTATCAAGGAAACAATCTTAGAGAAGACTTAAAAATGCATTTGCAAGAGTATATGAAACAATCTGATGCCGAAAAATTAAGCAGTGCTGTTGAAGAATATAATACAAGCCTTGCAACTCTTGGTAGTTATCTAGATAATAAAAATGATTTAAAAGCATTAAAGGAATTTGCTGAAATTTTTCTGAATGCCGCATTAGAAAAAGGGGTAACTATTAAACTGGAGGGTACTACAATAAAAACACAAGCTGCTATTACTACTGCATTAAATAAATTTTCAGACAGTAATGAACTTAAAGCCGCACTTGATGAGGTTATAGCAAATCTGGATACTGAAACGTTTATAAACAAGATAGCTGCAGAAGAGCAGGAAAATGCGGAAAATAGCGCTTATCAAGAGTTTATTGGGGTACAAGGTGAAGAATATGCAATCGATCCAGCATTAATAGATTACTCAAAAATAGATAATTATAATGCAATTACGATAACATTGGGAAACAAATCTATTGATGAAAAATGCAGACCGATTTTGAATAATGATGCTTTAAAATCACAAATGAAAAGTCAGATTGAAACTATGCTGCAGGAAAAGGGTATATCATTCGATAAAGTAGCCACAGTCTTTGAAAATGTGTATAACCAGACTATAAATGAAACCTTACAACAAGATGGAATTTCTATTAAACTTGGTTTTAGCAGCATAGTAAAAAATGATGTGCTTATATCTGCTTTTATTACGAATTTCAATACTAATATTGCAGAAGCAATTAATAACATGAACGCATCAGAGTCAGATTTGAATTTCCAAGATATTGATTATTCTCTTGCTGTTACAGATGAGAATGGTAAAGTAGATGAGAAGTTGGCAGAAGCTTTGAATTCAGGTACACCTGTGACAATCTTAACTCGCAGAGATGAAGAAGATAATACTGCGGAAAAAATGATAGATAGACTTCAAAGTTCAATACTTACAAAGGCTAAAACAATGTGTGAAGCAAATGGTATAGATTTTGATGCATCAGTCTTTAGTACAATGTTTAACAATGCAAAATTAGCGGCATTAAACAGTGGCGGAGCTACAGACAAAAAAGTTTTAGGCGGTTTGCTAACTATTATCAATCCGCAGATGCTTATAGAAGAGTTTATTAAAAATTTCCAAGAAAGCTATACTGCTTGGGTTGAATCAGAAGCGTCAGAAGCTGAAGAATAGATAATAAAGAAAAAACAGCAGTTTAAACCGTAATAATCTGCTGTTTTTAATAAAATATCATTAAATAGAGTATCTATAAAAAAGATACTCTATTTTTATCTTCCTAGTTATACGCTAACCTTCATAGTATTAGCAATAATTTCATTAAAGCTTTCTGCTTTCAAGCTTGCTCCGCCTACTAATGCGCCGTCAATATCTGATTGTGACATTTGTTCTTCAATAGTAGAAGGTTTAACAGAACCGCCGTAAAGAATTCTGATTGCATCGCCTGCTTTTTCAGATGATACTTCTTTTACAACGTTTCTAATCATAGCGATTACTCTGTTAGCTTCAACGCTGTCGCAAGTTTTGCCTGTACCGATAGCCCAGATTGGTTCGTATGCAATAACTGATTTTGCGATTTCTTCTTCTGATAAACCGTTTAATGCTGCTCTGATTTGAGTTGCAATATGCTGGTCTGTTACGCCAGCTTCTCTTTGTTCAAGAGTTTCACCACAGCAGATAATAGGAATAAGACCGCCTGCAAGAATTGCTTTTGCTTTTTTATTAATCATTTCGTCTGTTTCAGAGAAGTATTGTCTTCTTTCGCTGTGACCGATGATTACGTAAGAGCATCCTGCATCTTTTAGCATTTCTACAGAGATTTCACCTGTATAAGCGCCGGATTTTTCCCAGTGGCAGTTTTGACCGGCAATAGCAATCTTATCGCCTCCGCATCCGCAGTTACATCTAACTGTATGTACAACATTCAATGAAGTAAATACAGGTGCGATTACGATTGTAGGTAATTGCGGTGCTGTAAAATCTTTTGTAAATTTTTCTATTCCTTCAAACAAAGCTTTTGCTTCGTCTTGAAGTAAGTTCATTTTCCAGTTTCCTGCAATAATTGGTTTTCTTGACATAATTTGTCCCCCTTATTAACTTCTAACTAAAGGGATAACGTGCAACATTCGAGAGCATTTACCCCCATAAGGATTTTAGAATAAACAGGGAGTAAAATCAATATTTATGCAGATAAAACTCTTCATTTTTTCTTTGTAGAGAATCAATAGACTAACATCTCGTCCCAGCCCTCTCCTGTTAGGAGAGGGAGCCTGCCTCTTTAGGGAATGTCGCACTCCACAAAATCAAAAATTTTGACCATCTTACATACAGTTTATGCAGATAAGCTTGTTGAAAGACCTTCCATTATGTTGTAAAAATCTTCTTTAGGAAGAGTAGACATTGTTTTTAAGGCATAAGAGAGAATGCTTACCTTGTCATACCATCTTCTGGAGTTAGAGAGTTTGTATAAGCCTAAAACGCGGTCTATTCCGATACTTACATCCTGTTCCTCGTCTTCTTCATGCATTTCTTTAATCTGGCGTACAAAATTTGTCAAGTCTTTAGACAAAGCCCTGCGCCTTTCTTCATCCATATCCTTAAGCAATGCTAAAGCTTTTTCAGTATGTTCGTTTGAATCGTACCAGCGTCTATTCATTCAAAAAACCTCTCCCAATACACAATTTAATTATATTTATGAATGAGAAAATTTCAATCATATGTTTGGTGGAATTAAATAGATAAATGTTTTAATTCTTGAACAAGTATATATTTATTTTTCATTTTTCTTCTTGCTTTTCCAAGTAAAATCGCATGCATTAATTTAAAAAGCTTCTCACGTTTTATATAAGCTTTAGTATTAAAATTTGCCAGTTTATGTTTAATATAAGAAGTATCATTTACTGGTGTGGATAAAAGAAATTCTGCTTCTTCTAATTTGTTAATTTTATTGGTTTTGCCTGTAAACCCGCAGTTTTTCATAAAATTAACATAATTATTATAATGTTTTTCAAAATTTTGATTGAATTTATTATAATCTGCATTTAGATAAATATCATATAGGTTTATTTCTTTATCAGTATCTTTAAAGCAGGGGATATCATAAAATTCACATATTTCTTTAACGCGGTCATCTTTATAATTAACGACGGCAGGTATTTTACATAAAATAGATATAATATTACCATGGATTCGTGAGCCGAAAGAAAAGTTAAAATTATTATCTATAATGTAATTCATCCATACAGGGATATCGTAAAAGAATTTAATACGATTTTGTGCAAGCAGTTTTGTACCAATATAAGAGTATGTTTCTAATAATTCCTCTATTTTTGCATTTGATAAATCCTTAAGCAATACATTTGTGAATTCATCTTGGTCAAAATATTCACTGTTAGGAAATTCATCAAAAATTTTTGATATATTTTTTTGTTTGATATACGTTATTGTTCCATTAATTAGCGGTTTAAATTCAGAATATGACACTTTTATATTAGGTATTTGTAAATTTTTAAACATATACATAGCCGGACAACCTGTAACTGTTGCGGTATTATTAGGCACTATGGCATTAAAAAATTCTTTGGTTATATTACCTCTTAATGCAAATTCACCGCCGGTTTCATATACTGCATTTATTAGCTTCTTTGAGAGCGTTCCAATTTCTTTTGTTAAATCTTTTATAGAAATGTCGTCTGTTTTTTGTATACCGCAGCTTAAGAAATATACCGGTACTTTCAATTTACTTATAAAGTCTGTATAAAATTTGAGTTGTTTTTTTGCGTGTTTACCAAAAATATTAGCAGGAGTTATAACAAGTTTATTATATGTATTATTTATAATTTCGGAGGGTTCTATTGTACATTTATATTCAACATTATTTTCTCTGAAAAATTTTTCTACTGAATATTGGAATAATTTATTTCCTGCATTATGAATTTTTCGAAATTCATAATCAAAGTTTGTATAGTCTGTTGACTCAAAACAACTCTTAGTACAATAATATAATACCTTGTTCATCGTTATTCCCTATTGTATTTTTTTGATTTGATTTGCAATTCTAAACCAAGTATAGTAATAAGTTTATATTTAGTCCAGTCTTTGTATAGATTTTTAACTGAAAAAATTTTTTCGGTTAAAAATGAGGTTTTGTTTTTTTGAGTGTATGCAATGTTCAAAATTTGATTACGTATTTTTGTATTAGTACTTAATGAATTAAGAATAAAATCCTGGACTTTAAAACTACTTATAATTCTTTTTTCTTTATTTTTAGAACTTGAATTTGTGGAATATACCCTGTAATCACATAGAATTTCATCTAAATTTGCAATATTAAAAAAACGCTGAGCTTGTGCATAAAAATAATAGTCCTCTGCATATTCAAAGCCTTCTCGATATTTTAAATTATATTTTTCAAAATCAGTTTTTCGAAATAATATTGTAGGATGAATTAAGGGGCAATCCGCAAGTAAATCAATTAGTTTGATTTCTTTAGGAAGAATAATAATTTTACCGGAAGGAATAATTCTTGCAAAACAGCCTACAAGCGCTACATTAGGGTTATTATCCATAAAATTTATTTGTTTTTCTAGCCTTGTCGGATAAGAAATATCGTCAGAATCCATTCTGGCTATATATTCGCCTTGAGCTTCTTCCCACCCGCTATTCAATGCTGAAACAATTCCTTGGTTTTCTTGCTTTAAATATTTTATTCGAGAATCATTATAAGATAATATAACATCTTCTGCATTATTAGTAGAGCCGTCATTTATAATAATGAATTCGAAATTTTTAAATGTTTGATTCAGTATGCTTTCAATAGCTTTTCGTAAGTAGTCTTCATTAGTATTATAGACAGGCATTAATACTGAAACTTTAGGTGTTTGATAATTCATAAGTATTCGCCTACTGATTCTGTGGTAGAAAAATTCTTTATATTTCTACTTATGGTGTGTGTTTTTGTTTAAAAGTATACCATAATGTTGGAATAAAAACAATAGAATTCTATCTATGTATCAGTTTTTTAATAATATATTTAACCTTAAAATTATTAAATGGACAATTATAAAATAAAATTTGGAAACAGACTTAAGGAATTACGTAGAAATTGTAAAATGACACAACGAGTGTTGGCAGAAGCTGCTGGTGTGGATGTTAAATATATAAGCAGAATTGAAACCGGAAAATCTTCTCCTTCTTTTGATGTTATTACAAAGTTAGCATCTGCTCTTAATGTTCCTTTAGAAATATTATTTCATTTTCCAAAAGATGTAACAAAAGAAGATTTAATAAAAGATTTATGTGAAAAAATTAAAAATGCGGAGCTTGATAAAGTTAAATTAATTTCTAAAATAATTGATGATATTTTGCTTTTTTAATTCTTAATAACTCCTAAATTTTGGCATGCTTTAAGTGCGCAATTTTGCTGTGCTTCTTTTTTTGACTTTCCGGAAGCTTGAGCGATTATTTCTCCGCCCCACTCCACTTCAACAATAAATTCCGGCTTATGTGCAGGACCATTTATAGCCACTGTACGATATTCGGGTAATGTTTTATTTACCCCTTGTGTGTACTGCTGTAGGATATCTTTTGCATTGTATTTTTCAAAATGCTTGTCGACATCTTCCGCATAAATCATAATATAATCTTTTATAAAATTTTCAATCTCTTTTTGTCTTCCATTCAGATAATAAGCCCCGAGAACTGCCTCAAGGGCGCAGGCTATATTGGATTCACGCTTTCTTCCGCCCTGTTTTTCTTCCGCAGGACCGAGAAGCATCAATTCATCAATGCCGATTTTTTCTCCTGCTTTGGCAAGAATTGCATCCGATACAAGAATGGAACGGATTTTTGAAAGCTCACCTTCCGGCGCTTCCGGATAAGTTTCGTAGAGAAGCTTTGATGTAAAAAGCTTAAGTACGGAGTCGCCGAAAAATTCCAGCCTTTCATAGCTTTCCAGTGAATCAATATTATTTTCTTTTGTGTAAGAAGGATGTGTAAGAGCCTGTTTAATTAATTCGTTTTGCTCTCCGAAAATACTTTCAAGCATTAGAACATACCTTTAAATAAATCCATAAAATTGTTTACAACAAAGAAATAAAGATAATAGTGAACAACCGGAATAGTAAGAATATAGCTGTCCGTTCTGTCTAGAAATCCGCCGTGACCCGGAAGGATGTTGCTGGAGTCTTTTACTCCTGCATCTCTTTTAATCATTGATTCGCATAAGTCGCCAATCTGTGCAAAACCTGCAATTAAGAGTCCTAAAATTAATGAATGATACCATGCAATTCCTAACATATGGCAGAAAATCATACAAAATATCAAACAGGTTAAAGTCCCGCCAATAGCACCTTCTATTGTCTTATTAGGGCTGATTACCTTGGATAGCTTATGTTTTCCGAATTTACAGCCTGCATAATAGCAGAAACTATCAGTTAAAATTACGCAGAAAAGAAGTAGTAATGCATATCCGGCGCCTTCCATCGTTACATTTTCTTTAATTAATCCGTTATATATAGGCTGGCTTCCCAAATCTCTGAGGAAGAGCAGGTGAAGAGGAAACCATCCGCAATATACAAATCCCAAAATTGTCGTTGCAACATTAGCAATATAGGGCTGCCTTCCCCTAAATAAGACAGACATAAATGCCATAATAGAGCAAATAGTAAAAGCGAGAGCTACCAGGTCAAATCTGTTAAAATATGCCAGCGCCGCAAATATAATGCTTGAGGCTATGATAACTCGAAAACTCGGCAGAAATCCTTTATGCCTTAAAATCAAAGTATATTCTTTTGAAGCCAGTATTACGATTGCCAGAACTAATGCTACAAGATACAAACCGCCGGATAAGATTGCAAAAAATCCGGTAAACCCAATTACTAACCCTGTTATCAAACGGGTTATGCTTTTGCTTAAAGCCATTATACTGTTAAAACCTCTTTTTCTTTTTCTGCGACTTGAGCGTCTATAATCCCTACATATTTATCAGTTAATTTTTGAATTTTATCCTGGTTGTCTTTTACAGCGTCTTCCGGCATGTTTTCATCTTTTTCGATTTTCTTAAGATGATCAACCATGTCGCGTCTTGCGTTTCTTACGGCAACTTTAGCATCTTCGCCGTATTTTTTAACTTCTTTTGCTGTTTCTTTTCTTCTTTCTTCAGTAAGAGGCGGGAAGTTAAGTCTTACGCAGACTCCGTCATTATTGGGAGCTACGCCTAATTCTGCTTTTATAATAGCTTTTTCCAATTCTTTCATAATACTTTTATCAAAAGGAGTAATTACAAGCGTGGTGCCTTCGCTTACGCTTACCTGTGCCATTTGTCTGATGGGAGTAGGAGCGCCGTAGTATTCAACGACAACTTTATCAAGCACGCCCGGATTTGCGCGTCCTGTGCGGACAGATGCAAATTCTCTTTTCATCTGCGCGATTGCTTTTTCCATTTTTTCCTCTCCGAATAAATACATCTCTTCAAGAGCTTCTGACATAATTTTCTCCTTTTATATATTAACTTACGTACGTTCCGACTGTTCCGCCGTCCATGATTTTTTTCAAACTGCCTTTTGCTTTAAAATCAAAAACTATAATAGGAATATGATTTTGCTTGCAAAGCGCGCATGCTGAGGTGTCCATAACTTTTAATTCATTTTTTATAATATCGTCATATGACACATAATCTAATTTTTTTGCATTCGGATTAATTTTGGGGTCATCGTCATAAACCCCGTCTACCCCGTTTTTCGCCATAAGCATTACTTCTGCGTTTATTTCGGAAGCTCTTAAGGCGGAAGCGGTATCTGTTGTAAAGAACGGGTTTCCCGTGCCTCCTGCAAAAATTACGACTCTTCCTTTTTCAAGATGTCTGATTGCGCGGTGTCTTACGTATGGTTCAGCAATCTGATTCATTGAGATTGCTGTCTGTACCCTGCATTCTACGTCAATTTTTTTCAAGGCGCATTGCAGAACAACTGCGTTCATTACAGTGGCAAGCATTCCTACATAATCTCCGGACGCCTGGTCCATACCTAATCTTGCGCTGTTTTTCATTCCGCGGAAAATGTTTCCTCCGCCGACTACAACTGCAACTTCGACTCCGATGTCTGCAATTGATTTTATTTCATCTGCAATCATAACTACGGGGTCATAGTCAATGCCAAACTGCTGGCTTCCTAAGAGCGCTTCCCCGCTGATTTTTAATAACACACGTTTATATTTTACTGCCATTAGAAACCTCTTCTTTTGTTAATAGTATTAAAAAAAACAGTATTTGTAAAGGGGGATGGAGCAAATAAATTAATTAAAATTTTTGTGATAGAATTATATTTATGAAAAAGGTGTTTGTTATTTTTAATACGGCTTGTATCGGCGATATGCTTGTTACAAATACGCTGGTGCAAAATATAAAGAAATATTATCAAAGTTCTAAAATAATTTTTGTGTGTGACAAGCCCTATGTTGATGTTGCAAGATATCAAGAAGGTGTGGATGAAGTTATTGTATTTGATAAGAAGAAGGATAATAGTTTATGCGGCGTCCTCAAATTTGTTAAAAATTTTCCTTACAAAAGACCCTATGCATCTTTTGTTACATATGCAAATGAAAGAAATCTTATTATTTCCAGATTAATAGGAGCAAAACATATTATTTCTCATAACAAAAATTTTATATGGCATACAAGGGAGCCTTATAAACTAAAAGATTATACTCATATGAAAGACAGGTGGGGCGGAATGATAGAGGCTTTAGTCGGAGAACATAAAAATCTTCCAATTAAATACATGCCTCCTAACACAGAAACGCCTGTTGTAAATATGGTTAGAACTCTAAAAAATCCGGTTGTTCTATGTACGACAAGTAATTTTTATAAAAAAGACATGGGGGTCAATGATTGTGCAGAACTTGTAAGGCTTATGCGAAAAGAAGGTTTGACTCCTGTTTTGACAGGTGCAGGAAGAGTCGCAGAAGAATTTTCACACAATCTAAAAAAAGAAGGGTGCTTTAATTATATTGATTTGGTTGGCTGTACGTCTTTTCCGGAGCTTGCAAATATTCTAAAAATATGCGGGAAATGTATTACTGTTGATACAGGTACGCTGCATTTTGCTAATGCTTTGTCAGTTCCTGTTGTTGGTATTTTTTATGCAGGATGTGATGAAACCTGGGCTTCTGATGAAAAACTTTATCCTGCCAAAACTCTTGTGGGAGAAAATGTTACGCCGGAAGATATTATGAAAGCTTATAAGGAATTGAACAATGAAGTTTGTACAGTACTTTGACGGTCATATTATTATCAATCTTTTCGGTTTGATAATTAGGATAAAGAAGAATTGCAAGCCTAAAAACATAAGCTTAAACACTAAAGGAATAACCGATATAAAAAGGAATGAGCAGGTTATTGTTTCATTGACCAGTTTCCCGGAAAGAATAAATATTGTAACAAAAACAATAAAAACTCTGTTAACTCAAACAGTAAAGCCAGATGAACTAATTCTCTGGCTTGCACCGGAACAGTTTCCTAATAGAGAAAAAGATTTGCCGCAGGAGCTTCTGGATTTACAAAAGTACGGTTTAACAATAGACTGGTATAAAGATATCCGCTCTTATAAAAAAATTATTCCGGCATTAAAAAAATACCCGGAAGCAGTTATTATTACGACCGATGATGATATATATTATGCAGCAGATACTGTTGAAACATTATATAAGTCGTATCTTGAACATAAAAATGAGATTCAAGCACACAGGTGCGATGTTTTGAGAGTAGAAAACGGAAAAATCCTGTGGGCAAAAACCAGAGAATTATATCAAGATAAAAACAGAGTTAAGGCAAGCTTTAAGAACAGACTTACCGGATACGGCGCGGTCCTCTATCCTCCGCACTGTTTCTATAAGGATGTTTGCGATGAGAATTTAATTAAAAAACTTCTTCCGACTCATGATGATGTCTGGCTCTGGGCGATGGCGGTTTTGAACGGATATAAAACAAGGCTTGTTAAAGGGTATTCTGAATCAATTGATTATGTCGAAGATTCACAGCAGTACGGACTTTGCAAGATTAATAAAAAAGGAGCCGGCACTTCGTTGGAAGAAGCATACAGTATTATTCTTAAGCAGTATCCACAAATACTTACAATTCTGGAGGAGGAATGATTTTAAAATCTTTGTTCTGGCAGTTAGTGAATTCAATTATAAAAATTTGTCTTGAGGTTTTTGTTTTTGACAGGAAAATCAGACGCATACTTAAAGGAAACTGGGCTAAATTTTATTTGCGGAAATATGTAAATAGAGCATGTAAACAAACCCCAAAAGCAGAAACTGTGGCTGAGCCTCTTATGACTATCTGGCAGTACTGGGAAAGCAAAGACGGAACGATTCCGCCTCTTGTTCAAGCATGTCTAAACAGCGTTGATAAATATAAAGGAAATCAAAAAAGAATTTTACTTACGCCGGAAAATGTCAGAGAGTATGTTGTAATACCGGAAATATTTTGGAAATTAAAAGAAAAGGGTATTATTAAAACCGCATTCTTTTCAGATATTTTAAGAACCTGTCTTTTAATTCAGCATGGCGGAATTTGGATTGATGCTACTGTATTATTAACAGAGGAGCTTCCTAATTATATAACAGAAGCGGATTTATTTGTTTTTCAAAACGATTTGAAAATCGACCTTGACGGGCTTAATATGGCAAGTTATTTTATTTCGGCAAAACCGGATAATGTAATTCTTAACCAGACGCTTGAAGCCTTAAAATATTACTGGAAGGAAAACAGATTTTTAATCAATTATTTTACTTTTTTGCATACTTTTACGATGGTTACTCAAAGAAATAAAGAAATTTTCTCAAAAGTTCCATTTTTTAGCTTTCTTCCGGTTCAGCAGTTTCAAGGCGAACTTTTGAAACCGTTTTCTCAAGAGCGCTGGATGGAGATCAAGAAGATGAGCGGGGTACACAAACTTACCCACAAGCAGTCGGTTTTGACTAAAGATAAACAAATAAAAACAGAGGGGACTTTTTACGAATATATTATTAAGGAGTTTTGCTGATGAAAATAAATATAGCTTATGCGCCGGATGATAAATATGTAAATCAAACAATTGTTTCAATGCAGAGCGCTCTGGAACACAACAGCGATGTTGAATTTATAATTATGTATTCAAAACTAACTGACGAGAATATTGAAAAATTAAAAAAAGCAGGCGGAAAATTAAGATTACTCAAAATGAATGAAGAAGATTTTTCTTCACTTACACTTTCTCACTGGGTAACTGTTCAAGCGTGGTTTAGGATTAAGCTTCCGGATATGTGTCCGGATCTGGATAAAATTTTGTATCTGGACTGCGATACTTTAGTAAGAGGAAATTTAGATGAATTATTCTCTCTTGATTTATCAGATAAATTTTTTGCAGGTGTAAAAGATGTCTGGGGGGTAAATAAATACGTAAAACGGCTCGGCATGAAGAGTGATGTGTACGTGAATTCCGGCATGCTTTTGTTTAATTGTGATTATTGCAGAAAAGAAAAGTTTTTTGAAAAAGTTGTGGATTTTGCCCGAAATAATGAAAAAATTATAGAATTTTGCGATCAAGATTCTATCAATAAAATTGCAGATGAAAAGAAACTCGTTCTCAGTCCTAAATATAATTACATGGATACATGGTGGAGAGGCGGGTATTATGAGTTTGATGGTAAAGAGGAAGAAGAATATCTTGAAGCGCGCGAAAATCCGCTAATAGTTCACCTTACCGGTCTTAAACCCGCCTTTAAAGGATGCGGCAACAAATTTAAGGATGAATGGTGGGAATATGCTGCCAGAACATCTATTTATGAAGAACTGGCTGAAGATTATGAAAAATCAGCTGAACCGAATAATCATGAACCCTTTTTGAGACAGCTTTTTTCTATAAAAAACGAATATCAAGGCAAAACAAAAACGAAAATTTTAAGAATTTTGGGCTTGAAAATAAAGCTTAGTTCAAAAAAATGGCAGCCATAAGAATTGTACAGCGGAACATTTTATTCAACTTAAATAACTTAAATATTTTTTAGGTGCTTAATTTCAAGCTCCGGTTTCAAAAGTATAGAAATCGCATCGATACGAAATTTTTTGTATTGAGGATTTTCCTGCAAATACATATATAACCCTTTTTTTATGTTATTGTATTTGTTCCTCGTTATAGATTCTATAGGTAAACCGTATATTTCGGAATTTCTTGTTTTAACTTCAACAAACACGAGGGTGTCTTTGTCAAGTGCAATTATATCAGCCTCGCATAATCTGGAAAAATGTTTATTTGTTTCAAGGATTTTAAAACCTTGTTTTTTTAAATAATTAAGAGCGATTTGCTCCCCTCTGCGTCCTGTTGTTATGTTACTCATAAGCCTTCTCAATTTTGTAAGTATATTATTGTTGCATCATTGTCCTTTTGTGTATATAGAACTTTTTTATCTGACATCCATTCAAGAATAAAAGGTCTTATCGGACATTTGGCATAATCTTTGATTAGAAAAAACCAGTATTTTTGTTCTTTTTTAAGGTTATTTAAATATTTAAAAACTGATTCCCGCGTATTAGGATGTGTCTGCATTTCAAAGGCGTTTTCCGGATAAAATCCGAGTTTGCTTGAATAGAAAATATAACTGGCTGTAGAGGCGGAATTACATATTATTGCATCTGTCTGCGGATTATATTTTTCTTTAATAATTTCAACCAAACGATTTGAATTATACGGAATTCTTGTTTCGGGATTCATTATGTGGCGTATGTGTTGAATATCATATTGACAAAAACTCAAAAAGACACAAATTAGTGCTGCCGTAAATGCCGGATGCTTATAATTATAACTATCAAGCGGTTTTAGCATAAGCAATAGAATCATACTTATTGAATACAATCCAACTCTTCCAACTAATGGATATAAGTTAATTAAGGCGGCAAATAATACAAGCCCCATTGTTACCAGTATAAACATAGAGGTTTTATTTATCCTGTCAAGCAGGCAGAGTACTGCACCCCAGAATAATAATATTAAGGAAAATGCGCTTAATGAATTGGGTATAAAATCAAATTTAATATTAATCAGCACTAAGCGTATAAAATCCTTAGCTGAAATACTCAAGAAGCCATCCGTCCAATAGTTAGGAAAGACCATATCAAGATTTAGTTTTGAAGGCGCAAGATTAAAAATATAATATATACTCATAATAATTGCAAAAGGTATAAATAATGATACTATCCGCTTTGGAGAATCTTTGAAATTCAAAAGAGCAAACGCACCTATAAAAAATAAGGAAGGAAGTGAGATAAAAGGCAGTAGAATTAGTAAAAAGCCTAAAAGTACAATTTTATTTCGGTTTAACTCCCGTATATTTATACGTGGTAAATAATACAGGCATAAAAGCCCGATAAGTACATCAGTAGAATATTGTTTAAATATTGTTGAAAAAAGAATTAATGGACTGCTGAGTGAAAAAACTAAAACGCTGATAAGAACAGAAATCCTTTTTTTAAAATATGATTCAGCAAGCTTATACATCATAAAGATGTTTAAAATTCCTGCTACGTATGGAATAAAAATCATAGCCTGCTCTTTGTAGCCAAAAATGTATGTTATAAATTTTTCAATACATAGAAAAAAAGGCGGCGCAGACTGTGCATCTCCAAGTGGTAAAAACATTTGCAGCATATTTTTGTCTAAAAGAGTTATTGCTAGTCTGCATTCATCATCCTCAAAAACATTACTTATAAGATACATTTTTGTTCGGAGAAAAAATCCTAATAAAAATATAAGACCCAGAGATAAGTAATATAAAACGTTTTTATATTTAGTTGTATGCATATTTTAAATAAAAAAGCTAAGCACAGGGCTTAGTTTATAAACTCTCTAATATACTTTTGCCTGCAGTTGCCTAAACCATTACTGCATAATATTATTTTTACATTAAAGAAGCTTGTAAGTCAATATCCGGCAAAATAACAGAGATTTTAAAGACATTGTAATAACCTTTTTCATGTATAGATACACTTAGTAGATTGACAAAAATTATATTAATATCTGCGTTCCCAGCATAAGCCTGTGGGAATCTTTTGCAGCATCATTCTGGCAGAATACATAATTAAGTATAAGTCTCAATCCCTGTCCTTTTATGAAGTAGTTTAAGCCAACCGAATATTCCCGTTGATTATTATGCGCAATTTCATGATTAGGGTCATATTCATCATATCTGGCAAGTATTTGAAGTTTTTTAGTAAGCATATAACCGATTGTTGCATAAAAACCGCTCGCGTGAGTATCAACAGAGCGTCCAAGCGGACCATTATATCCATTTGCCTGTGCCCATTCAAAGTTTGCCATAAAACGTTTATAGTCATACTGTATATGTGCTCCTACAACACAAAAATTATTATCTCTGTGTCCGGCATCCATACTTCCGCCAATAAGCAGTTTCCCGTACTTTCCGTCAGTCTTGCCCAGAGGTTTTAAATCGACTCTGCCTATAAATTCTGCGCCAGGAAAGAATTCTTGAAAATATGTATCAGAGGAATAAACACCAAAGTCATATCCAATTAAGCTGTAATCTCCGCTTATCCGCGCACCCAGTTTACGAACAGTTCCAAAATTTCTTGAAATTTGAGAACGTGCTAAAAATGGCAGAACAAAAGGACCATAAGCACCTTCCATACCGACCGGCGGACGGGTATGCCCAACCATAATCCTGTGATGTGGAATCTTGTTGGTTGCGATGTACATATCTGCAAACAGATTTTGAATTACATTTCTCTCAGAATAAGGAGAAATGTTTATCATGACGCGGAAATCAGCATTATTATTCTTTAAAAAACCGTCAAAACCTACATTTATAGTATTAATATCATAATGATTAGTTGTATGGTCAGACCCCATTCCGCCTTCAGTAAACTGCAGACCTATATCTCCGTTATAGCCAGCCCATAATTGTGTTCTGTCCCAGATTGAATCTTCATCAAACTTATGCGTTAAAACATTTTCCAAAAGATATGTCGGTTTATCATATTTATCTACCTCAAGATGATAAACATCCTGTAGTTTTTCTTTCAAAGTTTTTTCTGCAGGAATTTTTTCAGAAGATATACTCACAGCCTGCGGAGTCTGCGTATCTTCTTCTTCCAGAATATCTTCTAAAACAATCTCATCTAAATTTTCATCCTTTTTAGGAAAATTTTGAGATGCCCTTGCGGGTGAAATCAGTATTAATGCTATTAATGCCAGTAAAATCTTCTTTTTCATAACTACATTCTATATTATTTTTTTTACCTTACCCATCAAGGAAAGGTTGTACGGGGATTTTTAATTTTCAATATTCTTAATAAAGAAAAGACCAATCTTGCCTTAACAAGACCGGTCTTTTCCAATAATTAATTTTGCTGTCTATGTTCTTCTCTTAAATAAGCTGTCCAGAAAATCAGAACAACAAATACAAACGCTCCAACAATATTACCTAAGGTAACAGGTATTAAATTGTGGATAAAGAAGCCTTTCCATGTCATAGTAGCCAGCTGATCCGGAGTCATGCCAGAAGCTGCAACAATTGACGGAAAATGTTTCATCAATATTCCGTTAGGAATAAAAAACATATTAGCAACACTGTGTTCATAACCGGAAGCAACGAATGTCATTATCGGGAAGAATATTGCAAAAATTTTACCGATAACACGTTTTGAAGTTGATGCCATAAATATAGCTAAACAAACTAACCAGTTACAAAGAATACCTCTAAAGAAAGCTTCTCCGAATGTTAAATTAATTTTAGAAAATGCTGTCTGCATTGCTGTAACTCCGACTGCATCACCGCCGTTATGTCCCATGCCTGCGCCGTATATTAAACCGGCAACGAGGATTGAGCCTAAAAAGTTTGCAATATAAACAACAGTCCAGCTTCTTAATAGTTTTAATAAGCTGATTTTCTTTTCTAAAACAGCAAATGTCATCATAACATTACCGGTAAATAATTCGGCACCGGTTAGTGTAACCAGCATCAAGCCTGTAGCAAATGTCATTGCTCCGATAAGCTTTGTGAACCCCCAGCCCATATTAGAGTCACCGGTCATAACTGTTAAAGAAACCTGTGCACCAAATGCAATGAACGCACCTGCTGCAATTGCCAGTGTAAACATTTTTGTTTTGCTATAATCAGCCTTGCCTGTCATAACATTATCACTAATTTCATGAACAGTAGCACTCGGCGTAAGACTGTCAATTGTGGAAATAACCTTTTCTTCTTCCATTTTTCCTTTCTCCTGTTAAATAATTTACTTCTCCTGCCGTTCAAGTTACAGCTGTATTGGCTGCGCAACTTAAAACTAAATTTCAACGAACACGAAATTTATACCGGCTGAGTAAATCTGGCTATTTATATATAAAACTTAATTTTAATGTTCTGACTTTAGTCCTTATTGATAATATCACTTGAAAAAATGATTGCAAGCAAAAATATTATTTTATAAACAAAATACCGGATAATATCCGGTATTTTACTATTATTGAACAACTGCAAACCTAAACTCTTCTGACCATGTTTTAAATCCGCCGGACAGCTCCATTACCGGATAATTATTCCGTGCAAGCAATAATGCTGCTCTTGAACCTAAGTGACAGTAATTATTATAACAATAGACTATATGCAGCTCATCTTTATTCAACTTTTCCAGCTGACTTTCTAATTCTTCGTAAGGAATTGAAACAGCCTGCGGAATATGTCCGACTTCATAGTCTGCCTTATCTCTGACATCAATAATTTTTACATCGCCTTCCTGTTCAGTAATATCTTTCAGCTCTACCGGACCAAGCGTAAAAGCTAATCTTTTGGAAAAATAGCACGCAGCCTTTTCCGTATTGCTTCTTAGTTCTTTAATTTTTTCGTCTTTCATAAAATTCTCCCTATATGTACCTTGTTGAAACAAACATAGTTATCATAACCATTCCTGCTATTAAAAAATTAATTCCTGCAAGAACTCCGATAACCCATAGTGCTGTAGAAGGCAGACCGACAATAATAATCAATCCCAGCAGAAACTGCATTATTGAAACAAAAATATCTGCCCACCAGAAATAAAGTGTTTTTCTGTTTTGCACTGCAAATGCCATAGAGGATATACTTTCCAGAAAAAAATACACGCCTATAATACTTGTAATTAATACTAAACTAAACATCGGAGCCATATACAGCAAAACACCTGTTGCAATAAGAATTAAACCCAGAATAATATTAAAAATAAAATGTCTGGAATAATTTCTTGTCATAAATGCATTAATAGCCTTATAGCCGCCGTAAATAATAAAAGCAAGGCATAGCATTAATCCGAAAGTAATAGTTGTAATTTTGGGGAGTAAAAGCATTGCAAGTCCCAGTGCTGTTAACAAAATTCCTTCGACTAGAACGCAGCTCAAAAATTTCTTTTCAGTCATATTAATCTCCTTTATCAACAATCAGAATACGCAATTAAAAATTTTTTAACATCACTGACAGGGTAATAAATATGAGTCCGCGGGAAAATTTACATTTTCCCGCAGAATCCAAAAGCAGAATTGCGTATCACACTTTCCTGCCATTTTGGCTTGTTAGAACCGAACACGAAATTTTTTCCTGTTAATAATAAGATTTTTGAGCAGGATGTAACTTTTTGTAACAATTTTAAATAAAATCTTAAAGTTTTTATCCAATTATGCCGTAAAAGAAACTAAGTAAGATACCGATTTCCTAATGTAACACAATACATATTCTGTTACATTGGGGGTAAAAGATATGAAAGGAGTGCAATTTGGCTCTAAAACAGGCAAAGAAAAACCAGCCCCCACCCTAACCCTCCCCCGTGGAGAGGGAAGACGCGGGACTTGCAAGATAGAAGCAAGATAAAACAAGGCGCACACCGCGAGCGTGGTGCGTAAGCACCAATAGCGAGCGTAAGAGAACCGGCTTGCCGGTCCAGCCTCGGAGGCAAACGCCAAATTAGCCCCAATGCCCGCAAGGGCATAGAAAACAACCGCTATTTTCTCTTTCTTTTCGTTCTTTTCTTTCTCTTTTGATGCGCAAAAGAGAAAGAAAAGAACAGGGGTAAATAAAGGAGTAAATAAAAAAGGTGAAAGCCAATACACACCCTAAAAACCCTAAAAAACAAAAACCTAATGTAACAGAATATGTATTAAGTTACATTCAATATAACCAAAATAAAGAAAGGACAAACCAATGACAACCTCAATCTCTCAAAAAATTGACTCTTATGCAAAAGCACATTTAAAGGAGTTAAAACAAGAAGAAGCTCAGACAGGTAAGAAGTTAACAAAGTATGACATCGCGCAGAAGATGCTCTCATCCGGCAAATTAAGCCAGAGCGATTTTGCATCCTGGATGGGAACCAATGAAGGCTTCCAGAGCCAGCAGAAGAGCAAAGTAAGTATTTTTGCATCCCAGACACCGTTTACGGAAAGTTATCTTGATACAATGACCGATACAATTGAAATTGCTGGTATGAAATATGAAGATACCCCAAAGAACAGGGCATTAAAAGAACAAAGCAAATCGAATTTAAAAAAATTGAATAAACAGGTAAAGGAATTTACGAAAGATACCAAACTAACAGATGCAGATAAAAATAAAACTGTATCAGAAATGACCCGCGAGATAGACGCTCAAATAGAAAACCAGCGATTTTCTCAAATGACACACGATGCACGCAAAAAACATATAGTATCAAAGTTTCTAAGTGCATATGATCAAAATGATAAAGGTGCAATGATGAGCGCTTTAGGGGAATTCAATTCCTATATGTGCCAGTATATAGATGACAAACTTGGTATAACAGATGCCAAACAATCAATAAAAGAGTTTGTACATTTGGATAAACTTGTAGAATATATAGACAAAAATGTAGACGACGGTACTGATGCTATCACGTTTATGGAAGGGTTATGGGAATTTACAAAGGGTGTCGGTGATGCTGTCGACAGCTTTATAGGAGCCCAAGGTTTAGAGATGGGCGGTGTTTTAGGAACAGCAAGCAAAGCTATTCAAGCAAGCGGTAAATTAGCCCCTGTATTAGGCGGAGCTATGCAGGCATATTTTGGTGTCGAAGGTACGATGTTAATGGCAGACGGCACCGAGAAGATAGTTAATGCTGATACCAAAGAAGATGTACGCGCGGGCGGATCTGAAGTCGGTATGGGTGCTATTATGACAGGCGGTGCAGTCGGTTCTGTCAGAAGCGGTGTAAAAGGACGCAAGGTAAAACAGGAACAGACTCAAAAACAAACGGAATTTAGTAAAAATGCTGAAGATGTAGCTAAATCGGAAGCTAAGCCCTCAAATGAAGCTGTAAATTTAACGGCAAAGGAAACTCCTGCTGAAATCAATACACCAAGTCAGGCTAAAATAGTAGAGATGTATCCGGATAAGAGTCTGATGCCAAAGGCAAAGGCTAAAACAAAAATAAATACGGAACAACCGCATACTAAATCTCAACAGATTAAATCTGCACCTAAAAAGCTGACGAAACGAGAGCAGTTACTAAAAGATGCAGGTTTTTCAGAAGGTGTTATTTCACAGATGCGGAAAGAATCTCAAGGAACATATAGCGCGGTAGTCGATTATACTTTAAAAATGGTAGAGTATATGGAAAAAAAACTCGCCAAAGGCGAAAAGCTGACGCCAAAACTTGTAGATGAAGCAATTCGGGCTTGTGATGATAGCTATGCTCAGCCTGGTTATGGCTCTGCATTTCAAGAAATACAAAAAGAATTTCTTGGCAAATATTGGAACAAAGGCACACAATTAAAAGAAGCTTATCATAAAGAGGGGCGGTTTTTGACTCAATCAGAAGCTAAAGCAACAAGAGAGGCAAATTTAAAACGCACCTTAGATAATGCTGGTTTTTCAGAAGATGTTATTTCTCAAATGCGAAAAGAATCTCAAGGAACATATAGCGCGGTAGTCGATTATACTTTAAAAATGGTAGAGTATATGGAAAATAAACTCGCCAAAGGCGAAAAGCTGACGCCAAAACTTGTAGATGAAGCAATTCGGGCTTGTGATGATAGCTATGCTCA
>CALVAO010000004.1 GCA_944325515.1 Candidatus Gastranaerophilales bacterium | reverse complement strand
CAACTTTATTGTAGGATAAAAATACTTTTGTATTTGCATCTTGCTTTTTTATTATTTTTTTATTTGGACACTTGTGCACAAGGGGCGAGGGTACGTCACGTCTGGCGTTTAGCTTACCCTCCCCTTGTGGGAGGGTCGAAATCTTTGATTTCGGGGAGGGGTTTTGCACAGATATTGTGTCAGTAGTTTTAATTCCTAAAATTATCATGGACAGTAGTGCCACAAGGGGCGAGGGAAGATGCTTGCTATAAGTAATTTTTGGACAATTATCTCTAGCAATATGAAATTTCAGTATTATAGTATATAATATGACTATGAAAAAACTTTTTGTATTATTACTGGTTTTATTATTTTGTAACGCTGCCTACTGTGCTTCAATAAACCCTTATGCGTACAAAACAATGACAACTCAGTCATATCGCAATAATTATAACAGACAGGTGAATTATAAACCTGTGCCCTACTGGCAGGCACAGTCTAATTTTGCAACCAGAAACAGAATGTACAACAGTTATTCTAATTATAACAATGTACAGTCGAATTATAGCAATAGATATTACTACAGAGGAAGATGATGATAAATATAGACTTCCTTACTCTTAGAGATTTTTTTCAAGAAAACATTGATTTCATAATAGGCGCAAGGCTTCAAAAAATACAGCAGCCAACAAGACGTGATTTTATTTTTTCATTAAGAAATAATGCAGAAAGCAAAAAATTATATATAAACATTAACCCGCAGATTTATCATCTGGCTTTTATGTCAAAGTTAGCGGAAGAGCGGAGAAATATAAAAATTCCCAAACATCCGCCGATGTTTTGTATGCTTTTGAGAAAGTACTTAGAAGGCTGTAGAATCGATGATGCAAGAGTTGTTGAAAATGAAAGAATATTGGAGATGTTTTTTGAAATTACTGACGAGTTGGCGCAGAAGCGTTCGCTTTGTTTGTGTGTTGAATTGATGGGTAAACATTCTAATGTTATTTTGTATGATAGAGAAACTTCTGTAATTCTGGGTTGTGCTCATAATGTAGGTTCTGAAAAAAGCCGCTACAGAGAACTTCAAGGCGGACTTAGATACATTTATCCGCCGGTGCATCCGATAAAAACAGATATACCCTGTCTTTATAAAGTTTTAGACTATCCTAAAAATATTTCAATAAATGAAATTCTTGATGATTATTATTCAAAAATTCAAGAGGAAATAAATGTAAAGGAAGAAAAATCTAAACTTATTGCTATTGTTCAGCCGAAATTAAAAAAGGCTAATAATTCTTTAGGCAAGATTAATGCATTGTTAAAAAAACGAGATAATACAGATAAGTACAAGCTATATGGCGAACTGCTGACAGCAAATATATACCAAAAATGTGATTATAATAAATCTATAGAAGTTTATGATTACGTGAATAATCATAATATTACAATAGATTTGGATGAAACAAAGAGTTTAAAAGAAAATGCACAGCGTTATTTTAAACTATATACAAAATCAAAGACAACAAAAGAGAAATCTCAAGTTATGTTGTCAGAATTGAATATACAAAAAGAATATTTAGAGAATGTTTTATACAGTATAGAATCTTCAAATAAACTCTTTGAGTTAAAAGAAATAGAAGAAGAATTAGGTATTTCTGATATTAAACCCAGTAAGACAAGAAAAGAAGAAATTTTAAAGGTGCAAATCAACGGGTTTGATGTGTACGTAGGAAGAAATAATAAACAGAATGATTATATTGTATCAAAACTTGCACGGGATGAGGACTACTGGTTCCATACAAAATTGTGTGCAGGCTCGCATGTTTTGCTGAGAGTGCAGGAGAAGGAGCCGGATGAGGGTACAATTTTTGAATGCTGTAAAATCGCAAGAGAATATTCTTCTGCAAAGCAGCCATCGAAAGTCGGCGTAATATATACAAAAGCGAAATATCTGCGCAAACCGCCTGCTTCACCTTTGGGTTATGTTACTTATAAATGTGAAAAAGAAATACTTGTTTAGAAGGGTAAAGGGGTAAATAAATATATAAGTCCGGAGAGCGAATAAACGAAGCCGGCAAGAACGCTTAGGCTTAAAGTGTGTAGGGTGCAAATTTTTGCACCAATATTTTTCATAAAATATCCGCGGGCAATTTTTAAATCCAATAATGGTGCAAAGAATTGCACCCTACGTCTGCTAATTGGTGTTCATTTTAGTTTATTTTTATGTTGTAATAGTCTTTTGGTATAATAACAATAAAAATAAACTAAATAAAACAAAGATTTTGATTTACATTAGAAAATTCCCTCGCCCCTTGTGGGAGAGGGTTAGGGAGAGGGGTTTATCTCACAGAAATTCTACCGGATAGTTGTGCAAAAATAAGCGGGAAAAATTAACATTTTTCCCGCTTATTTGAATCTATCTGACCTCTTCTTTTTCTTCCGGCTTTTTCTTTTTATCATCGTCTGTTTCCACGCCGGAATCTTTAGGAGTGCTGTCTACATTATTTGGAGTTTTGCCCTCCGGATTGTTTTCCGGTTTTTCGACATCATCGCCTGCAGGTTTACCGGTACTTTCCGGTTTATTCTGATTATCAACTTTATCATTAGGTTGTGTAGAGTTTGGCTGAGCCTCTTCTGTATTCGGAATCTGTGTTTGCGGAGATGCGTTTGCTGCAGACGCCGGAGTTTGTTGCGCAGTGTTAGGTTGTACAGCAGCACCAAAACCTGTATTAGGCTGTTGAGCAGTGTTAGCATTACCTGCTAACGGAGTTTGACCAATTCTGGCGGTTCCTTGTCCGGTTTGTGCAGTTGTTTGAGCAGGGATACCAAATCCTGTAGTTCCGCCTTGAGCCGGCGCATTGTTAGGAGTACCTGCTAACGGGGTCTGTCCAATACCGGTTCCTTGACCTGTTTGTGTTCCTGTCTGAGCAGGGATTCCGAAACCGGTAGAAGTGCCAGTTGTTGTACTTGTTTGTGTTGGAATACCAAAGCCGGAGGATTCTCCTTGAGCAGGTGCAGAAGCAGTTGCAGCGCCCTCATCTCCTGTAGGGACTTCTTCACCTTCTTCCGGAAGTTCCATATCCTCAAGGGTTTCTTCTGTTGTTTCCGGTATTTCCATTTCTAAATCTTCAATATTTGACATCTGACCGCTATAAATATCTACGGATTCATTATATATATCACTGGTATCTGAATTCATGTCTTGTGTTGCTTGACGCATGTCGATTTCTGTACCGACTTCACCTGCCCACCCTACTTGTTCAATTGCTGCAAAACCACTAGATACGCCAGCCGCTATTGCAGCCCCCCCCATAATCCATTGTCCTATATTTAACCCTGCTGTTGCACACAGTTTAGCACCTGATATAGCGCCATTTGTTGCATTTAGACCCTGTGCTGCTGTTTCAACATAACAAGAAGTTCTGGTTGCATCATCAAAACTAGCAGCATAATCAGTTAAACCTTGTACTTCAGCAACAGTAGAAGCGGCATTATCATATCCGTCTTGATAAGTTCCCATTTCATCATATATTTCTTCAACAGCTTCTGTAGTATCTTCTGAAGTTTCTTGAATAGTTAAACCCAGTTCCTGCATTAATGGCATAAGTTCTTGTAATAAAGCTTGCTCATCTTCTGTCAAAGTTTCACCGGATTCGACTTTTTCCATCAAAGCATCATATGAAGCTTTGTACATATCATATTCTGCTTTATTTTCTTCCATATCTTCATTAGCGTCTTCGTTGTACACATAGGCTTCATCAGAAAGGTCTTCCAGTTCTGAACTCATCGTTGCCATATCACCTTGAGCAGCATTAAGCCCATTTTGAGCGTTTACCATTTCATCCTGTAATTTATCACATGCTTCTTTCTGTTCTTTATTAGGCTTTTTTATTCGATAAGTTGCTGCTGATGCAATTGCAATACCAGCAGTAATCCAAGCACTTGTACCAGCCTTTTTAGTGCTTTCTTTAGTCGCTTCTTTTGTACCTTCTTTTCCAGCTTCCTTTGCGGCTTCTTGTCCTGCTTCTTTAGCTGCTTCTTTTCCCACTTCTTTAGTCGCTTCTTTAGAGACTTCTTTTCCAGCTTCTTTAGCAGCTTCTTTGCCTACTTCAGCTACAGCACCTTTTGCTGCAGCTTTACCGGTTATTTTTGCACCAATTTTATTAACAGCATTACCTACGGCTTTTCCTATAATAGGTGCACTTGTTGCACAAAAACTTAGACCATTTACGGCAGCTTCACTAATAGTACGTCCTAACATACCTTTACCACCCTCATAGCCGGTTTGGTCTTTGCCATTCTCTTTGCCATTATTGTACGCACTATTAAAATCGTCGTCTTCGATTTCGTATGCATTTTCATCATCCATGGCATTGGCGTGCCAGTTTTTTAGTTCACTATTCCAGGTCTGTGTAATTTCGCCGTAATCCTTTGCGCTTATACCCATTGTGTTATTGCCGTAGTTATAGTTATACCAGCATTTGTACGCATAAGCCTGTGATCCTATCGCCCTGTCTAAGTTGAATGAATCTTGAATAGCCATATTCCCTCCGAGATAATTTTATTTGTGTTACATTCAATGTAACTTAATACATATTGTGTTACATTAGTACTAATATTTACGGCATTTTTTCAGAAAACTTTAGAGTTTTAGAAGATTTTGTTACAAAAATTTACAAAAATTTTGTAAAATCTATTGTTGGTAATTTTTTGCACCAAACAGAATGTTATTTTTAATATTCTTTCAATTGATGTAAAGTTCTGTACTAATACAACGATATAACGCACTAGCTCCTTCCCTGGATGGGGAGCGGATTTGCGGACGGACGACACGAACGTTAGTGAGTTAGTCCGGATAGCGAACAGACGAAGCCGGCAAGACCGTTTAGGTCTGAAGGCGAAGCTCTGTGAGCGTGGAGCAAATACAAGACAAGGCTGGGATGGGGTGAGACTCGGCGGTTTAAATTTGTTTATAAAAAAAATATTTTAATAAACAAAGAATAATTTATTATCAAATATAATTATAATATTTTAGGATTATTTTATGTTATAGAAAGATTAATTTTATTTCAGCATGTGTTTAGACTTATTACAAGAGTAAGCGCACTGTCGTTCTTATCACCCCATCCCAGCCTTCCCCATCCAGGGAAGGAGTGGGCGCTATATTATTGTATCGCTGTAAAACTTAAAATAACTAAAGATTTTAAAATTTTAAACTAATTCCAAAAACATTATAAGCGCCACGGGCGTGTTATGCGTAAGCATAACGATAGCCCGTGAAGAGTGCAGGCTTTGCCTGCAGCATCCATTCAATCCACACCCGATAGGGTGTAGAAAATAATTGCGATTTTCTCTTTCTTTGTTAACGTTTCTTTCTCTTTTGTTCGCAAAAAAGAGAAAGAAACGTTAGAAAAATTTTTTGATTAAATTTATGCAAAACTAAAGTAATAACCCCTCGCCCTAGCCCTCTCCCACAAGGGGCGAGGGGACAAAAGCATATAATATACAAATAATTCTAAAAGGTATTTTAAAAATATTTTGTTGAGCAAACTCCACCGCACTACTTATACATATGAGCTTATATTACACGCTTTATAAGCGTTTTAAAGAAAAATTTTAAGTCTTATATAACACAAGTACTACGTACGTAGAGATTCAGAACGCTATAATCTAAACTACAAGCTTTATTGTACTCTCCACAACCGCTTTGAGAGCAATTTCGTTGTCTAATGTAACACAATATGTATTAAGTTACATTGAATGTAACACAAATAAAATTATCTCGGAGGGAATATGGCTATTCAAGATTCATTCAACTTAGACAGGGCGATAGGATCACAGGCTTATGCGTACAAATGCTGGTATAACTATAACTACGGCAATAACACAATGGGTATAAGCGCAAAGGATTACGGCGAAATTACACAGACCTGGAATAGTGAACTAAAAAACTGGCACGCTAATGCCATGGATGATGAAAATGCCTACGAAATTGAAGACGACGATTTTAATAGTGCGTACAATGATGGAAAAGAGAATGCTAAAGAAAAGACTGAGGGTTATGAAGATAATGCTGGAAATGATGTTCAATCAGGACTATCAATATTAGGATCCGCAGCATCATTGACTTTAGGCTCTATAATGTGCCTAAACTCAAAATTACAAGGCGCAAACTCAAGGGGGATGATGTGGGCAGCCGCAGGCTTAAACGCTGCTGTTATAGCAGGAGCCATTGCATTAAACCCTAATAAAGCAGGGAAAGAAGCTTGTGACCAAATGCAAGATGAAATGGTAAACGCACAAAATGGGCTTAATGCTGCTCAAGGTGATATGGCAACGATGAGTTCTGAATTGGAAGATCTTTCTGATGAAGCAAATGTATACAATGAAGATGCTAATGAAGATATGGAAGAAAATAAAGCAGAATATGATATGTACAAAGCTTCATATGATGCTTTGGTGGAAAAAGTTGAATCCGGTGAAACTTTGACAGAAGATGAACAGGCTTTATTACAAGAACTTATGCCGTTAATGCAAGAATTGGGTGTAACAATTGAAGAAACTTCTGAAGATACTACTGAAGCGGTTGAAGAAATATATGATGAAATGGGTACATATCAGGAAGGATATGATAATGCGGCTTCTACTGTTGCTGAAGTGCAAGGGCTAACTGATTATGCTGCTAGTTTCGATGAAGATACTAAAAATAATTGTACTGCAATGGAAGTTGCTATGTCAATAAATACTGCAGCATCTGGGGTATTAATGACAAAATTAATTGCCCTTCCTGGTACTATCTTTACTAAAGCAGGAGATTGGATTTTTGCTGGCGTTGCCGCTGCAACAGGAGTTCTAAGCGGATTAGAAGCTTCTAAACAAGCAAAAATGGCAGGTGATGTCGGTACAGAAATCGACATGCGTCAAGCTACACAAGACATGAATTCTGCTACCAGTGATATATATAATGAATCAGTAGATATTTATAGCGGTCAGATGTCAAATATTGAAGATTTAGAAATGGAAATACCGGAAACAACTGAAGAAACCCTTGAGGATATGGAACTTCCGGAAGAAGGTGAAGAAGTTCCTACAGGAGATGAGGGCGCTGCAACTGCTTCTGCACCTGCTCAAGGAGAATCCTCCGGCTTTGGTATTCCAACACAAACAAGTACAACAACTGGCACTTCTACCGGTTTCGGAATCCCTGCTCAGACAGGAACACAAACAGGTCAAGGAACCGGTATTGGACAGACCCCGTTAGCAGGTACTCCTAACAATGCGCCGGCTCAAGGCGGAACTACAGGATTTGGTATCCCTGCTCAAACAACTGCACAAACCGGACAAGGAACCGCCAGAATTGGTCAAACTCCGTTAGCAGGTAATGCTAACACTGCTCAACAGCCTAATACAGGTTTTGGTGCTGCTGTACAACCTAACACTGCGCAACAAACTCCGGCGTCTGCAGCAAACGCATCTCCGCAAACACAGATTCCGAATACAGAAGAGGCTCAGCCAAACTCTACACAACCTAATGATAAAGTTGATAATCAGAATAAACCGGAAAGTACCGGTAAACCTGCAGGCGATGATGTCGAAAAACCGGAAAACAATCCGGAGGGCAAAACTCCAAATAATGTAGACAGCACTCCTAAAGATTCCGGCGTGGAAACAGACGATGATAAGAAGAAAAAGCCGGACGAAAAAGAAAACGTCAGATAGATTTATAAAAAATGTATGAGAAGATTTGTTCTTCTCATACATTTTAGTATTATAATCCTTCTAGGACAATATTATACGCCCATACGTTTACCGAATATTTTTTTGAAAAATGAACCAAAACTGCCATTCTCTGCTCTATCTTTTATTTTTTCGTAATTGTCTTTAACAAATTGACTTCTCGGATCGATTTCTTTCAATCTATCTAAATATTCCAGCGCACCATAATTATCGCCTATTGATTCTCTGAAATCTGCAAGTTTTTCTAATGCAAGTTTATTCTTAGGGTCAACATCAGCAAGTCTTTCATAAAATTCACAGGCTTTTGTTTTGTCGCCTTCTGCTTCCAATAACGCTGCAATTGTTTCAATTAAATCTACGTTACTGTCATTAAACCTGTATGCTGTTATATATTCATTAAGCGCAACATCTTTTTCACCTTTTAGAATATTGTATTTCCCCCAGTTAATGTGTTCTTCAAATGAGTTCCCCTGCTGTTCGTAAATCAATGCTTTCATTTGATATATTAAAGGTGAATTAGGATCTAGTTTTGCAAATTCATCAATCTCCTTAAATGCTTCTTCGTACATTCCTTTTTGGAAATAGTATTGCGCCAGGAGAGAATGAAAAATTTTGTTATTAGAATTTGAAGATTTTACTTTCATTAAAATCTCATATCCTTCATCGTTTTTCCCCATATCAAATAAGGCACGGGCTTTTGTAAGTTCATTTTTCGCCAGCTCATAAGCTTTTTCCGGCTGAGAGTTTCGTATATAGTATCCTGCAAGAATTTCTTCAAATTCTTTAAAACCGTTATCTTTAAGCCCTCTTTCTAAAGTGGCAATAGCTGAACTCAGCCCTTCTGTTTTTTCGTATAGTTCTGCTAGTTTCAAAAAAACTGTCGGGTTTTTCTCGTCATAATCAGAAATCTTTAAATACTCATCTATAGCTTCTGTATATTTACCCTGCCCTTCACACAGTCCAGCATATAAATATCTTGCAGGAAGAGCTTCTTGCGGGGTTTTGGCATGGTCTATTGCTTTTTTGTAATCATTTCTTGCATGGCTCATTTGCTGCTGAAGTGCGTGCATATTACCACGCAGTAAATAATATTTAAATTTGTCTTCATGAACAAAAATATCTATTAACTGTTCGTGAGCGAGGATATTTGGAGGATCAACCTCTAATATTTTCGCATAATAGAGTTTTGCATCTTCTTTCTTATCTAAAATTAGTGCAAGATGTCCGAGTTTTGTTAGAATTTCAACATCAGACGGTTTTGCAGCCAGTTGTTTTTTATATTCCGCATATGCTTCGTCATATTTTTCATTTTGTTCTAGTTGTTCTGCTAAATTCATATAATTATCTCCTAGTTAAATTTATTTTGTGCGGCGGCTATCCCTTCCTTAAAATAACAGGTAATACCTTCTTTTGCCTTAATAATACTTGTTTTTAATACTTCAAGTTCTTCTTTTGAGAAATTTTGTAAAACAAAAACTTCGGATGGAATATTTGGCTGAGGTCCGATTCCTATTTTTAGACGTGCAATATTATTTGTACCTAAATGTTGTATAACGGATTTTATACCATTATGTCCTCCATCTGAACCGTTAGCTCTGAAACGTATTTTACCGAGTTCAAGAGATAAATCGTCAAATACAATTAAAATGTCTTCAACCGGAATTTTATAATAATCCATAACCGCACGTACTGCCTCTCCCGATAGATTCATAAAGGTAGTAGGTTTTATCAGAAGGTAGTCCTCTGTTCCGGTTCTTAAGTTGGTCATAAGACATTTTAGTCTGGAATTCTCGCGAAAATTTAAGTTTTCATTAAGAGCATAACTATCTATAAGCATAAAACCTGCATTATGCCGTGTAAAAATATACTTATCGCCTATGTTTCCTAAACCTACAATTAATTTCATCTGAATCTTCTCATATTTTTCATCATCTGGTGCATTGAAAGTTTTGCTTTTGTTTCATTTCCTCCAAAACTTTTTTTGACATCCGAAAAACCTTTCATCATTTTGCGCATTTGTTCAAACTGGTTAATAAAGATATTTACATCATGGATAGGAATTCCGGAACCCTGCGCAATTCTCTTTTTGCGGGAAGAATTCATTAATTCCGGATGCTCTCGCTCTTCCGGTGTCATACTCTGGATGAAAACTTCAATACGTTTGAACTGTTTTTCTCCTTCGTGTGAGATCTTCTGGCGGTCATCTTTTGAAATTTTCAACCCTGGAATCATTCCCAGAAGCTGATCCATGGAACCGAACATTTTCATCTGGGACTGCATTTTAAGAAAATCATTGAATGAAAATTCTGCTTTTGCCATTTTCTTTTCCATTTCTTTTGCAGTTTTTTCATCAAAGACTTCTTGAGCACGTTCTACAAGAGATACAATATCTCCCATCCCCAGAATTCTTGTTGCCATTCTTTCCGGATAAAAATCTTCCAGTGCATTGAGTTTCTCTCCAGTACCGGTTAGTTTAATCGGTTTATGTGTGCAGTATACGACACTTAATGCCGCACCGCCTCTTGAGTCTCCGTCAAGTTTTGTGAGTACAAGCCCTGTAATATTTAATTGAGCATCGAAGTTCTCTGCAACATTAACAGCCTCCTGCCCTGTCATAGAATCAATTACCAGCAGCTTTTCTGCAGGGTGGAAAATCCTGTCTATCAAAAGCAGTTCAGCCATCATGTCGGTGTCTATTTGAAGACGTCCTGCTGTATCAAGAATAAGTGTATTAAAACATTTTTCTTTAGCGTAATTGATAGCATTTTGAATGATAGATTGAATATCTTGCGAATCTTCTGAATACACTTCAATTCCGATTTGTTCTCCCAGAGTTTTTAGCTGTGTTATTGCTGCCGGTCTGTATATATCACAGGCTACAAGCAGAGGGTTCCTGCCTTCTTTTTTCAGTTTTACAGCAAGTTTTGCAGAAGATGTAGTTTTACCGCTTCCTTGGAGCCCTAACATCATAATTAAATTGGGGTGACCGGAAAAATCAAGCGGTTTAACTTCTTTGCCCAGCAGCTCTATTAATTCATCATGTACAATTTTAACTAACTGTTGTGAAGGGTTAACGCCGGAGAGAACATTTTCCCCCTCGGCTCTGTCTTTTATATTAGAAATAAAAGCTTTAACGACTCTTAGATTGACATCAGCCTCTAAAAGAGCGCGTCTAATTTCACGCAGAGCATCCTGCATGTTGTCCTGCGTAAGTTCTTTTTGTCCTGCAGTTTTTGCAATAATATCCTGTAATTTATCCGACAATGAATCAAACATTTGTGATATCCTCTAATACTCGTATAAAAAGAATATCATAAACATGTTATTAAGAGAATATACTGAAGGTTCTGTCAGTATTATCATCTCTAACAGACTCAATGCCTTTAATCATTTCGTTAATAGCAGACTGTTCTGTTTCCAGATTTTGCATTCTGGTATCAATTCTGGTTTCTTTTTCATTAATAATACTTTTTTCGTATTCATATTCAATCTGCGCTTCATTTTGTGCATCAGTATCATTTACAATGAATATGTTACCAAAGTTAGAAGCAATACTGTCACTGTATTCGTAACAAGTTTTACCCTCATCGTCTGTAGCTTCTTCCATTGTTGTTATATAGTACTGGTTGTTTTGAAGCATCTGGTTAAGGTAATCATTATCGGAAATTTGAGAATTTGCTTCCCAGCCATTGTCAGCAATAGCTGAGAATAATTTGTCATAAAACTCAATAGTGCTTTCATCTGCAGAAGTAAAACATTGATTTGCGACGTCAACATATTTTGTAAGTTCTTCTTTTGCAGTTTCAAGTTCGGCTTCTTTTTCCTTATATGTTTTATATTCATCAGATTCTTTATCAAAATAAGTATATACATCTGTACCATATTGATTCTGTTCTACAGTTCCGCCGTTATTGCTGTAATTACTTAAAATTGCATTAATGAGCATATAAATATTAACAACATATTTACCGGAAGCAGGACCAGCATTGTCCTTGGCAACATGTTTTGTATCTCCGTTTTGTTCTCCAGCAGTTGCTATATAGGTTTTATACTCTTCTATTGTATTATTGCATGCTTTTTGGAAGGCTTCTGCATCTTTTGTGTCTAAATTATTACAAACACTTGTACAAATTTGGTTAATCATAGACTCAAGTTTAGATTGAGAAGCTTCTGCTGTTGTATCAAGAATCCAGCAGCGTTCTTGGTTGGAATCTTCATAATCTTGTTTTACAGTAGAAGCACTTGTTGTTGTCTTAGCTTTAGAAACACCTTGCCAGCTGTTGCCAAAACATTCCAAAAATTCTGTTAGATTGCCTTTAGATTTGGCTTTTTCTCGAGCTTCATCTACTTCATTCATTAATGTGTTAACTCTATTTTCAGCTGCGACAACATCAGCCTGCGCAGCTTCAGAAGCTGCTATTTCATCAGCTGATATTCCACATAAACTGGATAATATTTTTGTTCTTACTGATTCATAATCTCCTCCGGCAGAACCATCTGGAGAAATCATTTCAGCATATTTTTGATACTGGCTGTCAACAACAACATTACCGCTGCCATTTGTGATAAGGTAAGGTACATTGTTATTTACGCTGCCGGGACGCATTAAATTTGCATAACTTAAGTCAACATAAGTTACGCCGGAATTATTAGACCACTTCAAAGTTTTAGTATTCAATGCATTCTGATACTCTTTTGTAACCCTCTGCATATCTCTGGAAAGAGATGATTTTTGGAGTGACAGGTTTTGCAGCTGATACCCGATATCATTTTTTCGAGCCGTCAGCTGCAAAAGTCTAACTTGTGATGCTGCCATTCCCATAAATTTCTGCTTTCCTTTTGATTTTCCCTTGTTATTATGTATTACGGCTATTTTTATAAAAAACTTTAATGATTTAGAAAAATTGTTACAAATCTTAATAAATTTACTACGAACTATTTTAGAGTATCGATATTACTTTTTTAAAACTATGTAAAAAATATTTACGTTATTCGGATGATTTAATTTATTTTTTGTTAAAGAAAAATTAATCTTTGCCGAAAAGAGAAATATAAACATTTGGTTCGGAGAAATTATGACAGATACCCCGTTAATTACATTGGAAAACGATGCGGCAGCTCTTTTAGAAGAAGCAAGAGCTGCCCATGAAAAATATTTGATAAAACAGCAGGATGCTGATTTGGAGAAGGCAATAGAATATTATATAGATGCTATCAAGCTTAACCCGTCTATATCAGAATCATATTACAGACTTGCAAGCTTGTTATTGATTAAGGGGCAAATTTCTATTGAAGGAGCTCTGGAACAGTGTCAAACTGCAATAAGCCTTGAGCCGGCAAATGTAAATGCTCATATATATTCCGGCTATTTCCAATGTCTAAACGAAAACTACGAAGAAGCTGAGAAAGAATTTCGTCTTGCAGTGGCAGGTGCGGGAAAAAATTCAGCAAGACCAAGGCTTTTCTTATCAAAAGTTTTATTGACGAGGATTAAAAATCAAAATTCTTCAATCAAAGATGTTATGAGATTTTTATACTATTTTTTATCAGGGAGCATGATGATTATGTGGGATTGCCCTTCTTTAAAAATGTTCTGCAAATTTTTAGCGAATGATTTTTCTGTTTTTTCATATAAAACACTAGGTGAAACCTTTGAAAAAATGAAGCTTTTCCCTTCAGCTTTTGAAGCTTATTCTAAAGGTCTGGAAAAAACTTCGCAAGGTAATTTGTTTTATCAAAAAATGGGTGATTTGTCGCTTGAATGCAATGAAATAGATGCCAGCATGGAATGCTTTCAAAAAGCTCACGAGCTTGACCCATCTGATAGAGAAGTTTTAATTAAACTCGCAACAATAAGTCAGACATATTATCCGGAAAAGATTGATGAAACAATTGATTATTACAATTCTCTTTTAGAATTTGGAATAGATCTAGATAAGATTTATTATGAATTAGGTCATTTATATCTTAATAAATCCGATAAAATTCATGCAGTTACAGCGTTTAAACTAGCATGGGAACTAGACCCTGAAAATCCATACTATAACAATTCACTGGCTTATGCTTATATTAAAGCGGAATTATATGATGATGCAATAGAGTATTATCAAAAAGCTATCAAATTAAATCCGGATGCACAATGGACTTCGATAGTTTGTCATGCTCTCGGTGCAATTTATGCTGAGATTAAAAACAACTACGAGGCAGCAGAAGCTACGTTTAATGCAGGAATGGTTCTTGATCCTAATAATGTTGATATTCAGCTCTCTCTCGGCGATTTATATATGTCACAGGGTGATTTGGATAAAGCTATTAAAACATATTGTGATGCAATCTCTGTAGAGCCGGAAAATTATTTGATTTATGCAAAGACAGGCTTAGCGCTCTGGGAAAAAGATTATTTAGAAGAATCAATAGTAGCTTTTCATAAATCAATAGAATTAAATCCTAATTTTGAGATTGCGCAAAATAATCTGGGTGTTGTATATCTGGATGGTTTAGGTGATCCTAAGGAATCTGTAGAGTATTTTAAGAATGCAATAAATATTAATCCTAATTATACACTGGCATATTTTAATTTGGCACGCGCTTATCAAGCAATAGGTGATAAAGCTCTAGCTGCTGAATATTATCAGATGACAATGGATTTGAATAAAATTACGGATGAGCTATCTGAAAAAGATATCAGACAAAGACTTTACGATTTATTTGAATAATTATAAGTTTTGATGTGCGGAATTTACAACATTCTCAATGTCTATATCTGCTGGATTTTCTTTATTAGTAGAGAACCAGACAAGATATTCAATGTTTCCTGCAGGTCCTTTAATAGAAGAATATGTAAGTCCTTTTATTGTATATTCCAGGGCTAATATACAATGCAAAACATTTTCTATAACCATTTTATGCGTATTTTTATCTTTTACAACTCCGCCTTTTTCGACTAGCTCCCTGCCAGCTTCAAATTGAGGTTTAATCAAGCATATCATTTCATGAAAATCTGGATTCATGAGTGTCTTTAGATTTGGCAGAACTTTTTCCAGAGAAATAAAGGACAGGTCTGAAACCAATAAATCAGCTGCCGGCTCATTTTCTTGATAAATATCATTAAAATTGCATATTTTTAAATTTGTTTTTTCAATAGTTTTAACTTTTGCTGAACTCCGAATTTTCCAGTCTAATTGTCCATAGCCTACATCAACTGCGTAAACAAATTTTGCCCCATGCTGTAGCAGGCAGTCTGTAAAACCTCCGGTAGAAGCTCCGGCATCAAAGCAAATTCTATCCTTAACGTATATATCAAATGCTTCAAGTGCTTTTTGCAACTTAAAACCTCCCCTTGATACGTAAGGCATGGATTTTACTTTAAAATCATATTCTTTTGAAGGGTCTAGCTGAAAGCCTGCTTTTGTTATAACTTCTGTTCCAATCATTACGTTTCCGGCAAGAATTGCAGCAGAAGCTTTGCTTTTTGTTTCAAAATATCCTAAATCAACAAGTATTTTATCAAGACGTTCTTTTTTCAAAACCCAAAAAACCTTTCTGCATTGTTAGTTGTAATATCGATAAGTTCCACGACCGGCAAATTTCGTAATTTTGCAATTTCTTCCGCAACAAATCTTACATATGCAGGTTTATTCGGCTTTCCTCTGTATGGTACCGGAGTTAAATATGGAGAATCTGTTTCCAGCAGCAGTTTTTCAAGCGGAACTTCTTTTGCAACTTCTTTCATTTTTATAGCATTCTTAAATGTTACAACACCTCCGAGTGCAATATACCAGCCTTCTTTGACACACTCTTTCATAAATTCAACGCTTCCGGAAAAGCAGTGCAGCAGCACTCCTTTCTGAACTCCTGTTTCTTTTAGGATATCAAAAGTGTCTTTGTGAGCCTCTCTGTCATGAACGGCTACTGGGAGATTTAATTTGTTAGCAAGCTTAATTTGTTTTATAAAAACTTCTTGCTGTAATTCCTTAAAACTTTTATCCCAGTAATAATCAAGCCCGATTTCTCCTATAGCAACGATTTTTTTATTATTTTCAGCAATGCTTATAAAAGTTTTTTCTAAATCATCATTATAACTTTTTGCTTCTGATGGATAAATTCCAAGCATTGCATAAATATTTTCGTAATTATTTGCAATTTTGACAATTTTATCAATAGCAGCTGCTTCTACAGAAGGAATGACAGCTTTTTTTACACCGTAATTATTCATTTCTGCCAGAATATTTTCTACATTTTCTTCCAGCATATCAATATGGGCATGTGTGTCAATTAAGTAATTTTTCATAGCTAAATTATACCACGCTAATAGCATATTAAAGAGTATTCGCAGCTGCAGTTTTGTTTCTTCGGCGGAATTTCGTCAACGGCTATTTTTTCGACGGTCTCAAGCAGGCGTTTTTTGTAGGCTTCTTCAAGCTCCGGCTTTAGTTCTATCAGCAGCTCTTCCTTATTTTTTAAATCAAGATATACAAAAGTCACATTATCAGTTTTGAAAAAATATTTTACGGCAAAAAGGTATATAATAGTTTGAAAGTCAAACTTAGCATTTTTCGGTACAGCACCGGTCTTGTAGTCAAGAATGTAATATCTGTCGTCTGATTTTACAAGCGCATCGAGTCTTCCTCCGAAAAAATATTCTCCTATACGGACTGCAAGATTATACTCTGTATTAATAACTTCGTAGCCTAAATACTTAATCCCCTTTAAGTATTCCCAAATTTCCCTTTCTTTAGTAGTCAATGCTTCTTCCATCGCGGAGATATTTTCTTTGCGCAGATAATAAGAAGCAAGAGCATGGATATTTTTACCAAATTCAAAAATATCATCATTAACAGGCATTGAAATATTTTTTACATATTTAAAATAAAATTTCCTCGGACATTGTTCGTATGTCTTGAGCATATTTGGCGAAAATTGCGAAAACATTTCTAACCTTCAAGATAAGTGAAATCCGGATTGTTCTTTAATTTTTCTTCGATTTCTTCAAAAGTAGCCAGTCCTTCTGTAGCTCCGAATTCTGAAACAACACAGGAAGAGTTAACAGAGGCATACATTAATGACAATCCGACATTTAATTTTGTTCTCTCTAACGCTGCACAGAAAGTTGAAGCAAAAGCATCACCTGCTCCAAGTGTTGATACAACCGGAGCAGGAAATACCGGACAGAAGTAGAATTTTTGTCCGTCATAAGCATATGCACCTCGTCCTCCGTCTGTAATTACAATGACCTGGTAGTCCATAACCTTTAATGTGGTAAGCATCTTCTTAATATCTGTATGTATAAGTTCATGTGAAAATTTTTCTGTTTTGCTGTCAGGTCTGACAACTATTCCTGTAGCCATAGAAGCTTCTTCTTTATTCATCACAACTATATGCGCAGATTTGAGAATAGTTTTAATGTGTTCAAAACCTTTCTTTAAGCTTGTAGTTCCTGCATTAAAACAGATTCTTGTGCCATGTCTGTGAGCATAATTGACAATTGGCTCGATTACTTTATTAGATTCTCCGTTTAGTGGTGCAACGTACATAAAGTCTGCATCTTTTATAGCATCATAATTTATTTCATCTTCTCTGATTTGTGCGTTTGCGCCTCTATGAGCCAAAACCGTTCTATCACCCTGGAAACTTACTAAAATTATTGAAAAACCAGTAGAAGTATCATTCTTTTGAATTATGTTATCAAGTTTAACTTTTTTATTTTTAAAAGAAGCAAGAATTCCATCCGAATAAACATCTTTTCCAATTTTGAAAATTGCAGAGGTATCAAACCCGAGGTTTGCAAAGTTGCATGCTGTATTTATGCCTCCGCCTCCTACATTTGACGAAAAGGTAGAAATATCAATTTTAGATCCATACGGGTAACTCATAAAATCAGAATTTTTTGTTTTTGAGCATACAGATACAATATTAGCTTCATCGCATTCTACAAATACATCCATAGTTGCGCTTCCGATTGTTATAATTTTCGTCATAAATATACCTCCACTATAATTCTATAATAGCAAAAAAAATTTTTACGGGTATTAGTATATATATTAGGAATTAGGAGGAAACCATGTATTTAGCAACAAATTGTATATCTTTTAATGGTAAGAATGATGTTCTTTATGGCTTAAAGAATGCTGCCAAAGCAGCAAAACAGCTTGAACTCAATAAGGCATTAGCAGAAGGACCGCGTCCGGTAGATACTTATTATGAACAGATAGAGAATGCTGCTCTTTTGAAGGCTTATGCTGATATGGCAGTACATGACGAGACTTTTAGTGATGTTGTAAAAGAGTTCACTGCAAAAAACGATTTAAAAGCTATTCTGGCACCGTTGCAGATGCAGCAGACTCTAATGAATCCTATAAAAGTAGAACCTGTGAAAGCTTTTAAAACTGCTCTTTTAAAAGCAATGAGAATGCACCATAACAAACCGGAACAGAAAATATTGAACCAATTTTTCAAAAATATAACAATGTAAATATTTGTAAATAATTGTGATGAAAATAGTGTATTTTTTATTTAGTTATTCTATAATATTTGTATACAAGGGTATGTGATTTATATATAAGAAAAGAGAGATCCTTGTCAGATATGTAGATTAGGGAATGTAATGCGCAGTTGCGCATGGAGTCGGAAAGGTTAGGGAATGGCTCTTACAATTAATACAAATTTATCGTCTTTGATTGTTCAAAGTAATTTGAATTCAGCAACTACCATGTTGAACCAATCTATTGAAAGAATGTCAACAGGGTATAAAATTAACCACGCAAAAGATGACGCTGCAGGATATTCTATAGCAGCAAACTGGGAAACTCAGCTAGGTTCTCTGGATATTGCAACCCAGAATACTTCAATGGGGATTGACTTATTGACTACTGCAGAAGAAAATTATGCACTGTTAACTTCTCACTTGCAGCGTATAAGAGATTTGACCGAACAGGCTGCAAATGGTACTTACGGTGAAGATTCTTTAGAGGCTATAAAATCCGAAATTACCGCGCGTTTGGATGAAATTGATAGGATTTCTGCGAATGCAGAGTTTAATGGTATAAACTTAATGTCAAATGCAACAGGTGGAATTACGTTGCAGGTTGGTATATATGGTGATCCTAACAGTCAAATAGAATTAGATGCTGATTTATTCCAAGATGCAAATGCTTCTTTTTTACTAGGAGAATCAAATACAACATTTGCAGATGCTTGTACTGTGACAGATACTGCAGCAGCTCAACTTACAAAGATTGATGATGCAATTGCAAAGATTTCGGAGAGAGTAACAGCTCTGGGTTCTGCTCAAAACCGTTTGGAATCAGCCTCAACTTCATTAGATGTTCAAATAGAAAACTTGACTTCTTCTTTATCAACAATAAAAGATGCTGATATTGCAGAAGAATCTTCTAGTTATATACAAGCGCAAATACTTCAGCAGGCTGCAGCTACACTGCTTGCAACTGCTAACCAGACACCAAGTATAGCGCTAAACTTAGTTTAATTAATTATTAATTTGTTGTTGATTGGGATATGTACTTATATATGAGATTGGAGAAATTCAATCTCTTTTTATTATGTTAGATTATATTGCGTTAGATTTGTTTTTTTGGTAGACTTTAGATTGTATATTAGTTAAAGAGGAGTTTTATTTTATGGATTTAATGAAAGGGAAAAAAGGTATAATCTTTGGTGTTTCTAACACTCACGGGATAGCTTATGCCATTGCTCAACAATTGTTTAATGCCGGTGCGGATATTGCATTCACTTATGCAGGCGAAACTATGGAAAAAAGAGTAAGACCGCTTGCTGAAAGCATGAATGCAAAACTTATTATGAATTGTGATGTTACTAAAGAAGATGAAGTTGCTGCTGTATTCAAAGAATGCGAAAGAATATACGGAAAATTAGACTTCGTTGTACATGCTGTTGCTTTTGCTAACAGGGAAGATTTGCAGGGAAGATTTATTGATACTTCAAGAGCAGGCTGGGATTTAGCATTAGGTGTAAGTGCTTATTCTCTTATTTCACTTTGTAAACATGCAGAACCAATCTTAAATGAAGGAGCTTCTGTATTTGCTCTTACTTACCTTGGTTCTGAATATGTTGTAGCTAACTATAATGTAATGGGTGTTGCTAAAGCAGCATTAGAATCTTCTATGCGTTATCTTGCAGCTGATTTAGGTAAGAAAGGCGTCAGAGTTAACTGTATCTCAGCAGGAGCTGTTAAAACCCTTGCAGCAAGCGGTATTTCCGGTTTTGGGAAAATGCTTAAAGCGGCTGTTGCTAAATCGCCTTTGCAAAGAAATGTTGCTTTGGAAGACGTTGGAAAAGCAGGTTTATATTTAGCGTCTGACCTCTCCAGCGGTACGACAGGTCAAATTCTCTATGTAGACTGCGGCTGCCACGCTGTTTACGCTTCTTTAGAAGAAATGGATTTGATTACAAAAAGTATGGAAGCGTAGAAAATTTTATATGCCGGATTTTAACGTGCTTTAAAATCCGGCTTTTTAATATCGGGAGGGTTTTATGAAAAAAGTTTTAACAGTATTATTTGTGCTATCAATGCTTTTTGCTGGCAAGCAGGCAGTCAATGCTATAAGCTATGATGAAGCTTTAAATGATTCAAAGCCTTTTGTATTGCTTATATACGCACCGTGGGCAGATAACGTTGATACTGTAATGCAGAGTTTTAATAGTATGCAGCAAAAATACGGCAGCAGCTATAATTTTGTAAGTATGAATATTGCTACAGAAGAGGCAAAAAGTTTTAATAAAAAATATCACATTTATCCAAATCTGCCATATATTCTTTTGTATAAAGATAAAGGCAAGATCTCAAGATATTTGCAGCAGAGTTGTATATTAGATTCTGCTTGCTTTGCGGAAAAACTGGATTTCTTTAATAATTAAATTTTATTATAAATCCGTGTTTGTATAGTCAATACCGCCTACGGCATTATAAAGAGAAATTGTTGCAACTACATTATTAATTGTAGCTGCAATATTTCTTTGTTTTACGAGCAGGAGTTTTAAGTTAGATTTCATTTCATCTAATTTAGAAGAATCTCCGACAGAGAATTGTTTTTCCGCAAGGGCATGTTTTTCAGTTTCTATAGAAAAATCATCATTTGATTTTGCAAGATTTGCTTTTGTTGTCTTTGTTTCAGCAAGAGCATCATTGACCTCTTGAATTGATGTCAAAACAGTTTTTTCATAACTTTCAATTGCTTTTTGATATTCATATTTATTAATACGATATCTTGCCATTTTTATCCCGCCTGTAAAAATATCCCAGCTGGGAGCTATTCCTATATTTGATAAAAATGTTTCCGGCGCAAAGACACGATTCCATCTATAGGCATTAAATCCTAAATTGCCGTACAAAATAAATTTCGGCAAGAATTCTCGACGCGCAATTTTTACATCTATACCGGTCTTCTTGACATATATTTCTGAATTAATTAAATCCGGACGATACTGTATAATTGTTGTTGAAAGAGCATCTGGCGTATTAGGTACATTTACGCTTGCAAATGCTGAATGTTCAACTTCTTTATCAGTATTCAATCCGAGAAGAGTATTCAGTTCATTATTTATAATTTTTCTGGATTCTTCTATTTTATTCAATTCTTGTTCAAACTGGATTAAAGATTGTTTTTCATTGAGCAATTCGTTTATAGAAGCAAGTCCGCAATCGAATTTCTTTTGAGTCATCCTTACTATTTCAGATTGTAGATTTATAATTTCATTAAGCGTTTTTTCTAATTCATCAGCTTTTATCAAGTTATAATAATTTGCAGCAAAAGTTGATGTTATAAATATGTATGCAGCCCTTTCCTGTTCTGCAGCGATTTCTTTTTGTTTTTTCGCACTTTTTCTATTCAAATAATTTTGCCCCCAAATATCAATCTCGTAGGATGCACTTAATGGAAGCATAAATTCATTCTGAGAATATTCCGGAATAATAACATTACCAAATTCAGTTTGAGCACCGCTCAACACCCTTGATAAACTACCGTTAAAACCAACCTGCGGCAGCTGATTTGCTCCTGCAAGTCTTATATTTTCCGATGCTTGTTTGGTTTTTAAAGCTGCAATTTTTAAGTCATGGTTATTATTATAAAGAGTTTGAAGATGATTCAATAAGATTTCATCTTTATAATTTTTCCACCAGTCTAAATTTACATATGTCAGCTTATCTACACTATCTTTTGCGGACACCGGCAGAGTTAACATTAATATTAAAATTGTAAAAATTTTTTTGATTGTCATATTTACACTTATCCTTCTTGTGTTATTATGATAACACAAAGGAATAATATGCAACAAGAAATTTTATTAAAACAAAAAATAGGGTTACGTATGTCGCGTGCCGGTCTGCTTTCAAAACTTTTTGCAAATCAAGTTTTTGCAAAGCAGGGGTATGATTTAAGACCGGAGCAGTTTACGGTTTTGTATGCCCTAAAAGAAAATAACGGAATGTATTTAAGGCAGCTTGCGGATATAACTTATAAAGACCGACCGAATATGACAAGGATTGTGACTATTCTGGAAAATAGCGGATATGTAAAATCCGAACTTGGTGCTGAAGGAAGACAGGTGAAAAAATTATATATAACGGATAAAGGACGAAAAGTTTGCGAGGAGCTTTTGCCGACTATTCTTCAAATCTGGAGTGATACGGTTGAAGGAATAGATGCCGGTGAAATTGACTCTTTCTTAAACACTTTAAACAAAATGGAAGAAAATATAAGAAAAAAGACAATTATTCAGGTATAGGTGATAATTATGGCAAAAAGACATGAAGATAAACATGATAAAGAATTTATAAAAGAAGCAAAGAAAAGATTGAAGAAAAGAAGACCGGAATATAAGAAAAAGCGGGTAATAGTTCCGACAATAACAGCAATCATTCTTGTAATTTTAGGAATTGTTGCTGCTATACATTCCACTTATTTTCAGTCAACGGATGATGCTTTTGTAGAAGGGCGTTTGATATCAGTTGCACCGAGGGTTGCAGCACCGGTTATTAATCTTCTGGTTGATGATAACCAGCCGGTTAAGGCAGGAACTTTGCTTGTGGAATTAGACCCTAAGGATTTTGAAGTAGCTCTGGCTCAAGCAGAAGCAAGGCTAGCGGAAGCTAAGGCAGGATTGAATATGTCAGAAAAGAAGGTTGATGAAAGTACCTCTAAGGTTAATAAATCTTTTGAGGATATAAGCTCTGCTTCTTCAAGATTGGATTTCGCAAAGAAAGATTTTGAAAGATACAAGGAATTGTATAAAGACGGAATTGTTTCTAAGCAGGATTTTGAAAAGAGTAAAACAGCTCTTGAAGTTGCAGAAGCCGATTATAACGCAGCGCAGGAGAATTCAATGGCATCACAGCATGCTCTTGATTCCGGAAAAGCAAAAGCTAAAGCTGATGAGGCTACGATTAAGAAGCTTGAAGCTGAAGTCGAGCAGGCAAAATTAAATCTTGCTTATACTAAAATTTATGCACCGCAGGATGGTAAAGTTGCGGCAAGAAGCGTAGAAAAAGGTAATTACGTAAATGTTGGACAGCCTTTAATGAATATAGTACCGGAGCAGGTCTGGGTTGTAGCGAATTTCAAAGAAATCCAGCTTACTAATATGAAGCCGGGGCAGCCAGTTAAAGTAAAGGTTGATACTTATCCGGGGAAAAGGTTTAAGGCGCATGTGGACAGCATTCAGCGTGCAACAGGTGCAAAATCGAGTCTTTTCCCGCCGGAAAATGCAGTTGGAAGTTATGTAAAAATTGTTCAGAGAGTTCCGGTGAAAATAGTTTTTGATGAAGATATATCAGATTATAATATCGTTCCAGGGATGTCAGTAGTTCCGAAAGTTAAGATTAAATAGTATGTCAGACGAAGCCTTAATAGAAAATAGCAAAAAAATAAATCCTTACATAATAGCAATGGTGGTGCTGCTGCCTTCATTTCTGGCACTTGCAGCATCATCCGGAACTAATGTCAGCCAGCCGCATATAGCAGGTTTTTACGGGGCAACACAATATGAAACCAATACGGTTATTACATGCTACATTATATCCGGAGGTTTAATGCTTCCTGTTACGGGATATTTAGTCAGGTTAATCGGGAAAAAGCTTCTTTTTATGTACAGTATTATTGTATTTACTCTTGGCTGTTTCCTGTGTATTATCTCGCCGAATCTTATATCTCTAATCTTTGCAAGACTAATTCAAGGTATCGGAAGCGGAAGCATCTTGCCTTTATGTCAAGCAATTCTGCTTGAAGTTTTTCCTCCCGAACAAAGAGGGGTTGCAATGGGGTTGTTTGGTGTTGCGGCAATGTTTTCTCCTCTTGCCGGACCGTTTATGGGAGGGTATTTAACAGATAACTTTTCGTGGCAATGGATTTTTATTATAAATATTCCATTATGTCTGTTATCACTTATTCTTGTTAAGTTCTTAGTCGAAGATGATGTGCCGCCGAAACTTAAATATAACAAAAAATTTGATATTATCGGATATACTTCAATCGTAATTGCAATGGCGTGTATGCAGATAGTTCTAGATAAAGGACAGCAGCATAACTGGTTTGATGAAACCTGGATTTGCTGGCTTACGGGTATTTGCATATTCTCTTTTGTTTTCTTCTACGTTTGGGAGCTTGAATACAAATATCCGGTAATTGATATAAGGGTATTTAAAGACCGAAACTTTTTATTTGGCACAATAGCCAGTTCTTTTATAAATATGATGATATATTCAACCCTGCTTCTTGTTCCTATGTTTATTCAGAGTCTTATAGGCTACAGCCCGTCTATGTCTGGTTTGACAATGTTCCCAAGAGCAGTTATATGTCTAATCGGTCTGCTGGTGGTCGGAGAAATCTCTAAATACGTAGAAAGCCGTATTCTTGCAACAATCGGATTTATAATAATGGCAATATCTGTTCTAATGCTAACGCAGATGAACCCGACTTCATCAATGGAGAGTATAATTCTGCCAAATATTCTCTTATGTATCGGGGTTCCGACAGCTTTTGTACCAATAACAGCACTTTCATTCCAGACTCTTCCGGCATCAAAAAACGCAGATGCAGCTTCTTTGCATGCTTTATTTAAAAATATAATAACTGCAATATCTACATCAGCTGCTTCGACATTTATCGCAAGAGTGTCGCAGGTCTACCAGAATTATTATGTTGCTAATCTTGCACCGCATAACCACATGTTTGGAGTTAAAATGGCAGCTTTGCAGACGAAATTTTTGCATTATTATCCTGCAGTTACCGCATCAAGAAAGGCTAGCGGAACACTATATAGAGAGCTGCTTAATCAAGCAAGACTCGGAGCTTTTTTTGATATTTTTACAGTCCTTGCATTAATGATGCTTATAATTATCCCGTTTATATTCATACTTAAAAATAAGACCAGAAAAGGTTAAGTTTTGTAACATTTTTATAAAATATTGAAATTTATATATAAAAAAATACTTTATAAATATATAAGTTATATAAACGAAGATATCAAGAAAGGACGAAAACTATGGCAGGTGAAGCACAAGGCGTACAAGGTTCTGGAAGTGTACCTCTTTGGGCAGATATGTACAAAAAAGATGCTCAGCCGGAAACAGAGCGTGAAAAATTGCAAAAAACGGATGTTTGGACATATGCTGCGCAGCAAGCAGGTGCTTACATGAGCTAGAGAAAAGAGATTAACCATTTTCAAAAGATGTATTTTGTTAACAAAATACATCTTTTTTGATATAATAAATTTTGGAGATAGGGAATGAGAGAGTTTGAAAAAATGGTAAGCGGGGAAGATTATTTCCCGATGACCGATTATTTGATAGGTTTAAGAGATAGAACAAGGGCATTAATTACAGAGTTTAATCAAGAAAAAGATGAGAAAAAGCGTTCTGATATTCTTAAATCTGTTCTGGGGAAGATAGGAACGGGATGTTATATAACACCGGCTGTCTTTTTTGATTATGGATGTAATACTGAATTAGGCGACAATGTATATTTTAATGCAAATTGTGTAATTCTGGATTGTGCAAAAGTTACAATTGGAAGCAATACTTTTGTTGGTCCGAATGTTCAGTTTTATACCCCTATTCATCCTCTTGATTACAAAACAAGAAATACGTTTATAGAATCCGCAAAACCGATAACAATCGGTAAGAATTGCTGGCTTGGAGGGAGTGTTGTTGTTTTGCCGGGTGTAAATATCGGGGATGGGTGCGTTGTAGGAGCCGGCGCTGTTGTAACAAAAGATATACCGGAAAATTCACTTGCGGTCGGGAACCCTGCAAGGGTTATAAGGAAAATAGAACAGTAATAAAATTAAATTAAAAAGACCGGCAATGCCGGTCTTTCCGCCTATTTATTTAATGTTTGCTTGATTAATTATTTACTTTTGTTTATAAACACGTCCCTTACAATCTTTTTCTATATTAGGAGTGTCAATCTCAAATACATAAGCATCGCAGGGGGCAAGATTTACTTTTAACTCATTTGCACTTACTTGAAATTCGCTGGTATCTCCGTATTCCGGAACCATATTTTTCAGTTTTTGTGTTTCTTTTAACCCCGGAATGTCTATAATACCGGTAACATTTCTGTTTGGATTTTTATTTGCAACAACAAGAAGAGTCTTGCCGTTATTGTGTCTTGCATAAGTTATTATCTGATCATTTTTATCTTCACGTTTATTTAGTTCTATAAAGCTGCTGTTTCTATCAGCTAAAACATCCAGATTTTCACTCCTCATTTTTAGAGTTCCGCGCATTACGCGTTCTATATCCGGAGAATCTCCGCCAGGTTTTCTAGACAGATTGAACAGAGCGAGTCTGTAACGGTGTTCATTCATTTCCTTATTAGGTCTATCTGTATAAGTTTCAATATTGCTTTTGCCTCTATATTTGTAATCATAATAATCACCGGTTTGGAAACCATCAATGAAATACGGGTTGCACATAGGAATTGTTGCCTGCAATATTGTTGTTAATTTACAATAATTTTCACCGCCGTGAATCATTGAAGAGCTGTCATCGTGAGTTAAGAATGAGCCTATTACACTTTTCCCTGCCGGAAGTTTATGTGATAAATCCAAATTCAATTTTATATAATCATTGAATTCAGCGGCATTTTTCCAATCATGGAAAATATGGTATTGACCGTAATATTCATCAAATCCGGCTCTTAGTAAATCTTCCGGTCTGTCAAACGGCATATTTACCATAGGAGAAGCACATTCATATGTGTAGCTTTCTGCAAGCCAACCGAATTCCGGATCTCTTTGATGTGAATATTTAATTAAGATATCCCAAAATTCTGTCGGTTTTGCTCTTGCAACATCTGCTCTTATACCATCAATACCTAAATCTATACAAGCATCTACATATTGCTTATGCATTTCAAGTAATTTTGGATTAAGTGTTCTTTGAGTTTCATCTTCCCACGGATCAAACATTCTGATATCTTCCCATCCTTGAGGAGTTTTTTCTTCATGATTTCTTCCATATGCCATTAATTTTGGTTCTGCTTCAAACATATCTACGGAAGCACAGCTAGGAAGATCAAGCATTACTTTGATACCACGTTGATGGCAGGCATCTATGAATGCTTTGAACTGTTCATCCGGAGTCCTCGGGTCGTTTTTGTCTATGAGCATCGGATCAATTGCCAGATGCCCGTCATCTGTAACGTATTTTTGCGGAGCATAAATAGAACCGGCTGTACCTTGAGCATTTTTCTTCCCTGTAGGATGGATTGGCAAAACATGTATTGTGTTAATACCATCATTCTTTAACTCATCTAATCTGGATATTGCACTTAAGAAAGTGCCGTTCTTTTCGCCTGTTGATAAAGTAACAATGTCATCACCGTTTAAGTCTTGTGCGGTGAAAGTTCGCATTACAATTGCCATCATAACAGATTCATTATTCTGAATCATTGAACGTAAGTTATTTTTATATGGTTTTTGAGTCGTAGAGTTTAATTCAACTTTTTTTACGGCAGGAGCATTTATACGGGCAAGATTATCCAGATACTGACTGCTTAAATTACTGTCATACTTTTTTGGTTCCGTTTTAGTATCAGAAACCGGAACTTGAGTCTGGTAATTTGATGCTTTAAAATTTAATGATGTAATATTAGCTATTTTGCTCATCTTCCACCTGCTTTTCTATGTTTTGGGGATTTTTAATTTTACCGAATGCGAATTGTGCAGCTACTGTTGCAGCAATTACAGACGCACCGATTGTCGATACAATCCTAAACCATTTTTGTGTACCGTATTTTCTTTCTGCAGCTTTTTGTATAAATTCTACCGGAGTCTGAGAAACAAGGTTGAATTTTTGCATTCTTGTTTTTGAACTCTTTGAATATTGTTTTAAATTTTCCGGATTTAAGTTATGTTCCGGTTCCGTAAAGTCAATATTATTATTACCTATAATATCTCTGAATCTGTTTATATAACGCTCCATTCTGCCCGCAACATCACCGGTTGCCAGATCTCCGGATTTTCCAAGATTTTTTAATGTAGAGTCTGTTAAATAACCTTTGTGTTTTGTTATGTCATTAACACCTGCGTTAGCTTGTTCATCGACTCTCCAGACTTTTTTAAATAAATCTTTGTATAATTCCGGATTGTCAGCAGTATTGATTTTTAGAGTATGATCGGAAGAAGTTGCTTCTAGAAGAACTTCTTTACCGCGTTTTACAAGTTCTTTATCGTATTCTGATACTGGAGCCTCTCTGTTGTAGAAGTCCATTGTATGGAACAATCTATAGAAAGAGTTTTTGGCGCCTTGATATCTTTCAACTATTCTGGTTATTGCCATTTGTTTGGAAGAACCAACTCCTTTAGCATTTTCTATAGCATAATCAAGACCTTTTTCATCAGTCTTTTTAACTGTACCGTCGAGCAGATCAAATAATTCCTGTCTGCTTTTAACATTATTAGAAAGTGTGCTGACATCTTCTTTTACAAGCCTGTCTATTGTGTTTTTGAAATTACCGGCTTTTGCAAGACGTTTTGCAGTATTGTTATAATTATTTTCATAAGCATTTATCAAATCCAGAATATGCGATTTTTCGTTTGATTTACCATTTAATGCAACTTCCATTTCTGAAATGATTTTTGAGAGTTTTGCAACTGTTTTTTCATATTTTTCCGGATTTTTTACCAGTTCATTAAGTTTTTTATCAAGAATTTCTTTAGAGAATTGCTCAGATTCCTGCATTTGTTTTAAATCTTTGAATTTAAAACCGAGTTCTTTTAAGAACGTTCTTTCAAATTTACCATATGAACGGGCAAGAACTGTTTCCGGAGCATATTCAAATTTGAAGGATTTACATTTATCCAGTAATTTATCGTTTGCTTTGAATTCGCCAAGAATTTTTGCTAAATCTACAACTTCTTTAATATTATTCTCGCTTACAAATTTAGACGGATATTTTTGAATAAATTTAGAAGTATTTTCGATTACGTTATTTCTGTATCCTTTCAAAAATTCTTTTGATACAGCAGTTTCCTTTTCTATTTTATCGTTAAATAACTGCTTCAGCTGGTCTTTTACTTTTGGCAAATCTTCCTGTTTGATAATATCAGAGCCAATAATTTTTGTTAATTCTTCTTTTGTAGGAACAAAAACTCTTTCAAGTGTACTTCTGTTATTTGCCGGAATATTTTTCTTGATGGAATTAATTAATTCATCAATTTGCGTTTTGCCGATTGAATAACCATTTCTTTCGGACTTGAATATTTTGTCCAGATCTTGTTTTATGCCTTCTGAAACATTATAATCAAGTTTTTCAGTTAACATTTCCGTTAAACTATCAAGTTCATTCTGCGGAATTTCTTTGTTTTTAAAGTTTATAAGGATTTTTTCAACCTGTTTGCTCAAATTGTTAGAATCTATTTCAGCAGGTTCCAATGTCATATTTTTTAAACTTGTTCTATCTAAAATATGACTAATTCTGGAATTTGCTCTGCAATTTCTGTATTTTTCAAGCGGAGGAGCAAATAATCTTTCCATACCGTAGCAGAACAGTGCTGTTATAACCGGAGTCGCAAAGCCTGCTGAGAGCATCCAGATAGTATTGTTTTGAATACCGATTTTTCTCATCTGTTCTTTAGTTAAGTCATCGCGGTTTTTAATACCTCTCGGAATACCGAGCCTGTCTGCAATAATACTTAAATCTTCACCTTTACGTTCTCCTCTGTACATATCAAAAGGTATGTAGTTAGGATCTTGAAGAACAGATTTTTTACGTCCTTGATCGTCAATATATTCTTTGCCGCTGTCAAATCCATGAAGAATTCTTGACGGAAGCTGTATTGCAAGTTTAGGGAATATTGTCATTGAAGCTAAGAAAGCTCCCAAACCGGCGTATTCCATTATTCTGACTAACGGATTGGTTGTTCTTGCTGCGAGCATTGTTGCAATACCGATACCGCCTAATTTGAGTCCGACATCATTTAAGCGTCCTGTCTGGTGATCGTTAGAAACACCTCTAAATCCGTCTTTTACGGCATCTAAATCATAGACAAAATCTTTTATAAAGAATTTAGGCATTGCAAGAAGTCTATCGTGAACAAGATGTCCTTCCGGAGGAAGCGGTTTTACATTATTAGTAGTCTTAACCTGTCCTTTTGCTTCCCTGTAGGGTCTATGGGACTTAGTATTATCTATATTCGGTTGTATTGGAGTAATTGCCATACTAAATCACCGTACTTTCTTTGTTTTTATCCATAATATCTTTATTAGCCAATTTACCCATATGGCGGGCTTTATATATTACATTTGCGATACTTCCGACAGTGAGTGCACCGGTAAATAATAACCATGCTTTACCGGCATGCTTCATGAAACCTTCAGTTCCGGCTTCTCCTGTCCAGAGGGTTTTGCAGGCTTTTATAAATGAAGAGCCGAATGTTTTTGAGATATCAACAAAATTTTTACCGGCATTGCTCATTCTTGCGCCCATCTTTTTCATAATACCTTCGCCAGCCTGCGGAACATGGCGTTTTCTGTTCTTAATAGCATCAAAAAAGCTTTGCCAGCTGTTTTGTACTGCAAGTCCAACGCCGACACCAGCCCAGGCATAAGATGATAAACTTTTTGCGGTTTTTGTTGTTGATATAATACTTTGAATTATAGGAGTAGTTTCTGTAACAGGATCATTCAAATTGTCGCCCAATCCTATTTTCTTACCTATTTTTGCATAATATCCCACACCATAGTTAGGGTCGTTTTGAAGTAAATCTTTTCTGAAGAATTCACGGCTGTCATAAACTTTTCTGTGCTGACGCTGCGGGTAAATATTAGCATTAGCGCCCGGTTCTGTTGGAAGCGGATGATAAACATTTCTGTAAGGGAGTTCTATATCAACACCGGTACCCCAGTAAACAGGTCTTGTAACTAAATCGTTTGCCAGAGTTTTAAATATGCCGTATAAAACGACACCCAGCGCCATTTTCTTACCGTTTATGCCAGCAATAAGTTGTGAATTCGGTTTTAAATCTTTTAAAAGATTGAATAAGCCCATAAACATACCGCTGCCGATTAAATATGGTACAATCCCCATTGCTAGAAATTCATAAAAATCAGAGTTAACATCTCCAATCAATCCTTTTTTAGGATATTCGGTAAATGCACTTGCTGTTTTATCAAATTTCTGTAATACTCTTGTTTTTAAAGTATTCGGCAGAATTCTTGATTCGTCATCAATTTCTTGCGGCTCTTGCTTTTTAGCCCCAAACTTTAAATTATTATCTGCTAAATTTATCGGTTTTATCATACGAACCCCATCTGTACCTATATATTAAAAGTCCCCAAAAGATATTTTTTTGCTAGTATAAGTGCTTGAACTTAACATATTTTTACAAATGTTTTAAAAATATAAAACACACACAATTAATTTATCAAAAACAAAAATAAATTACAAGAAAAAGGACTATATAAGTCCTTTTTCTCTATGAGCGTTCGCCTAATTCTTTATCCATAAGGAAGAGAGATGTCTTGTCGTCACCGAAGAGCTCCAGACGTTTTATAATGTTTTTTACCGCCTGTTCTTCCTCTATCTGTTCTTGAATAAACCAGTCTATAAATGAAAGTGTCGTGCGGTCGCATTCTTCTTCCGCAGCTTTTGCAATTTTCATGACCGATGATGTAATGCATTTTTCATGTTCATATATATTATTAAAAATAGAGATGATGCCGTTGAATTCAAATTCTGGAGTTTTTATTTGTTTTAATGTTACAAAGCTGTTTCTTTCAATCAAGTAATCAAAAAGTTTAAGTCCGTGTTCGACTTCTTCTTTTGCTTGAAGTCTTGTCCAGGATGCAAACCCGAAAAGCCCGAGCTCTTTCAAGTGTGCAGACATTGAAAGGTATAAATATCCGGAGTAAAACTCTTTGTTAATCTGTTCATTTATAATGTTATTAATATTATTGCTAATCATTGTTATCTTCTCCCCACAAGCCGTGAATGTTGCATAGTTCAACAGCTTTTATATTTTCAGTAAAGTCTGTGATATCATATTCCGGTATTTCACCGGGATTGAAGTATTTGAGATGCAGTTCCGATTTATCGTCCGGATATATTTCTATAAATTGAATATAGTGTTCCGGAAGCATCGGATGAGTTTTTACATGTATAAACGTTTTATTATCTCTGGTTTCTTTTTTAGGAGCATGTTTTTCTCCTGTTTCTGTGCGGTCATGTTGTATTTCCAAAAGTTTCATCGGCTGGTTGCAGCAAACAAGTTCTCCAAAGCCCGGAAGTAAAACTTGAGTCACATTCCCGCAAATTTCACATTTGTAGATTTGTAGTTTTTCTGTAGTCATAAAATATAATCCTTTCTTTTTTATTTTATGTCTTTATTTGTAAATATCATTGCCGGAGACGGCTATTTGTGCTATTATCTGGAGTATGAATAATTTTTTTAGTACGAGTGATAATAAAACTTCTTTAAATAATCAGTATGCTGATTTGAAAAATAATTATGAACAAATTTTTGTTGAAGCTGCTGAAAGCATAAGAAAAGAAATTAGCAGTTTTAAACCGGTGAATCCATGTGAAAAATGCAGTATTAAGGATTGTAAAATAGAAAAGAAAGATGTTTTTACTGCATATCCTCCAAATTGTTCGTACAGGGACTGGCAATTAAAAGTCCTAACATTTCTTGCAGGTGATTATAAAAATAAGTTGAAAGCGGTCTATAAGAATATAATGGGTAAAAAATCTGATTATTCCTGTGCACAGTGTGCATCTTGCTGCAAGCTTGCTGTAAGTGAATATTCTTATACTCAATTAAAGCAGAGAGCGCTGAAAGGTGATAAATTCTCTAAAGATTTTGTTTCAGTATTTGTTCCCTATGAAACTGAAGAAGATGCAAAAGCTGTAAATCCGGAATATTTTGAGCTTCTTAATAAACTTGTTACTGAAGAAAAAGTTTATTATTATTACTGTCCGAAACTTAAAGATAACTTATGCTCTGATTATGAAAACAGACCTGATATCTGCAGAGAGTTCCCTCATAATCCTTTAAAACTGCTGCCTTCGTCCTGCTCTTTTAATGAATGGAAAAAATCTGTGGCGCATGAAGCAATGCTTCTGAAGGCAAAGACGGATATTCTTGAGTTCTATAGGAGTAAGCTGCAGTGATAATTTTAGCCGGATTGAAATTAGCAGAACTGGAAGAGTTAATGGAGAAGCTCAAAGCTACAAAATTTCGAGCTAAACAAATTCATAACTGGATTTATGCTAAATCGGTTTCCTCTATTGATGAAATGACAAATTTATCAAAAGATTTTAGAGAAAAGCTAAAAGAGATTGCAGTTGTTACGAATACTAAAATTAAAGTTAAGCAGGTAAGCACTGACGGAACAATTAAATATCTGGTTGAATATCCGGATGGGGAGTGCGTTGAAACGGTTTTAATGCGTTTTGATAACCGCGCTAATTTGACAGCCTGCGTAAGCTCTCAAGTGGGATGTGCTGTAAACTGCTCTTTCTGTGCGACAGGCAAAGGCGGTTTTAAAAGAAATCTGACGGCGCAGGAAATTATTGAACAAGTATTGACTATCCAGAGGGATACGGGGCTCAAAGTTACTAATATTGTATTTATGGGGCAGGGCGAGCCTCTTTTAAATACTGATAATGTGCTTAAAGCTCTTCAAATTTTCAATGATGATTTTCAAATTGGTGCCAGAAGGATAACAATTTCTACAAGCGGAATAATTCCGCAGATTGATAGGCTCGCAGAGTTAGATATGCAGTCAACGCTTGCGATTTCTCTTCATGCACCGAATCATAATCTAAGAAAAACTTTAATGCCGATAGAGAATAAATATCCCATTACGGATTTAAAAACATCCCTTAAGAACTATATAGAAAAAACAGGCAGAAGAATAACTATTGAGTATATTCTTATTCACGGTTTTAATGATACGCCACAAGCAGCAAAAGAGCTTGCATATTTCTTAAAGGATTTAAAGTGTAATATTAACTTGATACCATACAATTCTGTTGTAGAAAATGATTATAAAAAACCTTCTGTAAGCGATGTAATGAAGTTCAAATATCTTCTTGAACATTCCGGTAAGAAGGTTACAGTTAGACTGGAACGCGGTGCGGATATTGATGCGGCATGCGGACAATTGAGGGGAAAAGCAAAAGCGGAGGGGTGTTTGTGAGTAATATATTAGAAAAAAATATAAATGCTCTCGCGATAAAAGATAAAGAGTTCGCAGAAAAAATAAAATCTCACATTGTGACAGATGTCCCGCAGCTGATTCAAGAAAATGGTTTTTATAATTTAAAATATAAAAATTATTATTTGCATAATAAGGATAATCCGCTGCAGGAAGCTCTGGAAATTTTTTCACAGGCAGAGAATTCTCCTGTTGCTATCCACTTTATATACGGCTTAGGGCTTGGTTATTTATTTCAGGCGGCAGCACAGGCGTCAAAGGGTACTGTTATTTTGTTTGAACCGGATTTAAATATTTTAAGAACGGTATTTACACTGGTTGATTTTTCTAAAGATATTTTAAAAAATAATGTATATGTAACATCCGACTTAACTAAGGCGGGAGAATATATTTATCAAAAATCCAATATGAAAAATGTTCCTCTGATGTTATCAACAATTGGATACAGGCAGTTAAACGAAGTGAAATTCAATGACTTGATTAGAGATTTACAGCGTATGGTAGGCTCCTACGGCATGGATTTAAGATATACGAGGCAGAAGTTCTATCCGCTCTTTAAACATTTAATTATGAATATTCCGGATATAATGCAAGAAATCCCGTTAACTGCAGTAAAAGATTTTTATAAAGGAAAAACAGCAGTTATAGTTTCTGCCGGTCCAACTCTAGACAGAGATATAGAGATAATAAAAAAATACCGGGATAATATTGTTTTAATTGTTGTCGGAACAGCAATGAAGACAATCGCAAAACATAATATTGTGCCGGATTTTCTATGCATAATAGAAGTTTATGATTCTTCAAAACAAATTGAAGGGATAGATTTATCTGATATTAATTTTATTACTGAACCTTTTTCGCATCCTAATTTGAGGAAGTTTAAATTTAAGAGAGTTTTTTCCCATATAGCTGCGAATTTGCCTGTAAATTTGTGGTGGAGTCAAACTGCAGATATCGATATAAGTGAATACTGGTCAAAGGGTACTGTTTCATATATGGCTCTAAATTGTGCTAGAATTTTGGGATGTTCAAAGCTTGTTCTAGTCGGACAGGATTTAGCTTATGTGAACGGACAGTGTTACAGTAAGGATTCAGCATACAAGGATTTAATCTGCAAATACAATAAGGAAACCGGAAGATGTGAAATTACCGCAAAAGATTTTGATAGCTTTTGTGCATCATTAAGTAATTCTCCAAAAGAGGAAGAGAGAATAAAAGCTGCGCAGAAGCGATTGAGTGATTTGAATGCTTCTTTGTATTATGTAAAAGGCATACAGGGCGGTATGATACCGACAGAGTCGGTGTATGCTGCATTTATAAAACCTCTGACAGAATTTACAGAACATTTTAAAGGACCGGATTATATTAATTCATCTCTGATTGGAGCCCAAATTGACGGGTTTAGAAATCTTCCGCTCGAAGAAGCTCTGCAAGATTCGGATAAAATTGAAGATAGAAATGTGAATATAAATTACGAGTATAATATTCCGTTAATAAGAGAAAATCTTATAAAGACATGCAATGAGTTAGTGCAGGCTCAAGTAAAAATAAAAGATGGTCAAGCATTATTAAGGTCTTTAAATAATGAATTAAACAGGTATAAAAATCTATCCGTCGAAGTATTGAAAGCTTTGAAAAAAGTTTCGGTAAATTTTATGGAACTGAGTTCTGTCTATGTTAATCAGTGTAAGGCTTTTGATTTTATTACGACAGCTGAGCGAATTGATGTTGAATATGAAATGAAAATGATGCAAAATCTTACGAATGAAGCTGTGACAGGTTTTTCTGATAAGCTAAAACTCTATTATGATAGGGCTCTTGCAAGAATAGATACTGTTTTAAAACTTATAAAAACTGCGATGGAGGATTTGTAATGAAAGTTTTAATCCAGAGAGTGAAGAGTGCATCTGTAAGAATAGATGGAAAAATTTTTTCCTCCATAGAACAAGGAATTTTATCACTTGTTGGAATAGAAAAGGGTGATACGGAATCTCAAGTTGATAAACTTGCTTCAAAAATAGTAAATCTCAGAATTTTTTCTGACGAACAGGGTAAGATGAATAAATCTTTGCTGGATATTAACGGGCAAATGCTTATTGTTTCACAATTTACTTTATGCGGTGACTGCAAAAAGGGCACACGTCCGAGTTTTGATAAGTCGGAAGAACCGAAAAGAGCAGAGGAACTTTATGAGCTGTTTATAAAAAAAGTAAGTAATACCGGAATTAAGACTGCAACAGGGAAATTTGCAGCTATGATGGATGTTGAGCTTGTAAATGACGGACCGGTAACTTTTATGCTGGAGGCGTAAAATCATGATTGATGATTTTAAACATTATACAGTTATGTTGAATGAAGCTGTCGATGCTCTGGAGTGTAAGGACGGTAAAATTTATGTCGACTGTACGCTTGGAGGCGGCGGACATAGCGAATTAATTCTAAAAAGAATTTCACCTAACGGGAAACTTATTGCTTTTGATATTGATGAAGAAGCTATAAACCATGCCAGAGAAAGGTTAAAGAACTATAAAAACTTAACTATACTTAAATCATCATATACGAATATAAAATCAGAGCTTGCTAAATTAGGGATAGAAAAAATAACCGGCGGTGTAATTCTTGATTTAGGTGCCTCTTATCATCAGTTAACAAAACAGGAGAGAGGGTTCTCTTTTCTTAAGGATGCTCCGCTGGATATGAGATTTGATATGGATAGTGATTTTTCCGCATATGATGTTGTAAACAATTATAAAGAAGATGATTTGGTGAGGATTTTTAGTGAATACGGGGAAGAAAGATTTTCAAAAAGAATTGCAAAGAAGATTGTGGAAACTCGAAGGGCTAAAGCAATTGGAACAACGAAAGAGCTTGCTGATATTGTTATCTCTGCGACTCCTCGGATTAAGTCTAATATACACCCTGCTACAAGAGTGTTTCAAGCAATTCGTATAGAGGTTAATCAAGAGTTAAAAAATGTAAATATTGTACTGCATGATATATTGGATTTGTTAGATGTTGGTGGTATAATTTCTGTAATAAGTTTTCATTCTCTGGAGGATAGGATAGTTAAGCAAGTCTTCAAGTATGAAAGCGCAAAGTGCAGATGCAATGACATGATTTGCAAATGCCCGCCGCCAAAAATAGAGTTAGTCAACAAAAAACCAATCATGGCGTGCGAAAGGGAGATTTCGGAAAATCCGCCGTCACGGAGTGCTAAATTGAGGGTAGCCAGAAGAATATAATATGTACTAATTGACAAACAAGCCGGCGGAAAGTAAATTTGGGAGCAGAGGAGTGGTATAATTGGTTTCGGCTTTAAAAATCAACAACAAATCAGAAAATAAGTTAGACAGCTTTATAAAAAAATTCTATGGAGATGTAAAACCTGCAGAACGTGAAGAAAAAAGTTTTGTAGATAAATCTATTCAAAAACTGGCTGTTAATAGTATAATAGAAGGGTATTTTCCAAAGGAGAATCTTGTAAAGGACATGGCAATAAAAAGAGTTAATAAAACTTTATGTGTCATATTATCACTGCTTATCGGCGTGGTTATAGTAAGCTATTATTTTGTGATTTCCTGTGAAATGAAGCTGAATGATATAAGCAGACAGACTGTTATCTTAAACAATGAGAATGAAGAGTTACAAAATAAACTGGATGCTCTTAAGTCCTTTAACAATGTTGATAAAACACTTCAACAAAATAATATGCTGCAAAGAGCCGGACAGGTTATTGAGACTCCGGAAATAACAGTTGATCCGGCTCTTGCATTAAAGAAGAAACCCAAAAAACGAATTTTTAATTATGCTATAGGTTTTTAGATGTTTAAACTTGTTTGCGGTGCAGGAAACGAAGATTGTGAAAGTGTAAAAAGGCTTGTATATGTGTATGCAAAAGCCGGATGTACTTACTTTGATATTTCTGCACGAGAAGAGATTCTTGAAGCCGCAAAAACTGCAGTAAGTATGGCAGGTGCAGGAAATTGTCATTATTGCGTGAGCGTAGGTATAAAAGGCGATCCTCATATTACCAAAGCTAAGATTAGAGAAAGTGTTTGTATTAAATGCGGCAATTGTTACAGAAACTGTCCGAATGATGCAGTATTATCTTCTATAATGATAGATGAGAAAAGATGTATAGGCTGCGGCACATGTGCTAAAAAATGTCCTACGGGTGCCATTACAATGTTTGAGAAGGATGTAAATGTAAAAGAAATACTTCCTTATATGGTAGAAAACGGAGTCGAAATTCTAGAACTACATGTTATGGGGCATGACAAAAAAGATTTAGATTACAAATGGAATGTAATTAATGAATGTAATCCTAAATACGCCTCTATTTGTATTGATAGAGAAGTTTTTGGCAATAAAGAAGTTCTTGATAGAATCAGAGGTATGATTGCCCATAGAAAACCTTATACAACAATCGTTCAAGCGGATGGAATTCCGATGAGCGGCTCTGATGACAGCTATAAAACGACATTGCAGTCTGTTGCAATGGCTGAAATTATTCAAAATGCAAACTTGCCTGTTCACATTGTTCTTTCCGGTGGTACAAATTCAAAAACGGCAGAGCTTGCTAAATTGTGCGGAATTAACTATTGGGGAATAGCTGTTGGTTCCTGGGCGAGAAAAATTATAAAGCAATACCTTGCTTCTTCAGACTTCTGGCAAAACGAAACTCTAAGAACTAAAGCCGTTGAAATTGCAGCAAATCTTGTTCATAGCGTGGAAAGTTAAAACAAACTTTATTTTGCTATAACAGATAAATTGTTTCCATTCTCCGTTATTTCCGGCTTTTGATAGGTTTTAGAAACCCCGATATTATATTGTTTATTTAGAATTTTACCCTTAAATGCAATATTCTTTAGTTTCCTTAAAACCATAACGCCATTTCTTGTTGTTAAACCGTCAAGAACAATTTTCTTTCCGTCTTCGCGAACAATTTCGCCTAATTTATTAACTACATATTTTGCTTTGTCCTTAGTATTAGCGTTCATAAATACCGCTCCTACAGGAAGTGCTACAGCTGCAGCTCCTGCTGCTACCGGACAGGTAATGGAATCAATTTCTGTTCTTTCTTGTATCGGAATATATCTATTCTGCGGATTTATTGTTTCAATATGATTCTTTTCAAAGAACTCTTTGCGTCGTTTTTCGTCTATATTACCATCTTTGTCCAATAAATTATATTTTGCAAAGTAATCAACTTTATTCTCATGTTCAATATCACCGGCATAAAAGACACTTACAGTAGTATCTCCGTTTCCGCTTTGCATCATATAAGCAACTTTAGCTAGATCTTTTGTTAATTTCCGGCGTTCTTCTTCAAGTTCCGCTCTATTGGCAATATCCGGATTTTTAAGTTCTGCAGTAATATCTATAATCCGCTGTCTTACTTGATTTCTATCCATCCCGTTTACTTTAACATCCATTGAGTATGGAGTTCCGTCATTAAGAGCGTGCAGATCTTCATTATTTCTATTTGACATTGCACCATTCATAGATTGCATAATTGCCCGTCTATAACCGCCTATTAAATTATCACCTTCTGTTTCAGTCCAGGGAAGAGCATTTCTGTTTTGTAGATAAATATTTTTAGCTTTTTCTTCATAACCTGTCATTCCGAGTTCATCGCCGGCAAACATTTGAGGGGTTCCAAATAAGGCACTCAAGTATTCCATAATCATAGCAGCTTTTGCTTCTGCTGGTTCAGTGGCTGCTTTGTAGATAGTATCAATAATAACTTCTCTGTTAGCCATAGGTTTACCTGTTTTGTATTCTGCCTGTTTTACGAGCATTTCCGCAGTAGCCTTAATGTCCATTGCAGCATAACCGCGTTTATATTTAGTGATTTTATTGTCTTCATATTTAGGGAGTTCGGTTCTATGTGCATCAACGGCTGCTTTATTATATTTTTCAACAAAATCTGTAAATGCAGATTTAATAGCAGGGTTATTGCCTGTATAGGAATCATTTAACAGTCTTGCTAGCTGTACGGTATAAAGGCTGTATTTGTTATAGTTATCTCTGTAACCCAGCAGTTCTTTACCATACTGCAAATTAGCATTTTTATCGGCTTCGCTGAGAGATGTCCAGTCAAAGTCACCGTGAACTTGATAATTAGATAAATCTTTTTTATTCGCATTATCTACAACTTGTTTAATAAGGCTGTTTCTTTCTTCTGCAGAAAGTTTTAGACCGTGTTTTTCCGCCATATCTAAAATCGTGCTGAATGCAGCCTCAAGAGAAGATAACTCTTTAATATTTATTGTCTGATAATTGATATTCTGATTGTCAGTCAAGTAGTTGCCGTTTGTTAAATCAATTATTGCTTGATTTAAGTTTTTAATGTCTTCTTCGGAAGCAGTTCCTTTTAAATCTTCATTAACAACCTGTTTGAGCAGTTTACTTTTGGCAGCTGCTTTAAGGTTAATTGTTCGTGCATAATCCATATTATCAGCATTGAGTCTAAATTCTACCGGCATATTATTTATTGATTTTGCACCGGATAAAATGCTTAGAGCTTCAAGTCTGTGCCGGCGTTTTTCTTCCGGAGAACCTGCATTGTGGAACATTGCCATGTCAAGCGCCAGACAGTGAATCATTCTCGGTTTGTCGTGGTTGCCCATAAATGTATATAGATTTCTTAAGAAATCAGGATTTCTAGTTTCAAGAAGCAAATCCATTTTGTCTTTAAAAGTATCATGTCTTAAATAATCATAGCCATTATATCCTGTTGCTTCCAGCCCTGCAGTATCAAAATCTCTTGCAAAAGAGTGTAATAAATTGGTAAAGAAATATGAGTATCCAGCCTCTGTCGTTATACCGGATTCGTTAAAGAGTTTTGTCATAAAATCCGGTACGCCGTTAAATTTAGAATTAATATTAGTTTCACCGTTATAAGGACAGGAATCTTCACCGTATTTATCAAGCATTAGATCATGTATATCTGTTATTTCTGCGATTAAAGAACTGTTAGAATCAATCTTTTTAATTTCATTTGTTGCTTTTGCCCAGAAATTTATAAAATCATTCATGATATCGTCAAAATCGCCATCTTCATTTCTTATAGAATCCATATCCATAACATCTTTTGCTGCATCAAGCCTCATTTTTAAACCCAGACCTGCTTTATCAAATAAAGCTTCTGCAATTCTAAAGCTTGCGGTATCCGTTCCGGCAATTCTTTTTGAAACAGAGTCTGCAAGATAGGATACATCACTGTCAGAAAGATTTTTCATTCCTTTTTCAATTTTCTTTTCAAGCATTTGAGCTTCATCTTCCGGACTGTGCGCATTAATGCCCAAAGCCTTTAAGCTTGTTGTTTCTCTAAGTTTGTCATAATCATATGTAACTTCTCCTGTTTTTAAGAGTTTTGTTCGGAGATTATTACCTGCTAATGATTTTAAGAACGCATATTTGGTAATATCTTGACCGATTAAGTCTATAACATATTCACCATATTCTGTATAATCACCATTTTTATCTAATAATTTTTCATTAGAAGTTTCGTTGACTTTTTTAATAACTGCATCTGCAAAATCTTTGATTTCGTTCTTAAAGAGGCTGTTAACATTTTTATATGTTCTCTCATATGGTTCAACCAGATGCGGATTGTTATCCTTCATTAAATCAAATCTCGATACACCTATTGTTTCATCAGTGGTAGCTCTATTTGAGAAATATGAAGTAGAGAGAACGCCTACAGTATTTTCTCCAACTTCCAGAGCATCCAGAGGAAGCTTCATCAATGCCTTTACAGTAACATCATCTTTGCTCATAACACCTTTTGGGGAAAGAATATACTGACCGTTAAGAATGTTATTAAGCATATAAGAATTTATTCTGGTTTCTTCCGGCAGTTTCCCTTCTTCAATTAATTTGTTTAAAGCATCAATTGTTTTTGCTCCGCCGACAGTCTGTGCAGTGTACATAGTCTGTACATCTTTATCTGTTTGTATTAAGTATTTTATTGCTTGAAGAGTTAAATCTTGAACCTCTTTTGTTCCGCGGATAATCATTTCTCTTTCATGTTCGCGTTGTGCGAGATCCGGAATTGCCTGCAGAATTTTTTCATCATAACCGGAAATATGGTAGTTTAATTTTGCCATATCTGTATTAGCATCCCATGCTACAAAGCCGCCTTCTGTTTTCTTTCCATGCTTGAAGAATGGGAATTGGCTTGCAATAAGAGTTCCTTCTGCGGAATCTAACTTAATATCTTTTCCTTGTTTTTTATTCAAATTATTTATAGCATCAATTCGTTTTTGATAATCTTTAGGATTTATTTCATACACATAATTTATAAGAGTATCGTCATGAGTTACTTTATCTAATTCATTTGCAGATTTAAGATTATCATATTTTATAAGTTTATCTTCCGCTTTGATTTGTTCTTCAGATACTTGAGAAGCATCATAAATTTGAATCAAAGTTTCTTTATTTGGGTCATATTCTTTAGGAACAGCTTTATATGTACCGTTTTCTTGCAGTTCATATCTGAATGGAGCATTAATAAGCTTATGTCTTAAATTTTCCTTATTCTTAGGTACTGTGCCTAATGTTAAGTTAGAATTTTTTAGTCCGCTCATTCTGAACCAGTAGTATGTCTGCGGATTTTGAGCGCCCCATCTCATTGCGTATGCAAAATGGATGCCTTCAAGTCCTTCTGATGTAAAAGTTCCGTCATATACATATGACATTCCGTTTTTATAATACTCTTTTAAAAGATTTTTATAGTTTTCAATATTTCCCATCTCCGGAGAAACCCAGAAATTGTTTTTATTCCAGTAACTGTGTGATGATTTATTATCACCGTTGGCAGTAGGAGTTGTAAATATTACTTTGTATCCGTTTTTCTTTAGATATGGAATTCCTGCTTGCAGCCCGGCAAGACCTCCGCCAAATTTATTGGAGAAGTTTCTTTTTACGCCTTCCATTTCTTTCTGGTATGCTGCATCATAATATATTTCGCCGGTATTTTCATCGTCAAATCCTCTGTATTTCCATCCAGGGTAAAAAGAATCCGGTATTGCAAGATATGCTGCACCCTGTACAGTCGGAGTAGTTCCTTTACGTGTAACAAGACTGTATTTGTAATCCGAAACAGCCGGACCTGCTAATGTATAATGTCCAGGGATAACTTTATTATCCGGTGTTACTTCCTTATCTTTCCAATAAACATCTTGATGCAGTCTAAACCCGTATTCATTACCGTCCTGACGTATTACCTTTGTACCGGTATCAGCACCTTCCCAAATAATACTGCCGTCTTTTTTACTTTTTCTTACAATTTTGTATGCAAAAGCCTCATCCTTATCAAGGTTTGTAACATCCTGCAGGTTTATATCAACACCCTCCGGTTTCAAAGCCGCAGTATAAATAGGCTTTTCGTCTATTATATAATTATATTTTTCATTCGGTGTTGCTCTAAAAAACTGAATTTCACAATCTTCATCCTTATAGTTATAAGGATAATTAAATCTCATTACGGTTTCACCAACATTATTTTTTACGTGGTTATACCCCTTAAAACCTACATTTGATACACTGTTAATTTTATTAATAAACACCTTTCGAGTACTCCTTCTACATATATAAAGAATGTAAAATAAAATTTTTTGCCATCATTCCGGCATGTTTATCAAAAAATTTTACAAAATTTAATATTGTATATAATACACATTACCATTAAATCGTATAACGAAAATAAATTATAAGCAAGCTAGCCATTTTAGGCTATTTTATATATCAACACCGGACATCATATTAATAAGTGTGTCAATGGTATTTTGCATATTTACACTGTCTGTTGTTCTCTGTTGAAGGAATGCATTAATTTTTGGCATCATTTCAATTGCAATATCCAGCTTCGGGTTTGTCCCCGGCTGATACATACCGACATCAATCAAATCTTTGTTTTCTCTGTACATTGCCATAATTTTTCTGAGTTTAGCTGCAGCTTCTTTATGAGGCTGAGAAGCAATTGAAGACATAAGTCTTGAGATGCTCCCTAAAATGTCAATAGCCGGATAGTGGTTAGCTTCTGCAACTTTTCTGGATAAGAAAATGTGACCGTCTGTGATACCTCTTACGGTATCAACAATCGGGTCATTAATATCATCGCCTTCCATTAGCACTGTATAAAAAGCCGTAATAGAGCCTTTTGGACTGTTACCTGCCCTTTCAAGCACTTTCTGGAGCCATGAGAATATAGAAGGCGGATAACCTTTCATTGTGGGAGGCTCGCCGATGGAAAGTCCTACTTCACGCCCAGCCATCGCACAACGGGTAACAGTATCTGTCATTAAGAAAACTTTTTTGCCTTGATCCCTAAAATATTCGCACACAGCAGTTGCTGTTAATAGGCATTTTTGTCTAATAAGTGGAGGCTGGTCGCCAGTAGAGCATACCAGTACTGATTTTTTCATACCCTCCGGTCCAAGAGCATCTTCAACAAACTCTTTAACTTCTCTTCCACGTTCTCCTATTAGTGCTACAACGTTTACGTCTGCATCAGAGTTTCTTGCAATCATACCGAGAAGTGTACTCTTACCAACACCGGAACCGGCAAACAAGCCCATACGCTGTCCGCATCCGAATGTCAAACAAGCATCTATAGCTCTTACTCCGGTTGAAAACATCTCAGTAATAATAGGTCTTTCAAATGGTCCGGGGGGCGGTCCTTCTACCGGACGCCAGAGTGCGCCTTCAATATTCATCGGTTTACCGTCAATAGGATCTCCCATGGGATTAATCAATCTGCCGAGTAAGAAATCTCCGACCGGAATAATAATAGGTTTTCCTGTTGTCGTCACAAGGCTTCCCTGTCCTATGCCGGCGCCGTCATATAAAAGCAAAAGCTGTGCAGCATCTCCTTTAAAAGCAACTACTTCTGCAGGTTTTTTCTCTCCGTTTGCAGCTTCTATATAGCATAAATCTCCGATTTTTAACCCTGGAAGTTTTACTTCTACAGTCAAGCCGACAAGTTTTGAAACACTGCCTTTAAACTGGTATAAATCAAGGTTTTCAATCTTACCGTGAGCCTTTGTTTTTAAATTATCTAAATACTCTTGATTAACCCCGTCCATAAAATTATTTTATCATACTAAGGTATTATGGTAAACCACCGGCTTAAGTTTTTGGTGTTAGTTCATTTTATCCGGTTTATATGACTTGTTTCATCCGAATTTATTATTTAATATTCAATATTGCAACATTTTCGATATGATAAGTGTGCGGGAACATATCAAAAGGCTGTATAAATTCTACTTTACACCCGTTTTCTGTTAAGTATTTTAAGTCACGTGCAAGTGTGGCAGGATTACATGAAACATAAATAATTTTTGTTTTTGTAAGTTTTAATACATAATCAAGACTCTGTTTTGAACAACCTTTTCTTGGAGGGTCCAGAATTGTTACATCAAATTTGCGTCCTTTTGTTTTAAGTTCTTTTTCAAAAAATTCTCCAGCATCCATATTATGAAGTTCAATGTTTTTTATACCGTTTTCTTTGATAATTTTATCTGCAAGGACTACAGAATCTTTAACTTCCTCTACACTTATAATTTTTTTAGCTATATCAGAAAGACAGATACCGAAAGCTGTAATTCCTGCATAAGCATCAAGGATAACAGGTTTGTCTATATTTCGGGTAATATAATCTTTTACATAACGAAAAATATTATCAGCAGTATAAGGATTTATCTGGAAAAAAGTTTTAGCTCCGATTTTAAAGACTTTATCACACAATTCTTCTTCAATAAAATCTTTGCCTTCAAGTATTTCTGTTTTTTCTCCCAGAATAAGATTGGTTTTTGCCGGATTTAGATTAATCCCTACTCCTTGGATATTTTTTAATTCAGTATAAATACGATGTGCCAGAGTTTTAAGTTTTTCAAATATTTTTACGGAATTTACAGCCAGTATTACCAGACTTTGACCGTTATATGCAGAAGTTCTAATTACAATATGTTTTAAATCCCCGCTGTGGTTGTATTCGTTGTATCCGGAAACTCCGCATTCCTGCGCTGCTAATCTGATAAACTCAATAATATTATCACAGTAATCCGGCTGTATCGGACAATATTTAATATTTACAAGTTCATGAGAACCTGTTTTATAGTATCCGGCTAATATTCTTTTTGAATTTTTGGTTTCAGATACTGGATACTGAATCTTGTATCTGTAATTTTTGGTTTTAGGGCTGGGAATAACATTACGGACTTCAAGATCAAGAGAACCTATAGAGTGCATTGCATCTTCAACAATTTCTTTTTTTAATTTTAGCTGGTACTCATAGTCAATAAACTGAAGCTGGCATGCCCCGCAGATTTTTTGCATCGGACAGAATGGAATTATTCTGTGCGGTGAAGGTTTGATAATTTCAATTATTTTTGCTTCTGCAAAATTTCTGTTTTTCTTTCCGAGCTTAACTTTTACAATATCCTGCGGGCAAGCGCCCTCTACAAAAATTACATAGCCATCAAATCGTGCAATTCCGAGACCGAGATTAGAGAGTCGTTCTATTGCGACGGTTAAAACTTCAGGTATGTCTTTTTTATTTATTGTCTGCATGGCTTGATTACTTGAATATTTCTTGTTTCAGAGATTTCCTGTCTGGCATCTTTTATTATTTGTTTATATTCGTCTGATAAGCTCAATCCGTTGCACAGTCTGTCTATAAATCCATTATTAACTTTTACGGCTTTTTCCAGCGCACCGACACTTTCAAGAACATCTTTGATATCAGCCAGATCATAACCGAAAGATTGCTTTGACTGATAAACCATCATTTCTCCTGTTTCTGCAATAAGAGGTTCTCCGCCTAAATCAAAGTGCAGTTTAAATATTGATTTTAAATCCTGCAACTCTGCCTGCATTGTTGCGATGCTCTGCTGTATTCGAAGATATCTGTCAAATAGATAATCTACATTCGCAAGCTGTTTTCTCTGCCAATCCAGTTTTTGCAGATAAAGTTTTTTTAATTTCGGATAAGCTAACGCAAGTCCCATTGCATCCGCCATGGCTCTATGGTGATTTTTTAAATCTACATTAAATCTGTTTGTCAGCGCTTCCAGTCCATGTGACTCTAAATCCGGCGCAACTTCTTTGAACATAGTTTGAGTATCAATACGCGGGTTTTCTAATTTTTCTCCGAAAACTCTCATTTTTGCTTCATTTAAAAATGAATAATCAAAAATAGCATTATGTGCAACAATGGGATAGTCGCCGATAAATTCTAAAATTTTGGGTAAAATTTCTTCTTCAGACGGGGCATCTTCAACCATTTCCTGAGAGATTCCGTGTATTGCCATGCTTGATTTTCTTATATGCTGATGCGGGTTAATTAGTGTTTGGAATTCATCTTTTATTTTTCCGTTTTCCAGCCTCACTCCCGCAAATTCAATAATTCTTTCTCTTGTATAATCCAGACCTGTAGTTTCAGTGTCTAAAACGATTTCAATTTCTTTTTTTCTCGGCATTCCCTATTTCTCCCTACAAGTATAATAGCATAAATATTTAATATGTGGTAATATAGGTTATATTATTTATATGGAGGGCTTTTAATAATGGTGCAGGAAATTAATACAGATATTTTTGACCTTGAAGTTATAGGCAGTGACAAAGTCACAGTCGTTGATTTTTTTGCAAACTGGTGCGGTCCATGCCGTAAACTCGGACCTATACTGGAAGAAGTAGAACGCGAACTTGAAGATAAGGTGAAATTTACAAAGATTGATACTGATGAAAATTTAGATGTTGCAAAGAAATATCAAATAAGCGGTCTTCCTACGCTTCTTGTATTTAAAGACGGAGAAGTTGTTGAAAGAATGGTTGGTTTGATGCCTAAAAATTCTATTATTACTAATATAGAAAAATGTATATAAAATATGAGCGTCTTTATTAAAAACGCTTTAATTTATAAATATAATAAAAAAGACTCCAATATTTTTAGGAGTCTTTTTTATATGGGCCGCAGTGGACTCGAACCACCGACCTCACCCTTATCAGGGGTGCGCTCTAACCACCTGAGCTAGCAGCCCGTATTTAAATTTCATTACTCTCTGGTGTAAATGTTACTATTTATATCATTTAAACCATCGGCACAATCTAATGTATCATGGACATTTTTCTAAATCAAGTATTTTTATTTGAGAAAATGTTTTTTTTAGAGTAAACTTTTTGTGGAGATATTATTATGACAATTCTTTATTTATATGTAACAATTTTTACACTTTTTTATATTCTACTTGCAAGTGTTAGTATTAAACCTGCCAAAAAAATTCGCGATAAATATACATCAAAAGATGCAAACATATGCGTTGTTATTTACGCTACAGGCAAAACAGATACTCTGGAAAATCTGATAAAACAGCTTAAAAATCAAAATTATTCTAAACAGCACTACACAATATATGCAATTTTGGATAAATGTGAAAATATTTCTGATGTGACTCTTCAGACAGATTTGGAGGTTAATGTCATAAATATCAATAATCTGGAACCGATTGGTAAAAGTCAAGCATATTCTATTCTTGCAGAAAAACTTTCAGAAGCCCAAAATCTTGATGCATATGTGTTTTTAGATGCAAATAACTACGTAGATTCGGACTTTTTGATGAATGTAAATTACTATTTAGGCAAATACAATGTCTTTATACCTATGGTTAATTATATAGGTGAATACAAAGAACTGAAGTTCTGGGATTGCGTTAAAGCAACATACTCAAGATATGTTTCAAGATTTATTATGGCGACAAGAACAAGACTAGGGCTTACAAACTTAATCGATACAGATAATTTTGTTATCAAAAAATATTTACTAAATCAGATTGGATGTTTTGACTTTAAAGATAAAACAGATGAGCTAATCTATACTCTAAAACTGGCAAAAGAAAAAACGGCAGTTGCTTTTGTGAATGATTTGAAAGTTTATAAAGATATAAGCAGATATGATACAAGAATTCCATCATTGACAAAAAGAATTAATATTTTTAGAACCAATATATTGAAATGCCCTAATTTTATGACTCAAGAATATGTGTGTTCGCTTATTCAGCCTAATTGGCTTACCTGTATTTTAATATATACGCTTTTACTTTTACATTCGTATAAATTCCCGTTTTTAGTGGGATATTCAACAATACTAATAACTTTTATTATTCTTGCTCTTGCGTTTTGCCTTAGTCTATTTAATGCAGGTATTTATGCAAAAGAATATTTATATCTGTTTGCATATCCTGTGTATTCAGCTGCACACATAATATATAATTTCCCGCCGATAAGAGGAACAAGAAGCTTGTTTGTTTCCTTGACACGCAAACATAATATAGAAAAAATGATTACAGATATAATAGTAACGGATGGCAGAAATGATTTTCCGTGCAAGCTTGAGTTAATATCTGATGACGGACTTGCAAGAGTAAAGTTCATCAATAAGGGAAAAACATACACAACAAAAAATAATCATTTAAGAATGGTGGATGCAATAAGAGAATTATCAGCTAAGTTGAATGATTACGGCTTAGCGCTAAAAATCTGCCAGTGCTGTAAATATTTTCAGCCTGTTGTTGATGGTTCTACAAATATGGTCAAAGGCTGCTGTAAATGTCAATTCCAGGGAAGAACTCCGGGAGATATCATACCGACTCTGGTATGGAATACCTGCCCGAGATTTGAAGAACAAAATGTTGTTAATTTGTTTTAGGAAGAATGAGTTGTGAGTAGACAGGTTGCTGTGGAACTAAGTTCAGATGCGGAATTGGCATTTTTATTATTGGTGCGGTAGTGACTGTACTTACCCGTTAGTTTATATAAGCTTCATCAAGAAGTTTTATGCGAAAAACGCTTCCTGCCGGTATTGAAACATGTCCGCCTTTAGAGAAAAACGCGGTTATTGGTGATATAAGAGTATTTACACCAAGGCATATTGTGCCGTATGCAAACGGGAACGGTGATAATAATAATGTTGCACCGTCTCCGCCTAAATTAACAGTTAGGTTAAGCATTCTACCAAAAAGAGTACGTCCCCAGTTTCCTTTTTTCCACATTGTTTTTAGATAGGTTCTGTCACCTTTAATATTATTCAAGAATATTTTTTTATCATCAGCTCTTGTAACATAAGCATTTACAGGTATTGTCTGTCCTTTATATAGCATGCTCCTAATTCTTATTACAACCAGCCCTCCGTTACATGTGATTTGTGGCTGGTGCGATTCAATAATTTCTCCTGTAAATACTGTGCCTGCAGGAATTGTGTATTTCTTTTTAACTATAGCACTGTTGGTTTTGAATTTGACGGTAGTGCCTTTTCTCTGCCAATCTGAAATTTTTGCGGTATTAACAACATTAAAACTGGTTCCTTTTCTAATTTTTATATTTCCGCCTGTAACAATTTTGGTAGGAGGCGTTGTCGTTTGAGTATTTGATTGGACTTGCTGAGCAGGAGCAATTTCATCTGCTTCCATATCAAGAATAACAGGAAGCTCCGGCAAAGTTTCTTCTGAATCATTTCCTCCTTTTACCCCTGTATCTTGAATAAGTTTTGACGGATTATAATTCTTTCTGATTTCATCATCAACCGTCATGTCTAAATCCAGAGCAAACGCTGATTTGCAGCAAAGCAGTAAAATAAATATAAAAATTATCTTCCTATTCACTATTCACTACTCACTATTCATTATTCACTATTCACTATTCACTAGCTTCATTCCAATTGTAACAAATTTGTCACAAACTAGCAAAAAAAATTTTTCTTTGTTTTACTATAAATGTGTAGACAGTTAATTTAGATTGGAAACTATGATGATGAAAATTCATACAACGCAAAATCTAAACTCCTTGGGAAGGATGCAATCAACCAACAGCAGTACTATCACCAATGACGAGATTAGATTAAATTATTCGGAACAAATGCGCAAGCAGAAGTTATTGCATGCCCAGCCAGACTCTTACGAGAGCGGTGTGTCATTTAAGGGCAAAGAAAAGCTCATAAAGGATTCAAAAAAAGTTATTGTAGCTATTAATAAAAAGGTTGGCGAAGTTGTAAAAGAGGGTCAACCCGAGAGGATAAAAGGGGACAAAATGATGGATAGTCCCTTTTTTCATACCCTTTTACGGGTAGCGGAATATGAAAATGTTGCACAGGCTGCAATGGCTGCAATTGTTTGTATAGCATTAAGACCTGCCGCTATAATGTTGATTCCTACGAAAAAAAATAAAGAAGATAATATTTTTGCTTCAGCTCATTCAATGGCATCTGGTAGTGTTGGGTTAGTTACTACGGCAGCATTTACAGTTCCTTTTAAAAAGGGGCATAAATATGTTATGGATGTAATGTTAAAAGACTTACAGGCAAAAACGTTAAAAAGATTATATCCACATGTAAATGAAAAATCAATAATAAATAAAGATGGTTTGCGTAAAGAAATAAAGGAATGGGTTGATACCAGCGGAAATAAATTCACGTCTGATATCAAAGACGTTGCAAAATTACCAGATTTTAAACATCTAGGTGATGTTTCGGCTCAAACCTTTAAAGAAGTTTTAAAAGTTGATGCTGATTGGGCAGCTCAAAAAGGAAAATCATTTAATGATGTTGTTCTGAAAGATGGTAGGCAATTATATGATGCGATTGATATGTCAAGATTAGGGTTTGTAGTGAAAGAAAACGGGATTAATGATGCTCAGATTCTATTTAAAGATATAGATAAGGAATATTTAGAAAAGGTCATTAATGATGCTAAAAACTCTGGCTCTAAATGGAGTGATTTGGATATAAATTCAGTTTTTGACGGTAAAAATGTTGTAGATTTTAGAAACTGGAAAGATATGTCGGGCAAACAGTGGAAGCTCGATTTAGATGAAATTTATGTTTCATCACCATTTGAAACTGCTAATTATAAACCGCGTATTTCCGGCAAAAAAAGATTTGATGCAAAAGACAAAGAATTTAAATTTACTACATATCAAAAGAACGGTATTAATGATAAATTAGGAACAGAGATTACAAATGAAATGGTTGAAGCGGAGTCTGCTAATGAGGGTTTATTTAAGCTGATAACGTGGTTACCGGATTTAGCATTTAGGGTTCCTATTGCTGCAACAACTATAGCATTAATACCATGGATATTAAAACATGCATTTCATCTTGAAAAATCTAAAAATGTAAAAAAAGAACAGCCTGCTGTACAAAAAGAATTAGAAAATATAAAAACAGCTAATGTTTCTAGTGCAAATAATTCCTTAGCATTTAAGGGGAAAGGAAATCCTAAAGAAACCGGAAGCTGGTTTGTTAGAATGTTTGGCAAATATTATGGCAAGAAATTAATGGAATCCGAAACAGCAGGTAAAGTTTCAAAGGAATTGTCAAAAGTATGGGGTGGACCAACACAACTTTTAACTACACTAGGTTCTTTGATTACAAGTAGTGTATATGTTCAACAAACTTTAACCAAAAAAGATTTAGATCCGGAAAGACGTAAAACTCTGGCTCTAAACCAGGCTCTCTGCTTTGTAATTCCTACAATAGCAGCTTATAGCGTAGATAGATTACTTAAAAACTGGACTAAAAAACGAGAATATCGTTTCTCTGGATTACAAGAACGCAAAATTGATATGGCAAAGTTTGAAGGAAAAGCAACTGCTGCAATGACAAAAAATCTTGGAGACAAATTAAAGGGTATAAGATTACTAACAAGTCTTACAATTTTCACTTTTATCTATAGATTTGCGACACCGGTAATTATAACTCCACTTGCAAATGCTATAAGTAATAAATTAAATGAACGAAATAAGCCTAAACAAATAGCCCTGCAGCCGGCTGTTAATACAGCAAAAGAAGTTGAATTGAAGTCAATGACTAACACAAAACAAATTGCTTAAACATAAAATAAATGCAAACCTAATGTGTACATACAAAGAAAGACTGTTTCGGATTAATTTCCGGAGCAGTTTTTTTATTATAAAATTAAAAAATGGAATTTATTTATTTAGATGAGGTTGATTCAACAAATAAGTATGCAAAAGAGCATATTAATGAACTTAAAGACAAAGATGTTGTTTATACATTTAACCAGACAAACGGAAGGGGGAGGCTTAACAGAAGCTGGGAGTATTTAGGAAAAGACAATATCTATGCAACGATTGTTTTAAAACCTTCAGATAAAATGGAAGAAAAATTTTCTAACCTTACCCAGTATTTATGTGTAAAACTCTCCGAGCTTTTTGAAGAATACGGAGTTAAACCCGTCATCAAATGGCCGAATGATATTCTTGTAAATTCTAAAAAAATCTCCGGTATTTTAGCGGAAGGCGTTGTTCAAGGAGGTAAGTTGGAAGGAATTGTTCTAGGGTTTGGCGTAAATTTAAACAGTACAAAAGAAATCTTAGCAAAAATAAGTCAGCCCGCAACATCTTTGAATATTGAAACAGGGCATTCAATCAACGCGGAAGAATTCTTAAAAAAACTTTTAACGAGATTTTGTTTAGGGTATGATAAATTTATAGCCGAAGGGTTTAAGGTCATAAAAGAAGATTATTTGAAAAGATTTGGTTTTATGACAAAAGAGGTTACTGTTCGAGGAGCAAAAGGAAATATTTCAGGTGTAATCGAAGGTGTAACCGATAACGGTGCAATAAGGCTTATAGACTCAAAAGGCAATAGTCAAATTCTTTTAATCGGCGATATATTGACTCAATAAAATAGAGAGGAATAAATAATGGGAAAAAAACTTATTAAAGTAATGGACACATCATTTAGAGACGGATTTCAGTCTGTTTACGGTGCAAGAGTATTTGTAGACGATTTTATACCGGCTCTTAAATCTGCGGTTGAAGCCGGCATAAGACATTTTGAAACCGCCGGCGGTGCAAGATTTCAATCTCCGATATTTTATTGTAATGAAAACGCTTTTGAAACTATGGATAAAATCAGAGCCGCAGTCGGACCGGATATTAATCTGCAGTCGCTTGCAAGAGGGGTTAATGTTGTAGGGCTTGATTCCCAGCCGAGAGATATGATTAATTTACATGCGAAATTATTCAAGAAACACGGAGTTACAACTATTAGAAACTTTGATGCTTTAAATGATGTCAATAACCTTATTTATTCCGGTGAATGTATTAAAAATAACGGCTTAAAGCATGAAATTACTATAACAATGATGGAACTTCCGATAGGATGTGAAGGAGCTCATGACGTTGCTTTTTATGAACGAGTTTTGAGAAACATTCTTGATGCCGGAATCCCATTTGACAGTATTGCATTTAAAGACGCTTCCGGAACTTCTGCTCCAAGAAAAGTTTATGAAACAATCAAAAGAACAAGAGAAATTTTAGGTACTGATGCTCATATAAGATTTCATTCACACGAAACTGCAGGAACAGGACTGGCAGCTTATTTAGCCGCATTAGAAGGAGGAGCTGATGGTATTGATTTAGCGATGAAACCTGTCTCTGGCGGAACTGCCCAGCCGGATATCGTTTCTATGTGGCATGCGCTAAAAGGTACTGAATACGATTTAGGGATTGATATTAATAAGATTTTAGAAACAGAAGAAATATTTAAAGAATGTATGAAAGACTACTTCTTACCGCCGGAGGCTCTTGCTGTTAATCCGATGATAATATCTTCACCGCTTCCGGGCGGGGCGCTTACTGCTAACACTCAAATGATGAGAGATAACGGCGTTATGGATAAATTCCCGGAAGTAGTTGCTGCTATGAAAGAAGTTGTTGAAAAAGGCGGTTTCGGAACATCCGTTACTCCTGTTTCACAGTTCTATTTCCAGCAGGCATTCAATAATGTTATGTTCGGGAATTGGAAAAAGATTGCGGAAGGATATGGCAAAATGGTTCTGGGTTATTTTGGAAAAACTCCTTGTGAGCCTGACAGTGAAGTCGTTAAGATTGCAGAAGAACAGCTTGGTCTTGCTCCTACAAAAGAACTGGTCGTAGATTTAAACGACAAAGATCCGAATAAGGGGATTAAAGCTGCAACTAAGATGCTTGAAGATGCCGGCTTGGAGGTTAATGACGAAAATATCTTTATTGCAGGCGCTTGCAAAGAAAAAGGTATTATGTTCCTTCAAGGTAAGGGACAAATAGGGGTTCGCAAAAACGAACCTGCGAAGAGTGACGCAAAAATGGCTTCCGGAAATGAATTTACTGTTTCTGTTAACGGTAAAGCTTACGCCGTAAAACTTGAAGGTGATAAAGCTTCAGTAAACGGTAAAACTTATGATGTTTCAGTAAAAGCCGGTATTGAAAAACAAACGGCAACAGTATCTTCCGGCGCAGGAGAAGAAGTTAAAGCCGGTGTTCCGGGTAACGTCTTAAGAATAGAAGCTCAGACAGGAACTTCTATAAATGAGGGTGATACAATTATGGTGCTTGAGGCTATGAAAATGGAAATTGAAGTTAAATCTCCAAAAGCCGGAGTCGTTCAATCCGTTGCGGTCAGCCAGGGCGATAAAGTTGTAACAGGTCAGATTCTGGCGGTTGTAGGTTAGAGAGGGGGTAAATAATGAATATTACGGAAGGTTTACTTACTCTCTGGCAGTCTACAGGTCTAATGAATTTTGTAAAACCTGCAGACCCTGCGATTACAAACGGTTTTGAACAGTTCTTGCATATGCACGGAAGCTGGATAATGATTCTTGTATGCTTATTCCTTTTATGGCTTGGCATTAAGAAACAATTTGAACCGCTTCTTCTTGTTCCTATTGCATTCGGTGGATTATTATCAAATATACCGGTGTGCGATATTGCAGGCGCTAACGGGTTTTTAGGTATTATTTATGAAGCCGGTATTCATAAAGGCTTATTTCCATTAATAATCTTTATGGGCGTTGGTGCTATGACAGACTTCGGACCTTTGATTGCTAACCCTAAAACAGCTCTTCTTGGCGGTGCCGCTCAATTCGGTATATTCGGAGCACTTCTTATGGCACTCTGCTTATTCGGGTTTACTCTGCCGCAATCTGCCGCTATCGGAATTATAGGCGGTGCTGACGGACCGACATCAATATTCGTAACTTCAAGGCTTGCGCCCGAACTTCTAGGGGCAATTGCAGTTTCAGCGTATTCATATATGGCTCTTGTTCCTGTAATTCAGCCGCCAATTATGAAACTTCTTACTACAAAAGAAGAACGAAAAATCCAGATGACACAACTTAGAGATGTTTCAAAAAGAGAGAAAATTGTATTTCCTCTCCTTGTACTTCTATTATGTGTAATTCTGTTACCTGATGCCTGCCCGCTTATCGGAGCTTTGACCTTCGGTAATTTATGTAAAGAATGCGGTGTGGTAGAAAGATTATCGGATACAATGCAGAATGCTTTAATTAATATTGTAACAATATTTTTAGGCTTATCTGTGGGCTCAAAACTCTCTTCTGACCAGTTTTTGACAGTACAAACGCTGTTTATTTTGATATTAGGTATCATAGCATTTTCTCTGGCTACAGCTGGAGGAGTAATTATGGCGAAAATTATGAACTTATTTTCAAAAGAAAAAATCAATCCGCTTATCGGCTCTGCAGGGGTTTCAGCCGTACCAATGGCAGCACGTGTATCTAACAAAGTCGGACAGGAAGCTAATCCTCAAAACTTCCTGCTTATGCACGCAATGGGACCGAATGTAGCAGGTGTAATCGGTTCAGCTGTAGCAGCAGGCGTATTACTGGCTCTTTGCCACTAATAAAATAATCTTTGAAAAATGCGCGGGATTAAAATTTCCGTGCATTTTTTATATGTAATTCAAGAGAATCTTTCGGTATTTTTTCGCCTTCATATTTTTCAAAACTGTAATATCCGATTTTTCTTAATCTTCGAATAAAACTTAAATCTTTTTTGTCTAAAATAGAAACCAGTGCATAACTATCTTTGCCTTTTGTTACAAGACCATTATGCGCGCTTATAAGATTCTTTAATTGTACTTTTTTTGTATTATTGATTCCCCATTGGGTTACGGGAATTTTATATGTTGAACCGAAATTTATATTAGTCATATGTACTCCTTGTTTATATAAAACCTCTAAAAATATTTTTTGTCAATTTATGTTATTATTGTTTTATGGAATTAGTTAAAGTCAATGACATAAAGCAGCTAGCCGATTTAGCAGCAGAAATCTGGCATGAATACTGGACTTGTATATTATCAGAAGAACAAATCAATTATATGATAGAAAAATTTCAGTCACAAAAAGCGATTGAAGAACAGATTAAAAATGAACAATATACATATTATTTTATAGTTGAAGACGGTAAAAATGCAGGATATACAGGTATTTCGGATAAAGGGGATTATTTATTTTTGTCAAAACTTTATCTTTTAAAAAAATACCGGCATAAGGGTCTTGGCAGAAAGACAGTAGAACTGTTAAAAGCAATGAATTTCCCTAAAATAAGGCTAACAGTCAATAAGTACAATAAAAATACAATAGATGCTTATTTTAAATACGGGTTTAAGGTTATTGACAGCGTAGTGACAGATATTGGCAGCGGCTTTGTGATGGATGATTACATAATGGAATATAATGCATAATAGCCGGTGTTTACAACAAAACAAAAAGAGAGGCTGAATTTTTTTCAAGCCTCTCTTTGTTTATTTTAAGAGTTTTAACCTTCAAACTGCTCTGCTATTTCAAAAGGCTGTTCAGCAAGTTTTAAAGTTTCTCTATCTATAATGCCTCTTTTAAGTTCTGTAAAAGAAGCTTTTTTAGAGTTAAATTTTTTCTTCAAGAATTCATATGCTACTTTTGGATCACACTTTGTGCCGCAGGTAAATAAATCAACTGCTGCGTAGCCTAGTTCCGGCCAAGTATGAATTGCAAGGTGGCTTTCTGATATAATAACCACGCCGCTTACTCCATAGGGATTAAACATATGAAAGCACTTTTGAACGATTGTGGCACCGCACTCAAGAGCCGCGTCTATCATGTACTTTTCTACTTTATCATTACTATTAAGTGTATTTGGGTCACACTCAAAAAATTCTGCCAGGACATGCTGTCCCAAGTTTACTTTGTCCAAGTTCTGCTTTTCAAGCTCGTCGAGCGATGATGATACAATTGTCAATTCATGTGCCTCCTTTACTACCGGTGCATTACCACACCAATCAATTTTTACTAACTTCTATATATTACTATAAAAAACAAAAAATTTGTACATTTTACACTTTTTCTCATGTTTGTAAAGAAATTGTTACAATATGCTTCTACAATTTATGTTTTTTCTAGCGTTATAAAAACATACAAACCCCTCTCCATAACCCTCTCCCACAAGGGGCGAGGGGATGAAGTGTACTTATTGTGCAAGTTTGAGCTGTAGCAGCAGTAGGGTGCAATTCATTGCACCATTATTGGATTAAAAAATTGTCCGTGTGTATTTTTTGTTTATGAAAAATATTGGTGCAAAAATTTGCACTCTGCACATGTATCGGTTTTATTCTTATGATGTTCTTGGAAGTAGCGCACCGATACTTACTTTTATTTGCAAAAAAAGAAAAACACTAGAAAGAGAAAGAAATATAGCTTATTCTTTTCCGAGGAACCATCTCAAGCCGAAGGTCAGAGATACGCCGTTACGTCCGCCGTTGGATACCAGAGCTTGACCGAATGCTACAAACTTGTCTTTGATTCGTTTTTGAATCCCCACGCCATACTGGACATACGGGTCAACACTCATTTCCGGCAGGCGGACACTATTTGCAGTCACACTGGTTTTGTTAAGTATATTCCAAACCATATTAACTGTTGCATACGGCTGCCATCCGTTCTTTGTATTCATAATGAATTTAACCCCGGGGCTTAACTGTATAACATGCATCGGGTCGCTTTCTACATTCAATCCGGCAGAGTTTGTGTAATCAAAAGTATTTACAAACGTATAACTCATTAACATCGACGGCTGGATTATATATTTTCCCCCCTTGAACTCAAAGTTGTAACCTAACCTGTTGCCGATTCCGGCAAGTAACATGGTAAAATCTTCGTTGCCGTACATATTATGGTTTTCGCCTATACTTGCACCGGCGGATAAGGTTGTTGCGTTAAAGAAGTTTCCTTTGTACAAGAACATTGTTCCGCCTAATAAGCCGCCGTTTTGGTAACTGTCTACACCGCTGTAGGACTGGCTTGCGCCGTTGTAGCCGACATATCCGCTCAATACACGGTCAAACCCGTGTGCTATAGGTTTCATTTCTCCGTCAAAACCGATTAGTGTACCATAGTTGATATTATCTACTTTCGGACCATTGTTTAACGGAATGCTTTCAAAGCTTACATACGGTTTTATCCAGTAGCTGGCGCCTAAATTTTCCGCATATGTCGGGGAGAAGATTCCGCTTTCTGCGCTGGAGGTTAATGCATAGCGGTTCTGGTTCTTGATTGCTAATCTCTCCATATACGGAAGGTTCATAAAGTTATCAAGATGCTGGAACGCATAATGGAATGTGTTCATCTGAGTTGCATAGGCTCCCGCTTGGGAGGTTACGCCCGTGGATAATACGGATGGGTTGAAACTATCTGACGCGTTACCGCTTGAGGCACCACCTCTCAAGAAAGTGAAGAAACCATCATCTTTATTGTAGCTTACATCATATTTGTAGATTGGAGAATAAGCTGTTCCCTTGTACATAACCTCGTTGTCTCCGGTGTAGCTTACTTGGTTGGAATAACTCTTGTCCGCAAATTGGATATCTGTTTTATCTCCTTTTGCGTCATTTAATAGATTAAGGTATTCTACGTCAATTTGCGCGTCCGGTGATACTACAACATTCTCCGGCAATCTATCCATCTTGGCTGCCTGAAGGTCAACATCAACACTCATTCCCAAATGTCCGTTGATATTCATGCCCTGCATAACCTGTGTTTCTGCTATACCGTTCATCAAAGACAAATGACCGGAATTGGCTGTCAACGTTGAGGAGGCTAAAATATCAGCTTTGGTTAGATGAAGTGTTACTTCCTCTAATGTCGTGTTAGCATTAGATACTTTATTATTCAATGTAACTTTGCCGGTTTTATCACCTGTCAGTTTAAGATTATATAGAGATGTTCCGGTTATTTCATCATCAAGGACAACTTCGCCTGCATTTTTCGCTGTAATATTAATTGTTTTTCCGCTGTCATTCATATTGATTGCTGTAGTGTTTCCGCTAAATTCGCTCTTACCGTTGTCTGCTGTCAAATTAACATCAACGTTGGAAGCAATCGCGGTTCCTGCGGTGTTTTTGATAGATGTGTTTGTTAGATTAATTGCAGAAGAAGAGTTTTCAGCCTTTATAGCGTAATCTTTTGCATTCTCTATTGTTGTGTTTGTGATATTTAATGTAGTTTCGTCGTTGAGATTAAAGAGCGTATGCCCGTTTGCATCGATTGTTGAAGGATTTGCTGCACCAAGCCCGTTGATGTTCAAAACTCCGCTTCCTGCAGACTCAAGATCAGTGGATAAAACATATTTATCAGCTGTGCGGAATGTGAAATTACGTTCGTCCTTGCTGCTTTTTGATGTAATTACATTCAATGCATCATAGATTTTATCTTTTATTGTTATACTGTCATTTGTTGTATTAGTTGTTGCAAGCTCTATAGCACCTGCTTCTGCTATTATTTGGTCATCATATACAGTGTTTCCGATATCCGGAATTGTAATAATATTATCTAATAATGATAGCTGTAAATCATCATTTTGTGTGTTAAGTATTTGTACAGTAATTGGTGTTCCGGAATATTGCCCGATAAAGTTTATCTTATTTAAGCCGATTGTACCGGAAGAATCTTCCTGGGTTGTTATTCGGTCTGCTGTTTGTGAAACAATATCAACATCAATATTTAACTTGGTATTTTCATCCGCTGACATTGAAACAAACTCATATTCCTTAGTTTCGTTGTTAACAAAATCAACTGTTACATTGTCCGTCTTGACATCGGCGTTGATTATATCGTTATACAGACCAATTGTTCCGGTTCCGTCACCTGTGAGCGTAAGGTTGTAGCCGTAATCATACGATATATTTGTACCACTTACCGTGCCTCCTTCTATCTGATCATAAATCAAGTATTTCCCGCCATCTTCTGTTTTAAATGTTATTGTTGGAGAAGATGAAGAGGATGTTGCTACAAATATCGCATTTTCGACCTTGCCTCTTGTAGGGTCTTCTGTATAGTTACCGCTGATTGTGTGGGTTTGGGCGTTGGCTATAAAATTCATATCTTTTGTTGTATAAACTGCACCGCCAAGAGCCAGCCTTGATGTAGATTTTGTTGTGGCGTAGTTATTAATGAACGAGCCGGAAATCCCACCGACCAGATTACCCTCTACATCTAAACTGCCAATTTCCCCTATGTTATAAATCGCACCGCCATAGACCTTCTGGCTAGAAGTAGAGGCGTAATTCCCAATAAAATCGCCAGTGATGTTACCTATTTCACCCCTATTATAAATCGCACCGCCATAGAGAGAGGTGCCTGTACTGGAGGAGGAGGAATTACCGATAAAATCGCCAACAATATTACCGATTGTACCACTGTTATAAATCGCGCCGCCAAGTGAGTTGACGTTTTGGTAAATATTGGAGATATGAGAGGAAGAATTCTCGATAAAATCGCCGGTGATATCGCCGATTTCACCTTTGTTATAAATCGCACCGCCAGAGGACTCATAGTGCATGGTGGAGGAGGAGGAATTACCGATAAAATCGCTAACAATATTACCGATTGTACCACTGTTATAAATCGCACCGCCAGAGGAGGAGATACCAGAGGAGTCTGTGGAATTCCCAATAAAATCGCTAACAATATTACCGATTGTACCACTGTTATAAATCGCACCGCCAGAGTAGGAGGAATTACCGATAAAATCGCCGGTGATATTGCCGATTGTTCCACCCTCATCGTTATAAATCGCACCACCAGAGGAGGAGGAATCACCGATAAAATCGCTAACAATATTACCGATTGTACCACTGTTATAAATCGCATCACCATCGAAGGAGGAGGAATTACCGATAAAATCGCCAGTGATATCGCCGATTTCACCTTTGTTATAAATCGCACCGCCAGAGGAGGAGGAATTACCAATAAAATCGCCAGTGATATCGCCGATTTCACCTTTGTTATAAATCGCACCGCCAGAGGAGGAGGAATTACCAATAAAATCGCCAGTGATATTGCCGATTGTTCCACCCCCATCGTTATAAATCGCACCACCATCGAAGGAGGAGGAATTACCAATAAAATCGCCAGTGATATTGCCGATTGTTCCACCCCCATCGTTATAAATCGCACCACCATAGGAGGAGGAGGAGTAGCGGGCGGTGTTGACGGCGTAATTGCCAATAAAATCACCGGTGATATCGCCGATTGTACCTTTGTTATAAATCGCACCACCATAGGAGGAGTAGCGGGTCGTGGTGACGGCGTAATTGCCAATAAAATCACCGGTGATATCGCCGATTGTACCTTTGTTATAAATCGCACCGCCAGAGGAGGAGATACCAGAGGAGTCTGTGGAATTACCAATAAAATCGCCGGTGATATCGCCGATTGTTCCACCCTCATCGTTATAAATCGCACCGCCAGAGGAGTGGGCTTCGTTGTCGGTGGTGGCAGCGTAATTACCAATAAAATCGCCGGTGATATCGCCGATTGTTCCACCCTCATCGTTATAAATCGCACCGCCAGAGGAGTGGGCTTCGTTGTCGGTGGTGGCAGCGTAATTACCAATAAAATCGCCGGTGATATCGCCGATTGTTCCACCCTCATCGTTATAAATCGCACCGCCAGAGGAGGAGTTAACAGAGGAGTCTGTGGAATTACCAATAAAATCACCGGTGATATCGCCGATTTCACCTTTGTTATAAATCGCACCACCAGAGGAGGGGCTGTAGGTGGAGGAGATGGCGGCAGAATTACCAATAAAATCACCTATGATATTACCTATTGAACCTTCATTATAAATCGCACCGCCTCTCGGTCTGGCAGTGTTATTTATAAAATCAGCAATAATCCCCGAATCTTTGTAAGTTGTATCACCAGCAGGCACTTCTATCCTATTATGCGAAACTGTTGGAGTATTATAATGCACAGTTATGGTCGTTTTACCTTCTGTAGGCTCATTTACTTCTCCAAATAGATAATTTTTGTCATACTCATCTTTTGACCACTCAAAATACTTAGTTGTATCCCCTTCGCCGTATTCAGTTTTAGCCAAATCAACTTGATAATAAACAGGCTCTAGTTTGTTGGTTTCTTCATTAAACTCGTACTTTGTTATAGTATTAGCACCTTGTGTTTCAACAGGTGTTAAAATATATCCCTTTTCATAATCGGCAGACGGTGTTTCTGTTGTTGTTTCCGGATTAGCATAAGCAACAGTTGATAATGATAAAAGTAATGCACAGGAAGTTAAAGAAGTGCGCTGTAACCCGCTCATAGAGAGTGTTTTCCCCCCCCCCCCCCCGCGGGCTAAAGGCAGCGCAAGGCAGCACTTTTACTCTTTCAGCATCTTTATCAACCATAATTAACCTCGCATTCTTTTTGTAATATCCTTATATATCTTTTCATTCCACATTTATTTATCGAGGTAACACAAAAATGCGGAATTGTTACAAAAATTTACATGGATGGGGTCTAACATTTTTTCTCTTTTTTGCAAATAAAAAAAATGGTAACAAAGAAAGAGAAAAACGCGATTGTTTACGTACATTATGTGTCGGAAATCCCCTCGCCCCTTGCGGGAGAGGGGTAGGGAGAGAGGTTTATACGTTGTTTGTATCGATGCGCAAGTGTGCGTACCCTACTTCTACAGGCGCAATATCAGTATAAAACCCCTCCCCGAAATCAAAGATTTCGACCCTCCCACAAGGGGAGGGTGACGCTGTTTACTTATAGAGTGTGTAGGGTGCAATTCATTGCACCATTATTGGATTTAAAAATGTCCGTGTGTATATGTTTATGAAAAATATTGGTGCAAAAATTTGCACCCTACTCTCTATCGTTATGCTTTCGCATAACACGTTCGCGGCGCTTATGTTGTTCTTTGGATGAATTTAGAATATTGTCTTTATTTATTTATTTATTTATCTAGTTTCAGTAGGGTTTATTATTTGGTAGACTAAAACATACAGACCCCTCTCCCTAGCCGCCCTCTCCCACAAGGGGCGAGGGACAAGTCACGTCTGGCGTTCAGCTTACCCTCCCCTTGTGGGAGGGTAGAAATCTTTGATTTCGGGGAGGGGTTTTACACAGATATTGTGCCAGTAGTTTTAATTCCTAATTTTAATCAATAATTACAAGAATACTCTAAAAGATTGATTGCAAAATTTTATTAAAAGTTTTATTCTTATTCTAAGAGGTCTTTTGTGAAGAAACATCAATTAAAAAAACAAATACTCCAAAAAGAATTACAAATAAAAAAACTCCAACTGCATCAAGCAACCTCTGATATTTGTAATCAACTCTATAATTCTTTGATACTGGAAAAAGCTATCTTGAAAAAAGAACTTGAAAATCTTGATAAAAATCCGGTGCTGGAAAAGCTGAAAAATACCTTTAGAAAAAGAGAAAAGTTGATTTGCGATTATTGGAATAAATAATTTTTATGCGTTTTTCATAGTTTATGTTATAATTTTAGAAGGCGAGGAAATATGCATACTATAAACTATGATTCTAAAAAATCTATAAGAGGTGCTTTTGGAGAAGAGCTGGCACACATAGGAGAACAAAATAAAAATATTGTTGCTCTCGATGCCGATTTGTCCGGCTCTACTCAAACTAAAATCTTTGCAAAACAATTTCCGGAAAGATTTTTTGATGTTGGAATTGCAGAACAAGATTTGATTACAACTGCACTCGGGCTGTCGCTTGAAGGTAAAATTCCCTTTGCTGCTACTTTTGCAGTTTTTGCTACAGGCAGGGCGTATGACCAGATTAGAAATTCTGTGTGCTACCAAAACGGTAATGTTAAGATTATAGGCGCTCATGGCGGTATTACTGTAGGAGAAGACGGAGCAAGCCATCAAGCATTGGAAGACGTATCTCTTATGCGCGGACTTCCCGGAATGACGGTAATCGTTCCGGCTGATTATGAGCAGACAAGGCAGGCTGTAAGATATGCTGCAGAATATAACGGTCCTGTCTATATACGTTTGTCCAGAATAAACGTACCGGATATTTACGACAGTGACTATGTGTTTAATCCGTCCAGAGCAGATATTCTAAAAACAGGCTCAGATGTTACATTGTTAACATATGGAGATATTACCTGTGAAGTGCTAAAAGCCGCTGAAATACTCGAAAAAAATGGTATTAATGCAGAAGTTATAAATTTACCTGTTATAAAACCGTTAGATTGTGGAACTATAATAAGTAGTGTTGAAAAAACAGGTTTAGCGGTGACAATAGAAAATCATTCCATTATAGGCGGGCTGGGTTCTGCAGTTTGTGAATGTTTATCAGAAACTTCGCCTCACAAAGTTATCAGAATAGGTGTAAATGACTGTTTCGGACAGAGCGGCAAGCCAGATGAACTGCTAAAATATTATGGTATAGATGCTTTGAGTATTGCAAATAGGATTATTGAGTTGAAAAAATGATACAATTAAGATCGGTTACAAAAAAATATAAAAATAATTATGCATTAAAAAACATAAATCTGGATATTCTCTCCGGTGAGTTTGTTTTTATAACCGGTGCGTCCGGTGCCGGAAAGTCAACATTGATAAAAATGCTTTACAAGGAAGAAACTCCTACGACCGGAACTGTACTGATAGGCGGTATTAATATAGCAAATCTGCCTCCGGAAAAAGTACCGAATCTAAGACGCTGTATGGGGATTGTTTTCCAGGATTACAAGCTTCTGCAAAACCAGACCGTGTATGATAATATTGCATACGTGATAAGAACTCTAGGTATTAGTTCTTCTGATATTAGAACCCGCGTAACAGGCGCTTTAAAAGTTGTTGGGCTGCTTGATAAAGCAAAGGCAAAACCAACGGAACTCTCCGGCGGAGAACAACAGCGTGTAAGTATTGCAAGAGCTCTGGTGAATGGACCGCCATTGCTGATAGCAGATGAACCGACAGGTAATTTAGACCCTAAAAACTCTCTGGAAATTATGCAAATTCTTGAACAGATTAACCAGAGGGGAATTACGGTTATTGTGTCAACACACGATTATACGCTGGTAGACAGGTTTAGAAAACGAGTTTTGACGCTTGAAAAAGGCGAGATAATAAGAGATATTCAGGCAGGTACGTATGGACAATAGCAGACAGCAGCTTAAAAAACAGGTAAAAAAGCACATTCCTAAAGATTGGCTGTGCGAACTGCGTATAATATACAGAATAGTTATGGAAGCAGTTAACGATATAAAAAGAACGGGGATTATTAATCTCGTTATTATAACAACTATGGCTGCTATATTAACTCTATTCGGCGTATTGTTTAGATTTACGCTCTCTCTGTCTACTTTTGCAAATGAACTCGGCAATGTTCTGGAAATTTCGGTTTATCTTAAAGCTAATTCATCTCCGTCGATAATAAAAGATAGAATTAAAGAGATTAAACATGTAAAAAGTGTTACTCTGAAAACAAAAGAAGAATCATGGAACAGCTTAAAACAGGAACTGGGGCTTCATGATATTACAAATCCGCTTCCGGATACACTGCGCGTAAGTGTTGATAAGCCGGAAAACATCGGGGAAGTGTTTAATCAAATTAAGCCGATTTCCGGTGTGGAAGATATCGGATACGCAAAAGAGCTTGCTAAGAAAATGCAGGTGCTGACAAACGTATTTAATACGACAATGATTTTTGTAATAATTGTGTCAGCAGCATTAACAATAACAATTATTAATAACACAATTCAGCTGGTAATACAGTCGAGAAAAGATGAAATTGAAATAATGCGGCTTATGGGAGTTAGCAACTGGTACATAAAAACTCCTTTAATTATGCAGGGCGCTTTTTACGGCTTTGTCTCTTCTGTTATTGCAGTAGTACCGCTTAATTGGGTGCAGGGACTTCTGATTAATGTTCATAAATTCTTCTTGATTCCAAACCCTGCTTATGCACAAAATATTGTTATTATATCGTTATTATTAATAGGTACAGCGTTTGGAGCAATTGGAAGCTTCCTGTCTATAAAAAAACATTTACAAGTATAGGTGATTGATATGGATAAAACTATAGAATTAGTAAACAGTGTAAAAGATATTCACGCAATGCCGAGCGTAATAGTAAAGGCGTTAAATATAATGAAGAAACCAACAGCCAGTATGAAAGAACTGGGCGACATTGTTATGTATGACCAGTCTTTGACAATAAAAATTCTTGCACTGGTTAATTCTGCATATTACGGATTCTCTCAACAGATAAGTTCAATAAGTATTGCGCTTTCTCTGCTGGGAATGGTTAAAGTTAAAAACATTATAGTTGCTGTAGCAATGAAACCTATGATGTCAAATCAGGGCGACAAAGAGTTGTGGAAACACTCAATGCGCGTTGCTGCAGGATGTGAATATCTGGCGAATGTAACAAAGGTAATGGATTCTGATGAGGCTTTTATTGCCGGATTTGTTCATGATGTCGGTAAGATGGTATTACATATGGCAAATGAAAAACTGTACAATAAAGTGCTGGATGCTGTTCGCGATGGTGCTGATGTTCTTGATGCGGAGAAAAAATATTTCGATTCAGATCACGTAAAAACTGGGTCTTTGATGGCAAAAAGATGGCAGCTTCCTATATTGCTGGCAAATATAATATCTTACCACCATACACCGTCACTTTCTTCAATACCGCTTCCATGCAATCTTGTATGTATGGTTGATAAATTAGTACAGGATAATTTTAACCCGAGCACTCTTGATAAAGATTTTATTAAAACTCTCGGGATAGATTTTGCCGATATTGAAGATTTAAGAAATACTATAATGCAAAAATCCGAACTTCTTATCTCTGAATTAGCTTAAGGGCGGTATAAATGCAGACCAGAATAATTCTCGTTTCAGATGATTCTGATTTTTTTGAGTACATTACACCAAAACTTGTACTCAGAAAACAGGATGAGTTATTTAAATTTTCATTTAAAGAAGTTTATGAAAAAATGCAAATCGTTAAGCCTTCTCTGTTTATAATTAACAGTGAAGGTGCGGAAACTGGTACGCTGGATTTATTAAAGCATTTGCAAGACAATGTGTGTATAGTTTTTTCTTATAATGAAAATGAACAATTTAAGATTAATGCATATACGCTTGGAGCTTTATCCTGTATAACTCCTCTTACTCCGGATAAAGAAATGCATGCGCAGTTGATTTCTGCTTTGAATGTATCTTCTTTGATAAGAAAAAATAAGCAATACCGTGATATGCTGGTCAAGGAAAGTTTGATTTCGTCTAATAATGAAGTTTTTAATAATTATACAGAAATTCTGGATGAAGAACTTAAATCCATAAAAGACAGTTCGGGGCAGGCTGTATTAGCAGCTATTTCTCCAAATGAAAACAATAAGTTTTTTATACAGCCTAATACGGTAGAGAAGGCAATTCTAAATAATATAAGAAAAAACGATGTATTAATGACATATGCGGCAAATAAGTATTTTTTATTATTGTATGATACTGATATTGAGAATGCGCAAAAAATTTGGATAAAAATACAAGGTCAACTGCAGGAAAAAATGTATGCAGGTTTTGCAAGCGTTAATAGCAAAAGCAGGCAGCAGCTTGTAAATGAAGTGCTTAATAAGCTTCATGAAGCTATTAATTATGAAAAAAATTATATTAAAACCGGCGAGAAACTTGATGCAAGCGGTCAGACATTCAAAATGTACCGGCAGGAATTTAACCGGCGTATGGAAAATATTATAACACCGGTTTTTTATCATACCCAGCAAAAATATAATAGTAAATTATTCGGAGTGCAGATAGAACAATCAACAGGTGACGGTATTGCTGTAATGACTATAAAAAGCCGTAACACTATTGCCTCTCTAAAAATTACTACTCCAGGGCTTTCAAAAATTAATATTGATATAATGTATAATAATCAGACAATTCCGGCTAAAAGAGTTACTCTGGAACCGGATGAGCTGGAAGCTGGTTTGCTGGAAGATTTAATAGTACAGTTTATAGAAGAATTCAAAAAGGAGATAGATTATGGCAATACTTGATGCAGAAAATAGTTTTGTTTTGATTATTGATGTACAGGAAAAACTCTTGAATGCTGTTTTTAACAGAACATCTCTTGAAAAAAAGGCTGAAATTATAACAAAAGCTGCTAATATTTTGAATATTCCGATTATAATTACTGAGCAATACCCCAAAGGGCTTGGATATACAATTGACGGGATAAGAAGTGTGCTCCCTGATGATATGGTATATTTTGATAAAACTGCATTTTCTGCTCTTGAAAATAAAGAGGTTTTTAATAAGTTGGAAGCATCTTCACGAAAGCAGGCGGTATTGTTTGGCATAGAAACTCATATTTGTGTAAGCCAGACTGCTGCTGCTCTAATGAATGCAGGTTATGAAGTACATGTTATAAAAGATGCTTGCGGAAGCCGTGCAGAATTAGAATATTCTGCAGGATTAAATAAAATGAAAGATAACGGGGCTCATATAATTACAACTGAAATCGCACTGTTTGAATGGCTTAAAAGTGCTAAACATCCAAATTTTAAAGAAATTCAAAGTCTTATCAAATAGTTTAGTTTTTCCAGCATTTTTTTTGTTGTCCCAATGCCTGTAAGAAGCATTACAGACTTTTCATTGGCACGCTCATCTTCAATATTGTATTTATTAAACAAAACCCTTGATAAATCATAACCGGACATTCCTTCTTTTTTGAAAAGAATTTTAGATGGGTCATCTCCGTAAAACTGCAGGTTCGTGAGCTTTGTTTTTACAGCATTGATTTCTGTTATAAGTTCGTGAATTTTTTTCCTTCCTTTCGAAGAATTTAAATATTTTATGTTGGCTTCAATCGTTGCCATCATCGGATAAGACGGCGAAGTTGTTGTAATTAATTTAAGTGCAGTTTTAGGAGTTATGCTGCAATTGCAGTGCAAAAGAGCTGTAGGATTTATGCCGCCGGCAGTTTTATGCAATGATTGAACTGTGAAATCCGCATATTTTACCGCACTTTCCGGTAATAAATCAGAAAACGGATATAATGCCCCGTGAGCCTCGTCTACTATTAAATAAACATTGTTTTTTTTACATATAGAACTTATTTCTTTTATATCGGAAACAAGTCCTTCATAGCTTGGTGATGTAATTATTAAGGCTTTGGGCATATTTTCCTTAATTAATTGTGCATAAAAATCCGGCTTTGCAGGTTCAAAAACTCCCCAATTAGTGTTGTAAGGCAAATTATATTCCAGAATATCAGCACCTGCTAAAATGCAGGCATTTTTGTGGCACTGATGTGCATTACTCCAGACTAAAACTTTATCCCCCTTTTTGCAGCAGCTTAAAACCGCCGCTATAATTCCGCTTGTTGAACCGTTGGTTAAAAAATGAGTAGAGTTTACTCCATAAATTTTAGCAGCTTCTTTTTCAGCTTTTTCAAGAGCAGCCTGCGGATTGTATGCATCAACTTCTGATATATCTCTCCTGTACCATTGATAAAATTTATGAAAAATACAATAATTACCATTATGGCTAGGAGTCGTAAAAAGAGTTTTTTTGTTTTTTTTCTTCAAAACGGAAATAATACTCATAAAACTATATTAACATACACAATTCCGAAAATCAGTATATAAGAGCATTTTAAATGTTAATAAATATTAAGTGTATTTTTAACTATTTTAAAAATTATCCTAAAGTATTATATAAATTAGCGTACAACCCTCTTGAGAATAGATTAAGTGTATGATATAATAATAGTAGAGGAAAGAATATTTCCTTGAGCGTAATTCTAAAATTTAAAATTTTGGAATGTGACAACTAAAAAGCCTTAATAGGCAAGAAGTCGATGAGTAAATACAGGACAGATATACCGGCGCAGGTGCTGTCTGGAATATATTTACCCGCGGAGTGTTATAGCCCCACACCACTCCTTAATAAAAAAGGTATCTGTTACTTTATACAATAGGTGAGAGCAATGGATACAGCCATTATACAAAGACCCCAATTCGAAAAAACAGCAACAAGCGCTGCAGGTATAGGTATAGCTATTTGCTTATTTTTTTCTCAGAACCTGCTTATTTCCGCAAAAGATATAAATGCGGGAATTTCGCAGAGAGTAAATTATCAAGTAAATTATATTGAAGAACAAAAAAAATACGAAGAACTGGTCTTTGAGCAAAAAATTTTAGAAAAATATCCTAATTCACAGGTCATAGATGTAGAAAGAGGTGTTAAACATGTCAGAATGATAAAATACTATAATAATAAACCCGTTCGAATAAACATTGTCGAGCTTTCACAGGGTGTAAATGACAGATTGGTGATAGAACCTGCAATAGCATCCGATACACTCGCAAACCGCTCAAAAATTTCTGCAATAGCAAACAGGGAAAATGCAATAGTTTCAATTAACGGCGGATACTTTAAACCACAAACCGGTGTACCGCTTGGCACATTGATGATAAATAAGAAAGTTTATACCGGTCCGATTTATGACAGAGTGGCAATGGGAATTTTCGACAAAGGCTTTGAAATGGCAAGAATAAAGCTTAATGCAATATTGGAAACTAATATAGGAGGGTTAAAAATTGATAATGTCAATCAACCTAGAATGCTGTCGCTGCATACAATCGTATATACGCCGGATTGGGGTGAATATTCTCCGCCTAGTCCTCGGTATGGGATGCAAATGGTCATAGAGGATGGCAGGCTGGTTAATACCTCTATCGGAAGGAATAAAATCCCCAAAAACGGTTATGTAATAGTTGGTACAAAAAAGAATTTAAGTAAATTCGCAGAAGCAAAAAAATTCAAATTAAAAATAGGAATGAATCCGGAGTGGAGAGATGTAAATCATATAATAAGCGGAGGTCCATATTTAATTAAAAACGGTGATATATATGTTGACATGACTGCACAAAAACTAGCTTCTATTGGAGGAAGAAACCCCAGAACAGCTATAGGTTATACAGCTGATAATCATCTAATAATGCTTACCGCTGACGGAAGAGAGGGAGCATCTATCGGTTTAACTTTAATGGAATTAGCCCGTTTGATGAAAGAGCTAGGCTGTGTAAATGCCATGAATCTTGACGGAGGCGGTTCAACTGTCATGTTTATAAAAGGAAAAGTTGTAAATAAACCTGCCATTCAAGGAGGAATTCCGTTATCACATACACTTAATATAAAAGTTTCTTAATAGTGCAATCATTTGCCCTAAAAGCTGCCCGTTCCGGATAATAATCGGAGCGGGTTTGTGTATTTGAGGATTGAAACAAAGGCATTTATATGTTAACATGTATAGGTTGTTTATTAGTGTTTATTTAAAAAAATTAAGGGGGTAATCATGAAGGGTTTTGCGATGTTATCTATAGGAAAAACCGGCTGGATCACCAAAGATATTCCTAAATGCGGTCCGACAGATGCTATATGTAAGCCCATTGCTCTTGCACCTTGTACTTCAGATGTACATACCGTATGGGCTGGAGCTATCGGTGATAGGCATAATATGATTCTAGGGCACGAAGCTGTCGGTGAAGTTGTAGAGGTTGGCAGTCTTGTTAAAGATTTTAAAGCCGGTGATAAGGTGCTTGTTTCTGCAATAACTCCTGACTGGAATTCTTTGGAAGCTCAAGATGGTTATGCAATGCACTCAGGCGGAATGCTGTCTGGATGGAAATTCTCTAATTTTAAAGATGGTGTTTTTGCAGAGTATTTTCATGTAAATGATGCAGATGGAAATCTGGCGCATTTGCCGGAAGGAATGGATTTGGGCGCTGCTTGTATGCTTAGTGATATGGTGCCGACAGGATTCCACGGTGTAGAACTCGCAGATATACAGTTTGGCGATAATGTTGTTGTAATCGGTATCGGACCGGTAGGGCTAATGTCGGTTGCAGCTGCTGCAATAAGAGGTGCTGCAAATATTTATGCGGTAGGTTCTAGACAAAATTGTATTGATTTAGCAAAAGAATTTGGAGCAACAGACATTATAAATTACAGAGAAGGTGATATTACCGAACAAGTTCTTGATAAAACTTATGGTAAGGGTGTTGATAAAATTGTTATAGCAGGCGGGAACAATGATACTTTTGAACAGGCAATAAAAATGCTGAAACCGGGTGGAAAAATTGGTAATGTCAATTATTTAGGTGAAGGTGATTATGTAAAAATCCCTAGAGTAGAATGGGGATGCGGTATGGGACACAAAATGATTACCGGAGGTCTTATGCCGGGAGGAAGACTGCGTTCTGAAAAACTTGCAAGACTTGTTCAGACTCACAGAATTCATCCGGAAAAATTAATAACTCATACATTCCATGGTTTGGAAAATGTAGAACCTGCGTTAATGCTTATGAAAGATAAGCCCAGAGATTTGATAAAACCTCTTGTTATTATTGATTAAGATAAGATCTAAAAAGCCTCAATGCATATTGAGGCTTTTTAATTATTAAAAAAAAATAAACTTTACTTGTATATCGGATTTGATACCTTATAATTATCATATATAATGTTAAATAAGGGGGCATTTTATGAAAAATCCATTCAAAGGGGTAAATGATACCGGTGAAGAAAATTCAAATGAAAATATAGAAGAAATTAAGACAGAAGAAGAAAATACGGAAGATAATAAAGCTGTAGAAGAAGCTGCAGAAAAACCGGAAGACGAAAGTAACAGTGAAATTAATAAACTTCAAGAGAAATATGATTTGTTAAATAATCAGTATATCAGGTTAGCGGCTGATTTTGAAAATTATAGAAAGCGCCATGAGCAAGAAAGAGAAAGTCTTTTAAAATATGGTGCAGAAAATACTTTGAAAAAAATGATAGAAGTCCTTGATAATTTTGAAAGAGGTCTTAAGGCAATAGAGATTGTAGAAGATTGCGATAAAGTTAAAGAGTGTTATAATCTTGCGTACAAGAATTTTACAGACGTACTATCAAAGGCAGGGTTAGAAACTATAAAGGCGGAAGGCGAGATTTTTGATCCTAATTATCATGAGGCAGTAATGCAGACTCCTACATCGGAAAAGGAAGAAAATACGATTATAGCAGAGCTGCAAAAAGGCTACAAACTGGGTGATAAAGTTTTGAGACCGGCACTGGTAAATGTTGCAACAGCAGAGGAATAGACAATAGCGATGAGTGATTACTATGAGATATTGGGCGTAGAACGAAACGCTACGAAAGAGGAGATAAAAAGCGCTTTCCGGAAGATGGCAAGAAAATGGCATCCCGATGTAAATAAGTCACCGGAAGCTGAAACAAAGTTCAAAGAACTGGGTAAAGCTTATGAAACATTAATGGATGATGATAAGCGTGCAACATACGACCGTTTCGGTGAAGATGGTCTAAGAAATGCAGGGTTTAATACTCAAGGTCCATTTGCCGGAGGTTTCGGCGATTTGGATGAAGTCTTTAATTCATTCTTTGGTGGTTTCGGTTTTGGCGGTTCAAGAAGACAAGACCCTAATGCACCGCAAAGGGGGGATGATTTAAGGCTGGATATTGAGTTGGACTTTGAAGAAGCAGTCTTTGGCTTAACAAAAGAGATAAAAATTGATCATCTGGAAAGTTGTCAATCCTGTAAAGGTACGGGTACAAAAGAAGGCTCAAAACCTGTAACATGCAAAACATGCGGCGGAAGCGGAAGAATACAACAGACAACTAAAACTGTTCTGGGACACTTTACTCAGATAGTAACCTGTCCTCACTGTCATGGAAAGGGTACTGTTATTGAAGACCCATGTCCGGATTGTCATGGTGAAGGTCGAATAAATGTCGAGAAGAAGATTGAGTTAAAAATACCGGCAGGTGTCGATAACGGCTCTAAAATGCGTCTGTCGCACGAGGGGGATGCCGGACTAAACGGAGGCGTTTCTGGAGATTTGTATATTGTTATACATGTTAAGCCTTCTATGTATTATAAACGCGACGGAATTAATGTCTTTACAAAACTGGATATAACACCGGCACAAGCAGTGCTTGGCGACAGGGTTACAATTAAAACTCTTGACGGAGAAAGAGAAGTTTCTATTCCAGCCGGAATACAGCATGGCGAAGTTGTAAAAATAAAAGGTGCCGGTATTCCAAGTTTATCGAAACAAGGCGTCAGAGGTGAACATATTGTTGTTGTAGGTATAATAACTCCTGTAAAAATATCGAATGAGGAAAAAGCTTTATATCAAAAACTATATGAAATTCAAGCGGGACGTAAAGCAAAAGAATCCGTAAAGGAACGTATAAAAGGTGTTTTTAAATAAAAAAACTTGTGGTAAAATAAAAAAGTCTAAATGAATCTGGAGAGATGATGCGGAAGTTTTTATTGATATTGGGATTCTTGCTAATCGGCTGCACAAATGCTTTTGCCGCTAAAATTCCGGCTGAAGTCCGTTCATATATATTAGATAATATTCCGCAGGCTGACATAAGATTTGACGGAGTTATAATATTACCGGATAATACTATTTATTTGCCGCTTTATCCGTCATTATTTTCAGACATAAAAGAGTTAAAAATAAAAGAAAGTTATCCGGCAAATCAAACTCTGCAGCAAGAACCGGATGTTGTTATTTTTAACAATGACTTTGTTTTGCTAAAAGTTTTTACTGATGGTGAAGGACACCGCACGGTATTACATATGGTTAATCCACCGCTTCAAGTTCGTACAGGACTTTTGCCGCAGGATATGCTGGTTCCGAGCGGTCTCATAATACCGGAAAATATAAAAGGTATTATAGGTAATCTTAAAATAGATACAAAAAGTGAAGATATGATAAAGGTTGAAAATAAGGACTCTTATGAAGACTTTTTATCTGAATCAGAACCTGCTGCTCCACAGACTATGATTCCGCAATTAAAAGATAAAATACTTTTTGTTACAACAAATTATTCTAAAAATGTTCAAGTTATAGAGCCGGCAAAAGCTGTGCCTTCGTATTCGCTTGCTCAAAAATCAATACCAATAGATGTAAAAGCTGTAGATGATGGTAAGTTCCTTCTGGTGACGACTTATGACAGACCATTTGTTGATATTATTTCAGTAGCGGATTCACGTTTTATAAAACAGGTAAATTTGACTTCTAATCCGGAAGAAATACTAGTAGATAAAGCTAATGCAAAAGCTTTTATTACATCACCTTCAGCCTCTACTATTTTTGTTCTTGATTTGAAAACTATGACTTTGGTTCAGAAAATAAAAATAAATGGTTATTGTGAAAACCTTTTGCTGCAAGATGATAAATTATTTTATGTTGATAAATTAAAAAATGAAATTTGGGCTATAGAATTAAAAAAACAATATGAACTGAAAGATATCGGTAAATTCCCGAATGTTTCCGCTCTTGCTTTTAAAGATAATAAACTATATATTTCCAGCCGTACAAAAAGCAGAATAGCTGTAATAGACTATTCGACGTTAGGTTTGATAAATGAATTTACAACTGTTAATAAGCCTATAGCTATGAAATTGTATAATAATATTTTATACGTATTAGGTGCGCAAAATAATGTTATCCAAAAAATTAATACCAAGGACGATTCTATAATCGGAACAATTGAGCTTGGAACCAACGGCTTTTCCTCCGGTTTTAATCTAATTGAAGATACCAATTTGGCAATTATAACAGATTTAAAAAATAATTTTTATTCTATAATAGATTTATCCAAAGGAAAATTGTTGAAAACTTATGCAATAAATGTTCCGATAAAGGATGTAATCATAACTAATAAAGTAAAATTATTTGATTAAGGATTTCATATGGATATAAAGCTGGATGACGTAACTTCTGATGTGCTGGCTGAGCTTGAAAAAACTCAGAAGGAATTTTGGAATATACCGAGAGAAACAGGTATTTTATTAAATACTTTTATTAAAATGATGGGTGCTAAAAGTGTGCTTGAAATAGGAACTTCTAACGGCTATTCCGGTATATGGCTTGCAAAAGCTCTTAAACATACCGGCGGGAAACTTACCACTATTGAATTTTATGAAAAAAGACAGTCTGTTGCTATTGATAATTTTAAGAAATGCGGTATCGCTGATATTATAAATCCCATTCAAGGTTCTGCCTGTATGATTTTAGAGTATCTCAAAGAAGATGAGAAGTTTGATTTTGTTTTTATTGATGCAAATAAAAGAGAATATGTAAAATATTTTGAACTAATAAAGCCGCATTTAACGCCAAGAGCTGTTATAACAGCAGATAATATTACATCGCATGCTGAAAAGGTGCAGCCTTTTATTGACGCAATTGATGCAGATGAAGAGTTTCAGTATGAAATTTTAAACCTGCAAGGCGGGCTGCTGGTTGCTTATAGAGGCTAGTAATCCTCTCTTCCACGGGATTTTAGATATTCTCTTATCTGGTTTAATGAAAATTGGATAATTCTTGTTATTCTTGATGGTGATAGACCTACCATTGTTGCGATATCTTTTGCCTGCATATTTCTGTAAAAACGATACTCAACAACGGTGCGTTCTTTTTGGGGTAATTTTGCTATAGCCTGTTTTATTAATTTGCTCATTTCAATGATTTCAGCCTGTTCATCCGGCAGGGCAGACGGATCTTTGATAAAATCGAACGGAGAAGCATTATCTGTTGCAGCCGCTGCAAGACCGTCAATAGATAAGATTGTTTCGTAAACTGCTTCACGAACCTTTGTCGGAGATATTGAAAATCCCATATCTTCATCTGAATCGGCTTCGCTGTTTTCTATTGCGTCAGAAACATAATCTCCGTTTTCATCATTCTTATGTTTTAATGTATACCATTTATATCTGTGTCTCAGTTCATTTCTTATAGCCCATTTGACAGCAGTTCCTATGTAAGCTTCATTGTAATGAGCAAGCTGTTCTTCTGTTTTACCTTTAATTAAAGTCTGTACAGCAATCACACCTATACTAACCAGTTCTTCATATTCAATCATATGGTTAGGTATACGTTTATGCTCTATTCTTGCAATTTTCTGTACAACACCTAAGTATTGTTTAATTAAAGTTTTATTATCCATCTTTTCTTATTAAACTAACCTTATTTAATCTTACCTTGATTTTAATATTTTTTCAAGATAGGTAATATACTGCGCTGAAAGATGCTAAATGTGCAGGAATTCAGTCTTTTAATTGCCCTGTTGTTTATTTTTCAATCCGTATACGAATAATAGAATTTCTGCAACTGCCTTATAAAGTTCGGGCGGAATCTGCTGGTTTAAGTCAACCATTCTGAATAAGGCTCTTGCAACAGGGGCGTTATCGATAACAGGCACATTGTGCTGAATTGCGATTTCAATAATCTTTTTAGCAATAAGCTCTGTTCCTTTGGCGGTAAGTGTCGGGGACTGCATAGTTTCTGCATCGTATTTAAGCGCGCAGGCAACGTGGGTAGGGTTTCTTACTACAAAGTCAGCATCCGGTACGGAATCCATTGCGCCCTGCTGAAGCATCTGCATACGGCGCTGTCTTAAAGCTGCTTTTACATGCGGGTCGCCTTCGGAGTTTTTGTACTCATCTTTAATTTCTTTGAAAGACATCTTCTGGTCTTTTAAGAATTTCCATTTTGTAACCCCGTAGTCAGCAGCTGCGATAATTAAAAATGCAATACAGGCTTTGTATATAAATTCAACAACAAGTTTCCCGAATTCAATCATAACAGCAAAGTTATTATCTATAGAAGCCAGCATTAATATATCTTCGAGGTGGTCTTTGTATACTGACCAGCCGATAAGACCTAATAATGCAACCTTTACGATATTTTTCCCAAGCTCAAACAGTGTTTTCATCTGAAAAAGGTTCTTGAAGTATTTCATCGGGTTTAGTTTATCAAGCTTAGGAACAAGAGGCGCTACAGCAACAAGCGGTCCCACTTGAATAAAATCTCCTATAATTGCGACGAAAGCCGCAACAAATAAAATCGAACCGATAATTACAACCGTCGGAATTAAGCTCACCGTCAGCATATACGGGTATCCGATTGCCGACAGATGCTGATTGGGTATTTGTTCGTATAATGTTCTAAAAAGTCCTACAATCAGCTTCCAGATAATCGGGGCTAACATATTAATAAAAGTAAACATAATAAGCAGGGACAATGCCGTAGAAACGTCCTTTGACTTAACAACCTGCCCCTCTTTTCTAGCTCTTTCCAGTTTCTGGGGTGTGGCATCAAATTGTTTATCTTCATCACCCATTTTTTTACCCTAGTTGGATTATCTTCTTTTATTCTATCATAAATTAAGCTTTTATTGTACAATTAATCACAAGGAGCTTGATATATGCTAAAACAAATTTTAATTATAATATTATCCCTGCTGTGCTTAGCCGGCGCTGTCTATGCCTTTGTTTACTTGAATGGAAAGACCGGTATGGCTGTTATTTTCACATGCGGTTTTTTGCTTGGTATTCTTTTAATGAATTTAAGGCTGAATGTCAAAAATGACAGGATTAATTCATATAAGCGCGAGCTGGAAAAAGAGTCTATAAATTCTACGGAAAGCAGTTCCAGGGTAAAAGTTCTTGAGGCTAAAATAGAGGTCTTGGAAAAGGCTCTGGAGAATGCTCTTAAAAAATAAATTGCACACGATTTAACTTTATTGTAAAATAATGTTAAGAATTCAAGGAGAGATATATGACAGATTATAAAAAGATATTGAGCTACGTGCCGACGGTTATTGAATCATCATCAAGAGGCGAAAAGTCTTTTGACATATTTTCAAGACTTTTGAGAGAACGTATTATATTTCTCGGAACAGAGATAGACGATGATGTAGCTAATTCTGTTGTTGCCCAGCTTCTTTTGCTGGACAGCGAAAATCCTGAAAAAGATATCATGCTCTATATCAACTCTCCGGGCGGTGTTATAACTGCAGGCATGGCAATTTATGACACAATGAATCTTATTAAAGCCGATGTCCAGACAATCTGCCTTGGCGAAGCCGCTTCAATGGGTGCATTTTTGCTTTCAGCAGGCGCAAAAGGCAAAAGAATGGCGCTTCCGAGTGCAAGAATAATGATTCACCAGCCTTTAGGCGGTGCAAAAGGACAGGCTACCGATATTGAACTTGAAGCAAAAGAAATTTTAAGAATGAAGGACATGTTAATCGGTATTATGGCTGAAAATGCAAATCAGCCGTTTGAAAAAGTTAAAGAGGACTGTGAACGTGACCACTATTTGTCAGCACAAGAGGCTGTAGAATACGGTTTGATTGATAAAGTTGTATCTTCTGTGAACGACTAATATTTCTTGATTTTTTTTCTCCTTCATACTAGAATGTTGCTAATATGTGTAGAGCCGGGTCGGAATTAAAAACCTTACCGGAGTAATATAAATTAAGGAGAAAAAAAATGACATCAAAAAAATTTCTATTTACTTCCGAATCTGTTACGGAAGGACACCCCGACAAAGTATGCGATCAGATTTCTGACGCAATTTTAGATGAATTTCTTACAAAAGATCCTCATGCGCGTGTAGCTGCTGAAACAACTGCTACAACAGGCATGGTTTTGGTCTGCGGTGAAATTACATCAAATTGTTACGTAGATATTCCGCATGTAGTAAGAAGAACTGTACGCAATATCGGATATGCAGGTTCTGCAGGAGGCGGTTTTGACTGCGATACCTGCGCTGTGCTTACAAGTATTGATGAGCAGTCTGTTGATATTGCAGGCGGTGTAAATAAAGCTCTGGAAAGCAGAAGCCAGAATTCAGACACCTCAACAAGTGAAACTGATAATATCGGTGCAGGCGATCAAGGAATTATGTTTGGTTATGCTTGTAATGAAACACCGGAATTAATGCCTCTTCCGATAAGCTTGGCTCATAAATTGTCATACAGACTTGCTCAAGTAAGAAAAGAAGGTATTTTAAGCTATTTAAGACCGGATGGCAAATCACAGGTTACTGTTGAATATGTAGATGGTAAACCTTCAAGAATTCATACAGTGCTACTTTCAACACAGCATGCTGCTGAGATAAACGGTATTAGCGATAATGCTAAAATACAAGCTATAATACAACAGGATTTACGCCATTGTGTTATTGATTATGTCTTTGAAAAAGAAGCTATTAAACCGGATGCAGAGACTATTATTCTTATTAACCCATCAGGACGCTTTGTTGTAGGCGGTCCGCAGGGTGACTCCGGCTTAACCGGCAGAAAAATTATTGTTGACACATACGGCGGATATTCTCGCCACGGTGGCGGTGCTTTCTCCGGAAAAGATCCGACGAAGGTTGACCGTTCAGCTGCATATGCTGCAAGATATGTTGCTAAAAATATCGTAGCAGCAGGGCTTGCAGATAAGTGTGAAATCGAGTTAGCTTATGCTATTGGTGTTGCAGAACCTGTTTCTATTTTTGTAGATACTTTCGGAACAGGAAAAATTTCTGATGATGAAATTTCAGCACTTGTTCGTGCAAACTTTGATCTAAGACCGGCTGCTATCATTTCTAACTTTGATTTAAGAAACCTGCCGGCTAAAAACGGCGGTAAATTCTATCAAAAACTTGCTGCATACGGTCATGTAGGTCGTACTGATATTATTGTTCCTTGGGAACAGCTTGATAAAGCTGATGATTTGAAAAAGGCTGCATCAAATCTTTGCGCTTTATGCTAATAGTAAGATAATATTAAAACTCCCTGTTTTAACTAACAGGGAGTTTTTTTATTTAAAATCCGAATAGTTTTCTATTAAATTAAGACTTTCTTTAATATTATTAAACGGCAGTGTTTTTATAAATTCATAAGGCAGATCCCACCAGCATGATTTGAGTAATCTTTCTATAATATCTTTTTCAAACCTGTATTTGATAACTTTAGCGGGTACTCCAACTGCTACAGCATATGGCGGTATGTCTTTTGTTACAACCGCTTTTGCTCCGATTACAGCACCAGTGTGGATTTTTACCCCTCCCATTATGCAGGCGTCTTCGCCAATCCAGACATCATGTCCTATTTCTACAGATTTTGGAGTTTCATCAAAAAATTTATAATTCAAATTGTCCGGCATATTGCCGTACAGCTTATAATCCAGAGCTTTTTTGTATTGAAACGGATGTACTGATAACCAGTTCAAGGGGTGTGATGCTGGATTTATTAAAACATAATTCCCGATACAGCAATATTTCCCTATTTTAATTTTGCTCTTGTCACATAATCGTGTTTTAATCCCAATATATGTGAAATCCCCGATGTCATATCCCTTGTTTCTTAAAAATTTATAATAATTTCTCTGAAACAATTTCATAGCTTTATTCTATCAATAAATATTTTATTAGGTCAACATGGTTAAGCTGTTCGGTTATATAATAAAAAGCCCCCGCATAAAGCGGGGGCTTCAATACACTATTTAATATTATTATAGTAAGTTTAACGCAATACTCGGCATCTGGTTTGCAGTTGATAGCAATGTTGCCGTTGATTGCTGAAGAATTTGATATTTTATGTAGTTTGAAGATTCTTCTGCAACATCTGCATCTTTGATAGAAGAGTTTGCTGATACGATATTCTCCTTTTGCACCCCGATTGCATCAACAGCTGATTCTACTCTGTTCATGTAAGCACCGATTAGTGTACGTCTGTCAGAAACGTTTTCGATAGCTTCGTCAATGAACTGCAAGAATTCACGAGCAGTTGAGTCATCTGTATATACAGCATCGCAAATTGCTGTAATACATGAAACGCTGTTTACGCTGCTACCATCATTATTGGGGTCATACTTCATATCTTGGATAGCGGTGTAGCCTAATTCGGAATAGTCATAGACAGTACCGTTGCTAAGTTCAACTCTCTGTCCTGTTATTCTTGCATATAAAGCAGATGTTTCATAATCTATACTGCTATCTGCAGCGCCTTGTCCTCTTTCATACCAATTATCAGCGGTTCTTCCCGGTTCACTTGTTATGAATAATGCTGTACATTTTGCAGATGCAAAAAGTGAGCTGTCAAGATTAATGATATTAGGACGTCCGGAATTGTTACTTACTTGAAGATTTACGCCGGATCCGCTTATGTGTGCAGAGCTGGTACCATCGAGAAGTTGTATACCGTTAAAGTCAATAACTTCACAAAGACGGTTAATTTCAAGCATTCTCTGCTGAACTTCTGTTCTGATAGCTTGCATTGAAGATGTACCGTATGTACCGTTAGCAGCTTGTTCGGTCAAATCTCTGATACGCTGTAAGTAATCGCCTACAATGTCCAGTACACCCTCTGCAGTATCAAGAAGTGATAAACCCATTGTTGCATTTGATTCTGCTACGTCATAACCGGAAATTTGTGCTTCCATTAATGTTGATACTGCAGAACCTGCTGCATCGTCTGCGCCGGAATTGATTCTAAAACCTGTAGACAATCTTTCCATTGCAGTGTTCATACCGCTTGTTGCGGCAGACAAGTTCCTTTGCGCCGTTAAGGCGGCAAGGTTCGTGTTGATTGTGATTGAAGCCATAGTGTGATCTCCTTTTCTTATTTTTTTCATCCTTGAACTTGGCAATACTCTCTACTGCCATATGTTCACTAAGACTTGACTGAGCCTGTCAGTAAGCCTTGGGGTTTTATATCTTCACACTAATATAATAAGTTGCGTTTTTATTTTTTTAAATTCTCAAATAGTTAGAAATTTCTCTAACTTTAGTTAGAATGTAAAAGCATATTTTGTTATGTTGGCTGTAGGCGATTTAGTACGGTGTTTGCACCGCAATAATATTACAGTCCCTTTATACGGGTTAACGGCCAGAATAAGAAAACTGCACGCCCAATAAATCTTTCTTTAGGCAATGTTCCCCAAAAACGACTGTCCATAGAATTTCCTCTGTTATCACCCATCATAAAATACTGACCCTGCGGAATAACAAGCGGTCCGCAGAACATATCTTCTTTACATTTATGGAAGTCATATTCGCTCATTATATATTCTTCATCCAAGGGCTTATCATTTATATAAACTTTGTAGGCACCGTTAGAACTCTGTTTGATTTCCAGTTTTTCGCCGGGAAGACCTATTACACGTTTTATATAAGCAATATCTTTGCAGAAGAAACCTGTAAGCCTGCTGAAAACTGCCCAGGGCGTTGTCTGAAGCTTAACAAACGGCGGGTAAAATATCATAATATCGCCGCGTTTAGGTGTATTTTCAAAATGGTGGGTTTTGATTAGATTAGGAAATTTAGAAAGTTTCTCAACAACGATTCTATCACCTTCAACAAGTGTTGGTTTCATGGAACCGGATGGTATCCATCTTAATTCTGCTATGAAAAAACGTATTAGTATAACAGCGACAACAACGAAAACTATAGTGTCTATTGTTTCCCGTAAATTAGCCTTGAATTTTTCTTTATCAATCATACCAGTCCTAATAGTTCTTTTAACCCGTTAGTGTATATATTATCGGGGAGTTCATTGAGCTCTCTTCTTATACCTTCTTGATAATTATCTATTAAAATATTTGTTTTTTCAATACCTAAAATATCCTTGGGGGTGAATATCTTATTGCGGGTGTCAATTTTAGCAGATTCTGTTTCTAGATCATTTTTTAGTTGAAACAGAATGCCGAAGTTTTTTGCGAAACCTTCCGCTTTTTCAGTATCCGTATTACATATGTATGCAATGCTTTTGAATATGGATTTAAATAAACTTGCGGTTTTGCCTTCTGCAATTTTTATGTATTCATTTATTTTAGGAATCTTGCCGCGCAAAAAATATTGATTTATTTCAGCTTCACTCATTTCACGTGTGCATTCTTGAAATGTTTTTATAACATTTGCGTTCTCAAGGTTTATAAGTAATTCTGTCGCAAGTGACAATAATAAGTCACCGGAGAGGATTGAGATTTGAGGCGAGTATCTGACACCCAGGGTTGGTTTTCCCCGTCTTTCATATGCATTATCAATAATATCATCATGCAGAAGTGAAGCGTTGTGGATAAGTTCGCCTGCAGTAAGTATTGATATTATGCTTTTGTTAATTTTTGTATTACAGGCTTTAAAATATAAAATAGCGCTGAGAGAGCGTATTCTTTTTTGCGGGCTGTTAATAAAATCTTTTAACTCTTCAAAAATTTTTCCATTAGAGGATAGTATTTTATTAAGTTCATAATTGACAGTATTCAGCTCATCTTCAACGGTTTGTTTAATGTTATTCATACTCTGAATAGTATCATAAACTTGTTATAGATTATAGTAGTAATTTGGGCAGAAGTTATATGTGTATCTTATTTTATGCGCCGGCATAACGCACAGCGTGCAAATGACGTACTTTGTTATTGTAGATGGTTTTTCTTGCATAATGGGGATTTTTGGGGTACAATCTCTTATATAAGAAGAGATGTTTGTAGGTGATTTATGAATAAAATTCAAATTAAGGCTGAAATTCTTGCCACTTTAACAGCTTTATCAACTTCTGCGCAGCCAAATTCTTCTTTAATAACAGATTTGAAAAATATCGAAGATAAGAAAACGGTGCTGGAAGTCTTAATTAAAGAGCTTGTTAATGCCGGCGAACAAAAAGCTCTCTTAATATGCTGGCTTTTAACTGAATTGATTGACAAGGATACTCTTAATGATGAATTATGGAATGTTATAAAAGCACCGGAATATAGTGATCATGTAAAAATGATTGCTTTTAACATGCTTAAGGATCTCGGGAATAAAATTGACTATGATGTTATAAGCGGTTATTTCGAAAAATTCAATGAACTTATTAATAAAGAAACAAAAGAGCTTCTTGAAACAGCAATTATGAATCCAGAAGCACAGATAGATTTTATGGACTTTTTGAGCGCCATAAATGATAATGATAAAATTATTCTGATTAAGTCATTGGAAGAAGATTACGCAAATGATGCCCTTGCAAATATTTTAATTCCGGTATTTCTGTATTATATTGATACAGAAGTCGGAAATACTGCTTTAGATATTTTAGGACGCTCAAAATCACAGCTTGCATATCATGCACTGGAGAATGCTAAAAGTTATGCTTCTGAACAATTACAAACCCGAATTAATAAAGCATTATCAGAACTCAAAATGGCAGGTATAAGGGTAGATAATACATCAGAATTCTACAAAAATATTTTAAAAGAATCCAAACCATATAAGACATATGTTTCGTTTCCAGACGGGCACGGAAATCTGGCACTTATATTTTCACGTATAAGAGAAAATAATACTTTACAGTTTCTTGCAATTGTAATTAATCCAAAATATGGCATTCTGGATGCTTTTGGTTTTAACTCAATGACTGTGCAGGATTTTTATAAAATTGTAGATAAGTTTTATAACTATCAAGAAAGGTATAGCATTAGTGCAGGAGTGGCAAAGTATCTGCTTCAGCAGGCAGAAGAAAGCTCTCATGCGAACAATGAGCCTATTCCGTATGAGTATATATGCTGGCAAAGCATTCTTCTCGATATAGAACCAGAAAAACCGGAAGTTAATTTGGAGAAAAAAGAGCTTAATCAGAAAGACATTGATAAATTATGTCTAAATGATTATGTGCAAAGCTGGTTCTATGATGAAATAACCTCGGAAGAATTCAAAACTTTTATAGATAAACTCTCCGCCGAGTTTAAATCGAACAACTTTTCTGTGGATTTGGATAAATTTATCGCTGATAATTTTGATAATATATATACAGCAAAAGAGCTGGCATATAAGCTTGTAACCTTTAATATTGCAGCTTATTTACGTCTTTTAAACGGCGATAAAGAACTTGCACAAATATTTTATTCATTAGGTTCGAATTATATGTTCTTAACCAATATAATAAGAAAAAGTGTATATGAATATTATGTCGGCAAGCGTTATATATTGAAAAATCAAAGAAAAGCTTCCACAATTTTTGAAAAGAAATTACAGCCAAAAACTAATGATTTTCAACTATTACAGCTTGATATGATAATATCAAGTATAGAAGCCAGGTGGGTTGCAAATGCATAAAATAATGGCACTTGATGTCGGAACAAAGCGTATAGGGGTTGCACTAAGCGATTTTCTTCATGTTATAGCAGTGCCGCATTCTTGTATTCAGCGTAAGCCTGAAGAAAAGGCTATTGAAGAAATTATAAAGATTGCAAAAGAAAACAGGGTCGAAATAATTGTAATCGGGGTTCCGGTGAATATGGACGGTTCAATAGGTGCACAAGCTCAAGATTGTATAAATTTTTCACAAAAAATTGTTGGTTTTGATATAATATTAGAAGATGAAAGGTTAACTTCAGAAGAAGCTGAAGAAAGGCTAAAAGCAAGGAAAGTTAATTTTTCAAAAAATAAAGGACTTGTTGATATTGAAAGTGCCTGTGTTATACTGGAACAATATTTAGGGAAATGATTATGAGCGAAGATACTGAACAAAATTATGTAGAGATTTATAATGAAAACGGACAGATTATAAAATGTGAAGTTTTTGATATTATTGATTTTGAAGATAAGACTTATACATTATTGCTGCCGTTGGAAGAGGAAAGTGATGATAGTTCTGCAGAAGTTATTGTAATGGAGTATATTGAAGATGGCGATGACTGCTACTTCCAGAATATAGAAGACGAAAATGAATTCAAGCGAGTCTGCGAATATATAGAATCGCTTGAAGAAGAGGGAGAGTAGTTTTGTTTGAAAGATTTACGGAAAGAGCTGTTAATGTAGTTTGCGAAGCACAAAGGCTTGCTAAAGAGTATTGCTGCAGTGAAGTCGTGCCGGAGCATCTGCTCCTTGCTCTTGTAAATGAAGCAAAAGGAGTTTCTCTAAAATTATTCAGAATGTATGGAGTAACTTCTGATAAAATGCAGAGTGAGGTAGATAAATACATAATAAAAAGTGGTAAAAAATATGATAATATTCCTTTTAGCCACTCTTTTAAAGATATTTTAAAAAGAACTCTTGATCTAGCAAGTAAATCCGGAAATACAAATATTCTTTTTGAACACATTTTTTTATCTGTAATAACTGATAAAAGCCACAATATACAAGAAATTCTTAAGCATTTTAATTTTGATGTATATAATGCGCGTGATATTCTGACAAAATTGGTACAGCGAAAAATAAGGCGTCTTGAACATCCGGAAGTTGAAGAAGTAGAAGATAAAAAGAACGATCTTGAAGCTGTTTATGAAGGAGATGAACTTGCAGATGTGTTTGACAGAGCTGTTTCAAAACTCTCTGCAGCAGGCTATGAAATTCTCGGAACTGAACAAATTATGGCTTCTATATTAGAAGGAAATGATTCTGAGCTTTTAAATACTATGGAGAAATATGGACTTAATGCCGAAAATTTTGAACAAAAACTTTCTGAACAACAATCAAGGCAAGCAGAATACGAAGATAAAAAAATTATTTTTACTCCTAATGCTTTTTTAATGATGAACTCCGCTCTGCAAACTGCAAAAGAGCTTGGTTCTTCTGTAATTACACCGGAACATATTGTTTTAAGTCTTTTAAAGACAAAAAAGGGGCTAGCCTATGAGATTATTAAGTCTTTAAATGTAAACAGCGAAAAACTTTCTGAGGATATTCTCAAACCAATTGAAAAACAGATGCCGGAAACGCTTACTATAATGAAACTGGCAAAAGAAGAAGCCAGAAGAATAGGACGTAATATTGTAGGAACAGAAATGTTTCTTCTTGGAATTATTGCGGAAGGTACAAGTGTAGCATATGAAGTGCTCTGCGATTTAGAGATAAACTTGAAAGATGCAAGACTTGTGGTAGAAAATCTTGTAGGATACGGGAATGAATATTTTGATAAAGAAATAACTTTTACAAGCAGAGCAAAGCGCGTCTTAGAAAAAGCCTGGCTATCAGCTAAAAAGGCTAATAAGCAGAAAATTGAGGCTGTAGATTTGCTGCTTGCTATAATTGAAGAGCCGGATTCTCTTGCGATGAAAGCACTAGACCAGTTAGGTGTAGATGCTGTTGAGATTAGACATGGTGTTCAAGGTATAAAATGATAGATAGAATTACGGAGTTTTTAAGGAAATACGACCTGCAGGATAAAACCATTATTGTAGGATTCTCCGGCGGATATGATTCCATGTGTCTTCTAGATATTTTATCAAAAGTAAAACAGCAGCCGGATTTTGCTGAGATGACGGTTATTGCTGCACATTACAATCACAATTGGAGAGGTGAAGAATCTTTAAGAGAGCAGGAGGTGTGCAGACTATTTGCTGCATCAAAAGGTTTTGAGTTTTATACTCAAAATGCGCCCCAAAATCTAAAAAAAACAGAAAATGATGCCAGAATAGCAAGATATGAGTTTTTTGAAGAAGCGTATGAAGAATTTGATGCAGATGCAGTGTTTACAGCGCATAACAAAGATGATAATGCTGAAACGGTTCTTTATAGAATTATAAAAGGCACAGGTATTATAGGATTAAAGGGTATTTCCGAGAAACGTAAATATTTTTACCGCCCCTTATTGAAAACAAAGCGTTCTGAAATTGTGGAATACTGCAATAAAAATAATTTAAGCCCAAATAATGATTCTTCAAATTCTAATACGGCATATCAAAGAAATTACATTAGACTTAATGTTATTCCTGCTCTGGAAAAGATTAACGAAAATGTGAAAGACGCACTTAATACACTATCCGTAAATGCGGTTAATGACAACGAAATTATTGAAGAATATCTACAGACAATAAGACCGCGTATATTTAATGGTAATAAAATTTTATCTAAAGAATATAAAATTCTTTCAAAACCTGTAAAATTAAGAATATTATATGAATTGATGCAGGTTTTAACTCTAGATTATGATTATAAAAAGATATCGGAGTTATATGAGTTTGTAGAAAACAACATAGCACAAAAGAACGGAAGTACTAAATCACTAGCGTCAGCTGTGTGGCTTTATGCTGATGATAAGACTATAGAAATCATTCCGTCGATTGATAAAAAAGATGAATCTCAGACAAAGGAGTGTTCAATTACCGGAGAAGGTGAATATAAATATGGTAATAAGATTTTTATTATAAAGCCGTATGTAGAAGATAAACTGTTTGTATTCCCCGATGCAACAGCGAATTTTGCTTATGTAGATTTGTCGCATGTAGAATTCCCGTTACTTCTTAGAACAAGACATGATGGTGATAAAATAACACCTCTGGGCATGAAAGGCTCTATGAAATTGAAAAAATATTTAAATGCTAAAGGAGTTCCGCGCCATAATAGAAATAATATTCCGTTATTGTGTGATGACAAAGAAGTTTTATGGGTTACAGGCGTCGGCTTGAGTAATAATATATGTGTAAAAGTAAAACCAACTCATGTTATAGAAATGAGGCAGAAATGAAAATGATAACCGAAAATGATTTAAATTTGTTCATTGATAAGGATAAACTGCAGGAAGAAATAAAAAAATTAGCAGATATTTTAAATAAAGAGTATTTGGGTGAAGAGCTTTACCTTATATGTGTTCTAAAAGGTGCCGTAATGTTTATGACAGATCTTTCAAAATCATTAAAGATGCCTTTAAAAATGGAATTTATAAGACTTTCCAGCTATGGATCCGGTTTTACATCTACAGGCAAAGTTAATGCGGTTGATATAGCACTTCCGGATTTGAACGGAAAAAATGTTTTAATTATTGAAGATATTATCGATACAGGGCATACTGCAAAATTTCTTATGGATTTTATAAGTCATAATTTCAAGACAAAATCATTAAAATTTTGTTCACTTCTGGATAAAAAGATAAAACGGGAAGTCAATATTGATCCAGATTATTATGCATTTGAAGTTGATGATAAATTCCTTGTAGGCTATGGCTTAGATTATGACGGGTATTATCGCAATCTGCCGTACATAGGTTATATTAATACATAAATAAGATTAAAAAATACAAGCTGCTGCTGCAAGAATACCAAATAGCGCAGCGACGACTTTTCCAACTTTTTCATTCCCGCCGGACAGCATGGTGCCGGCAGCACCGCCTGTAATAATGGAGAGAAGTGTTACAATGCTGGTTAGTGTGAGTCCGGGGAATAATACCCCTGCAGCGGCTCCTACTGCTGCGCATTGAGAAGCTTTGGTTAAAAAAGTTTTATTTGTTCTGAAAGCTCCTATTAAACCTCCAAGCAGACCTCCCAGAAGACCGGTACTGAGTCTTTTCCCAATATTTCTTAATGGAGAATCTTTTTCTGATATAAATTTAAGGTTAGTAATAGATGCTTCTTTTTGTGCAGGGTGAATCTTGATGGTTGTAGCGGGTTGTTGGTTAGATACATATTCAATTTTTTCTTTATTTAAAACTCCCGCATTATTGTTTTTACAGGATGTAAGTGTTCCTCCAAGCAGACTTCCTGCAATCATAGTTCCTATGATAGCTTTTTTAGGAAAAATATTTTTATAGTTAGTTGCATAATTAATTTTATTTATTATCATTTTATAAACCTCTGTATTTATAAAAACTGCTAAAAATATAATTTGCTATGTCTGCTATTTTATTTTTAAAAGTTATTATTTTGTTTAAGTTATAATATATAATGAAATTTTTAATAGGAGTATGAAATGCATAATATAAGAAAAATTAGTAATGATTTGTTTTATATAGGGTGTTCAGACAGAAAACTTTCGCTATTTGAAAGTGCATATCCGGTTAAGGATGGCATGTCATATAATTCATATCTTGTTAAGGATGATAAAACAATATTGTTTGATACTGTTGATAGAGTATGTGCAGAGCAGTTTTATGAAAATCTTAATGCGGCACTGAATGGAAGACATTTAGATTATATAGCAGTTCAGCACATGGAGCCGGATCACTGTGCATTATTGGAAGAAGTTGTAAAATCGCATCCGGATGTTAAAATTGTCTGCACTCAAAAAACTGTAAGCATGATTAAACAATTTTTTAATTTTGATATAGATTCACGTGTTATTGTTGTTAAAGAGGGCGATACTCTCAATACCGGAAAGCATGAATTTCAATTCATTATGGCTCCGATGGTTCACTGGCCGGAAGTTATGGTAACTTACGACAAAACCGACAAAATTTTATTTTCAGCAGATGCCTTTGGTTCTTTTGGTGCGGTTAATGGTAATTTATATGATGATGAAGTTCGTTGGGAGAGAGATTATTTAGATGAAGCAAGACGGTACTATACCAATATTGTAGGAAAATACGGACTTCAAGTACAAATGCTTCTTAAAAAAGCTGCTGGACTTGATATAAAAATGCTTTGTCCTCTGCATGGAGTAATTATAAGAAAAAATATAGATTTGTTTATTAATAAGTATGACAAATGGTCTAAATATGAACCGGAAGAAAATGGGGTTCTTATAGCATACTCTTCTGTTTACGGCGGGACTGAAAGTGCTGTAAATCTTCTGGCGGCTAAAATTGCTGATAAGGGTGTAAAAAATATAAAAATGTTTGATGTTTCAATTACGCATCCTTCCTTTGTATTATCAGAGGCTTTCAGGTATTCGCACATTGTAATTGCAACCACTACTTATAATGCTGGAATATTTGAATCTATGGAAACTTTCCTGCACATATTGAGTTCACATAATCTGCAGAACAGAAAATATGTGATTATTCAAAACGGAAGCTGGGCGCCTTCCTGCGGTTCACAGATAAGAGAAATTCTTGAAAAGCTTAAGGGAGCAGAGATATTAGATGATAGCATCTGTATAAGGTCTACTCTAAAAGAAGAGCAGATTGTCGAATTGGATAATGTTGTAAATACAATAGTAAAATCTTTAAATTTATAGTATTAATAGAATATGGATGTTAACAGATTAATCAAAATGGAGGACTAGTTATGCAAAAGTATGTATGTACAGTGTGCCACTATGTGTATGATCCGGCAGCAGGAGATCCGGATAACGGGATACAGCCGGGAACAGCATTTGAAGATTTGCCGGCAGATTGGGTTTGCCCGCTTTGCTCTGTAGGCAAAGATATGTTTGAAGCAGAATAAATAAAAGCGGTTGAATTTCAACCGCTTTTATTTATGATTAGCTTGGAATTTTATTCTTCTTTCTTGGACGAAATAGATGCACTTGCTGTAACACAGCTAATTAGCATTCCCAGCAGTCCGGAAATATAAATTTGTTCCTTCTTATCCGGTCTATTGATTGTTGCGTTATAATTTTGTTTAAGTGTATTCTTCGTTTTGGCAGCTGTGTTACAAGTGTTAAACCTTAAATTTGTAAAATTTATACGCATAAATATCCCCTCTAAGTACTTGTCTATTCTAAATGTATGATATTTTTGTGTCAATATGTAGTTATAATTTTTTTATGTGTTATAATACTTATGACCCAATATACTTTCATACAAATTAATTATTTGTGAATTAATTGATGTAATGTATAATGTTATTGTCTATAAATAAGAAAGGAAAATAAAATATGAGTTTCGTACCTGTAGTAATTGAACAATCAAGCAGAGGAGAACGTTCTTTTGATATCTTCTCAAGATTACTTAGAGAAAGAATTATCTTTTTAGGAACACCGGTAGACGATATGGTAGCAAACTTAATCGTTGCTCAATTGTTGCTGCTTGACAGTGAAAATCCGGAAAAAGACATTATGCTTTATATAAACTCTCCCGGTGGTAGTGTTACTGCAGGTCTGGCAATATATGATACAATGCAGCACATAAGAGCAGATGTTTGTACTATTTGCTTAGGTCAAGCAGCTTCAATGGGCGCTTTCTTGCTTTGTTCCGGCGCAAAAGGTAAAAGAATGGCTCTCCCCCATTCAAGAGTGCTTATTCACCAGCCATTAGGCGGAGCACAGGGGCAGGCAACTGATATTGAAATTCAAGCTCAAGAAATCTTAAGAATTAAGAAAACTTTGAATGAGATTATGGCTTCTAATACAGGTCAATCTATCAAGAAAATAGAAAAAGACACAGACAGAGATTATATCATGACACCTCAAGAAGCTCTTGAATATGGAATGATTGATAAAGTTATTACAAAAGATAATATGTAACAGGAGATAATATGTCATCAAACGACAGATTAAAATGTTCTTTTTGCGGAAAAACTCAAGACCAGGTAAAGAAATTGATAGCAGGTCCGGATGTGTTCATTTGTGATGAATGCGTTGAACTTTGCAATGAAATTCTAGATGAAGAATTTTTTGAAGCAAAAGAAAAAGGTTCGGATAAATCGGAAAAATCACATGAGGACATTGAGGATAAACCAATTCCAAAACCTCATGAGATAAAGGCATATCTGGATCAGCATATTGTCGGACAGGATGACGCAAAAAAAGTCCTTTCGGTAGCTGTTTACAATCATTATAAAAGATTAAAACACAATCAGAAAGAAGATACTAACGGAGTAGAAATCCAAAAGTCAAATATTCTTCTTGTCGGTCCTACTGGAAGCGGTAAGACTTTACTCGCACAAACACTGGCAAAAATGCTTGATGTACCGTTTGCAGTTGCAGATGCTACAACTCTTACAGAAGCAGGCTATGTAGGTGATGATGTTGAAAATATTCTTTTGAGACTTTATCAGAATGCAGATTATGATGCGAAAAAAGCTGAAAAAGGCATTATATATATTGATGAAATTGATAAAATCGCCCGTAAATCTGAAAATACTTCTATAACGCGTGACGTATCAGGCGAAGGTGTACAGCAGGCTTTATTAAAGCTTATAGAAGGTACTATTTCAAATGTACCTCCGCAAGGCGGCAGGAAACATCCGCAGCAGGAAATGATACAGATTGATACAAGCAATATATTGTTTATCGTTGGCGGAGCCTTCGTAGATTTGGATAAGATAATTGAGCACCGTGTAAAAGACGGTTCTTCTATAGGTTTTGGAAAATCTGCACCTACGCAGGCTGAAAAAGAGCAAGCTGCTTCCAGAATGCTTAAAAAGCTGCAGCCGGAAGATTTGTTGAAATTTGGTTTAATACCTGAATTTATCGGTCGTATTCCTGTTTATGCTGTCTTAGATGCATTAGATGAAAAGACTTTAAAAATGATTCTAACCGAGCCTAAAAATGCTATTATTAAACAATATAAGTGTTTGCTTGAAATGGATGGTGTTGATTTAGAATTTGAACCGGATGCTCTTGATTTAATAGCTCAAAAAGCATTAAAGAGAAAAACAGGTGCAAGAGCATTGCGCTCTATTGTAGAAGAATTAATGCTGGATGTTATGTATGACATTCCTACAACGCATGATTTAACTAAATTTACAGTAACAAAAGAAATGGTTGAAAAACAGGATGAGTTGGATAATCAAGCAGAATTAATCCATCTTCCGCAAAACAAAACTGCGGATATTTCTCAAAAGACCAGAGCTGAAATTGCATAATACACAAAAATGGTGTTATTCTCTATAAATAAGAGTGTCTACTACCTCGCGGAATGCACCCTCGCCGCCTCTGGTTTGTGTGATTTGTATTCCATTAATGTTTTTCACTGATGCTACAGCATTAGGTACAGTTATTGCATATTTTGCATATTGGAGAGATTCGATATCATTTATATCATCTCCTATATAGAGATATTCATCCGGAGATAAGCTGTAGCGTTCAACAATGTTTTTTAATACATCAATCTTTATTCTGATACCTTGATGAACTTCTTCAACATTAAATTTCTTTGCGATAATATCAATGGCAGAATTCTTTTCACCGGAAATGATGCCGATTCTGTAACCATTTTTGCGTAAAATTGAAAAAGCCATAACATCTTTAAAATTTAATTTGCGTGTCATTTCACCATTTGCACCGATATAAACACAATTATCAGTTACAATTCCGTCAAAGTCAGTAATAACAAATTTTATAGAATCCGGTAGGCTAAGCATTGCCCCTTTTACCCCTTTACCCCTTTTATCCCTTTCGTCTCAATTTTTCTATAATCGGTATTTCTCTTTGATACACCGTTTTTATGCCGTCACCAAGCAGGTCCGGCACCTGTCTGATATCTCTGACCATATGGTATAATCCCGCCATTTCAAGGCTGGCTGCCTGGTCAGAACCCCAGTTAGTTCTATCTACCGTAATATGTCTTTCTACAGCACAGGCACCCAGTGCTACAGCAAGAATAGATGGCGTTACACCTCTTTCGTGCCCTGAATATCCAATCGGGCATGAAAATTCTTTTCTAAAAGTTTCTATAGCTCTCAAATTAATTTCTGCTGTATTTGAAGGATATGTTGATGTGCAGTGGAAAAGTATTAAATTTTCTTCTCCTAGTATGGACACAGCATGTTTTATCTGCTCCATAGTGCTCATGCCGGTTGATAGCAGAATTGGTTTTCCTTTAGATTTTGTGTATTTAAGCAGATTATCATCGGTTAAAGAAGCAGAGGCTATTTTATAGCATGGCACGTCGAATTTTTCTATAAAATCAACCGAATCTTCATCCCAGCAGGACGCAAACCACATTATTCCTTTTTCTTTGCAGTATGTATCAATTTCTTTGTATTCTTTTTCTCCAAATTCAAGTCCGTATTTTAAATCACCGTTTGTATTCCCAAAAATACTTTTACGTTCTCTCGCCAGTTCTTCTTTAGTATAGACAACATCTACCGTTCGTTTCTGAAATTTTACGGCATCACATCCGGTTGTTTTAGCTATATCTATCATCTGTTTGGCTAGTTTTACCGAACCGTTGTGATTGATACCGATTTCAGCAATTATAAAACACGGATAGCCTTCTCCAACCGTTTTGTTTCCTATTTTTACACACCTTTTACTCATTAAAACCCCTTATGCTGTCGATTTATTTAAGATAAGTATTTTTTGTATAAAGCAAATTCTTCCGGATCCACTTTATGTTCTAAATCTTCTTTTGTAGTTGTATTTGTCGAGGATTCTGACGCTGCAGTATGAAAAAGTTTGTCTATAATCCCATCAGAGTTTTCTTCCTCATAAATATCCGAAATTTCAAAGGTATCATTATTACTTTCTTCATCACCTTCGTTTTTTGCGGGGTCTTGTTTGTCGGTATCGTCATTTATTTTAGAAACTACTTTTGTGAATCCCGGTATTTCAATTTTAGGAATTTCAATTTTGGGGATACGAATATTAGGAATTTCAATTTTGGAGAATTCGCCTTCTTTTATCTCACATGGCGGGTATTGTCCTAAATCTTTTATAAGATGAATAGAGCTGGAGCATGCACCTATAAGCATTCTCTGACCGCCTAGCTCTACAACATGCAGTGTTTTGTTATTTCCCAGAGCTGTTGTTGAAATTACTGAAACACGGCTGCCGTCACCGTCACCAATTTGTTTTTTTAATGTTGTAAGCCCTAATTTATTAAGTTTTGCATAAATAATGCCAGTTGCATAAATAAGAAGAATAACGAAAATAAGAGAGAATAATATTGAGATTAAATTAGGCTCCTGCCCCACTGTTTGTGTTGCAGTCAGAGCGTTAGAAGCGGTGTCTGTAGTGGATACTGATGAGGCTTGAGCAGCATTTGCAAGAGGTTCCGGAAGATCCGGAAGGATGTCAAATTTCTCTGTTGCATAGCATACTGCAGTATAACACCACGCTATAAAGCTCAAATATACACCATAAATCTTATTCATTTAAACTTACCTTATTTTCTGTTATAATTGTATCATAAAATTATTAAATAGGACCAGTTGGCATGCTAATGGAAGTTATAAGCTATATTTTTCAAGAAAATAGTGCATTTTTTATTCATGTTCTTAATTTATTTATCTTAATAACTTTGATTATTTTGTTTATTTTTGCAAGGCATGCCGGAAAACAATGGTCAAGGCTTGGTGATTATCTAGGTGCAATTACAAAAACAGTCAATTCTATAAGATATGGTGATTTGTCTAAAAAGATAGAAAAAATGGAATTCCCCGGCTCTGAATCCCTTGCTGAAAGTATTAACAGGATGATAGAAACGCTGGATGACAGAGAGAAAATGATTGTAGAATACCAGAATGAACTGCATAAGCAGAATAAATTTCTTGAGGCTGTTATTAATTCTTTGTCAGACGGTCTTGTGATAGTTGATGAAAATTATAAAATCCTGCGTGCTACTCCAAAAATAGCGGAGTGGTTTAATGTTCCTGGTAACAGCTTAATGGGAGAGGAGCTTCTTGACTATATCCAGCCTGGTAAAAACAAAAGCATTACGAATTTAAAAGATGATGATGTTTTTTTAAAGAATGACATGTATTCCAATTTTATTGCTAGCACGATGGAACTAAAAGCTGATGATAAAAAGAAATATTTTATAGTAATTATAAAGAATGTTACCAACCAAAAGGAACTGGAAAGTCTGAAAGAGGATTTTGTTGCTACACTTACTCACGATTTAAAAGTGCCGATTATAGCAGAAACTAATATGCTGGAGTTATTCTTGAATGAGAGCTTTGGACCGATTTCAGAAAAACAGGAACTGGCTTTAAAAAATATGCAGTCTTCTAACAAAGAACTTCTGGATTTAGTTCAAATTGTTCTTGAAACATATAAGGTTCGGGACGGTAATATTAGGCTATATAAAGAAAATATTATGCTTAAAGGCTTTATAGAAGAAATTATAGAAGATATGATGCCGATTGCTGTTAAAACCCATAATGAAATAGAGTTTATTTTACCGCGTGATATAAGAGTTTATGCTGACAGAATGCAGTTAAAACGTGTGGTAAAGAATCTTATACAAAACGCTATTTCATATGGTGAGCCGAATTCTCCCATAGAAATTACTATAGGTGAAATTCCGAAATATATTGTTATTTCAGTAAAAGATTATGGAGCAGGTATATCGAAGTCTGATATAGATAAGATTTTTAATAAATATTATTCAGCAGCAAAGAAATTTAGAAAAATTGGTACGGGTCTTGGGCTTTATCTTGCGCTGCAAATTGTAAAATCACATGGCGGAGAATTAACAGTTGACAGTGAAGAAGGCAAATACACTATATTTACAATAAAACTGCCTGCAGTTATAAATCTTAATCTGCTTTATGGAGAATAACAAATGATTTTATATGATACAAAATACTTACAGTTAAAAAGTACACCTTCAAAAACCGGAAAAGAGTGGGTTTATGCTCATCGACCGAATGCGAGTGATGTTGTTGTAATACTTCCGGTTATAAATAATAAACAAATTCTTTTTTTGAAAGAAGAACGTCCTCCATTGCAGGCTGAGGGCATCGCTAAATATTGTATAGGTATTCCAGCCGGATTGGTAGGAGATGAAAGAAAAGGGGAATCCATAGAGGATGCCATACGGGCAGAACTTTTGGAGGAAGCAGGGTTAAAAGCTGATAATATACATATAATGACTCATAGAGCTGCTAGTTCTGCAGGATGTGTTTCTGAAACTATTACAATTGCTATAGCGGAGATTAAAGAATATAAAATAGTTGAAAAACCCGTAGATGACGGTGGTGTCATACGTGAGCGTATGTTAATAGACATTGACAAAATTCCAGACTGGCTAAAAGAACGTGAAGCGGCAGGGGATGCTTTAACAATGTCTACACTTGCAGCATTATATTTTTTTATGGTTACAAAAGGAGAAAGAGTATGATAACAAAAGGTATAAGAGGGGCGATTACGGTTGAAGAAAATTCTTCTGAAGCAATTGGAGCTGCAACAATAAAACTCTTGAATGAAATTATTGCCCGCAATAATATTGAAACAGATATGATTTCCCATGCAATATTCACATTAACGGATGACTTAAATGCGGATTTTCCGGCTAAATATGCGCGTGTTAATTTAAAATGGAAAGATGTTGCTATGATGTGTTTTCATGAACTTGATGTCCCTGGTAGTCTTAAAATGTGCTTAAGAGTGCTTGTAGTTATTAATTGCAGCGAATCATTTTCTCCGGAATTTGTTTATTTGGATGGTGCGGAAGGACTCAGAAAATGAAAAGAATTCTGATTGTAGATGATATAAAAGGCTGGCGGGTTTTTAATTCTGAGATTGTACAGGAAATTCTTGGAGATGAGCTTGAAATAATAACGGCTGAATCTGCAAGAGAGGCTTATGATATTCTTCTTGAAAATAAGCCGCTGGATGTTATAATAACAGATTTACAGATGGAAGATGATTTTATGCCTAAATATGCAGGGGAGTGGTTAATTGAACAAATTAAGACTTTCTCTCGTTATAATAATACAAGGATAATACTAATATCGGCGTCTTATAATGCAAGAAATATAGCTGAAATGCTCGGAGTCAACTGTATTCCTAAGCCGACGGCTCTGAAGAGTATTTCTGCTTACAGGGCAATCTTGGAATGAAGTTGAGATTATTAATTTTAATTTTTTTAATATTTATAAATACTGTTTTTGCAGTATCAGCTAAGAATGATTTATTTTCTTATTATAATGTCAACGGTTTTAAGGTAACCTTTTCTGAATTAACGAAAAATCAAGAATCTCAGCTTGATAAAAATGACAAAAAAATATATAAGAAGCTCCTTAAAAATGAAAAGTACATAAAAAAAGGAGAGTTTGAAAAAGCTGAAAAACTTTTTCCTGCTTTTATTCCGAATTTAATGCGCTTTATTGAGTACTATTCATTACAGGGTAATTATGTTCTAGCTTTGGAACAGGCTTTTCGATTGAAGGATATTGGTGAAAATAAACTGCTGCCTCAGTACATGCTGGATTATAAAATAGGAATTCTTTATGCAAGAATGGGAGATTATTCTGCTTCAAATAATATACTGGTGCCTTATACAAATAAGGCTACGCCGCTAAAAGAAGATTCCGCGTATCAAGTAAGTGAAAATTATTACTTCATGAAGGATTTTAAAAATTCAATACTGTATGCCGGAAAGGTGTCTGCAAAATCAAAGTTTTATATACAATCACAAGAGATTTTATACGGTTGCTATCTGGCACTAAAAGATTTATCAAAGGCTTATAAAACCGCGTTATTACTTATAAAATTGGTACCGCAAAATCCAGATAACTATCTTAAACTAGCCGGAGTGACTTCCAATATCCAGGAAAAACTTAATAATTATTATAAAGCAAAAGTTCTCTATTATGGAATGAGTAATAATGTCATGATTAGTAAAATAAATGCATTAACCTATCCTCTTGAACAAAAGAAAATTGATAATGCGTACAAACAGATAACCAATTATTGCAAAAAGCCGGATTGGGCAGCAATAAGGACAAGAAATAAAGGACTGCTGGATAATGATGTTATATACTGGGATAAAAGGCAGACAGACTTTTTTGAAACAGCAAACGATTGTCTTGCAAAATACAAGGGCAATAACTTGTCAGCCTGTTTTTCAGATTTAAATCAGACCCAGTTAAAATTGGACAACAACCTTGCATTGGAAGCTTCAAGGCGCAGGGATGCGGAGCAGAGAGAAAAGCAAATCAGATTATTGGAACAGCAGAATGCTCTGCTGCAGGAACAGAACAGGCTTGAAACTATAAGAAATTATCAATTATATTACAATCATCCACGTTATTATTATGGCAGGTTCCCGTATTACTGGTAACAGGCGTGGAATAAGCAAAAAAAAGTTTGCCGTTGAGACAATGGCAAACATTAAATAAACACGAGGATATTAAGAGAGAGTATAAAAAGAAAATTTTAATGTTTTTAACTTACTTACATATTAATAAAGTATTTTTTTATTAAAAAATTGCTTAATTTTAAACAATTTGTAACAAAGCTTAAAATGTTATAAATACTGGATTTAAACCGTATATACTCTATCAATCATATACATATCATGTTATTTATATTTGCTTTACAGAAACCTTTTTTGTGCTAGTATGTTATAAGGACGAAGGGATAGAGGAGAAGTACATTGGCTCAACAGAATATATTTTCAGACGGTAAAATAGTTCCGGTTAATATAAGAGAAGAAATGAAGAAGTGTTACATAGATTACGCTATGAGTGTAATTGTAGGTCGTGCGCTTCCAGATGTAAGAGATGGGTTAAAACCGGTGCACAGACGTATATTATACGCAATGAATGAGCTTGGTATGACTCCAGATAAACCATTTAAAAAGTGTGCCCGTATTGTTGGTGAAGTTTTAGGTAAATATCACCCGCATGGTGACAGTTCTGTTTATGAAGCACTGGTAAGACTTGCACAGGATTTTAATACTAGATATCTTGTCGTAGACGGGCATGGTAATTTCGGTTCTGTTGACGGTGACGGCGCTGCTGCAATGAGGTATACAGAAGCCCGTATGCATAAAATTACAACTTCAATGCTGGCAGATATTGATTGTGATACCGTAGATTTTGAACCAAACTTTGATGGTTCTCTTGAAGAACCTTCTGTTCTGCCGGTAAGATTGCCAATGCTGCTTTTAAACGGTTCATCCGGTATTGCGGTTGGTATGGCAACCAATATTCCGCCTCACAATTTACGAGAAGTTGTTGATGGTACAATTGCCTTAATCGATAATCCTCAAATTACTGTTCCGGAATTAATGGAATACATAAAAGGTCCTGATTTCCCGACAGCAGCAACTATAGTAGGACTCAATGATATTAAACAAGCCTATGAAACAGGCAGAGGTTCTATAAAAATGTCAGCTGTTGCTACTATTGAAGAAATTCCTGGTGGTGCCGGCAGGCAAACCAGAACTGCTATTATTGTTACAGAAATTCCTTATCAAGTTAATAAATCAATGCTTATTCAAAAAATAGCTGATTTAGTAAAAGAACAAAAGATTAATGGTATCTCTGATATAAGAGATGAATCCGACAGAGAAGGTATGCGTATCGTAATAGAACTTAAACGTGATGCAAAGCCGGAAGTTGTTAAAAACAATCTGTTTAAATTTACCCAGCTATCTACAACTTTTGGCGTTAATATGGTTACATTGTGCGGAAAGCAGCCAAGACTTCTCAATCTCTATGAAGTTTTAAGTGAATTTGTAGAGCATAGAGTCGAAATTGTAACAAGAAGAACAATATATTTCTTGAAAAAAGCAAAGATTAGAGCACATATTCTTGCCGGTTTACTTATAGCATTAGGTTCATTAGATGAAGTTATTGAGCTTATTAAAAAGTCCAAAACAACTGATGATGCAAGAGTTGGATTGATGAGCCGCTTCGGATTTGATGTTGACCAGGCTAATGCTATTTTAGAGATGCAGTTAAGACGTTTGACAGGCTTAGAGCAGGATAAGATTAAAAATGAATATGATGACCTTTTGAAAAAAATTACTGAATATGAAGGAATTTTGGCTGACAGGCAAAAGGTCCTTGATATTATTAAAGCAGAACTTCTTGAAGACAAAGAAAAATACGGCGATGATAGAAAAACTCAAATAGTTCCGGAACAAGGTGAAGTTACTATAGAGGATTTGACTCCAAATACTCCAATGGCGGTATTTATCACTCATCAAGGGTATTTAAAGAGAATTTCACTTGATACTTTCGAAAGACAAAATCGTGCAACCAGAGGTAAAGCCGGCATGAAAACTAAAGATGATGATGATATTCAACATTTCTTTACGGCAATGATGCATGATAAAGTTTTATTCTTCTCCTCTAAGGGTATTGTCTACAGTTTAAATGTATATGATTTTCCGGAAGGCGGAAGACAGTCTAAAGGTCTGCCGATTGTAAACGTACTTCCTATTGAGCAGGGTGAAACAATTACAGCAGTTGTTCCTGTAAGTAGTTTCTCTCATGATTTAAATTTGATTATGCTTACACAAAAAGGATTTATAAAGAGAATAGAGCTTGATAACTTTGTAAATATCAGAAGAAGCGGTATAATTGCAATTTCCTTAGAGGAAGGCGACAAATTAAACTGGGTTAAACTCGCAAAATCTAATGATGAAATAATAATCGGAACTTCTTGCGGTATGGCAATAAGATTCCCGATAGAAGATTTACGTCCGTTAGGTAGAAGCGCCAGAGGAGTTACTTCAATGAAACTTCGTGCTGCAGACACAATAATAGGATGCGATATTGTACCGAGAAATTATGATGCAGATTTACTGGTGGTTACGTCCGACGGATTTGGCAAACGTACTAAGTTGTCTGAATTCAGAACACAAAACAGAGGCGGAATAGGATTAATTGCAACTAAATTTAAATCTAATATGTCAAGATTAGTTGCATTAACAATTGTTGATGCAAATGATGAAATTATGCTTGTTACTGCAAACGGTATAGTTACAAGAATAAAAGCCGGTGATATATCATGCCAGGGCAGACCGGCTACGGGCGTAAGAGCGCAAAACCTTGTAGATAATGATACAGTGGTTTCTGTTAATAAAATTGTAAATACAGACAAAGATGAAGAAGAAATTCCTTCAGCAGAGGCTTGTACAACTGCAGAAATGGCTGTAGGAGAACAAACAACCATTATAGAATCTCCTGTTGAAGAATAATTTATTTTAAGAGAAAAAGGGTTAATCGCAATGAGTCTTGAACTCTGTTATTGTAGTGCATAATTCAGAAATATTAAATTTATTACAGGGGAAGATTTTCTTGCAGTTCCTGCTTTTCGGCTTATATTTCTATTGAGTATAATAAAATTTTTCTAAGGTGTATAATAAATTTATAAATAAGGAGGATTTTTATGAAAGATTTAAAAATATACCTGGATAGCGATATTAATACTAATTTAATAAAAACAAAGAAAATAGCGATTATAGGCTTTGGTTCGCAAGGATACGGACAAGGGTTAAATCTTAAAGATGCTGGCTGTAACGTATTTTTTGGCTTAAGACAGGGCGGTGTTTCCGATACAAAGGCTAAAGATTATGGTTTAAAGACGATGTCTATTGCCGAAGCCGTTAAACAGGCTGATGTAGTTCAAATACTTATACCGGATGAAATACAGGCAGAAGTATATAAAGCAGAAATTGAACCTAATTTGCATGCAGGTCAGTATTTAATGTTTTCCCACGGTTTTAATATACATTACGGATTTATTAAAGCGCCGGAAAATATTAATGTAATTATGGTTGCTCCGAAAGCACCGGGGCATACAGTAAGAAATGAATATAAAGAAGGACGCGGAGTGCCTTCATTAATAGCTGTTTATCAAGACTGCAGCGGAGATGCTAAGGATATAGCTCTTTCTTATGCTTCTGCTATTGGTTCCGGCAAAACAGGCATTATTGAAACTACTTTTAAGGAAGAAACAGAAACTGATTTATTCGGAGAACAAACTGTTTTATGCGGCGGGTGCTCTTCTCTTATAAAAGCTGCATTTGAAACTCTGGTTGAAGCAGGTTATTCTCCTTATATGGCATATTTTGAAGTCTGCCATGAATTAAAACTTATAGTTGATTTGATTTATGAAGGCGGTATTGAAGATATGCACTATTCGATTTCTAATAATGCAGAATACGGTGATTTAACCCGGGGCAGAAAATTGATAAATGCGGATGTAAAAACAGAAATGAAAAACATTCTTGCAGATATTCAAAACGGTAAGTATGCAGAAGAATTTATGAAAGAAATGAGTTCCGGCGGAGAAAATTTTGCAAAACTCAGAGCAGAATCACGGGTACATCTTATTGAAAAGATAGGAAATGAAATACGCTCATCATTTAACTGGAACAAAGCCGGAAAACTGATAGATAAAACCCGTAATTAGACGTGTGACTAACTGAATTTTTCCCCTTCTGGCTTATGGTAATTAACTTCTTATTTTTTACAATTAGCATGTATTAAAAATACAGTTCGATATTGTAGAAAAAGGAGTAAGAGATGAAAAAAACATTATCTGTATTAACAGTATTAGGTATTGCATCTATTATCGGAGCTCAGACTGCAAATGCTTTTGACTGGTCAAGTTTAAATCCTGCTTACTGGGGACACTGTCCAAAATGTGAAAAGAAAAAGCCGGATTGTTCTTGCCAGAAAAAGTGTGACCCTTGTGAAAAGATTTCTCAGCCATGCCCGACTGGTGCTGCTGCACCATGCGATCCATGTGCAAAAAAATCTGATCCATGTGATCCTTGCGCTAAAAAACCGGTTCAGTGTGACCCATGCAAAACTCAGCCTAAGCAGCCATGCGATGCTTGCGACAGATTGCAGCAAATGACAAAGTAAGCTTTAATAGTTATTTTATCAGCAGAACCGGAATATTTAGCAAAATATCCGGTTTTGCTTTATATATCCTCTATTTATTTGATTACAAAATTTAATTAATAGCTTAAACTTAATATGTGAATGAGGGAGGATATGGTTAAATCGAATTTAAAAGAAAAGAAAATTACTAAAAAAGCAGCTTTGAAAGTTGTTGACAATAACGAGATTAAAACGACTGCTTATAGTGATATTAATCTTAAAAAATGGCGTGAGTATGAGCATATTAAAACTGATACTCTCTGGGAATTTCCATCAAGGTTAAAAGACGGGGGGCATTCCAATGAGTATCACGGTAATTATATTCCGCAAATAGCTCAACAAATATACGAAAGATATACCAAAAAGAACGATATTGTGCTTGATTTATTTTTCGGCTCAGGGACATCCGGTATAGAAGCTATTAATATGAATCGCAGATGTATTGGTGTAGAGCTGAAAGAAGATTTAGCGGAAAAAGTTTCTGAAAAATTCTCTCCAAAACAGCTTGTCACGGATGTTAATATTATTTGTGCTGATTCAGCAAGCTCTATTGCAAAAGATAAAATTCAAGCAAGGCTGGATATTATGGGTAGAAAGCAGGCTCAGCTTTTAATGCTTCATCCGCCTTATGATGATATTATTAAATTTTCTGATAAAAAAGAAGATTTGTCTAATTGCGCAACTACTGAAGAATTTTATAATCTTTTTGAAAAAGTTGCAAAAAATGGTTATGATTTGCTTGAAAAAGGACGTTTTGCCTGTTTGATTATAGGTGATAAGTATGCAAACTCCCAGCATATACCTCTTGGTTTTGAATGTATGGCAAGAATGAATAAACTGGGATTTATTACAAAAGCTATAATTATAAAAGATATGCAGGGTAATGAGCGTGCAAAGGGTAAAACTGCCAACCTTTGGCGTTATAGAGCTTTAGCAGGCGGGTTCTATATTTTTAAACACGAATATGTAATGGTATTTCAAAAAGTATGATAAAATCTGTGGATAGCGGTTTAGTTATTAAATTCAAAGTATTGCCTAATTCTTCTAAAAATGATGTACTTATAGAAGATGAGCTTATAAAAGTTAAACTAACTGCGCAGCCTATAGAGAATAAAGCCAATAAAGCTTTAGTTGAGTTTTTATCAAAATTGTTAAAAGTGCCCAAATCAGAGATTAAAATAATAAAAGGTGAAACTTCTAAAGAGAAAACTATTTTATTTTCAAATTTAACAGAAGATAAAAAGAATTTTATTATTTCTCAATTGACAAAATAATTGAAAAAATATACTATTATATATATAGGTATAAAAAGGTATTGGAATGTATAAGCGTTGGTATGATGTAGATCCTACAGTAAGTTTAGCGGTAAGTCTAATGCGTAATGCAAATATAATGACTCAGTATAAGTGCGCAGATTTAATCGTGAACAAATCAAAGAGCAACGGTATAGATTTGGCAGATAATATTCTGACCGATGCTTTTACTTATGTTCTAAGACGCTGGTATGATACAGATCAAAAAATTGCAGAATCTTTTGAATATTTGAAATCATTACCCGTAGATATACAAAAAGAGGTTGCGCTTGATTTGATAAACCTGCTTAAAGAGGAAGAAGCTAAATAATAATGATGGAAATTTGCAAGAATCTGTGCCTAAATCCGGCATTTATATCAGTCATTCTCTTGTGCATTTTGTGTATTAAAAAAGTTAATGTTCTGCTTGCGATTATTATTTCGACAATTACAGCAGGACTGCTTGCAGGAATAAATATAAAAGATGTTATGCACGTTTTTATATCCGGTATGGGTGGAAATTCAGAAACGGCATTGAGTTATATTCTTCTGGGGGCATTTGCTGCAACTATGGCGCATTCCGGTTTTACAGATGTTATTTCTTCAAAAATTTCTAAGATAGTTGCTGGAAGAAAATTCGTACTGCTGGGATTGCTTACGGTTATTGCTATGGCATCACAAAATATTGTGCCTATACACATTGCCTTTATTCCAATTGTCATTCCTCCGCTAATCGGGATTATGAATAAAATGAAACTTGATAGAAGAGCTGTAGCCTGTGTGCTTGCCTTTGGTTTAAAGATGCCTTATATAGCAATACCAGCAGGTTTTGGTTTGATATTCCAAAATCTTATTGCAGATAATATGGCATTAAACGGTGTGCAGGTTATTAGGGCGGATATCTGGAAATCAACTTTTATTTTAGGTATTGGTATGGTTGTAGGATTGCTAATTGCAGTTTTTATTTCATATAGAAAACCCAGAGTTTATGAAGATAAACCCGTTATTGGTTTGCAAACAAGTTCTGAGCCGGTATTTTTAACAAAACACTGGTGGGTTATTGCTGCTGCCGCAGCAACTTTTATTGTTCAGCTTTTAACACAATCACTGCCTCTGGGCGCACTTGTAGGGCTAGGAATAATGTTTTCGTTTGGTGTAATTCCTCAAGATAAGATGGATCATATGATGAATGAAGGCATTTATTTGATGGGCTATGTTGCATTTGTAATGCTTGTTGCCGCAGGATTTGCATCTGTGCTTCAAGAATCCGGTGCAATTGAACATCTGGTGCATGCTATATTAGATTTTATGCCGGAAAGTGTTTTGTTATCATCACTTATAATACTTATAATAGGATTATTTATAACTATTGGTATAGGAACTTCTTTCGGAACCATACCTATACTTGCAGTGTTATTTATACCGGTTTGCCTCCATCTTGGATTTAATACAAGCCAGATGATAATTTTGCTGGCTGCTGCAGCTGCACTTGGTGATGCGGGCTCCCCTGCATCAGATACAACACTTGGTCCTACGGCAGGATTAAATGCTGATGGGCAGCATAATCATATATTTGATACCTGCATTCCGACATTCTGGCACTATAATTTAGCTCTAATACTGTTCGCATTACTTGGAATATGGTTATTTGCTTAATTAGCTGTTTAATCCGTAATTGAAATCTTCCTGGATATTTGTAGAAAGCATAGACTTCATCGATTCCAAATATGCATTAACTTCTGTTAATTCTGCACTATCAGTTGTTAGCTGTGAATCAATAGCTGTTTCCCAGGCTGTTAATTCATTAAATTGGTCTTGAAACTGTGCTGTTAATTTATCAATTTCATCTTCAAAATCCGGGATTTCTGTATAATCACGATATTCTTCTTGTAATTCTTCATCGCCTTCATATAAAACTTTAAAATAATCTTTAACTTCTCTTGTTTGAGCGTTTTTCAAAGATTGCGCATCTGCCTGCGAATAAGTAGCAAGAGTTTTTTGGTTCTGAAGCTGAGTTATTTCAAGGTTTAACTCGTTTCTTCTTAACTTGTAGCTTAATAATGTTTCGTGTAAATTTGCGATTGCCATCTTTGTTCACCATCATTTTAAATCTTACATATATATAAAGTATTTAAATATAATATGATTTCACAAAGAGTATTTATTGTTACAAAACTTTACATTTCTTTGAGGATTTTTAAATTACCTGTTTTATAAGCGTTAACTGCCAGGGTGTCGCATCTTTCATTATATTCATGTCCAGCATGACCTTTAACCCATACAAATTCTACATTGTGTGGTTCTTTAGCTTTAAGCAGTCTTTGCCATAATTCAACATTCTTAACAGGTGATTTAGCAGCTGTTTTCCACCCTTTTTGTATCCAGTTCTCTATCCAATGATTGTTGAAAGCATCAACCACGTATTTACTATCAGAATACAAGGTAACAGCACAAGGTTTTTTAAGAGCTTCTAAACCAATAATAACTGCTAAAAGTTCCATCTGGTTATTTGTAACATTGCTAAAACCATCAGACAATTCTTTTTCATGTTTTGTACCGTTTTTATCAACATGAACAAGTATTGTTCCATATCCCCCTGCGCCGGGATTACCACTGCACGCCCCATCTGTGTATATTAGAACTTTATTATTTTCTTCTGAATTAATATTCACAACTATGCAGCAACGCCTTTAATTTCAGAGATAAGATATTTAGCTACCCATTCAAAATCTTTATTATTGTTAGCAGCTTTTTTTAAGTATTCAACAGAAGCTTCACCTATTCTAATAAGAGTCATTGCAACAACACCGCGCTTAATACCTCTTACAACCTGCAGCTGGTTAACAAGCTCCGGAACTACAGCTTTACCTTGATCGACTAAAATATTTTCAATTTTATTCTTTGTTGTATTATCTGCTGTTTCTAACTTGCCAAGAATTTCTTCTACTGATTGCATATCTTTTTCTCCTTTTAATTTCTCTTTGCATTATTATTATAGTCGAAATTTTTCTTAAAATAGGATTTCCTTACATAATCTTAATATCTGTATTAATTGTAAATTTTCTGTAACAAACATTAATTAATACAATAAAATAAAGATAACTTAAAATTTAAAGACCTCAGATTATTCCAAGGTCTTTTGAGAAAATATTATTTATTTTAAGATTTGTTATACTTTGGTTTAGAATTTACAGCTGCCGTATTCACAACCTTCAGCTTGTTCTACAGGTTCACAGTGATGAACCATTAATGCGGTTACAATAGCACTAATACCGACAAGTGAGTATATAATACGCGATAAAATGCTCATATCACCAAATATGGCTGCAACAAGGTCAAATCCAAATAGACCTACAAGCCCCCAGTTAAGAGCCCCGATTAGTACAAGTGCATACGCTGTGTATCTAAGATATTTCATAATATATCTCCTTTCTTTTCCTCTTTTATTATTACCCATCTTTCTTTTTATAAATTGTACATTCTGGCTAATACTTTTGTTCGATTTGATAAACAGAGTATAGATATTTGTGTAGAATATCGTTGAAGTGAATGCATACGATTTATTTTTGAGCAACTATAATAATTAAAAAAAAGAGCCTAATCGGCTCTTGGAATTAAGAATAGCTGGAAGTATGAAAAAGATTTAATATATTTATTAAACGTTATTTATGATTGTTTTTCCATTACCATCCGCGGCAGTTTTTTTATGACTTAATGGGGAATTGTTATGAGATTTTTGTAAATTTTTGTTAAAGCTATTCTTTGAAATAGCAATTTTTTGTTTTCTGTGTTTTCTAATATTTGTGTGTATTAGATTTAGAAAGGCAAATATATGACAGATTATTATTTTGGCGAGCCTTCATTAAGTCTTGCTGATAGTTATGGTGAATGCAGTACTTTGTGGCGTGTAAACCGACGTGGGTGTCAATTCGAAAAACTGCAGAATACTGTAGGTACAAAGCCTGTTGAACCGGAAATACGCGGTGTCTACAGTGATAACAGTACGAAGATTTATTATTCAAAAGATTATTTTAATAATACTATATCAAAATATAAGACTTACGTAGATAACGGAAAAGTTAAATCCATGGATTTTTATCAAATTCCAAGAAGAGTTTCTGAAATAGGCGAAATTATTCCCGCAGAAAGCTTGAAAGGAAAGGCTTTTACAATTATCGAAGGACTGCCGTTGAATGAAACCGGTGATGCTTTATCAAAAGCAAAACTCTGTTTAAAAGGTGTTTTAAATAGTCTGGGCTTGCCGGAAATAGATTTGAGCAAAAGTTTTGTGAAATCTACAGAAGGTATAAGCAACATTGCTAAAAGATATTTAAAGTATATTGGTTAGAAAATACAGGAGGTTTATCCCTCCTGTATTTTTATTATGTACAAATTAATCTTTATATGATATGATATTGACAGTAGTAGTATAAAAATTTTTGAAAATATATGCGATAAAGTAGATTATTAAAAATATTTAATGATTTCCGGGTAGGTTATATGTACCCGTTATCGTGTATATATAAAAAATAGAAAAGGAAAAGGTGCTAAATGAACGCATTATTAACCACTGCAATTGTAGTAATGGTTATACTAATTGCTGTTATTACCGTACAGAGAATTAAGTATAAAAATCTGTTGCTTCAAACTGAGCAGTCTAAAAAAGATTTGCAGGAAAAAGAAGCTATTATGCACAAAGAAGCTTTGATAAAAGCAAAAGAAGCTTTGCAAAATGAAAGAGAACAGCTTAATGAAGATGAAAGAGAACGCAGACGTGAATTTGCGGTAATTGAATCTAAATTATCTAAAAGAGAAGATCAAATAGAAGATAAAATGCAGGAAATCTCTGATAAAGAGCTGGAATTAGACAGACTAAAAGATCAATTAATAGAAAAAGAAGATTTTTTGGCAGAAATAGTACAAAAGCAGACTGTAGAATTAGAAAGAATAGCAGGTATGTCTGCTGAAGATGCTAAGAGAATGCTTCTTGAACAGTTAAAAAGTGATTTAGCTCAAGAACAGATGCAGTTAATTAGGGAAAATGAAGCTAAAATAAGAGAAGATGCTCTGGAAAAATCAAAAGAGATTTTAACAACAACAATGCAGCGCTGTATGATGGAACAGGTTGTTGAATCGACTGTTTCTGTTGTATCATTGCCGAATGATGAAATGAAAGGACGTATTATAGGACGTGAGGGACGTAATATCAGAACCCTTGAGACACTTACAGGAGTAGATTTGATTATTGATGATACTCCTGAAGCTGTAGTTTTGTCAGCTTTTGATCCGGTAAGAAGAGAAATCGCAAAAATAGCTCTGGAAAAACTAATTCAAGACGGACGTATCCACCCTGTAAGAATAGAAGAAACCGTAGAAAAATCAAGAGAAGAAGTTGAAAAGAAAATTTTGAAAGAGGGCGAAAATGCGGCTCTTGAAATGGGGATAATGGGACTGAATAAAGAACTTATTAAAACCCTCGGGCGTTTATACTACAGAACCAGCTACGGTCAAAATGTCTTAAAACATTCTCTTGAAGTAGGGCATATTGCAGGAATGCTTGCAGCGGAGTTGGGAGCTAATGTTTATGTAGCTAAAAGAGCAGGGCTTCTTCATGATATAGGTAAGGCAGTGGATCAAACGCAAGAAGGAACTCATATTCAGCTTGGTGTTGAACTTGCTTTAAGATACGGGGAGAAGCCGGAAGTTATTCATGCTATTGAAGCACACCATGATGATGTTACGGCAAACACAATTGAAGCTGTTCTTGTGAAACTGGCAGATGCTATATCTGCAGGGCGTCCGGGAGCAAGACGCGATACCTTGGAAATTTATATTAAACGTTTGCAAAAAATAGAGGAAATTGTAAACGGATATGAAGGTATTAAGCAATCTTTTGCGGTACAGGCAGGCAGAGAGGTCAGAGTGATTGTTCAGTCTGAAATGTTTGATGATTTAGCATCTCAAAAACTTGCACGTGATATTGCAAAGAGAATAGAGGATGAACTGGATTATCCAGGGCAGATTAAGGTAACTGTAGTTAGAGAATTTAGAACTACAGAGATTGCAAAATAAAATTGTAGGTAAAAGGAGGGACTCTTGTTCCTCCTTTATATGGAAATTATGAGTGGTAATTCTGATATTATAAAAATAATATTTTTTGGAGATATAACCGGCAGGTCAGGGAGATTGGCGGTAAAAAATTATCTTGCATCGCTGAATGAAAAACCAGATTTTGTTATTGCAAATATAGAAAATGCTTCTCACGGATTTGGTTTAACTAAAAAAAATTATGAGGAATTAAAATCGTACGGAATTGATTGTTTTACGTCCGGAAATCATATTTGGGATAAGAAAGATGTTTTTGAATATATTGATACTGCAGAACAGCTGCTGCGTCCGATAAATTATCCTAAAGGAACAAAGGGCTGCGGGTGCAGGGTCTTTGATATAAAGGGTCAGAAAATAGCTGTTATGAATGTATTAGGAAGAGTTTTTATGCCGCCGATAGATTCACCATGGCAGGTAGTTACAGAAGAAATAAAAGCTTTGGAAGAAAACGGTATAGGTAGCTTAATTATTGATTTTCATGCTGAAGCTACTGCAGAAAAGATCTGTTTTTCTAAATATCTTGCAAAAGAATTCAATAATGATAAGAACGCCCTAATAAAGGCTTTTTTAGGTACCCATACTCATGTTCAGACTGCAGATGAAAAAATTTATAATGGTATGGCTTATATTACTGATGCCGGTTTTTGCGGCACGGAAGATAGTGTTATAGGTATGGAGTTTTTAACTTCTTTTAAGAGATTATCTTCCAGTATTCCGGAAAGATATGAAATAGCTCAAGATAATTTGGCGCAGATTAACGGTGTTGAACTGCTTATCAATAACAAAGCTGCAACACTTATAAAAAGAATTAATGTGATTATAGATAATAGTAATAAGGAAAGTGGGGTCAACATTGAAGATGACGGCTAGGAGAGGAGGAGTGGTATGAAAGGTGATTTTCATATTCACACTTACTACTCTGACGGAGTTTTTTCTCCAGAAAAAATTGTTGATTTGGCATTAGAAGCGGGACTGGAAGTGATTGCACTTACAGATCACGATAATGTGCTTGCTTATGATGTCGCAGTTGAATATCTTAAGAATAAAGAAGTAAACTTTAAAATTATTCCGGGAATTGAAGTTAATACTTTGTATAAAGAATATGAAGTACATATACTAGGTTATTTTCCGGATGTTACAAGAAATGATTTTAAAAATTTGTTAAAAATTCAACAGCAGGCTCGTATAAAGCAAACTAAAGAGATTCTACATCTTCTGGCAAAAAAAGAAGGGATAAAAATTGCATTTGAAGATGTAAAGAATATGGTAGCTGAGGGTGGAAGTATAGGGAGACCTCATATTGCGAAAGCTATAACTAATGCGGGCGGAACAAGCAATGTAATGGAAGCTTATAGTAAATATATTCACAGAGCTTCGCCTGTGTATGTAGAGAGAAAAACTGTTACACCGTTTGATGCAGTAGAGGTAATATATGATTCCGGTGGGATTCCTGTTATTGCGCATCCGTACGACATAGACATAGCAGAAAAACTTATAAAAGAACTTATGAACTGTGGTTTGAGAGGTATAGAGGCTTATCATAGAAAACACTCGCCGGCTATAGTTGAATATTTTTCGACCATGGCTGAAAATTTCGGATTAATCGTTACCGGCGGGTCTGATTTTCATGCTCCAAATATTATGAACGGACAAATTATTCTCGGCAAAAATTTTGTGCCGGAATGGATTTATGATTCGCTGATTAATGAAAAGAAACACTTAGACCTTGCCAGAGGGTAGATTATGAAAGGGGTTGTATGAAGAAAGGTTTTACAATAGTAGAAGTTTCTATTTTATTTGTTATATTCTTAATAGTTGCTTTTTTAGTCGCACCTCTTTCTATTGATGATACTATGCAGGCTAAAAATACATCTTTGTGGCGGAATGTTCAGACAGATTTTGCAAATATTTTTTATACCATAAATACACAAAAAGAAAACGAGGACTTTAGCTTTGAGAATGCTATTAATTCTGCTTTATCCAGCGAATTAAAGTCTGCTGTAAAACCATATAAAATTACTTTTCTTAATGGTACCTTCCCAAGTTCTACATATAGATTTTCAGATTATTATGCCACTAATTCAAATGCTGTATTGTCATACAAGTTATTTGAAATGCCGCAGGGAGATCTACGAGGGGTTTTATTATATGATGTAAATGGCAAATCACGCCCTAATGTATGGGGGAAAGATGTGTTTGGCTTTAATATTTATTCTGACAGGTTTGAGCCGTTCTGTAAGAGCGAGTCTGTTAATATTCAAAAACAAGAATGTTCTAAAGATGGTACGGGGCTATGCTGTTCTAATTATTACTTAATAGGAGGAAGTTTTAATTGATAAAGAATGTTTGTGTTTTTGCTTCCTCTTCAAATAATTTAGACGAAAATTTTTATGTAGAAGCTCAATTGCTGGGAGAATTGCTGGGGAATGCCGGCATGAGCATTGTATATGGCGGAAGCCGTCTTGGATTAATGTATGCCTGTGCTGGTGCTGTTAAGCAGAATGGCGGGCGGATAATAGGCGTTATGCCGGAAAGACTATATGCAATGGGAGTCGGAAATCCACAGGATTGTGATGAATTTATTATTACAGAAGGGATGAGAGAGCGAAAGGCAAAAATGGATGAAGTTTCGGATGCTGTTATTGCTTTAGCGGGCGGGTTTGGTACGCTTGAAGAAATATCTGAAATGATAGTTCAAAAGCAATTAGGATATAACAAGAAACCTATTATATTGCTAAATACAAATGGTTTTTATAATGGTCTGGTAGATTTTTTTGAATCTATTATTAGTAATAATTTTGCAAAAAGTGATGTACGCAGTTTGTATTATATTGCCAGCTCTCCTAACGATGCTGTTAGGTATTTACAGAGCTATAATCCTGCTGATATATTTATTGCAAGTAAATTTTAGATTTTATTAATATCTACAATTTTATAGTAAACCGAGTATATAGCCGCTTGAACTTTGTTATGGACATTGAATTTTCTATAAATACTTTCAATGTGTGCTTTAACAGTATGAATTGAAATAACAAGTGTTTTGGCTATTTCTTCGTTACTATAACCCTTAATGATTAAAAGTAGAATATCCATCTCTCTTGTTGTTAATGTTTTTGTTGTTTCGTTCATATTTCTATAATAATACTAATTCAACTAAAATGCTTCAATATATTTTCCAATTTCTAAAAATTTACAAAATTTTTATGTATTGAAAATTCTATCTCCTGCATCTCCCATACCTGGAACAATGTAACCGCGCTCATTTAAATGAGAGTCTACTGCCGCAACAATTAGCGTTATTGCAGGAAATTCTTTGAAAACTCTTTCGATACCTTCTTTGGCAGAAATCATACATACACAGCATATGTTAGATTCCGGAATGCCTTTCTCTGTATAAAGTCTTATCGCTTCAACCAGAGAGTTCCCTGTTGCAAGCATTGGATCTGTTATATAAACATAGTAGCTTTCCGGTTTATCAACCGGCATGGGAACTTTATTATAATACCATACAGGTTTTAATGTTTTTTCATCGCGATACATTCCAATATGCCTTATTGTAGCCTGTGGAAGAATATCAACTGCTTCATCCGTAAAAATAAGTCCGGCGCGTAATATAGGCGATATTATAATAGTGATATCCGGATTTATTGTTTGTGTTGTATATTTTTCAAGTGGTGTTTCTATTTCTACACTTGTTTGAGGAAGATTTTTTGTTGCTTCGTATAATAAAATTCTTGTAAGTTTACGAGCAGCAAGTCTTACGCCCTGTGTATCAGTATTTTTGTTCCTAATAGTACATAAACTCTGATTAACAATCGGATTGGATATTATTTTTAAGTTATTATTTTCCATATTTGTTTCCTTTGTTTATATCATTTCCAAATTTTTCTGCCTTCCTTGTGGCGTCTTCTACAAGATTATCAGCATAGTTTAAAAATTCTGGAATGCTTTCATCACGATTTGAAGGCTGAATATTTATTTTCTTTAAATTATTACTAAAAGCCGAAGATGTGTATATAATGGAGCCAAGTTTCTCAAACATGTCATTAAGCAGCCCCAGCGCATCGTGCAGACGTTTGGGAGGATTGACAGTCAAAATTGGAACATTAGCATCAATATAGGTATTTTTATCCGGCAAATATAGTTCTAGAGATTTTGAGCCTGCCATTCCGCTAAATTCTACTGTAGCTTTTGTACCCTGTGGTATTGTAACGGTATCATCAGTAATGATAAATCGAACATAAACTTCTGAATTAGTCGGTTTTATTTTAGTAACATGACCAACTTCAATCCCCATCATTCTGACCGGAGAACCCACTATTAAACCATCTACATCTTGCATAAATATGTCAAAACTATTATCGTTTTTTTCTCTGGCGGCTAAAGTGAAAGTAGATATAGATATTATTATTAGTATAAAAATAAGCCATAAAAGCAATTCACCACTATGTGTTATATAAAAAGTATTACGTTCTTTACTTATCCCCGCCATCATATATTTATTATATATAAAATTTAGAAATTAGACAAGTATATTTTATTATTCATTTTGCATTTTAATAGCTCCCCACGCTCTAATGAAGCCTTTTTCATACATTATTAAATAGTATCCGCCTTCTTTTATGTATACAATAGAGGCTTCCATGTGTTCATATTCACGGGGAGGAGTGGCTCCTGTTTTTGCGTATTTTGCATTAATTATTGCCTGGAATTTATCCTTACGTTTTTTTCGTCTTAAATCTTGCTTTTCATCTTTAGTCAATTCTTTTTTAGATTTGTAGTATTTTTTTAATTCTCTTTTGTTTTCTGCAATTTTGAATACCGGTATAACAGCTATAAGTTCGCGTGATTCAATTAAATATAGAAATTCTCTGTCATTTGATAGCGCAAGGGTATAATGTCCCGGCTTGATAAAGTTTCCGTTAAAATCCGGAATATAATCAACTATTGTTAACACAGGCTGTTCATCAGTGGGAACTGCATATCTGTAAATTGTGCTTTGATGGACTGTTAAACCGGAAGGTGTTGCAGGATAAGGCGCAGATGGCGCCAGATAATCAATATCTCTTAAAGCTGGTGTTATAATTCCGTCTATCATAATAGTTTGATTAATTCTTGCATTGCATTATTTATTTCACTAAAATTTTTATCAAGTAATTTTGATGAAGCTACAAAGATTAGTGATATATATTTCTGTTCAATTTTCTGGTTTTTAAGTATCAATCTAAAGCTTTCTCTCATTAATCTTTTTATACGATTTCTTTTAACGGCTCTTTTATGTATTTTCTTACTTACTACAAATCCTATTTTCATAGGGCTGGTGTCAAGTTTGGAACGTCCGCAGTAAACTGTAATTCCTGCTCTATGTAAACTTCTACCCGTTTTATATGTAGCAGTGAATGCACTTCTTTTTTTTAGTCTGTATTGTTTTGGTAACATAATAAAATAATACCCTTTAGGTAAAGTTTTGTAAATATTTTTTTGAAAAAGTAATTTGATATAAAAATTTCGTAAAAAATTTAAAACTTTGTAAATTTTTGTAACAATATTTCAAAAACTTCTAAAGTTTTAGAAATATGTACCGTAAATATGAGTATAAGGAGTAAATGTTTTAATATGGCAGATGAAAATTTCAGAGTAGAAAAAAACAATATACCAAATGTTAATCAACAGGATAATCAATCTTCAAAACAGGAAGGCAAAATTATCGATGAAGCAAATTATAGAGTTCATGCTCCAAGAGAAAGTGGTCCTACTGCGATAGGGCGTGGCGGTGATCCTTTATTTAGAAGAATTAGAGCTTCAAAGGAACAGCTGCTAGAGTTGATGGAAGAAACACAGACCGTTCAAGATTGGGTTCAGCGTGAAACCAGCAATAATGTCGCTTTATCCTGTCTTGATAATGAGAATTTAAAAGATATTTACTATGAAATTAAGGATGGATTCGGCGAATATGGCAAAATATCCTTGATGGGCTTTAAAACACCATCAGGAGTCGAAATCCCCAGATTAAAAGTTTATGATAAAGACGGCGAAGTTCTTGAAGTTTTGACGGGACCAATGGCGATGGATGAGCTGAATAAAAGAGCTCTGGCGTATAGAGAATCTATAAAAGAATACGAAGCATTGCCCCAAGAAACAGAAGGAACCGGAGTTATTCCGGACTATTTAGGCAATCCGGATGATTATACTACTTAGCGTTGCCTTTTTTTAAAATAATACCGTTAAGTTTACAGAATGATGTTAGAATTGACAGTTCATCTTTGATAACTTTTTGTAAGTACACATGTTCTGTAACAATAGTGATATTTTTTGCCAGTTGAAACATTTTTAGAGCTTGTTTTATGTAATTAGCTCTCAGAGTAGATTTGGGAAGTGCAAGCTCTTGATAATATTTTGCATATAAAATGTAATTTTTTACAAGAATTTCTTCCAGCTTAAATTGTTTTGCGATAAAGATTGATTTTTCTATGTAAACTTTCGCGGAGTCAAAATCTTGTTTTGCCATATAAATTTCGCCAATAAGCCGGTTAAATAAAGCTATAAAATAATAATTGTTAATATTGGGACCCTGTGCGATGTCCAGTGCTTTAGTAGCAATATCCAGTGCAAATTGAGTTCCGCTTGTTACAAGTTTTGTTTCTGCAATAAGATACCATGAAAGCAAAACTCCTGTTGCGACTTTTTCTTTGGCAAAATATGCGACTTGTTCTTCCAATATTTCCAGAGCCTTTTTAGTTTCATTTTTGTCCTTCAGCATTCTTGCAAGCAGAGTTTTAAGTATGTTCTTGGTAAAGCTGTCATTAACATTGTTTGCATATGCAACAACATTGAAGAGTTCATTATACAGGCTATCATAGTCTTTTTCTATAAATTTATTTAATATATCTATAAAATTCCACCTTGAAACTATAAAAGAATTCATTGTATCGAGAGTGTATTCTTTTAGAATATCATCGAGAATTTGTGAAGATGTTTTAATATCTCCTTTTATTGTATTGGCAAGCGCCAGAGCAAGATGAACCTTGCATTGTGTTATCGGGTCTGAGATATGATTTTTTTCTATAATATCAAATATCAGTTTTATAATATCAAACATGCGGCAGTCGCCTTGAAAAGTCAAAGCTTCTGCGAAATCAAAATAAATTTCAATCCAGTTTTGATATAAATCTTTAATGGAAATTACAGGTGTATTTTTGCCTTTTGATAAATATTTTTCAATAGACGGCATGACTTCCGTGTCTATAAGGTTTATAACTTGCCCATAATTCCCGAGCTTGACAAGTGGTTTTACTTCTCTTGATTTGACCAGTGTTCTTTCAAGCTCCATTTCTTCCGGTAATTTATTTAAGATATTGTCGCAGCATTCTATTGCTCCCCAGTAGTTGCCGCTTTTCATTGATGCTGATGCCAGATAGCCCAGTAGTTCAATGTGTTCATATTCTTCATTATCCTCCAGCATCATTATTGCCTGCTGTAGATATTCAAAGGCACTTTCATGATTTATAGGCTCTAACAGTTTACCTACACGTGTGTATATGTTTTTTTTGATTTTGAGAGAAAAAGTATCTGTTTTTTTCTCAATAAGCTTTAATGCTTGTTTTTGAGCAATAATGTATAAGCCTATATCACCGATGTATGAAGCCTGTTTCATTAATATTGTCCAGACATTAAAAGATTCTTCTTCTTTTGCAAGTTTTTGAACAACATACCCGAGCAAGGCGAGTGATGATTGCTTGTATGTGCTTAATATTTCATATAAAATATTGAGAATTTCTTCAAAGCATTCATCATTTTTGAATATAGATTCAATAGCTTTCCATATATTAAAACTCTTAAACTCAAAAGATAAGCTGTTAAGCTGTACTATGTATCCGTTTTGTGTTAGGTATTCTATTATTCTCTCAAACTCTTGAGGCGAATTATTATCAAAATGTTCCAGCATCGCCGGATAAAACTTTGACCCCAAAACCGACATTGCACCCAGTATTCTGTATGCATTTATATCTTCCTGTTTTAATATACCGAGTCTTGCATCTATAATGCTTTCAAGTGATGCATAATTTACGAATTTCAGTCCATTTCTTTTGATGTCTTTATATAAGAAGACCATTTGTTCTACAATGGAAGGGTTGCCGGCAGAGATTTTTGATGCCAGATTTATAAAATCAGTCCCTAAATTAACACCTTGATATTGGGATACCAGAACTTCAATCTGTGTGCTGGTAAAAGGTGCAATTGTTAAGTCTTGATAGTTGTCTTCATTTAATTTGGGAGATGTGATGAAGCCCATACCAGGTTTTATTGTTCTTGATAAAAGAATAAATTTGCATCTTTCCAGTATATAATCATCATTTAAGAGTTCTTTTAGAAAGTCAAAAGACATTCCGTCAATTAGTTCAAAATTATCAATAACAAATACAGCCTTAATTTTTTCGATAATTGTAATAAAGACTTTTTTCATTATCTGAAACATTTTTGCTTTATTAAAATAGATATTTTCGTATTTATCAAGATTTTCCGGGTATAAAAAGTTCAATAAATCAAGTATTTCTTGATTAGACAGAAGCGGGAAATCTTGTCTGAAAAAGCGTATTGAATTTTTTTTGAGCTGAAGTGTATCCGGACAAAAATTATTTACATTAAAGAATGTCAATAATAAATCTTGAAAGTATCCAAAAGGCGATAGCTGTGTAACCTGGGTACAGGTCCCCCAGAGCCAAATTATTTTAGCGTTTTTTAATTCATTTATAGTATATCTGAGAACCAGATTTTTGCCAATACCGCTTTCTCCTGTTAAGGTTATAATCGTTGAATCTGCGTCTTTAATAGCGTCCAGCAGTTTGGCTTTAACTTTTTGCTGAGAGCTTAAATCCGCTGAATATTCCGGCTTATGAATAGATTTAGATTTAATAAATTCGTAACCGCATTTTCTACATTTTTTTGCATCCGGCAGGTTTGCTGCGCCGCATTCCGAACATATTTTTAATAATGCTTTGTGGCATACACTGCATTCCGTCGATGTTATTGAGTTGATAGCCCCGCATTCCTTACAGATTGATGCAACTTTTGTATTACAATATTTGCATTTTAAAGAATTGTCTTCAATCTCTTTTTTACATTTGGGACACAGCATAAAATAACAGTCCTTATACTATTGAAATAATTTCATTTAAAGCCTCAACGACATTGTCGTTACTCATGTCCAGTTGTGTTGCAATATCTGATACAGGAAGCTTATTTTTATACTTTAAATTATATACATTAATTATATTTAAGTTGGGTCTTTTTTGATTTAAATCAAGTATTTCTTTTATAATTTCATCTGCATCAATATCGTCGGTATTTGTATCCGGCTGGTAGTGAAACATAGAAAAATCACTTTTGCCGGAAATTTCAGCTGTCTGTTTTTCGGATGTATCAATATCTAAATCAACGATATTTGATTCATCAATATCTAAATTGTTCTGAAAATCTTCAGTATTATCTTCTAATATAAGTTCTTCAGAAGCTGGTTCTAACTCAATGGAAATGCTATCCTCTTCTAGCACATTCTCTAGTAAATCCTCTGAATCTAAACTGTCATCTAACGCCAAATCTTCAGAAATATCTAAGCCATCACCTTCTTGCAGAGAAACTTCTTGAAGAGGCTGGACGTCTTCTTGTATTTCAAAAGATGCTTCTTCTTGAGAAATATCTTGTAAATCTGTTTTCTCGTCTTCTGCAATAAGGTCTTGATTTTCTTCTATATTAACAGGTTCTTCTTCCAGAGAGATATTTTCTATATCAAGCGTGTCATCATCAGTAGTAAGATTTTGTTCTTCATCCTGTATTACAGCCGCGTCTTCTTCCAGAGGTATATCTTCTATGTTAAGCGTGTCATCATCAGTAGTAAGATTTTGTTCTTCATCCTGTGTTACAACCGCGTCTTCTTCCAGAGTAATATTTTCTATATCAAACGTGTCGTTATCAGTAGTAAGATTTTGTTCTTCATCCTGTGTTACAACCGCGTCTTCTTCCAGAGTAATATTTTCTATATCAAACGTGTCGTTATCAGTAGTAAGATTTTGTTCTTCATCCTGTGTTACAACCGCGTCTTCTTCCAGAGTAATATTTTCTATATCAAGCGTATCGTCATTAGTAGTAAAATTTTGGACTTCGTCCTGTATTGCTACCGTGTCTTCTTCCAGAGGTGTATCTTCTATGTCAAGGGTGTCGTTATCAGCAGTAAGATTTTGTTCTTCATTCTGTATTACAACCGTGTCTTCTTCAAAAGGTATATCTTCTATGTTGAGCGTGTCGTCATCAGTAGTAAGATTTTGTTCTTCATCCTGTATTACAACCGTGTCTTCTTCTAAAGGCATATCTTCTATATCAAGCGTGTCGTTATCAGTAGTAAGATTTTGCACTTCATCTTGTGACGGTTCTTCTTCCAGTGTGATATCTTCAATATCAAAAACATCAGCTATGGAATTTTGTTCTTCTTTAGGCATTACAGCTTGTGTATTATTTTCACTAATTTCATTGAAATCTTTTTGAGAAGCTGCTTGGATGGTAGAAACACTTGAGTCAACTGTATTAGAGTTTATCATTCTGTCTACAAGAGTTTTATCTGCCGGTGTATAATCTACCTGCTTAATTGCCGTAATATCAAATTCCGAAGTCTTACGAGCTGGTTTTATATTATTTTTTTTAGGTACAGTAATCATTGATGTAGACACAACTTTTTCTAGATATGCATTTATGACATTTTCGTTATTTATCGAGTTAATAATGACTTCAGAATGTGCATAAACATCATCAATAATAGCATCTAGCAGAGCTTCATTGCCGGGGAATTTACTGTGATGCTTTACAATGTTTTCTATAATACTATAATATTTGTTAGTTTTTTCCATATGACTCTCTCTTATAAATGAATTACTAATACAGGATTGCCTTGCAGCTTGCTAAAAGAATTTGTATTCATATTCAAATTCATAGAAAGTGCTTTATTAACTGTTTGCAATATTAAATCATCAACGGATTTTTCACCGCTTGAAATTGTAATACCGGAAGCTTCAAATTTCTTATTATTAGCGTTATACTTGATTTCAACAGCTATTTTATTTGTTATCGGAGGTTTGTTTAAAAGAAGAAGCTCCGTTTTTAGATTTAGTTGAATAATTTTCCCCAGTTTTACCAGATACCTTTTCGCTGATGTATTAGAAGCATAACCGGAAGGTACTTCCCAATTTACTTTTAAATTAGATACAAGTATGGAAGCATCTAAATTTTGTTCTATAGCGGGAATTGATTCTGAAACTGCTTCATTACCAGTATTTTTCGGCATAGAAGTTTCTACTGTTTCAATCGGCATTGCATCTTGAGGTTTTGGTTGAAGGGGTTTGGGCTCACTTGCTTTATCCTCTTGAACAGCATCTGTTATTAAGTTAGATTGTGTTTCTTCTTCAGATGATGCTGTAAACTTAGTGTAGCCAAAATATCCAGCTCCGCCGATTACAGCAACTAAAGCAATCAATAAAAGAATTTTTAATGAAGAATTTTGCTTTTTAGGCGGTATGTAGAATTCTTCATCCCCGTTTTCTTCTGCTGAAGAATCATCTTCAAATAATGTATTAATTGACTCTTCTGTCTCTGGCTGATTTTTAGAGGAACTTTCTATTTCTGCCGGAGTATTGATTTCATCGCCATCTTGATTTTCTTTAACGTTTTCTTCATTTAGTAATTCTTCATAAGTATCATTCTCAATAGTGTCAATGCTAGGTGATGTAACAGTTTTGTACTCATCAAAAGAGGTATCAAGAGAGTCTTCTGTATCATCAATTTCTGCAGAAGATTCTATATTTTCTGCATCAATCTTTTGTTCGTTATTATCAAAATTTTGACTAGCCGGATTTTCAATCGGTTCATAATCCGCAATTTCTCCGTTTTCAAGTAAATCCGCAAAATCTTCGTCAGAATTAAGCTCAATACTATCTTCATTTTCAATAATTTCGAAATTCGATGTTATATCAAGATTGCCTTCCAAACTGTTATCCGGAACGATGACGTCTTCCGGAATGGAAACGAAATTAAATATATATTGAGCATTAGCAGCTTTTGCCAGTTTTATACGGGCACTTTCCGAAGCTATTAGCTTTTTATAAAATTCGTTTTTATCAGCAGTTTTCCCTTCTAGATATGAGAAAATTTCTGTATCTTCAACCGCGAAGCTGTCTTCTTTATATACAAGGCTTGATTCTATATCATAAAAAGATACCAGAGAGTTTTCATTTACAATATAATAATCTCCATCAGTATTAGTTTTATCTACATTTTCCGGCAGTATAAAACCGGTAACTGTAGCACCTGTGAGTTCGGTATTTGCTTTGATAAACATGTATGCATTAGGTGTAAGCCCGTTATCAAAATGTGCCTTCGGTATAGTTAAAGAATCTTCACTAAAATATATCCTAACATCTATGTAAGAGTTATTAATGTAGATGTCGCTTATATCAATGTCTTCAAGAACAATCCCTATATTGTGCAGTCCGGAAATGCTGTCAACTTTATACACCTCTTTGTCAAAGAATTTTTCAGCAATGCCGGCAGCAACTGCATTTGCAACTGCTCTATTTCTTATTTGCTCGGTACTAATCAGCCTGCAGATGTGTTGTGCAAGCTCTAAATCTCTCTCTTCTATTAAAAAATTATCAGTATTCACCTAACACTCTCCCATACTATGCTCAATAATACCATATTATAAAAAAAAAATCTATATAATATCATGCCGATTGACTATTTTATGGATTTTATTAAACCATATAGTGGATATTTGAATAAATAGTTAAAGATTTTTAAGATTTGTTACGTAAATTTTACTGAAAGGATTGTTTATTTATGTTTTCATCAATGATTCAAAATTTATTATCGTCATCGGGCAAATCGAGTGCTATGCAGAGAGCTGTGCAAATGAATAATTATATTAATACATTGAATTCTCAGTGGGCGCCTGTAGAAAATACTCAAGCACAAGTGCCGGATGTTAATAATAAGATTCAATCTTTTGATAGTGTCTTGAAGAAAACCGCAAATGTTAAGTTCGGTGATTTATTAACCCCTGCGGCAAGGGTTAATGCTGATATCTATAAAGGCTCTGCAAATGTATTGCCGGAAAAAATTACAACAAAAGAGCAGATAAAAAATCTTGTATCGCAAATATCTAAAAAGCATGGTGTAGATGAAAAATTAGTCAATGCTTTAATAAAACAAGAATCAGGGTTTAATCCTAATGCTAAGTCGAGGGTTGGTGCAATGGGACTTATGCAGCTTATGCCGGCAACAGCTAAGGGACTTGGCGTTACGAATCCAATGGATCCTGCTCAAAACGTAGAGGGTGGTATTAAATATCTAAAATCAATGCTAAATAGGTATAATGGTAATATTATACTTGCACTTGCTGCATATAATGCAGGACCTGGTGCTGTTGATAAGTATGACGGTGTGCCGCCTTATAAAGAAACACAAAATTATGTTAAATCTATTCTGGCAAGTTATCTCTAGGCTTTAGTCTTTAAATTATTAGCATTCATATTCGCTTTTTCACGGTCCTGTTTCTCGTGGATGCGTCGGGTGTTTTTATAAGTAAGTCTGGGAATAAACCAGCCTAAAATATATGGTGAAATAAAGAATGTTGTCAAAACTCCCGGCACAGAGTTTAAACCTCTCGCAAATGCAGTAATTTTGCTGTTTTTACCCTTGCCAATATTCTTCATTACGTTTTTAATTATTTCATCAGCATTCTGTTTGTTGAACTTTTCAAAGAATTCAATAATTTTTTTATTTTTATCGGATTTCTTTAAGCTTTTTAGTGAACTGACTTTTAAGTTTTCATTTTCAAGTATTGAAAGATTACTTGATTTAGAAAGTATTTTTTCTAAATCGCCGCCATTTTTGTCAACATACTTACAAAAGTTAAGCATTTTGGATTTTGTGTCAATTTTATCATAGAGAGCATTGATTTCGGCATTAGTTAAGACATGACTTTTACTGTATGGATTTAGTAAATCAAGCAATGTTTTGGCTGTATTTTTGTTTCTATCCTTTTGCATCAAAACAAAGCCGCTTCTTTTTTCTGCCGCCGTAACAGCAGCCCGTGTAAGCATTGGAACTGCGAAAACTACAGCAAGGCTTGATGTTAAATCCCTTATAAATATTTCGTATAATTCAGTATAGTCTTTTTTGCCATTTTCGTCTTTTTGAGCACGGTTGTACGCTCTTAATCCTCTAGGAGTTAAAAGACCGAATATAGACAATCCAGCCATGAGAGTATTTGTAAAGTTGTGACCATTGTACTCAAGTTCAGAAGAAACGAATCCGTTTTTAATTTTATCAATTTTTTGTCCGAGTTTTTCAAGTAAACCTGTATGTGATTTCCCTTTAAAAGACGGTGATGGAGTGTTAATCTGCCCGTTATGCTTACGAGCACCTGGAGCTATATCACTTTTAGCATAGATTTTAGGAAGTATAGACAATACTCCTAATGTAGCTGCCATAAGTGAAAAATTTGTTATCATTCTTTTGGCAAGAGATTTATGTTTTATGCTGTCAGCCATTACTGTATTTAATTTATTTAAATGTTTATTTGCAGTTACGGCATCGTGTGTATATTTAATCATGCCGTCAATTAAGTCTTTAGTTGCAAATGTTTTTGCATCTTTGCCGAATTTGACTTTTTGAAGCATGTCTAAATCTGTGTTTGTTTTATATTTTATATTGTTAATATGTTCTACTATATTGTTAATACATTGTTTTCTGTATTTAGATTTCCCGCGGAACCATTCAAGCTTTGCATCGGCAGGAATATTCTCATGATGCGAAAGCTGTTTCATTATATAGTCTACTGATTCATTTGATAAATTTTCTTTACCAACGGTTTGTTCCAGCATATTTTTAATATTGGTTCTATAAAATTCATGCTTAAATTTTTCGCTGTCGGCTAAAAGAGTCTTTTCAAATTTAGGGTTACCTAAAAACTCTTTTAAATTATTTCCAAAAGTTTTGATTAGCTGTGTATTAATGCTCGTAGAATGCCCGAATTTAGAAGCAATCAGCAAACCTAACGGTGCTACAGCCATCATGCAAGGTCCTGTTAACCCCTCGCGCCCGAAAACTTCTTTACCTTCTTGAAAATTATAATGTCCTGTGACTTCTTTATCTCTAAGGAATCCTGCTATAGTTCGCGGCAAGGTCATGCCTAGTCCGTCCTGTATAAGGAAAGAGGTCAAAAAACCGCCGTTTTCTATCCATTGCATAGTAGAACCGCTCATATTTAAAGCCCATGCACCGGCTCTGAAAGAGGTTTTATTCTGCAAATGCTGCGAATAATCTTGTGTTGTTGTATTCTGAATTTTCAAGCACACTAATCCTATATTATCTTATTTTATAATTAAATAAAGTAATTAGCATTTGATTTTTTGCTCTATTTAATTAAATTATTCTAATTTTGTTACATTTCTTAAAAAAAAAGAGTCTTATCGACTCTAAAAACTTTAATGTGTGAAGTGTAGTATGTTATATGTGTATATTAGTTTTTAATATCCTTACATATATATTAAGTATTTGTATTTTGAATAATTGATATAAAAAGATTGTTTCGTAACAAATCTTTACAAAAAGTTGATTTGTTTTAAAAATTTATTAAATAATCCCCAGAAAGGTCAAGAAATGTCATTGATAAACTTTTTTATAAAGAAATGTACTCATGAACATGTCTCTCCAGAGAGTGAAAAAGCTTACTGTCCGGATTGCGGGAAACTAATAAAGAATGAGTGGTATATAACTAGATGTGCCTGCTGCGGAGTAAAGTTAAGAGCAGTTATAAAAAACGGGAAAATAGTCCCTCAGCTCCACTATTGTTCTAATTGTGGAAGTGAGGATTTTGTTATAGAGCAAATAGAAAAAATTAATTTTATAGATATAAATTTTGCAGTGCTTGTTAAGCAGATTATAGAAGAAGAAAACTTTTGTACTACAACCCGCTGCTGGCAAGAAAAAACATCCTTGCAACCCAAATTGCTAGTACAATCCCTGTAAAATCTGCAATCAAGCCTGTTAAAATTGCATATCTGAATTTTTTTATACCTATTGAGCCAAAATATACAGCAAGAACATAAAAAGTTGTTTCAGAACTGCCAACCATAATTGCAGCAAGTTTTGTTACATAAGAGTCCGGTCCTAATTTATCAGCAATGTCTGCAAAAATTCCAAGTGTTGCGGCTCCGGATAAAGAGCGTGTGAATATTATAGGTATTATGTCCGGAGGAATTAAACTCGAACCAATTTTTGATAAATAATCTAGTATTCCAGAAGCTCTAAACATGGAAACTGCTACAATAATAGCTACTAGATATGGTATGATTGAAACCGAAACTTTAAAGCCGTCTTTTGCACCTTCTATAAATTCTTCATATACAGGAACTTTTTTTATTAAACCAGCTGTAAGTATTAATAAAATAAGGATAGGAAGGATTAAAAGAGATATTTTATTAATCATACTTCCTCCATAAATGTTTTAAAATAAGTGCAGATACTATAGCTGTCAAAAAGGACAGGGTTGTTACAATCAGTGTTGGAAGAATTATTTCTGTCGGATTTTTAGCTCCTGCTCCTGCAAGAACAGCAATAACTGTTGCCGGTATAATCTGAAATCCGGCTGTGTTCATCCCCAGAAACATACACATGGCATCGGTAGCCTTTTCTTTGTCTTTATTTTCTTCCTGTAATTCTTTCATTACTTTTAGACCGATAGGTGTTGCAGCGTTAGTGAGTCCTAAAGCATTTGCGCTAAGACTCATTGCGATATCTCCTGTTACAGGCGAGTCTTTTTTTATATCTTTAAATAAGAGTTTGGCAATCGGGTTAAGAAGCTTTGATATTATTTGTATAAGTCCGGATTTTTCTGCTATTCTCATTATACCGAGCCAAAAAGCCATGATACCAATTAATGAAAAAGATATTTTTACGGCAGTATCAGCTCCGGAAAGCATGGCGTTTACAACATCATCCAGTTTATTATTTATTATCCCTGCAGCTATAGATAAGCTGATTAGTAAAAAAAATATATAATTCATATGTTAATCTTAGAAAAAAAATTGGTATTTGTCACTATTTTTATATTAGTATATAATAAGTGGTGAATGTAGAATGTGGGATAGAGTAAGTATATGGCAGAAATAAATAATTTTTCAGAGATTACCGAAAATTTTGATACTATAAAAACTTTGTTGAATTCAATACGTGCACAAGGTATATTGAATACATCCGATGTCGATAAACTTCTGGCGGGGATAAATTCTAAACTTGAAAAATTAAATACGGAAGAAGATATTGATCTTATAAAGATATTTCTGTCGGAATTAAAACAAAACCTTGATGAAAGACATAATGTTTTAATTTCAAAATTCGGTGCAATAGAATCGTTGTTTTCTAATTTGCTGAAAAACAGTTCTGATGCCATGAAATCCAGTGAAGCTAAAGAACTTTTTGATATTGTTGCAACGAATTTGTCAGTGTTTTCAAGAGAAGTCGTATCTCAAAAAGAGGCTTTAACAGATATTACATTACGCTTAGATGCAATGCGTTCCGATGATTCTCAAAAGAAAGATATTCTAAAAAGTATATCATTGTTGAAAACAGATATTGAGCATCTGAGCAATGGCTTTGATTCTATAGTTTTAAGTCTAAATGAAAATTTTAAAGCTTTAATAAATAAAATTTCGGAAATAGATCAGTCTGAAGCTATAAAGTCTTTCGATACTCAGCTTACAGATGTGGTCAACTCTTCAAATACAATTCTGTCAGCACTGCAGATGATAGACAAAAAAAATCTGCAGATAGAAGACTCTATAAAAGTTCTTGCAACACAAGAAGACATCGGCAGTACAAAAAAATGGCTGAGTGATTTAACTGCAAAGAATCATGAGTTAACAACAGCAATTGATGGGCTGGCTGATAAGTATTATAAAATAGACAATCTGGCTGAAAAGATTGACGCATCTGTAAATATTATTGCCGGTTTAAAATCGCTTTTAGCTGACAATAATCAAGAAAATACGCAATTGATTTTAGACAGATTAATAGGACTTGAAAATTCTCTTAATGAAATTTCTGCAAATAAGAGTTTTGAAGATTTTAAAACTTCACTTGAAGATGTTTTGAAAGATATATCTTCCGGTTCATTGAATCTTCAAAATGCTTTTGTAAATGCTTCTGATGAGATTCAAAAAATTAATAATAATATAAAATCTCTGGATATAAATATTAATTTCCAGAATGTTGTCACCGGTATAAATAAGTCGGAACAAGGAGTAAAAGATGCTGTAGATGCAGCTGCAGGGAAACTGTCGCAGCTAATAGATGTCAATATAACACGAACTCTTAATGATATTTCATCAAGTACGGATATACTTAATGCAAGACTAAAAGAATCTCAACTTGCTCTGACTGGTTTATGTGAGAAAAATTTTAATGAAGTTGTAGATAATGTAGAAAATCTAAGAACAGTAATTTCTCAAATAGATGAAAATATTGTTTCTGCTAATAATGCGATTTTTTCTAATATAACAGATAGACTTGCAATTTTTGAAAACAGCCTTAAAACTTCTCTTGATAAACAGGAGGATACCGTTTCAAATACGTCTGCTCAGCTTTTTGACCAGATAAATAATATTAAAAATTTAACAGGTGTTATAGATTATAAACTGGATGCATCAGTAATAGAAATTAATAATTCAAAGCGTGAGTTTTCTGATTTAAAAAGTTCTGTTCAAGAAATGCTCGCTCTGGATTTTGTTAATGTAGTAAAAGATTTAAAAGTTGATTTGTATGCCGCAAAAGGAGAAATCTCTTCTGCTATTGAAGCTTCAACGAATGATTTATCCGATAAATTTTCAAATGATTTATTTGGAAAATATGAGTTGCTGATAAGCCGTCTTGATAATGTTGAAGATGAACTTAAACAGGCTCAACTGCAGGCATTAAATAATATTAAACCGGTACTTGAAAATATCTCCTCTTCTATAGTTGACGTGCTTTCTTATGTTAGCGAAAAGCAAAATATTAATCTTGACGGCATAGATGTTAAGCTTGCTAATATTACAGAAGCTGTCAAGGAAAATAATTTAAATTATGTAGAGAATGTAAGGGATATTGTTGAAGTTATAAGAACACAGGTGGAAAACAGTCTTATAAAACTTCAGAATGACAGCAGTGAACAAATTGCAGGTATTAATCTTAGTATTGAAAAAAGTAATGAAGAATTAAAAGAACAAATTAAGTATTCATACAACAAGCTTCTGGAGGTTCAAGACAAATTTGATGAGCTTAATAATGTATTAACACTTAATAATACATCATTGAATACCAGTATAGACAATATGACCGCTTCTGCTGATAAATTGCAGACAGAATTTGATAATAAGCTTATTGCGTTGAAAAACTCGCTATTGGCTAAAATAGATGATTTTAGACAGGAATTTACATGTGAAAATGCTGATAAAATCAGTGAATTAAAATTTTCTTCAGAAAATCTCTTTTCTAAAAATCTTCAGAATACCATTGATTTGAATAATGAATTAAAATCTGAAATTTCTGAAAAGTTGAAAGAATTAAATGTTAATTTTGAAGATTGCACTGCAAAACTAACAGATATTTCTTTAAGTATGGAAAATTCAAATAAAGATTTTTCTCAAGGGCTTGAGTTAAAAATTAACGGTGTTACAGAAGGGCTTGATAAGCTTGATTCATCAATAAACTCGCTGTCGGCATCTGCCACCAATTCATTAACCTCTGCAATGGCGCAGCTTCTTGATAATTTCGTATCGTTAAAGGCTTTAATGAACAGTTTAAATGATAAAACAGCTGTTAATATACGAGCAAATATTGATGTTTTAACAAATGAAATCGAGAAGTTAACCGGGCGTGTAAATGAAGTTGATACAGCAATAGATGAAGATTTTACGCATCAGCTTTCTATTTTGGAACATAGTTTTGAAATACTTACCGGAAATATTGCAGAATTCTTTAAAAATGGCAATGCTGAAATAGGTGAAAGATTAAATGCAGGTTTAACAGTAATATCCGGAAAAGTCGGTGAATCTGTTACTGTTGCTCTGGAAAAATATAAGGGGCAAGTAGAGGCTTTATTTGATGATGTAGCTGAAAAATCGGAAAAACAGGGACAGTTTATAAAAAATAAGGTACTAGAATTAAATTCTGTTTTGAATTCAACTCTTGATAAGCAAAATCAAGCTTTTACCGCTCAGTTGCAAGAAATTGCAGCAAACTTGAAATCAATTTTGGATGAAAATATAGAAGTTACTTCTGCTGATTATGACAGTTTAAAGTCAAAATTGGCGGATTTTTCCAAAAACCTTGAAAAATCTAACCAGGATTTGATTGCTAATGTAAAAGCCCAGCTGGATGATATGGCAAAATTTGTTGATTCCGGACTTGATATTCAAGCTCAAGAAGTAAGCAGCAAGTTTGATGAAATTTCTTCAAAGATGCAAAATGTTTCAGCTATTGTAACTGAATTGAATAATGATGTTAAAACTAAAGTCAGTGGTATAAAAACTGATTTTGATAATATGAAATCCGGTGTAGTATCTTCTATTTCGGAAAATACCGTAATGGTGTTGAACCGGCTAGAGAATCTGCTGAATGATTTAACTGCAAAAGGTGATGAGGTTGCTTCTTCCCTTATAGTTGCATCTGCAGATATTAAAGGTGATATAAAAACATCTGTTTCAGCAGATATTCATGACGTTACGGCATTGCTTGATGCTAAATTTAAAGAAATAGATGAATTGCTTGAAAATACGTCATATACACAGCAAAATAATACTTTAGAGCAGGCAAAAAGTATTCTGGAAGAGCTTAAGCAGCTGCAGGAATATGCAAAATCACAACTGAGTGAGGCTAAAGATTATATAAATAGTAGTATTCTGTCTGAAACAGCATCATTGTATGATAAAGTGCAGGCACTTTTTGAGGAACATTCTTTAAATTTTGTAACACAGCTTGCAAATACAGGTGCCCGTTTCTCGGATGATTTAAATACAAATCTTCTGGAGTTTAAGACTTTGTTTGAAGTTTTGAACGAAAGAATGGATAAAGATGAAGTTTCAAGGATGAATGTTTTCCAGGCTCAATTAAAAGAGCTAAGTAAGACTTTTAATATCTTGATAGAAGAAGCTAAGAATGTTACAAAGTCGGAAGTTTCTGCAATATCGGAAGTCCTTATTAATAACAGTAAGGTTTTGATGGAAGATGTTGAACAGTCTATAGAGGAAAAAGTAAATTCAATTTTAGCCTCTAATGCTGATATATCTGCCGGTGAATTGCAGACAATGGAAGCTTTTGCAAATAAGATACTGGCTCAATTAGATGTCAGCAAACAAAATTCTACAGCATGCAAGGATATTATCATAGAGCTTGTAAAAAAAGAATTTGACGAAGTTACAAATAATATTGAAAAAGAAACAGATATTATAGTAAAAGATTTGCTTGAACAGTTCAATCTGTTAAGAGATGGCTTAAAAGACGAGCTGTCTAATTTGTCTGTACATATAGAAAGTTCTATAGAAGACTATATTTATAATTATATTAATGATTTAAAATCATATCTTGATGTAAAAACAGACTCTTCAATAGTAAATCATAAATTAGATAACTTGAGAAGCGATTTGGAACGCTCTGTTGAAGATGTTTTAGGAAATATTAATAAACTTCTGGAAGCAAATGTTTTTGCCTCTGCTTTATCAGATTTTAAAACAGCAAATGAAATTCTTATAACATCTATGTCTGAAAAACTTAACAAGCAGATACAGGATTTCATAGAAAATAATGTGTCTAAAAAGTTTGAAGACAAACTCGCATTGTTTGATAAGAAATTTATTGATACAGTTGTTGATAAATATGAAGAAGTAAAGCTGATTTCATCTCGTTATAATAATTCTTTTGAATCAATTCAAGTTTATGTTCAAGATTTAGTTGCGAAATTTACTGAATCAAAAAATGAAATTCATTCTGGAATTTCTTCTTTGGTAGAGAGTATTAATAATTCTATTAGCGAACTGGGGTTAAGTTTTGCAGATCTTAAGGCACAGATTTTAAACAAATCGTTTGATGAAGCATTCCAGGCTTCATTAAATAATCAAATCTCCGGTATAGAAAATCTTGTCAGCCGTCAGCTTGGTTATCTGGAAGATATAAGTGAACTATGTTGCAATAATCTGCCGGAACTTACAGAAATGAATGCTCTTGTAAAATACGGTATTCAACAATCCGTGCAAAATTTAACTGATAATCTTAATTCAAAAGATGTTCTTCTGGAAAAAGAATTAAATTCTTTAAAATCTGATATAATTACGCAGTTTATAAATGTGTTTAATCAGATTTCATTTGTAGCTGAACAGGAAGAAATTTTAGACTTTATTCAAGAAAAACATTCAGAATTGATAACAATTTTGAGCCATATAGTGACAACAGTAGATACGGTCGAAAATGTTAAAGATAACATTGTTGTTGTTGATAACAAAATTGATTTATTAAAAGACGATATAAGTAATCTAAATAATAAAATAAATTCCATTATATCTTCAAATGGTGATATAAACTATATCTACAGTCTGCAGGATTTAGAGTCTGACATCGCAAATCTAAGGCTGGTTCTTAATGACATGAAAGAGGATAATAAATCTAAAGAGTTTGAAGAGCTTATATCCTCAACGAATGAAATTTACAAACTTGTTGAATCAATTAAAGCAGAAATGCCAAAATTTGAGCTTGAAGAGTTTAAACGTGATTTCAGCTCGTTATCGGAAGATATTGTAAGTATAAGTACAAGAACCAACAAGCTTATACTAGCATCAGATGAATCGTATAAAACATTACAAGAAAATCTGCAGGATTTCAAACTTGTAATAAATGATTTGGACGAAAGAACCCGTAATTTTGCGCATGAAGCAGGTATCGACCGTATTGATAATAAATTGGGCGCAATAAATACAATGATTCAGAACGGTGCAAAAACCAATCAAGTTTTTAATCAAGTCTTTGAGTACTTAGCTGAGTGGGTTGATAATGCTGGGGCACAAATTACAGCAATTTCTGATAAAGTGGAAACTCTTGATGATATCGGGCAGATAAAAGTAATGCTGGAGGACTTGAAAGCTGAAGCTGAGGATAATACAGATAGTGCAGAATTAATAGAAGCATTAAGTAATGTATTTGAAAAACAAGCAAAGAGGATTTCTTCTCTGGAAGCCAAATTAGACAGGGTTATAGTAGAAACAACTATAAGCAATAAGAATAATAAGATTGATATGACGCCGCTTGAGGAAACTTTAAATCGTTTCTTGGTAGCAATGGATGATAAAATGACATCTCAACAGTCAAAAATTGATATGCTGGAATCCAAACTGGAAGAGGCAATGGCATTAATAAATCCTAAAGATACACAACAGCTTACTAAAAAAGTCGGTGGAATGGACAGGCAGATTGCAAAATTAAATAAAAGTATTGAAAAAATAGCATCTCATGTTGTTGAAAAGTAATATAAATAGTCTTAAATCTCTTGTAAAAAAGCAAAATGTTCTTTCAGAAATTGAGGAACGATATTGTTATGCGCAGGATTCGACAAATTCAAAGACTTACGGGAAAGTCCCAGAGGCTGTTGTTTTTGTAGAAAGTATAGAAGATGTGCAAAAAGTTTTGAAATTTGCAAATTCCAGAAAAATACCGGTAATTTCTCGCGGTGCTGGTACAAATATGGTTGGGGCTTGTGTTTGCCCTAAAGGCGGAATCGTTTTAAATTTTTCTAAAATGAATAAAATTCTGGATTTTAATCCGGAAAATATGACAATGCGTGTTCAACCTGGAGTTGTTCTTGGTGATATAAAAAAAATGGCTGACGGAGAAGGCTTATTTTATCCGCCGGATCCATCAAATTACAGTGTTTCTACAATAGGCGGAAGTATTGCTCAATCATCCGGAGGAGCGTTAGCTTTTAAATATGGAACAACAAAAGATTATATTTTAAATCTTACGGTTGTTCTTGCAGACGGTTCTGTCATGAAATTAGGCGCAGGAACTATAAAGGATGCAGTAGGGTATCATTTAAATCAACTGATTATTGGCAGTGAAGGTACTTTGGCAGTTGTGGTTGAAGCTGAACTTAAACTTATACCCAAACCAGAGGCTTCAAGAGTTGTAATGGCTTATTTTGATTGTATTGAGGATGCTATAAAAGGTGTTAATAATGTAATAAAGGATAGAATATTTCCTTCTGCATTAGAATTTATGGATAAAAACGCTATTACTACTGTTGAAAAGTTTAAACCCTGCGGGTTAAATACAGAAAAGGAAGCTGTTTTAATCGCAGAATTGGATGGTCTGGAGTCATCGATGGAAAGTCAAATAAATTGTATGCAGCAGGCTTTTTTAAGAGCGGGTGCATCTGATTTAAGTGTAGCGTCAACCGATAATGATAAAGAAGCAATATGGACTGCAAGAAGGGCAAGTTTTGCGGCAACTGCAAAACTTGCGCCGGATGTTGTTACTGATGATATTATCGTTCCGAGGGCTGCACTGGCTAAAATGGTGATGGGCTGCCGTGAAATCTGTGATAAATACGGGCTTACAGTTTGTATAGTAGGGCATGTAGGTGATGGAAATATTCATCCGCAGGTAGCTTTAAATCTAGATAATGATGAAGAGTTTAAAAAGTATATAAGAGCAAAATCTGAAATGTATCAACTTGCTGTATCATTAGGGGGAACTATTTCCGCAGAACATGGTGTAGGTTTGGAAAAGATTTCTTATATAGAAAGTACTATTGATATTAAAGCTCTTGAATATATGAAAGAGATAAAGAAGATGTTTGATCCAAATAATATTTTAAATCCAGATAAAATTTTTAAGTTATAAAGGAGAAAATATGGATATAGTAGTAATTTATTGTACGGTACCGGATAAGAAAATAGCAAAAGATATTACGAGAATTCTTATGAAACATAAACTTGCTGCCTGCGTAAGTATGATTGATAAGGTTCATTCAGTTTTTTCTTGGGATGGTGAAATCTGTGAAGAAAAAGAAATTCTGATGATGATAAAAACAAGACGTGCGAATTATGCCAAGATAAAGCTTGTAATTGAGGATTTACATTCATATACAGTGCCGGAAATTATTGCCCTGCCAATTGTAGATTGTAGTGAAGATTATTTGAAATGGCTTGTAAAAGAAACAGAATCTTAGAAATAAAATCTTATCTGGAATCTGCCGGTATAACTGTAAATATTGGCAAAACTAAAGCCAGAGGTAATCGTGGTGTTTTTTTAGGACGTAAAAATAACTACCGTATAGATGTTTCAAAAAATTTGACCGAGGATGAAATAGTTTCGGTTCTAATACATGAGTTTGCTCATTATGTCCATTATTGTTATGACAAATCTTTAAAATCTCTGGATTTTGTCTTTGAAAATACATCGGAAGAAATTTTGGAAGAATTAAGAAATATTACAGTTGCTCAAATTCCAAAAGAAGCTGCTGAAGTGTTCTTTACGCAAAAGAATTTGTTAAATAATGAAATCAAATTATTGTCGTCTTCAATAAAGAAAAAATATCCGGATTTTAAGACGTCAAGCAGATATATGAAAATAGAAAAACAATTAAGCTATCCTGTTAATTATTTATTAAAATTTGATAAAATAAAAGTTTTTAATCGTATCTATTCTCTGGAAGATATGGGTAAAGATTTTTCTTTTTTATCAGAAGAGCAAAAAGCGTATATTATGCTCTGTTCAAAAAGAAGAGCTGTATCACGTATAAATAATAAAATTGCAAAACTTAACAAATATTATAATAATAGTTCAGAATTATTCGCAAGGTTTTTTGAATTTTATTTACTGCATCCGCAAAAAGCTGAAGAGCTTGCACCAGCAGCCTGCCGTGACATATCTGAAGCACTGAAGACGAATAAAATTCCTGCATTAACGGAGTTTTGTAAAATTATTGTATAATTAGCTTTATTTTTTTTATATTATTATATATAATATATACAAGGAAGAGAGATGAATATATGATTAATAATATGAAACCTCAAAGAAAAAATGATTTACAATTTTTGGCATGGATAATTGCAGGTTTTCTTTTTGTTGCCTGGTTGTGCACACCTCCAGGAAATAAGTTCTTACAAATATGTTTTTGGGGAAATAATACAAGATTTTTTATTGCAAAATTAACAAATAATATTGATACTACAGAGTATATTTTTCATAGGAACAATGCTGTATATCTGGCAAAAATGTATAAAAATAAAAAAAGTGCATTAAGAGAAATGGATAAAGCTATTTCGACAATTCCTACATTTGTGTCAGATAACGAGTTAAAGTCTTTGTATAAAGATAGAGCTGAAATTAGGCTTATGGCTGGTGATTATAAAGGAGCTCTGAATGATTATATAAATTCTGGTAAGATTGATTTTACGGATTATTTAAAATTAGCAATGCTGTTTAAGGAGTTTGGAAATTATAGGGCTGCGATGTCTTATTGTAATGCAATTCTTAATGTAGATAACACTGCATATGCGGGTTATGCTTGCTTATCGGAATTATATACATCAATAAACAGACCGGACGTAGCATTAAATGTTTGGAATTTAGCAATTGATAGAAAACCGAATCTTGCAAGAGCTTATGTTGACAGAGCAAATGTAAAAAAACAATTAGGAGATTTGGACGGATATAATAAAGATATTGCTAAGGCAAAAGAGTATTCTCCGACTATAGACTTAGAAGAGTCAATTATTGAAGAAACACTTCATCCGAAAATACTGACGCTTTCAATTAAAAAGTTATAAATCTTTATATTAATTTTATGTTTTTCCTTAATGTTTGTACTAAAATAATATTAGTATAAGACCGGCTTGAGGTGTAAGATGAAATATTCCGAATATTCTGTGGTTGTAGTAGGAAGCGGTGCTGCTGGATTGTATGCAGCATTAAAAATCTCTCAGCAGATTAATTTACCCGAAGGATTGCTAATAATTACCAAATCATTGTTAGGTGAAAGTAATTCACGTTACGCTCAAGGTGGCATAGTAGGTGTTGTTCATCAAAATCACGCAGATAATGTAGAAGCTCATGTTATAGATACTCTTAAAGCCGGTGCAGGGTTATCGGAGAGAAGAACTGCCGAATATATTTCGCGCGCATCTGATGAAGTTATAAATGATTTAATTGACTGCGGTGTTAATTTTGATAGGGATTCAAAGGGAAATTTAAATTTTACATTAGAAGCAGCACACAGTATCAAAAGAATTCTGCATTCCGGCGGCGATGCTACAGGAAAAGGAATAACAGACGCTTTGTGCCGGGCTGTAATGAATGATGAAAATATTAATATAGCAGAACAGGCAATGGCGGTTGAACTTTTGGTTAATGCTGAAAAAGAGTGTAAAGGTGTCATTTTATATAATGAATTAACTGGTGAACATGAAATTGTTTATACTTCTGCATTAATATTAGCAACTGGAGGCTGCGGGCAATTATATAAATTTACAACAAATCCGGAAGGTGCTACAGGGGACGGGTTGGCTCTGGCATATAATGCAGGTGCAGAGCTTCAAGATATGGAGTTTATACAATTTCATCCTACTGCCCTGGCTTTAAGTCCTAAAAATAAAAATAGATTTTTGATATCAGAAGCTGTTAGAGGAGAAGGTGCAAAGCTTATTAATAATAATGGTGCAGAATTTATGTATCGTTATTCTGATAAGCGTGAACTGGCTCCGAGAGATATTGTTACTCGTGCGATTTATAGTGAAATGAATAAAGAGCATGCTTCTAATGTCTTTTTAAATGCTTCAATGATTGACGGAATGAAATTATTTGAACGTTTCCCTACAATTTCTAGAAAGTGTAAAGAAAATGGTATTGATATTTCTCACAATCCAATTCCGGTTGCACCCGCTGCACATTATACAATGGGCGGTATAAAAGCTACGGTTGAAGGCTGTACAAATATCAAAGGTTTATATGCAATAGGCGAATGTGCTTCCACAGGCTTGCATGGTGCTAACCGGCTGGCAAGCAATTCTCTTCTGGAATGCGTTGTTTGTGCATATGAACTGGCAGACTATCTTTCTTTTGCAAATCTTACTACACCGCATAAAATTGATGAGTCTATAAAAAATACAATCAATGTTTATTCAAATCCTATAAGCGAGGAAGACTATGATACAGATAATTTGAAGCAGCATTTAAAAGATATTATGTGGGATTGTGCTGGTATTGTACGAAATGAAATTGATTTAAAAAGAGCTGAGGTTGAAATCAACAAGCTTAAACATGAGTTCAAAAGAGATAAGAAATGTCTTAATAAAGATGAATATGAATACCGTAATATGCTGACAATTTCAAGTTTAATTGTAAGAGCAGCTATATTGAGAAAAGAGTCCAGAGGTGCACACTGTCGTTCAGATTATAGCGTGACAAACACGGAAGCAGTTCATTCAAGTATTATAAAGCAGGAGGAGAGATTACTTAGTAATGTTGTATGATTTTTTTATAGAAGAGCATGTAAGAAATGCATTAAAAGAAGATATTGGTTTTGGGGATATAACAACAGATTATTTGACATCAGAAGATGATGTTTTGTCCTGTGAATTAAATACTAGAGCAGAAGGGATTTTTTGCGGTGAAAGTGTTTTTAAAATGGTATTTAAAATTTTATCTCCTAAAATCAGTGTAAAGTTTTATGTTCACGATGGTGATATAATTCATAAAGGTGATAAGATTGCAGATATTTCTGGACCTGCGCGTTATATATTGATGGGAGAACGTACAGCATTAAATTATGTACAAAGGATGAGCGGCATTGCTACTGAAACTAATAAATATATGCGTGCAATCGGTAATTATGATGCAAAAATAGTTGATACCCGCAAAACAACTCCATGTTTTAGAGAGTTTGAAAAATATTCAGTGAAGGTCGGAGGCGGCTCGCTGCATCGTTTTAATCTTGCAGACTGTGCAATGATAAAAGATAATCATATTAAATTCGCGGGTTCTTTAACGAAGGCTGTAGAAACGTTAAAGAAGGAACTTTCTCATGCCCATAAGATAGAAGTAGAGTGTGATACAATAGAACAGGTCAGAGAAGCTTTAAATTGCGGTGTGGATATTATTATGCTTGATAATATGACGCTGGATGAAATGAAAGAATGTGTAAAATTGGTAAATGGCAGTGCAATAGTAGAAGCAAGCGGCAATGTGACTCTCTCAACGGTTGCGGATATTGCTTCTTGTGGTGTAGACATTATATCCTCAAGTGCTATAGTAGCAAAAGCGCCTACGCTTGATTTAGGTCTGGATATGTAATTATTTTGTTAATTTGTCAATTTCGTTCTTTTCTCGATTAAGCTTTTTTTGCTCTTGATCAAGCTTGTACTGTTCTCTGTTCAGCTGGTCAATTTGACGTTTTATTTCACGTTCTTCGTTGTCTATTTTTTGTTCTTCTTGTTTAATTTCTTCTTCTGTTTTATTAATATTTTTAAAAGTGTTAATAATAGGATGCGTCGAATAACTGTAATTTGCTTGAATTCTCATATAAACTCCTTTCATTTAATATTATAAATCAGCTAAAAAATTTTTTTGCTAAATTTTGTGATAAACTTTTAATATACCTCCTTGTAGCTCAGTTGGATAGAGCGTAGGTCTCCGAAGCCTAAGGTCGTGGGTTCAATTCCCGCCAAGGAGGTTTTATTTATTAATTTTTTTAGAAAAATATGTTATACTGTATAGGTAATAATTAAAAGGTTGTACTTGTGGGTTTTTTCGATAGTATTAAGAATTTTAAGAATAAATTGGACCAAGTTGAATCTTCTGTATATTCAGGAAGACAGTCATTACTTGAAGTTTATGAAAGAAACGCTAAATTAGAAGCGGAAATTAAACAAAGAACTAATGAACTGGATCGTGCAAATAAACAAATGCTGACTTTACAGCATATTTGGGACATGATGAATTCTTCCAAACCTTTATCAAGCGTTTTGAATGCTATAGTAAACAGCCTGCAGGGTGAGCTTGGATATTTATACAGTTTTATAGTAAAGCAAAAAAGTGATAATAATGGTCAATATTTGCAAATAGTTGCTTCTTCAAGAGATGATCTGGGAGTAAAATTTTATAATTATTTTAAATGTGATGTGACAGAATATCATATGCTGTTTCCGGATTTTGATGAGTTAAGGAATGCTGTTAAAAATAATCAAATATATCAATCGGCTAATATAGAAAAATTGATATGTGGTTTTATTCCAGAGATTGACAAAGAAAATCTTACAGCATTTTTAAAAGACTCTAAGATGCGTTCTTATATTTTAGTGCCATTGTCATCAAAGCAAACACATTTTGGTTCATTGATAGTTTTTTCATCCAGAGAAACTGTTAGTGATAGTGAGTTAAATTTTTTAAGTTTATTTGCTAAACAGATAGAGCTGGCAATAACAATAGCGGATTTATTCCAGGCTGTTAAAGAACAGGCAATAACAGATGGCATGACAGGACTGTTTAACAGACGTTATTTTGAAGAATTTATAAAAAAAGAGGCTGTTCGTGCTGAAAGGCAGAATCAAAAATTTACAGTAGTTGGGCTTGATTTAGACCATTTAAAACAAATTAATGATAAATACGGGCACAATTATGGAGATATGGCAATAAAGGCTATTGCGGAAGTATTAAAAAGCAATGCCCGTTCTATTGATATAGCAGCCCGTATGGGCGGGGAAGAATTTAATTTAATTCTTCCAGGTGTAGATTCTGCTGGCGGCTGTATTGCAGCAGAACGTATCAGAAAGGCTATTGAGGCAGTAAATTTGGAAAAAATAGGACATATTACAGCCAGCCTGGGAGTCGCAACTTATCTTGAGCACTCTGATGATATAGATGAGCTGCTTGAGCTTGCAGACCAGGCGATGTATGAGTCCAAGCGCAATGGAAGAAACCGCGTAACAATTGCGAAACCGGCATATGAAACTTCCTGGCAGGATGTTGCCATAAATACTTTTATTGATATTCTTTCAAAACACAGAATACCTCTTGATGAAAATACTTCAAATATGCTTACCCAAAAGCTTCAAGAGATGAATATAAATAATGAAAAACTTTATCAAGTAGCGGATACTCTTGTTACTACATATAATCCGGAGCATCCTGCAGGCGGAGTAAAACAAAAAGTGCAGATTGCAGCTTTGCTCGGGAAAAGATTTGATATGTCAAAAGAAGCTATAGACAGACTAAAAATAGCTGTTATGCTATATGATATAGGCAATACAATGCTTCCAAAAGAACTTTTACGCAAAAAGGAACCTCTGACCGAAGAAGATAAAAATAATATTAAGCGCCATCCGCTCATAGCAGCCCGCGAGATACTAAAACCGATTGCTAATATCGTTGATATAATTCCAATAATTGAAAAACATCATGAAAACTGGGACGGAAAAGGATATCCGGAACAGATAGCAGGAACTGATATACCTATTGAATCTCAAATTATCTTAATAATTGATTCTTACTTTGCTTTGTTGGAAAATAGACCTTACAGGGAAGCAATGTCAAAAGATGAAGCTCTGGATTTAATAGAGCAGGAGATAAATCAAAAATGGAGTGAAAAACTCGCACGCGAATTTATTGCTATAGTAAAAGGGGATTTAATTTAGACTATTTATTTTTTTTGATATCTTTCTCATAAAAAAATATTTTCTTTCCTTCTTGAAGAGGTGCATTGGCATCAACTATCCAGGAATTACATTTAAGAAGAGCACCATCTTTTAAATTAAATTTCTTTCTAATATCAGCAATTGTTTCATTTCTTTTTGCAATATAAGTATATTCAGCCTCTCTTGTGATAAGTCCGAAGAAAAATTTCTCTTCTTTGGTATAAAAGAGTCGCTTTTCCTTTTTCGCCTGCTCCAGATTTTTTTTGTAATCATTATTTTTGACTACTTCATCCTGTTGGGAAGAACTTTTGGACGCAAAAACTGATTCTTGTCTATTCTTTTGCGAAGCTGCCGTACTCATTTCTGGCTGTACTTGACATCCCGCTGCAGCAATAATGCTTATACTCATCTTTATGCCTCCGTTTTTATATGTAATAAGTAAAATTACAGCTAATAATTGCGGAATTATTAAGAAATTTTAAATAATTTTAAATTATGCTATAATTCCTATATGATAGAACTGTTGATTTTGTTTGAACTAAGCAGAAAAACGCTGACAATGTACGGAATTTCAAAAGAAATTAAGCTGTTATTTTCTGTATTTACGACACCCAGCTACGGAACAATTAAGCCGGCTCTGAATCGTTTGGAGAAAAGCGGCTTTGTGCGAGTTCAAAAAACAATGTCATCCGGCGGGAGACCATCTACATATTATTCCATAACTAAGGAGGGCGAGGCAGAATTAAAAAATCTTATTCTATCTCAGCCGCTTGATAACCCGATTCAATTTATGACAGCATCAAGAATTAAGCTTGCATGTGCAGATATATTAACAGGACAGGAACAGCAAAGGTTATTTAATTTACTTAAGCCAAAAGCGGAGATGCTGTTAATGGAAGCTAAGAATAAACAGGAAAATCAAAATTTATCTTACTATCAAGAGTTGGTTTTTAATAATATGATTTGTGAGTATAAAAACTTTATTTCTCTATTGGAAGGATTTAGACATGTCTGCGCTGATTAGCGGTGTAGAAAAAGGTTCGATAGCCGAAGAATTGGAAATAGGCGAAGGCGATGTGCTACTGTCTATTGACGGTGTCAAGCTCAAGGATATGATAGATTATAATTTTTTCTGCAAGTCAGAGCAAATGACACTGGAAATACAAAAGAAAAGCGGCGAGATAGAAGAAATTGAACTTGAAAAAGATTATGAAGAAGAATTAGGTATAATCTTTGAGAGTGCAGTTTTTGATAAAATAAAACACTGTTTAAATAATTGTATCTTTTGCTTTGTAGCTCAGCAGCCAAAAGGATTAAGAAAGTCTTTATATATAAAAGATGATGATTACCGTCTATCATATCTTCAAGGTACATACATAACAACAACAAATTTGACAGAAGAAGATAAAAGGAGAATTGCAAAACTGCATCTCGGACCGTTTTATATTTCCGTGCACACTACAAATCCGGAATTAAGAATAAAAATGCTTAGGAATCCTAATGCAGGGAAGATTATGGATAATTTGAAATGGTTTAAAAAACAGGATATTCCGTTTCATGCTCAGATAGTTTTATGTCCCGGACTAAATGATGGAGAAGAATTAGAACGTACTTTGAAAGATTTAAGCTCTTTAGGGAAATCTCTACTTTCTGTGGCAATAGTTCCTGTAGGAGTGACCCAGTTTAGAGAGGAGGAGCTGCAAACAGTAGATAAAAATACAGCTATTGAAACCATAAGAATAGCCTCAAAATATAAAAAAGTGTGCTGTTCAGATGAATTTTTCCTTCTGGCTGGAGAAAATATTCCAAAAAAATCCTATTATGGCAGCTTTTCACAGCTGGATGACGGTGTTGGTTCTTTAAGAATGCTTATAGATGATTTTGACAGTATTAAGCTCCCGTCAAAAATCAGTAAAAAGCTTGCAATATGTTTTGCCTGCTCTGTTGCCGCAGAAGCAGCGTTTAAGTATATAAGTAATAAATTAAATAAAATTGATAATTTGACCTGTGTTGCAAAACCTGTTGTGTCGACATACTGGGGGGCAAATATTACTGTAGCCGGACTTATTACTTCGGAAGATTTAATTAATACAGTCAAAGATGTTGATGCAGATTATATTGCGATACCTTCTATAATGCTAAAACCATACACAAACTTATTTTTAGACGGACAAAGTCTGGAATACGTAAAAGAAAAGACCAACAAAAGATTTCTTATTGCTGAAGACAACTACTCTATTAGAAATATCATAGATTTTATAGTCAAATATTAGTAAATTGGGTAATGTACTAAGAATTGTGACTATTATTTAATAGAGGGGTGAAAACATTAGGAGGATTAGAACATGACAACAGCAGTAAGTACAGAAAAAAAGACTATTAGCGTAATTATAATAGAAGATTTTAAACTAACGCGTGTAGGCTTAAGATGTGCATTGAACTCAAATGAGGATATAAATGTTGTAGCAGAGAGTGATAACGCTATCGACGGATTAAAATTAATAGAACAGCACACACCTGATATTGTACTTATGGACTTAGGTCTTGCCGGCATGAATGGTATAGAGGCTACAGTTAAAGTTAAAGAGATGAATAAAGATATTAAAGTAATCGCTTTGACTTCTCATGACAGGGAAGAGGAAGTAATAGCAGCGTTATCCTCCGGAGCAATGGCTTACTGTTTAAAAGATATTGACCCTTCAAAGCTTGCAGATGTTATACGTGACGTAAAAAATGGTGTCTGCTGGCTGGATCCTGTAATTGCAAGAAAAGTTCTGGATTCTTTTCCAAAGCAGGAAACAATAGGCATATTGAAAGATAAATCTTCTGAAGAAGGTCGTGTTCCTCTTACAGAAAGAGAATTTGAAGTTCTTAAGCATTTGGTAGACGGAAAAAGCAACACTGAAATTGCCAAAGAATTGATAGTTAGTGTTCATACTGCAAAAGCTCATGTCTGTTCAATTTTGCAGAAGATGTGCGTTAATGATAGAGTACAGGCTGCAGTAAAAGCCGTAAAAGAAGGTTTGGTATAAATTATATGTCGGGGCAGAAAGAATAAAATAGGATTCTTGCTGCCCCCTCACTGCATCCGTAGTTTTCGTCGTAGTCTCAAATACGGCTGCAGCTCTCCCGCAGGGCAGAACTGCTCGGTAAAAATCAATGTAAGGTGCAGCTGTAACCGATACCCTAGGTTTTGCACCCTGCACACTCCTTCCCCATCCAGGGGGAAGGAGTGTGCAGGGGTGATACTCGGCGGTATAAATTAGTTTAATTTAAAAAATATTTTAATAAAATAAAGAACAATTTATTATCAAATATATTTGGAAAAACTTAGTTATAGTCAAGCATTGCTTGACTATAACTTATTCGTAATATCTTAGGATTAGTTTATGCTATAGAAAGATTAATTTTATTTCAATATGCGTTGATTGGAGTTGTTGCAAGAGTAAGCGCGTTGTCGTTCTATTCACCCCATCCCAGCCTTCCCCATCCAGGGAAGGAGATCTTACCGGATGTGAAGTAGAATTTTTCAGCTGGTAAGATGCTGAAACGCGCCTTAGATTGTTGTAACACCCGTAAAATAAAAACTTCCACGCCGGCTTGTTCAGTTTGACAGTTAAATTAATGTCACATTTTTTACCCGATAGTTATACAGAGATTTGTGACAAGAACTAATCGGGTTTTATATAAAGTTGCATATATCCTCTGTTTGTAGTAGTTTTATAATAAACCAAAGAAAAGAGGATAAAAGCATGAATACAACTGTAGAAAAACAAGCAGATAATATTGTAAAAGTAGACATTACAATACCTGCAAAAGATGCTGTAAATTATTATAATAATGCAGCAAAACACATTTCACAATACTTAAATATTCCGGGTTTTAGAAAAGGTAAGGCTCCGAGGAATATTGTTGAGCAAAATATCGGCGAAGAAAGGATTAAACATGAAGCATTAGAAAATGCTCTTCCAAAGATATTTTCTCAAGTAATTAGAGAAAACGAGTTTGACGTGGTCGCTCAACCGTATGTAGAATCATATGATTACAAAATCGGTGAAGATTTAAAAATCACAGCTAAACTTGAACTGCGTCCGGAAGTAACTCTGGGTGAGTACAAAGGTTTAACAATTGATGTAGAAGCTTATAAGACTCCGGAAGATGCACTTCAAAAATCAATAGACAGCCTGCTTCAGCAGCACGCTGCAACTGTTGTTGTAACTGACAGAAAGACAAAAGCTGATGATACTGTTGTTTTTGATTTTGAAGGTTTTGTAAACGGTGAAAAGATTGAACATGGAGATGCCAAAAACTATACGTTAGATTTGGCTCATTCAAGTTTTATTCCAGGATTTGCTGAACAGCTGTCAGACAGAGCTCTGGGAGAAGAATTTGAAATCAATGTCACTTTCCCGCAGGAATATCATGAGAAAAAACTTGCAGGACAGCCGGCTGTGTTCAAATGTAAAATAAATGAAATCAAATCAAAGGTATTACCGGAACTTAATGATGAATTTGTACAAAAAATTGGTCCTTTTAAAACAGTAGATGATTTAAAGGCTGATATCCAAAAATACTTAGACAATCAAAAGGCCGATATTGATAGAACAAATTCTGAAAAGGCAGTTTTTGAAAAAGTTGTATCTGAGGCAAAAGTTGACATACAGCAGTCTATGATTGATAGAGAAGCGGATCAACTTGTGGAAGAATACAAACAAAAGCTTTCTATGCAAGGTTTTACTTGGGAACAGGCGGTAGAAGCTCAAGGGTATGACAAAATTATGGCTGATTTAAAGGAAGATGCAGCTGTAAGAGTTAAAAATTCTCTTGTAATTGATAAGATTGCAAAAGAAGAAAAGATAACAGTTTCTCAATCTGATTTTAATGCAAAGCTTGCAGAATTGGGCAGCATGTACCATATGGATCCGGCGACTCTTGTGAAACAGCTTTCACAAACTCCTGGAGTATTCAATGCAATATCACAACAGGCATTGAATGAAAAAGTTACAGAATTCTTAGCAAAAAATAATACTGTAAATTTGAAATAAACTAAGTTGCATAAAAGGAAAACTAAAAGGGTCCGGAAGTGATCTTCATTTCCGGACTCTGTTAGTTTGTTATTTTACTATCGTGCAGTTCTTGGATCCGCAACTTTTAGGAATCCGCGAGCATTGTTATCAAGCGGAAAACCTACGCAACTAATAACGGTTATCCCATCAACTGTCAATGATTGATTTCTGAATAATCTGCAATATGCTTCTCTGTATGAATAATATGCGGGTGCAACGTATTCATAGGCGTTCCCAATTCTTTTGGTACGTCCAACAACACCGTTATCAATGTATGTTGGCAATAAATCCCTCCGGTCCTGCAGATTCGGGACACTATCGTTATCGGGTACAAGTGGTACTAGTAAGCCGTTTGTGTCATCATTAATGTATAATAACCCGACAGTTGCTTGACCGTTATTAGTTCTTGTTTTTGCCTGCGGCACTGTCATATCAATTCTGAAATATCTTGTGTCCTGTGTATTAATTTCTTCTGCATTAGGATCTCTGTTTAATATAGCGTTTACATGCTGCATAATATCTGTTTTGGATTCTTTAGACTCTGCTCTTGCATCAGCAATAGCATTGTATAAATTGATATAACCATTATAATAAAACAGATTATATGCTTTTTCAGAACTATGCTTTGCAATTGTCATGCCCATAGCAGATACAACGCCTATAATTGCGATACTAAGAAGCAGTTCTGCCATAGTAAAACCGTATTGGAATTGTTTCATCTTCTTTATACCTTATTGTTTGATACGATAGTTTATACCATTTTGGGTCGGAATATTATATCCAGGGGCGTTATCAGATGGTGGTTCAAGTTCTGTCGGGTCACCACCCGTAACATTCGGGAGGTTGGAGCCGTTATTAGAGTCCGTATCTGTATCCGTATCTGTATCCGTATCTGTATCTGTATCTATCCATCCATTAGGGTCCAACGGCTTATTAGGCAGTTCTAGTTCGTAATGATTTTGATTTTTATCACCAGGTGCTGAACCATCACTGCTGATGCCTCCTCCACCACCGAGACCATTATTTTGATAATGCAATAACGTATTATCTGTGCTATGGTCTAATACTGTATCAACAGTATGATTCTGCAATATAGCTTGGACTGGGGTTGTGCAAAAACATACTGCACAAATGATTACTGCTGGCAACAGTAACTTAGGGTAAATGTTTCTTGTTTTCTTCATACTAAAAGCTCTCCATTATTTCATCGTACGTTTCCATTATAACACATGTTTTTGCAAAATTCACTGGTGTTACGTTAAGAATTGTTTCATTTTCTTTAACAGCGAATGTTTTTATTTCCCTCTTTGCAGCTTCCAGTACCGGTACACATCCTGTTGCATTGTACGGAACTATTAAAAAATCTATATCCGTGATATTTATCCCTTCTGTTTTAGAAAACTTAGGTGCTTGATTTAGTCCTAACAATATGCAGGGCAAAAATGTCGGTGTTATATATTCAGCAGCACAGCGTTTATCAACGATTTTGGTTGAAATCGTAATATCATCAAATGCCGGAGCGTGTGCGCATGGAATCTCTAATTCTTTTGATATATAGTGAGAAATTATTGCTTCTACTCCGCCTACAGGGTCAACACCCAGCCCGTTAGCATAATCTTCACCCTGCTCTTCGGGGAATCTGCAGACAATAGCAAGCGCTTCAGCACCGTCTGCAATTAATTTTTCTCCGGCATCTTTAATTGTAGAAAGATTTTTTACATTACCTGTAGAAATTCCAGAATGGTCTATAAAAAATTCAATTCCGACATTCTCTTTTGTAATTTCTATGCCTGCTATATCAATCCCATAAACAGTTTTTACGGCATTTATTGTATTAATATGAACATTTAAAACATTTTGCGGAATTGATTTATCAAAAATCACTCCAATTTTGTTATTGTTTGAAGGTATTAGGTTTAATTTACCTTTAAAAAATTCATCTAAAGAATATCCTTCAACATACAGCATATTCTCCGTAATTCCGGAGAAGCACGCCGCATTAACAACGTTTGGATTTACTATTAATCGGGCTTTTTGTGCAAATCTGCGTGCCCAATAACTTGCATCTCCTGCAAATCCTCCAATCGATGCTCCAATACCTGTCGGGACTATAAATGCTCCTGTTTTCATAGACTATATAATATCATAGCTGGTAGGTAAATAACAAGATTTATAAGTCGGAAATTAACCAGACAATAACTGTCATGCTGAATAGCCGTCAAGTGATAAAAAAGAGATGAAGTATGTGATTATGAATAGATGCGTAGTTCAAGGTGTAGGGAGCAATTCATTGCACAATTATTGGATTTAAAAATTACCCGCGTGTATTTGTTTATGAAAAATATTGGTGCAAAAATTTGCACCCTACACACTCAGCCCACTTATAGCAAGCATCTTCCCCCACCCCTTGTGGGAGGGGGCTGGGGGGAGGGGTTAATAATGTTTGTAATTTTGATTAGATACCGCAAGTCGGGTAGGTAGACTTTAGTCTACCAAATAATAAGGTAGACTGAAGTCTACCCTACTGAAACTTTCTACGCTTTTAAGATGACAGAAACTTACAAGATGACTTCTCATTTTATTGTCCGGTCAATTTTATTACAAGAGAAATCTCTTTTATATGCGATGTCTTGCTTTTATATGATTATTTTTGTCAGACAGTTGTGATATTATAGTATGCAGGGCAAAATATTGCAAAATAATCTTATGTATTGTAAAATTAAATGTATAATTCTAAAGGTAATTAGAGAGTAAATGAACCTAACTGACATATTTATAAATATTTTTATTATATTATTTTTACTATTTGTTAACGGTTTTTTTGTTGCAGCAGAGTTTTCACTCGTAAAGGTTAGAAAAACTCGTTTGGAACAGTTGTGTAATGAGGGAAATTCTAACGCTAAAAAAGCTCTAAAACTTGTAAACGATGTTAATAGAATGCTCGCTGCCGCTCAACTCGGTGTAACAATTGCAAGTATTGCTTTAGGTTGGGTTGCAGAAGCAACAATTGTTCAATTGATTGAGCCGGTCATACGGCTTTTACCGTTATCAAATTCTCTGGTGACAGCTCATGTGATTGCTGTTCCGATTTCATTTGTACTTGTGACTTATTTCCATGTTCTTTTAGGCGAGCAGCTGCCTAAATGTATTGCATTAAGACATCCGGAAAGTCTTGCTCTTATGATTTCAAGACCAATGGATATGTTTATAACAATATTTAAACCATTTGTATGGCTTCTTGAAGTTTCCGGTAATAAAATTCTCTCAGCCTGCCATGCTAATTCTGAAGATGCTTCACTGGTGCATTCAACTGAAGAATTGGATATGCTTGTGGATGTAAGCTATAACGAGGGGGTATTAAATGAAACAGAAGCTGAGATGCTTCATAATATGTTTAAATTTTCCGATCTTATGGCAAAGCAGGTTATGATACCAAGAACAGACATGGTTTGTATTCCAAATGATATTTCATACGAAGAATTAAACGAAGTTGCTCTTAAAAACCAGTATACAAGATATCCGGTTTATGAAGAAAATATTGATAAAATTCTCGGTTTTATTCATGTAAAAGATTTGTATTCTCTTACTATGACAAAAGAAAAATACTCTATTGAGAAATTAATAAGACCGTTAATGCTGGTTCCGGAAACAATGACTCTTGATAATCTTATTATTGAATTTAAACGTCTGCATTGTCAGATTGCTGTGGTTATCGATGAGTTCGGCGGTACTTCCGGATTAATAACGCTAGAAGATGTGTTAGAAGAAATTATCGGGGATGTGCAGGATGAATTTGATGAAGATACAGAAGCCGATATAAAAGAAGTTGCTGAAAATACTTATATTGTTAATGCAATGTTAAGAATAGATGAACTTGTTAAGTTCTTTGATTTACGAGAATCATTATTTGAAGAAGACGATGTAGATACAATTGCTGGTTTAGTTGTTAAATTATTAGGTCGTATTGCAAATGTTGGTGATTCAGTTTCTTTTAACGGGCTAACCTTCACTGTAATGGAAATTGACGGGGCTAGAATTACTAAACTGAAAATCTATAAAGAACCTGTAAAAGAAGAAGAAATTTCAGAAGAGGCATAGGGCTATAAGGCTAAGCCAGATGGCGTTTTGGCATTGTAAACTTTTGTAAAATTTTACTTTTTTTATGCAATTTTTGTTTACCAAAATACTTTATATAAATACAGTGTGTTTAATAGTATAGTGAAGGTTCAGTAAATGACATCAGGTTTAGCAATTTCAGCATTTATGCCATCAATTACATCAAGCGGTATATTCTCATCCAGAAGAGCAAACCGCGGAGCTGAGGCATTGGCTTCAAACAATCCGTTTGTTGGCGCTATGAACTTTGATATTGCTGCAGGACAGGTTACAAATGCAGTAAAAGGTGCTGCTAATATTGCTAAAGAGTCGAAAAATGCTCTTGCAGCTGGAATTATAAGCGCAGAAGAATCAATAAAAGCTTTATCAAAGAGTGATAAAATGCTTAATGGTATCGGAAAGGTTGTAAATTTTACAGCAGACCATATAAATCCTCTGATAGTAGCAACGGGTGCCGTAAAAGTTGCATGTGCGGATGATAAACTGGATGCTGCTGTTAGTGAAGGTTTGGCTCTAGGGACAATGTTTACAGCTGAGGCTGCCGCTAAAAGATTTATAGGAATGCCAAAGTTAACAAAAGATCCGGAAACCGGAAAGAAAATCGCCATAGCAAGAGAAGGTTATTATAAGAAAAATCCATTCTTAGACAAGCAGGCACAGGCTTTAAAAGATTATTGCTCTACCACAAAAGTATTGAATAAATCAATTAGATTCCTTCCGGGAACATTAAAAGGCATCGGTTTTGTTTTGGCTTCCATAGGCGGCTATACATTGGGTCAAAATGCTGCTGATTTGATTTTAGGCAAATCAGACAATGACTAACGGTTAACATTACGGGTGATTTTGCCTTTTTCTTTGTACAGTGTCTGGAAAATAGATTGAGAACGCCTGTAGTTATTTATTGTTACTTCCAGAGATGTATTAATTGTTATATAAATAACCGGTATTGAAATTGCAATTGTTAATATTGCAACAATAGCGTGTTTGATAACTGTTTGGATAATGCGAAAACGCTGTTTTGTAATTGCAATATCGTCCTGCTCACGTAAAATCCTGTTGATTAAATTTTTACGTTCTTTTACTGTTAAACTTTCTATAAAATCAACATTTTGCGGGTCAATATAAATGACATATTTTGAATATTTAACATTACCGTCCAGAAAATCAAGGCTGTCATTATAGTTCTTTTGTTCTGCAGTTAGCTTTCTTTCAGTGATATTGCCTTGAGATTTAGTTTCTATATTATTATCCGCAGCAGATTCTTTTTCTGTATTATTTTCTGCAAAAGCTGCACTGCTTATTGAAGTTTCTTCTGGTGCCTTTTGTTCGTTAGTTAGGTTTTGCTGCTTATTTAGCTTTGCTTTATATTTTTTTATAAAATTGTCGTCAAAGTTTTCTTCTAAATTAATAGGTTTTTTCTTGATTTCCTGCTCTTGTTGAGCGGGTGTCTCTTGTATTTTTTGAGCTTCTTGTGCTTCCTGCGGTTCTTCAAAAAGAGTTGTGTCATCGTTTTCATCAAAACTTGCACTTATATTGTCTTTTGATTTTTTTTCACCGCTTAGATTTTGGGCATCTTGAGCAAGTTTTTGCTGCAGCTGCTCAATTAATTCCGGTGAAATGTCCTCATTTAAAGAAGCTAGTTCACTTATATCCATAGAGTCTTTGTCATTAAAGACATTTTTTCCGACCATTCTAACTCTCTTTTCATTTTTGTAGTATGATATAAATATATTATATATGATATTTTGCTATAAGGCAATCATAAGTGAGATTAGTATGGATATAAACAGAGAGAAACTGAAAAGTATTGTTAAAAATTTGAATCAAGCAAAAATTCTTGTCATCGGTGATCTTGCACTGGATGAAATGGTATACGGAGATACTGAACGTATTTCAAGAGAAGCGCCTGTTCTTATATTACAGCATACGCATACAAAATATATTCTCGGAGGTGCTTCAAATGCTGCCCATAACGTTTCTGAAATAAACGGCGGCAAAGTTAGTGTAATTGGTGTGATAGGTGATGATTATCAAGCAAATGATTTGATTAATGCATTTAATGATGCCGGTATAAACTGCTCTTCGCTTATAAAAGATAAAACAAGAAAAACTATTACAAAGACCAGAATATCCGGTTCTTGTTCTCATTCTATAACGCAGCAGATTGTGCGAATTGACAGACAAACTAATGCTCCGCTTTCTGCAGAAACAGAACTTAAATTGATAGCTGAAGCAGAAAAGCTCATACCCGAACACGATGCTGTTATCTTATCAGATTATCATATCGGGACATTGACGGATAAGGTTGTAAGAAGCATTGTGGATATTGCTCATAAATATAATAAAAAAGTTATTGTTGATGCGCAAAAAGACCTTAGCAGGTATAAAGGTATTACGTCAATGACTCCTAATCTGCCGGATACACAAAAACATGCAGGTTTCTATTTAAAGAATAAAGAAGATTTCTTAAAAGCGGGTAATCTTTTACTGGAAAAGACTGGCTGCGAAGCTGTGCTTATAACATGCGGTGCTGATGGAATGGTTGTAATAGAAAAAAACAATCATTATACACACATCCCTGTGTTTAATAAAGCAGAAGTTTTTGATGTAACAGGTGCAGGTGATACTGTTACGGCGGTTTACACGCTTGCTCTTGCTGTTGGAGCAGAACCTGTCTACGCAGCTATAATAGGCAATATAGCAGCAGGTATCGTTATTAAGCAATATGGATGTGCCACTACAACAATTGATGAGATTATAAACTCAATTCCTAACAAAATAGAAATAGAAGAGTAATTGGAGGAGATTTCTTAATGAAAAATTTTAATATTGTTGATATTATCATTGTTTTAGGTGTTGTTGCAGCTCTTATTGTCGGAGTTTTGACAATGAAACATTTTAGACAAACTGCTGATAAGCAAATTGAAGCTACTTCCGCCATAACTTTTCAAGTGTTTTTAAGAGGTGTTACTGTAACTGGTGATGAATTCCCTATAAAGTCAAATGGTAAAACTTTTATAACTATTAGAAATGTCCCATATACTGAATTGAATGTTTTAAAAGTAACATCTCAGCCGAGGCAGACTGCTATAGCATCTCAAAAAGCTAAAGAACAGTATATTTTGATAAATGACCCTGCACAGCCGGCTATTTATGATGCCATTGTAACGATTACTGATACGGCAAAGATTACGAAAGACGGCGCTGTAGTAGGCGGTAATAAAATAAAAATGGGACTTCCTGTAACTCTCGAAGGGGAAAATTATAAGTTTAATGGAACAATTTCTGATGTAAGAGTGTCTTCTAGCGTAAATGTTGAAGATGCAGGTGCTAATAATCTTGTAGGATAGATATGTTTTTAAATCCGGTATTATCGTTTTTTCAAAATATATTTAAGCCGATTAGTGAAAAAAGTTTAATTCTTCAAAAAATTGATTGGCTTATAGGAGTGAATATTTTTATTGTAATATTAAGCTCTACTTTTGCACAGTCTGATATTATAGGATATTTTGCTCTTTTTGCAATTATTCTGACAATTATTAAACTTTTGACGAAACAGAATGAAAGATTTGAACTTGCTAATGCAGATAAATTTTTACTTCTATATTTTATTATAGTTCTTGTTAGTGTTGCTGGTTCATCATTATTCTATTTGAGTCTAAAAGGTTTTTTTAAAACGCTGACATACTTAGGCTTCTATGTGGCTTTGGTTCATTATTTTAAAGATAATCGAAATCAGATTAAATACATATTTTGGGCGTATGCAGCATGCGTTGCGTTTGAAACGGTTGTCGCTTTTATCCAGAACTTTGTGTCAGTCGGAGAAATCTCCGGATGGCAGGATACATCCAGATTAAATCCGGAAGAAGTCATGACTCGTGTTTATGGAACATTAAAACCTTATAACCCGAATCTTTTCGGTGGTTATCTGCTTGCATGTATTCCGGCTCTAATAACTATCCCTAAACGATTTGGAGTGCCATTAGGAATTTTTGCATCTATAGCGTTAATATTTACAGGATGCAGAGGGGCTTATATAGGTTTTTTTGTCCAATTAATAGTGCTTGGTGCAGTTATTTACAGGATGCTTGAGCCAAAATTAAAAAAAATCTTTACAATTCTTGCAGCTGCAGCTTCCAGCTTTATTTTTCTGCTAATAATGTCCATAACTAATTTAAGAGCGCGAATTTTTTCAATCTTTGCAATGAGAAGTGACAGCTCAAATTCTTTTCGTTTTAATGTTTATCAATCTTGTTTGCATATGTTCAAAGACAACTGGTTATTAGGTATAGGTGTCGGTAATCAAAATTTTAGAGAAATTTACGGGCTTTATATGAAGACGGGATTTGATGCCTTAAGCGCCTATAATATTTATTTAGAAACTGCTGTTGAAAGCGGAATCTTTGCTTTGGCAGCGTTCTTAGGCTTTTTAATACTTATTCTCAATAAAGCTTTAAAAAATCTTTCAAATATATATATACTGGCGGCTTTGGTATCTATAACCGGTATATTAGTTCACGGATTTGTTGATACTGTATTTTTCAGACCGCAAATACAGTTTACCTTCTGGATTATGGCTGCTATTATAAGAGGTTATTATGGAAAAAGCGAGAATTGATTTTTTAAAAGATGAACTAAATAAACTTGCATATAATTATTATGTACTTGATAATCCGCTGGTAAGTGATTTTGAGTATGATAAACTATTTACAGAATTAAAAGAACTTGAAGAAAAATATCCTCAATATATAACTCCTGATAGTCCGACTCAGCGTGTAGGCGGTATCAGCAGCGGTTTTGAAGAAGTTAAACATAAATACCGGCTTTATAGTCTTGATAATACTTATAGTTATGATGAGCTAAGGAAATGGTATGAAAGGATAACAAAAGAATGTGGCGAAAATGTCGAACTTGTTTGTGAGTTAAAAATTGACGGACTTGCAATAGCTTTGACATATAAAGACGGGTATTTTGTAAAAGGGGCTACACGCGGGAATGGTATTGTTGGGGAAGAAATTACACAAAACTTAAAGACTGTAAAAGCAATACCGTTAAAACTTTTTGAAGATGCCGATATTGATGTACGTGGAGAAATTTATATGCCGGTATCTTCATTTGAAAAGTTAAATGCCGAAGCAGAAAAACCATTTGCTAATCCAAGAAATGCTGCCGCAGGGTCTTTAAGACAGCTAGACAGCTCAATTACGGCAAAACGTGACTTATCTATGTTTACATATACGGCGATTGTAGAAAAAGCTAAAACAATACCGGCTACTCACTGGGATAGTCTGCAGTTTATCAAAAAAATAGGTTTTAAAACGAATCCTAATATTAGACTTGTGAAAGATATTGAAGGGGCAATAGAATTTTGTAAAGAATGGGAAAATAAAAGGTTTAATCTTGATTATGCAACGGATGGGGTTGTTATAAAAGTAAACAATTTTGCATTCCAAAAAGAAGTCGGTTTTACTTCCCGCGCTCCTAAATGGGCAACAGCCTTCAAATTCCCGCCGGAAGAAATTTCGACTAAACTTCTAAATATAGAAATTGGAGTCGGTAAAACAGGTGCAGTTACTCCAGTTGCAGTTTTAGAGCCTGTATTACTTGCCGGCAGTACTGTTTCAAGGGCTAGCCTGCATAATTTTGATGAGATAAAAAGACTTGATATAAGGATTGGCGACAGAGTTTTGATAAAAAAAGCTGCAGAAATTATTCCGAAAGTGATTAAAGTTCTTGATAGTGAAGAGCACAAAGAGCTCCCTGTGTATGAACCGCCTAGAACATGTCCGGAGTGTAATTCTCTTCTTATAGCAAAGGAAGGAGAAGTTAATTTGTATTGCTCTAATGAACAATGCCCGTCAGTGATAAAGGCAAAGCTTGAGTACTGGGTATCCAAAGAAGCTATGGATATTGATTTTATTGGACCTTCTGTAATAACACAGTTGTTCTCTCTAGGGCTGGTGAAATCTCCGGTGGATTTCTACAAATTAAAAGAAGAAGATTTCTTAAAACTGGATTTAGTAAAAGAGAAATCAGCTTCAAATATGTATAATTCTATTCAAGAAAGCAAACGGCGCCCTTTTAGTAGATTTATTACGGCTCTTTCAATAAGACATGTCGGGAAGGAAACGGCAGAGATTATAACGGCAGAATTCCCCACTTTGCAGCGCTTAATGAGTGCTACTGCAGAAGAGCTTGCAAATATAGATGGTATCGGAGATAAGATAGCTAAAAGTGTGTTTGAATTTTTCAATTCTATTGATAATATAGAGATGTTGAAAGAATTTACAGAGTTAGGGTTTAATTTTGAAAATAATATTCGAATTCGGACAAATGAACTTGCTGGAAAAACTTTTGTTTTAACAGGAACATTGCAAACAATGACCAGAGATGAAGCTGGCGAAAAAATTAAGAGCATGGGCGGAAAGACCTCCTCTTCAGTATCTAAAAAGACTTCTTACGTAGTTGCGGGAGAAAATCCCGGTTCAAAATTAGACAAAGCTCAAAATTTAGGTGTTATAATATTAAATGAGGATGACTTTCTTAAAATGATAGGTGAAGTGAATGAAAAAAAATCTTAATATAATTCAAATTCGAGGAATCAAAGGCTTGGTAATTGCTGGTATGATTATATCTTGCCTAATAGCAGGATTTATAGGTTTCCCTGGACTTGTAGCTATGCACATATGGAACATTACTGCTAATTATGTAGAGAATATGCCTTCGATAGGTTTGTTGCAAGGAATCTTGCTCTGGGGTATTATATTAGCTTCTTACTTCACTTTTAGAAAAGAAAGACTTGTTGTTTGCATGAAATCGCCTCAAGGATTAAATGACGAAGAACTAAAGTCTGTTTTTGCTGATTTAAAGAAACAGGCACAGGATGATAAAATTATACAGGCAATGATGAAGGCACGTGACGCCGAGTTAAAGGTTAAAGAAGAATCTAACAGTAAGTCTGATATAAAATAGGACACTATCAGCCGTATTTTCTATAGGGTTGTATAGTAATCCAGAAACCGTTTTAAGTAGAAAAACATAATAACTTGCAGGGTAGACTTTAGTCTACCCTGCTGCTCTTTAAGAAAAATTTTACGGTCTAATGTAATCTAAGTACAATGTACTAACAATGCGTACGCCGTGGACGTGATGCGTGAGCATCGATAGTGAGCGAAAGAAAACCGGCTTGCCGGTCAAGCACTGGAGGGCTAAATCAATGCCCTTAAGGGCATTGAAAACAGCCGTTTCTTTTCTCTTTCTTTCTGTCGCTTTCTTTCTCTTTTAATGCGAAAAAAGAGAAAGAAAGCAACAATAAGTAAAAATGCCAGATATTATACTAATTTTAGCCATAAAATTAGAGTCCTAATGTAACATAATATGTATTGCGTTACATTAGAGTTATTTTTTTAACTGTCATGCTGAACAAGCCGACAAAGTGGTATTTTTTAAAGGGTGTTACAATAGTCTAAGGCGCGTTTCAGCATCATACCGGTTGGAAGAATCTGCCTTATATCCGATAAGATCTTGAACAGCTTGAAAATCGGGGGTAAAAGGAAGAAAATATTACTTACTCTTCTCATTCATTTACCCCTCATTTACCCCTCATTTACCCCCGATTTTCTACGCTTTCAAGATGACACACAATTGTCTGAACGGGCTCAGGCAAGGGCGTCTTAGTAGTAATTGCACCATTATTGGATTAAAAAATGCCCGTGTGTATTTGTTTATGAAAAATATTGGTGCAAAACTGCAAAATGGATACCTAAGCAAACTTTAAAAAATTGTACAATAAACTTTGAAAAAAATTTTATAAAATATACCTTTATGGATTCAGAAAATGATGGCAAAATGGTAATTCAATATAATAAAAAAACCGGAGAATTTTTCTCCGGTTTTTTAACTATCTTTATTATTCCTCTTCAGAAGTTTCATCTTCAATTTCTTCAGCTTGAATATCTTCTTCATCAAGTTCCTGCTGATTCATCTCTTCTTCAATTTCTTCTTGAATTTCGTCTGAATCAACAGCCCTTTCCTCTTCAGTTTCATCCGGTTCTTCGTGATATTCATAATTTGAATTGTTTGCAGCTTCTTCATCTTCCATTTGAGAAACGCTCTTGATATCAATTTTCCAACCGGTTAATCTATGAGCAAGTCTGACATTTTGTCCTTCTCTGCCGATAGCCAGTGATAACTGATCATCCGGTACAACAACTAAAGCATCTTTTGTTTCTTCATCATCAGTCATAATATCAACAGAAACGACTCTGGCAGGAGATATTGCGTTGACTATGTATTCAACAGGATCCGGTGACCATCTTACAATATCGATTTTTTCGTTTTTCAATTCACCAACAATTGTTTGTATTCTTGAACCTCTCGGACCAATGCAGGCGCCAACGGAATCAACTTCCGGATCATTTGACCAAACTGCAATTTTTGTTCTAAATCCAGCTTCTCTGGCAATAGATTTAATTTCTACAATACCGTCTTCTATTTCCGGAACTTCAAGTTCAAACAATTCTTTAACTATTTCCGGATGTGCATGTGAAACAATTACCTGCGGAAGTCTGTTTGTTTCTTTTACGTTTAAAACAAATACTCTTATTCTGTTACCAGGTTTATAGTATTCTCTTGGTATTTGCTCTCTTTGCGGCATAATAGCATCAGTTTTGCCAATATTTACAATAACATTTCTGTTTTCTACACGCTGAATAATACCTGTTGTTAATGTTCCTTTTTTCTCAAGAAATTCGTTCAGAATATTATTTCTTTCCGCATCACGTATGCGCTGGGTGATAACTTGTTTTGCAGATTGTGCAGCAATTCTGCCAAATTGTTCCGGAGTGACTTCAATTTTAACTTCATCATCTACTTCGACTTCGTCATCAATTTCTTTTGCATCTTCAAGAGATATTTGAGTGTCCGGATCTTCCACTGTTTCAACAACTGTTTTTGTACTGAATACACCAATTTCACCGGTTTGTTCATCCAATATAGCTTCAATATTAGCGGCATCTTTTACGTGCATATGTTTTTTATATGCAGCAACCATCGCATCACATAATGATGCAATTAATACTTCTTTTGAAATACCACGTTCTCTTTCCAGCTCTTCACAAGCTTCAAATAATGCTGTTCCAATTTTAATCATTATATTTTCCTTTCTATTTTCTGCAATTAATCAATATATAATTTTGCGGATTGAATATTAGATTTAGGTATTATTAATTCTTCTCCATCTTCAAACCTTAAAAATTTTAAGCCGTCTGTTTCATTCCAATCCAATATTTCTCCTTTGAAGATTTTTTCTGTTTCACCTTCCAGAGGGGTTTTTAATTTTAAACTTATTCGTCTGCCTTTAAATATAATAAACTCTTTATCAGACTTAAACTTTCTTTCCAACCCCGGAGAAGATACTTCCAGATAGTATTTTACAGGTATTAACTCATCCAGGAAGTCGTTAAGACTTCTGGTAACTTTTTCACAGTCATCAAGCGTAATATCTTTTTCATATGAGTATAAATATATTCTTAAAAACCATTTGTGATTTTCTTTAATAAATTCAATCTCAATAGGTATAAGATTATACCTCATAGCTGTATTTTCTATGAGTGGTGTAATTTTTTCCAATATTTCATGTCTGTTAATGTCCTGTTTCATATTTCACCTTCGGGCTGTACTCTCCCTTTGAATAAAAAAAGAACGGGAATTGTACCGTTCTTTTTTTAAGAAACTATTTACTATTTGAGTATAACAAATATAAGCCTGTTTGTAAATTACTTTATTAAGCTTTATGAAGTGCGGAAGAAATTTTGAATTCATAATCCTTTTATTTTGTGTGCCTAAAGTTTTTCATACGTTTAGTAATGACTTGAACGACCTTGCCAAGTGCAAGAAGTGCCGGGCTTGCCAGCGGTAATGGTATCAGCATTCCAATTGCTCCTGCTACGATGGGCAGGTCATCTATAGTTGTTTCTTGTTTTAGTTTTCGCCCAACACACCGGCTTATATTTAAAAGTGTTGCGGTATCACCTTTTTTATAAATTTTAGAAGTCCGTAAGCCTATATCATACCCGTTTTTCCCGGCTTTTGAAACTCTAACCGTAGTTTCTTTTATGCTTTTACTTGTATTAACAACTAATGGTAAAATCTTCATAGTTATATTTTTGCACAAATATATTTATGTTAAAATATTGAATATATAAATATGAGGACTTAAATATGACACAACAAACAAAAGAGCCTATTTCGGCTAAAGAAACTATAAGACAAACAAGGATTCAAAAACTTGCAGAGCTTGCGGATAAAGGGATTAATCCATATCCTTATTCCTTTGATAAGGACGCTGATGCAAAATTCTTGCAGGATAAGTACAAAGACCTTCCGGCAGGAGAAGAAACAGAAGATTTCTATTCCGTAGCAGGCAGGGTTATGGCAATAAGAAATTCAGGAATGTTTATTGATCTTATGGACGCAACGGGTAAAATCCAAATTTTTTCTCATAAAGATAATATGGATCCGGAAATGGTTAAAACACTTAAACTTGTTGATATCGGGGATATTTTAGGTTTTTCTGGAACAATACGAAGAACACCGAGAGGGGAGCTTTCAATAAAAGCAAAAACTTTTAAAATGCTCTCTAAATCATTGCTTCCGCTTCCTAACAAACAAATCAGTGAAGAAAAATTAGAGCAGTTAAAATCTTATCACACAATGTCTGATACAGAAACCAAATACAGACAAAGATATGTGGATTTGATAGTAAACGAAAAAACAAGAGATACATTTAGAAAAAGAAGTTTAATTATTCAAAAGGTTCGTGAATATCTTACAAATCAAGGCTTTTTGGAAGTTGAAACTCCTATGCTGCATACTCAAGCTTCCGGTGCTAACGCAAGACCGTTTATTACTCACCACAATGCTCTTGATATGGATTTGACTTTAAGAATTGCGCCGGAACTTCACTTGAAAAGACTTATGGTTGGCGGTTTAAGCGAAAAAATCTTTGAACTCTCAAGATGCTTTAGAAATGAAGGTATTGATACTCGCCATAACCCAGAATTTACTATGATTGAATTATACCAATCTTATGTGGATTATAATGAAATGATGGCTTTGACAGAAAATCTTGTCGCTTATGTTGCGCAGGAAGTTTTGGGTACAACTAAAATCCAGTACGGAGAAAACGAAATTGATTTAACCCCGCCGTGGGATAGAAAAACAATGCTCGGCTCTATTAAAGAAATGACCGGCGTTGATTTCGGTGAGTTCTTTACGGCAAAAGAGGCTTATGATAGAGCAAAAGCAATGCATATAGAAGTTGATGAAGAAATGAACTGGGGGCAGATTGTGGAAGCAGTTTTTGAAGCAACTGTTGAACCTACTCTAATCCAGCCGGTTCATATTATTGATTACCCGAGAGAAATCTCACCGCTTGCAAAAGTTCATAGAGATAATGACCGCTTAACCGAGAGATTTGAAACCCGTGTAAATGGCTGGGAAATAGCAAATGCGTTTTCTGAACTAACAGATCCGATAGACCAACGTTATCGCTTTGAAGCTCAAGCTCTGGCGAAAGCAAACGGAGATGAAGAAGCTATGTCTATTGATGAAGATTACATAAATGCTCTTGAATATGGTCTGGCTCCGACAGGCGGTATGGGAATGGGAATCGACAGGCTCGTAATGCTGCTTACGAACTCTCCGACAATAAGAGATGTAATTGCATTCCCGACATTGAAGAAAGTTGAAAATTAAAATCGAAAATAAATAATAAATATGGGTTGGATGAAAAATCCAACCCATATTTATTATTCTGAATGTTGCGATTGCTTCTTGAATGTGCCCAATATACGTTGTAAAGATTTGTAACAATTCTCTTAAAAATCCTAAAGTTTTCAACAAGAATGCCGTAAACAATAATGTAAGTAAGAAATAAGAAAATAAGAAAAATTTTTATGCACCAAAATACATAAAATGATGCATATTACTGCTTTACAGCTTTTAAAAGAGCTTATTATTGTTCTATTTAGCCATGCTGGCACAAAATAACTTTAGCTTCTTTTGTTATTCGTTTTATTCAGAACTTATGGTGGTTTTTTGTGTACTGTACTCTTCATTGTTGTATTACACTCCTATTTTGTTATTTACTAATCTTGCATCATTTTATGCAAAATGGTGCAAGATATACAACTTAATTAAAATAGAAAGGAACAAGATCATGGAAAATTTTGGTATCGGTAAGGAATTTATTAGCAGAGTAGAAGCGCGGGTAAAAGCTGCAGGAGGTGAAACGAATTCCGATGGTTACATAAATACAGAAGCAGAAAAAAGTATATTTGATTCGATGTTTGCAAAAGAAAAAGCAAATTTTTCTGAAGAGGACTGTGCAGAAATTATGGGATTTGTAAAATCAGAAACACCAGTGACTGAAGGAGTGCAGCAAGATTGTTCGCCTGTAGTAAAAGAAGATAAAGAAGATGAAATAGCATATAAACCAAAAGGCGGAGATACATGGAAAGACATTGTAGAGACATTCTATCCTAATCTTGTAGAAGACTTCGGAATACTTGGTGAAAACGGTGCTATTAGAAGGCTCAAGAAAGCATTAAGTTATAACGCAGATGGTACTTTTAATGAACAAACTTTTAAAGCCTTACTAAAAAGCGCGGACCTTCCCAAAACAATGAATTTGCCCGCACAAATTGATGGCTGCGACAGGGTTAATACAACAGAAGTTAATTATCCCTCAAATTAGGAGAATGGAAGCTGAGTAGATATTTCTCTTGATTGTAACGAAAAATTTACAATTAATCAGCAAATAAAACTTTCCAAATAATGTCAGAGAT